>JAGATC010000017.1 GCA_017621455.1 Alistipes sp. | reverse complement strand
GGGTATTAAAAATAATACCCACATTGTATGGGTGTGGCTATAGGATGTTGTGGGTATACTTTTGTATACCCGCATAGTGTGGAGTATCGGGATGTGTTGCGGGAACGTCATCCATAGGAGTCCCGTCATTGCGAGGGCTTTGCCCGTGGCAATCTCACTCGTCATTGCGAGAGTCGGTACGACTCGTGGCAATCTAAGGAGATCCCCACGTCGCTTTGCTCCTCGGGATGACGCCCACGCACCCTCCTTTCCGCGCCCCATCATAATGTGGGTATTAAAAATAATACCCGCGCCCACACGCCCTCCCCTCCCACACGTGGCGGAGCCCTTGTAATGGCACCCTTTTTTGAGTGATTCTATAAAAATATCACCAAAGGTGATTATAGTTCCGAAAATTATTGCTACATTTGTATGATTGAACCTAAACCTGAAACTAAAACCTAAAACTATAGATTATGATACGTCACGTTGTAATGTGGAAATTCCGCCGCGATTTGGAGGAGACTCCCCAGCAGATTGCATTAGAGATGAAGAGCCGCCTCGAGGCGCTCGTTGGCCAGATCGATGGTCTATTACGTGCCGAGGTGGGCGTTAACATCAAGGAGACCGCCTCTTCATACGATGCCGTGCTTACCGCCGACTTCCCCTCATTCGAGGCTATGGAGGCATACAAGATTCATCCACTCCACGTCGCCGTCAGCGACTACTGCAAGACACGTCGTGAGCATCGTGTAGACGTAGACTACGAGGTTTAATTGTGATAAGGGGCTATCTTCGAAGCTTTGCTTGTCTGAAAAATGCTCATTTACGCCAGAGTAAACTCCGCTTTTTCAGCCTGCGACAAATCTCCAAATCTAACCCCTTCTGACAATTAAACATTGCTTAATATAAACACTGAAAACAAACAAAACTAAAATATAACTATTATGCAGAAAAGAATTATTGAGTGCGTGCCCAACTTCTCGGAGGGACGCAACGCTGAGACCATCAAGCAGATTACCGATGTTATCGACGCAGCTAAGGGCGTGAAGCTCCTCGACGTAGACCCCGGTGAGGCTACAAACCGCACGGTTGTAACCTTCGTAGGTGAGCCCGAGGCTGTGTGCGATGCTGCCGTTGCAGCCATCAAGCGCGCTACCGAGCTTATCGACATGCGCGGCCACAAGGGCGCTCACCCCCGTATGGGTGCGTGCGACGTATGTCCCTTGATACCCGTGTCGGGCATCACCTTGGAGGAGTGCGCCGAGCTTGCACGTGCCTTGGCAAAGCGTATCTCGGAGGAGTTGAACGTCCCCACCTACTGCTACGAGGCTGCGGCATTTACGCCCGAGCGTCGCAACTTGGCTGTTTGCCGTGCCGGTGAGTATGAGGCGTTGCCCGAGAAGATGATGGACGAGAAGCGTAAGCCCGACTTCGGTGCTCGCCCCTACGATGAGGGTGTAGCCAAGACTGGTGCTACGGCCGTTGGTGCTCGCGACTTCCTCGTGGCTGTAAACTACAACCTCAACACCACATCTACACGCCGTGCCAACGCCATCGCTTTCGACGTGCGCGAGAAGGGTCGTCCTATGCGTGAGGGTAACCCCATCGTAGGTAAGATTATGAAGGACGAGAACGGCAACACCATCATGAAGCCCGGTACGTTGAAGGCATGTAAGGCTATCGGCTGGTTTATCGAGGAGTATGGCATCGCTCAGGTGTCGATGAATATGACCAACCTATCTGTTACACCTCTTCACGCCGCTTTCGACGAGGTATGCCGTGCTGCTGAGGCTCGTGGCGTGCGCGTAACAGGCGCCGAGATCGTAGGTCTTGTCCCTAAGAGTGCCTTGGTAGATGCTGGTCGCCACTTCTTGCGCAAGCAGAACCGCTCGACAGGTCTTCCAGAGCGTGAGCTTGTTCGCATCGCCATCGAGTCTATGGGTCTCTCGAACCTCAAGCCATTCAACCCCGACGAGAAGGTTGTGGAGTATATCCTCGAGGCAGATGAGAATAAGGGCGTAAAGAAGCTCGTAGATATGACCTGCACAGGCTTCGCCGAGGAGACTGCAAGCGAGTCGCCCGCACCTGGTGGTGGTTCTATCTCGGCATATATGGGTGCCTTGGCCGCTGCGCTCGGCACTATGGTGGCCAACCTCTCGTCACACAAGGCTGGCTGGGACGACCGCTGGGAGTACTTCTCTAACTGGGCAGACAACGGTATGAGCGTGATGAACGAGCTATTGTACTTGGTAGACGAGGATACCGCAGCGTTCAACAAGATTATGGACGTATTCGGTATGCCTAAGGGTACTGACGAGGAGAAGGCTGCACGTGCCGCTGCTATGGAGGCCGCTACGCTCTACGCTACACAGGTGCCCCTACGCACTATGAAGGCTGCATACAAGGCATTCGACGTTGTTCGCGCTATGGCAGAGGAGGGTAACCCCAACTCAGTATCTGATGCTGGCGTAGGTGCTTTGGCTGCACGCTCGGCAGTGATGGGCGCTTGCCTCAACGTTAAGATCAACGCTGCGGGCTTGAAGGACCGCGCCGTGGCTGATGCTCTTGTAAAGGAGGCAGAGGAGATTCAGGCAGCTGCACAGAAGGCCGAGGCGGAGATTCTCGCTATCGTAGAGAGCAAGATTAAGTAAGAGAGTGATAAATACCTTAAAACTTTAATTGAAATGACAGACTTCCAGAAAGATATATTGGCAGGTATCCCCGACCCACTGCCCGCACCTAAGGCCTACGACCCTACGGCAAACCACGCTCCTAAGCGTAAGGATATCCTTACGGACGAGGAGAAGAAGCTCGCCTTGGCGAATGCCCTGCGTTACTTCCCCGAGAAGCACCACGCCGAGCTCGCTCCCGAGTTCCTAGATGAGTTGAAGCGTTACGGACGTATCTATATGTATCGTCTACGCCCCGACTACGAGATGTACGCACGCTCTATCGACGAGTACCCCGCACGCTCACGTCAGGCTGCCGCAATCATGCTGATGATTCAGAACAACCTCGACAAGGCCGTAGCACAGCACCCCCACGAGCTTATCACCTATGGCGGTAATGGTGCCGTGTTCCAGAACTGGGCGCAGTATCGCTTGGCTATGAAGTACCTCGCGGAGATGACCGACGAGCAGACACTCGTCATGTACTCGGGTCACCCCCTCGGTTTGTTCCCCTCGCATAAGGATGCACCACGTGTTATCGTTACCAACGGTATGGTCATTCCCAACCATTCGTCGCAGGACGACTGGGAGCGCTTCAACGCTATGGGCGTATCGCAGTATGGCCAGATGACCGCAGGCTCATATATGTACATCGGCCCACAGGGTATCGTACATGGCACAACCATCACCGTGATGAACGCTGCACGCAAGCGTATGAAGCCCGGACAGAAGGACTTGAAGGGTATGTTGTTCGTAACGGCAGGTCTTGGCGGCATGTCGGGCGCACAGCCTAAGGCGGGTAATATCTCGGGCGTGGTGAGTATCACCGCCGAGGTGAATATCGCAGCTGCCGAGAAGCGTCACAAGCAGGGCTGGGTGGATGAGCTCTACTCATCGCTCGACGAGCTTATCCCACGCGTGAAGCAGGCCGTAGAGAACAAGGAGGTTATCTCATTCGCATACGTAGGTAACGTTGTAGACCTCTGGGAGCGTTTGGCCGAGGAGGATATCAACGTTGACCTCGGCTCTGACCAGACATCGTTGCACAATCCATGGGCAGGTGGCTACTATCCCGTAGGCTACTCTTACGAGGAGTCTAACCGCATGATGGCTGAGGAGCCTGAGCGCTTCCACGAGTGCGTACGCGAGTCGTTGCGTCGCCATGTGGCAGCTATCAACAAGCTCACCGCTCGCGGTATGTACTTCTTCGACTATGGCAACGCCTTCCTCTTGGAGTCGTCACGCGCAGGTGCCGACATCATGGGCGAGAACGGCAAGTTCCGCTACCCATCATACGTTCAGGACATTATGGGTCCTATGTTCTTCGACTACGGCTTCGGCCCATTCCGTTGGGTATGTACCTCGGGCAAGGAGGAGGACCTCGTAACATCTGACCGCATCGCTGCCGAGGTGCTCGACGCTATGCTCAAGGAGGCTCCCGCCGAGATTCAGGGTCAGTTGGCCGACAACCTACACTGGATTCGTGAGGCTATGGAGAACAAGCTCGTCGTAGGCTCGCAGGCGCGTATTCTCTATGCCGACTCTGAGGGTCGCACACGCATCGCCTTGGCATTCAACGAGGCCATCAAGCGTGGCGAGATCTCGGCACCTATCGTGCTTGGCCGCGACCACCACGACGTATCGGGTACCGACTCGCCATATCGTGAGACCTCGAACATCTATGACGGCTCGCAGTTCTGCGCCGATATGGCTGTGCACAACGTCATCGGCGACTCGTTCCGTGGCGCTACGTGGGTATCTATCCACAATGGTGGTGGCGTAGGCTGGGGCGAGGTTATGAACGGTGGCTTCGGTATGGTTATCGACGGCTCGGAGGACTCTGCACGCCACATCGAGGAGATGTTGTTGTGGGATGTGAACAACGGTATCGCACGCCGTAGCTGGGCACGTAACGAGGGCGCTATGTTCGCCATCAAGCGTGAGATGGAGCGCACACCACTTCTAAAGGTTACGCTACCCAACCTCGCAGATATGGAGTTTATTAACAAGGTGTTTAACGAAAATAAGTAATAACGATGATTCATTATATTAGTGCTGAGCGCCTTACAATCGCTCGCGTAGAGGAGATTTTGACTAAGGGCTACAAACTGGCTTTGAGCGAGGATGCTAAGGCTCGCATCAATAAGTGCCGTGAGTACCTCGACAGAAAGATGGAGGATGCTGGGCGTCCCATCTATGGCGTAACCACAGGCTTCGGCTCGTTGTGTAACATCTCGGTAGGTAAGGAGGAGCTGTCGCAGTTGCAGAAGAACCTCACCATGTCGCACGCCTGCGGTACTGGTGACCGTGTGCCCTCGGAGATTGCTCGATTGATGATTCTGCTCAAGGTGCAGTCGTTGTCTTATGGCCACTCGGGCGTGCAGCTTATTACCGTAGAGCGCCTTATCGAGATGTTCAACAACAACATCATCCCCGTAGTCTACGAGCAGGGCTCGTTGGGTGCTTCGGGTGACCTCTCACCCTTGGCACATATGTGCTTGCCACTGCTTGGCCTCGGCCACGTGGAGATTGACGGCGAGGTGGTCGAGGGTAGCGTAATGATGGAGAAGATGGGCTGGGAGCCTATCACACTCTGCTCGAAGGAGGGCCTTGCTCTACTTAACGGCACACAGTTTATGTCGGCATACGGCGTATACTCGCTTATCAACGCACAGCGCTTGAGCCGTTGGGCTGACTCTATCGGTGCCATGTCGCTCGATGCCTTTGATGGTCGCATGGAGCCCTTCGAGCACAACGTGCACGCCATCCGTCCTCACAACGGCCAGATTGAGACCGCGCGCAACTTCCGTGAGCTCCTGGCGGGCTCGGAGATTGCAAAGCAGCCCAAGCAGCACGTTCAGGATCCATATTCGTTCCGTTGCATCCCACAGGTACACGGTGCGTCGAAGGATACCATTGCATACGTAGCATCGGTGCTCGAGACCGAGATTAACTCGGCTACCGACAACCCAACCGTATTCCCCGATACCGACGAGGTTATCTCTGCAGGCAACTTCCACGGCCAGCCTATCGCCGTAGCCATGGACTTCTTGGCTATCGCCGTGGCGGAGTTGGGCAATATCTCGGAGCGTCGTACCTACAAACTAATCTCTGGCGCTCGTAACCTGCCTAACTTCCTCGTGGCTAACCCTGGTCTTAACTCGGGCTTTATGATTCCACAGTATACGGCGGCATCTATCGTTAGCCAGACTAAGGGCTTGTGCTGGCCTGCTTCGTGCGACTCTATCCCCTCGTCGCAGGGTCAGGAGGACCACGTAAGTATGGGTTCTAATGCCGCTACGAAGCTCTGGAGAGTGGTTAAGAACACCGAGCGCGTGTTGGCTATCGAGCTTATGAACTCGGCACAGGCACTCGAGTTCCGCCACCAGATGACCTCGCTTAAGTCGTCGGCTGCCGTTGAGGCTATCTTCGAGGCATACCGCAAGGTTGTCCCCTTCGTGGATAACGACACCGTTATGTACCCACATATTGCAACATCTGTAACCTTCCTTAACGACTATGAGCTTGCTCGTTAAAAACATAGGTGTGCTCGTCGGCATCGACGAGAGTGGCCGCCTCAAGGTCGAGGGTAAGGCGATGGCTGACATTGCAACCCTTGAGAATGCGTGGCTGCTTACGGATGGCGAGCGTATTAAGGACTATGGCACTATGGAGTCGCTACCCTCTGCGGAGGGTTGCGACATCCTCGATGCCAAGGGTGGTTGGCTCTTCCCCTCGTTCTGCGACTCGCATACACACATTGTCTATGCTGGTAGCCGCGAGCAGGAGTTCCTCGATAAGATTAACGGCCTCTCATACGAGGAGATAGCAAAGCGTGGTGGTGGCATCCTTAACTCTGCCGACCGCCTGCACGATACCTCGGAGGATGAGCTATATCGTCAGGCTATGGAGCGTGTCGAGGAGATTATCCGAATGGGTACAGGCCTTGTGGAGATTAAGTCGGGCTATGGTCTCACGTTGGAGGACGAGCTCAAAATCTTGCGCGTTATCCGCCGCATCCGCGAGACGGCACCTATCGCCGTGCGTGCTACGTTCCTTGGCGCACATGCCGTGGGCCGCGCCTATAAGGGTCGTCAGGCGGAGTATGTCGACCACGTGTGCAACGATATGATTCCCGCGGTTGCCGCAGAGGGTCTTGCCGACTTTGTCGACGTATTCTGTGACCGTGGCTTCTTCACCGTTGAGGAGACGGCAAAGATTATGGCTGCGGGAGCGAAGTATGGTATGCGTGCGAAGATTCATGCTAACGAGCTTGCCGTTTCTGGTGGCGTGGAGATTGGCGTGGAGCATAAGGCCCTATCTGTCGACCACCTCGAGTCGATGGGTGATGAGCAGATTGAGGCGTTGCGTGGCACGGAGACGATGCCCACTATGCTGCCCGGTTGCGCCTTCTTCCTCGGCATCACATACCCTCCTGCACGCAAGATGATAGATGCGGGCTTGGCCGTGGCTCTCGCCTCGGACTTCAACCCTGGCACCGCACCCTCGGGCAATATGCGCTTTGTGGTATCGCTCGGCTCCATCAAGATGAAGATGACACCCGCCGAGGCACTCAACGCTGCTACGCTTAACTCGGCATGCGCTATGGGTGAGAGTCGCGACTACGGCTCTATCACGCGCGGTAAGGTGGCCAACTTCTACTTAACGAAGCCTCTGCCCTCGTTGGCATACCTGCCCTATGCACATCAGACCCCCATTATTCGCGACATAGTACTTAAAGGTAAACTAATTAACTTATAATGATGGTTATGAACAAGTTGGCTAAATTTGCAGTAGCCTTTGTAGGTGCTGCGACAATGGTTGGTTGCTGCTCGAACGAGTGCGCCGAAAAAGAGTGTGAGCAGTGCACTTGCGACAAGGAGAGTGCTGTTGTTGAGAATATTATGACGCGTCGTTCGGTGCGCGACTATAAGGCAGAGCCTGTAGACCGCGACCAGATGGCAAAGATTCTTGAGTGCGGCATCTACGCCCCCAGCGCTATGAATATGCAGGCGTGGGCGGTGCGTGTGGTCGATGCTCCCGACTTTATCGATGGCGTGACAGCTATCGCTGTGGAGCAGATGCCCCAGCTTAAGGAGCAACCCAACTTCCGCAACTTCTTCCGCAATGCTCCCACCGTGGCATTTATCGCCGTGCCGGATGAGAGCTATAGCGGTGAGTTCGACTCTGGTCTCTTGGCCGAGAATATGATGCTCTCGGCGTGGAGCATGGGCATAGGCTCATGCTGCCTTGGTAGTGTCATCCCTGTGATGAACTCCGACGCTGCAAAGCCCTACCTCGAGCGTCTCGACCTCCCCGAGGGTTACCACCTACAGATAGCTATCGCCTTTGGCTATCCCGCAGGTGAAGCTCCCGCTGCCCCTGCGCGTGATGCCTCGAAGGCATACTACATCGAGTAGATAATTTCTTGTGATAAGGGGTCGATTGCGGCCCCTAACAAAAAATGCCACCAATGGGACGTACGTCTAAGTACTACCCATCGGTGGTATTTTTGCCGAGTGTTGCACTCGGCACCCTTCTGACAAGAAATTAGGCCGTGGTGCCCTCACTGCATGTCATCTTGAGCGTAGCGAAGCGCAGTCGAAAGATCTAATCTCTTCTGACAAGAAATTTATTGTGATAATGGGTCATTACCCCTGTTGATAAAAAAATGGTCGTGGGGCAAGGTGTTGTACGATTTAAAAAAAATGTATATATTTGCATAAATATTACAATCCCAACAATATGAGACGAAATCTCCTCAAAACCCTTTTCGCAACAGCGATAGTCGTTGCACAGGTGGGTATATTCACGGCCGAGGCACAGACCCAGCAGGTCGGATACATCAAAGAGTATAACGGTGAAAACCAGAAGACTCCCCTTTCGGGCGTAGAGATAAACATCAAGAATGCGGGCTCTACTGTGTCGGCACAAGATGGTCGCTTTATCCTCGAGTTCCGCACCATGCGACCAGGACAGCGTGTGAGCGTGACAAGCATCGTAAAGGAGGGCTACGAGATTCTTAACCTCGACGCACTGGAGCAGTGGAACATCAGCGTAGATGAGCCCTTTGTTATCGTTATGGTAAAGAGTGCCAATTTCAAGAATCTATGCGACCGCTACTACTCAAACTGCTCGAATAGCTACCGTGTGCAGCATGAGCGCATGTTGGAACGCCTCGAGCAGGAGCGTCAGCAGAATCGTATCTCGGAGCAGGCCTACGAAGAGGAGCGTACACGCCTTGTGAACGAGTATGAGCAGCGCCTGCAGGACCTCACAAGCTACATCGACCGCTTTGCGCGCATCGACCTTGAGAACCTGTCGGTTGTAGAGAAGGAGATTGTGGCAGCCATAGAGGAGGGACGCATAGATGAAGCGATACAGATGTACGAAGACCAGAGGTTTCTCGAGACATATATCCGTCAGGTGGAGCAGCGTAACGAGGAGTTGGATAAGATGAATGCCGAGATTGCGCAGACCTACGAGGCCATTGAGCGTCAGGTGCTTATATACCTATTGGCGGGAGGCGAGGAGAACTTCCAAAAGGTCTACGACCTATATGAGAAAATCCTTGCGGTAGATGTCACCAACACTAAGGCTGCGAGCGACTACGCCAGCTTCCTCATTCAGCAGGGCGACGTAGAGCGCTCGGTGGAGGTGTCGCTACTCGTATTGCAGTCTAATCCCGATGTTGACACCTACTCTGACGCATGTCACAACCTCGCGAGTGCCTATATCTTATTACGCGATGCAGATAAGGCTCTCGAGTATGCAATGGCGGGCTTAGCGGTATGTTCGGAGGATGAGGCTATGTATTACGTCCATCTGCAGAACATGGGCGAGATATACGTAATCAAAGGTGAGTTCGATAAGGCGATAGAGGTGCTTACGCCCATTCTCGACGCGGAGTATGCGCACCCTATAGCCAGGTCGAGTGCGGCCAACTCGTTGGGTTATATGTATGTGGTACGAGGCATGTGGCGTGAGGCTATTGATGTCTTTAATATACAGGCAGCTTTGTATACTAGTATAGCGAAGGATAGTGCTGTGATGATCGATAAGATTGAGTCGCAGCACTCACTTATGGTGGCATACTCAGGACTTGCAAGAGCATATACCGAGATAGGTGACTTCGACGCTGCACTTAAGTCATACGACTTTGCTATAGAGTTATGCGATATGTTATATACGTACAATCCCGAAAAGTATAACACCAGCCTCTTTGAAATTCACTTAAACATGGGCTATATGTATAACGCTCTGGGTGATAATGTTAAGGCGTTGGAGTATATGGAAGAGGCATACGAGTATGTGCAGAAGTTATATAAGCAGAGCCCTGGTATGCATGGTATGAGCTACTACCAGACGCTCAACAACTTGGGATACCTCGCCTATATGAGTAAGCTATATGCTAAGAGCGAAATATACTACGACCGCGCCTTGGGCTTTATCAGCGAACTTTACGAGCGCTCACCACTGCCCGATGTGAAGCTCGAGTATGCACGCATAAACATCAACTTTATGTCGCTCTACAACGACCAGGCAAAGTACGTAAAGTCGCTCGAAAAGGCTGAAGCAGCGGTAGGCATTATGGATGAGCTATACGCGACGTACGGTGCCGAGGCGGTGGCTTATGAGCATGGCTTGGCATATAGAGGCTATATCATTGCTCTTCACGGCTCGGGTCGTACGGGCGATGTGAAGAGTGCATTGGAGCGATACAAGTCGATGTATGGCGAGTGTGCGCAATACTACAATATCCAGGGTGAGATGGCACTATTATCGGGTAAAACAAAAAAGGCGGAGCAGATGTATCGTCTTGCAATAGAGGCAGATGCTAACTTCTATGTCACTATCCCATCGCCTCTGTACGATATGTTTGGTGCCACAAATAACTAATCTCTACCATGGCCGAGATGCACACAGCACGTAAGAAGTACGCCTTCATCAGCTATAGCCACCGCGATACACGACATGCCCGATGGCTACAGCGTAGGTTGGAGTCGTATAAACTTCCTGCTGAGATACACAACGAGTTTGAGGATAGCCGCTATCTGCGTCCCATCTTTCGCGACCGTGCCGACCTGGGGGCTGGTGTTCTAAACCATGAGCTACGCAAGCACCTCGATAGCTCCAAGTTCCTTATCGTTGTATGCTCCCCGCAGGCGGCGGCCTCAGAGTGGGTGAACAACGAGATACGTACCTTTTTGGAGTGGGGTAGGGATGAGTATATCATACCCTTTATCGTTGGTGGTGACATCACCTCCGAGGGTGCCGACAACCCCATACCTCCCGTACTTCGCGACCACTACGCGGCGAATCCAGATAAGGAGCTGCTTAGCGTAGATATACGCGAGGCTGGGGCAACCAAGGCATATATCCGTGTGGTGTCGCGCATGCTTGACATTGAGTTTGACGAGCTGTGGCGCCGTCACCTCAGGGAGCGTCGACGCAACACGCTGTTGGGTAGTACTCTTGGCCTATTCTCGCTATTTCTCATCTACTGGTTTGCAGTACCTGTGTCGCTAACCATAGAGCTACGCGACGCAAACCACAACAACCTCCCCATGCCCGAGGAGGCTTATATCGAGGTTGCGGGGCGTAAATATAGCATTGCATCATTCGACCAGAGTGTTGTTATTGATGACCTCCCAGGCTACTATCGTCTGCGTGATGTGGAGCTGCGTTTCGCTGCGACATACTATAACGATATAGTGGAGCCCATTCCTCTCACTGCAGGCATAAGTAACAGCGTTGCCATAGCGCTCAGCCGCGATGATAGCTTCGGTACTTATGCTGGTGTTGTCCTCGATGACAATGGCATCCCTATTGAGGGTGTTACCGTCGATGTGGAGGGCGTGACCGCCACCACCAATAGCCAGGGCGAGTTCCATATAGATATAGCCGTGGAGAACCAAAGCCCCACAAAGCGCGTGGTAATCAGCAAGGATGGCTACGCCACACGCGTAAGAGAGGATGAGTGTCCGAGTGATAAGATTAGCTACCTACTGCATAATTTCTTGTGATAAGGTGTCATTCTCGGCCCATCACTAAAAGTAGAGTGTCGCAGGCTGTACGTCTTTGTACTATCTTGCTTGTGATAGACCAAGCCTAACCCCTTCTGACAAGAAATTAGGTCGTGGGGGCCTCACTACATGTCATCTTGAGCGTAGCGAAGCGTAGTCGAAAGATCTAATCTCTTCTCATAAAAATTAGTTTGTGGTGCTAATAGCACCCCTCTCCGATTATGCTATCAGCCCTGCCTATGTCACTATAAGAAAATAATTTTACCGAAATATTTGCCCGTCACTTTTTTTTATTACCTTTGCAGCCGAAAACCAATGTGGAAGGATTTGGACTTATTGCAACCACAATAAAAAATTGCTAAAAGGCATATTTTATACGCAATTCCCCTTCCATACGTTTATAACTTGTAATTGAATTTAACGTATGGCTTTTTTATTCACATCAGAATCAGTTTCAGAGGGTCACCCCGATAAGGTGGCCGATCAGATTTCAGACGCTATCCTCGACGAGTTTCTCCGTCGCGACCTTAACTCTAAGGTGGCATGCGAGACGCTGTGTACCACAGGCTTAACTGTCGTTTCGGGTGAGGTACGCTCGGAGGGTTATGTTGACATCCAGGGCGTGGCACGCCGCGTTATCGACCGCATAGGATACAACCGCAGCGAGTATCAGTTCGATGCAGCATCGTGTGGCGTACTCTCGGCAATCCACGAGCAGTCGGCAGACATCAACCAGGGCGTAGACCGCAAGGATGGCGAGGACCAGGGTGCTGGCGACCAGGGTATCATGTTTGGCTACGCTGTGGATGAGTCACGCGAGCTTATGCCCGCAACGCTTATCCTTTCGCACGTCATCCTCAAGGAGTTGGCAGACATCCGCCGTGGTGGCGAGTTTATGACCTACCTACGTCCCGACTCTAAGAGTCAGGTGACCATAGAGTATGGTGACGACCGCCGTCCTAAGCGTGTGCATACCATCGTGGTATCTACGCAGCACGACGAGTTTATCCTGCCCACACGCACTCGTACCGAGGCCGAGGCCGAGCGCGAGATGCAGCGCATCATTGCCGACGATGTGCGTAACATCCTTATCCCCCGCGTTAAGGCACGCCTGGAGCGCGCGGGCGACAAGGTGGCAGAGCTTATTGGCGACGACTACATCCTTCACGTTAACCCCACGGGTAAGTTCGTAATCGGCGGTCCTCATGGCGACACTGGCCTTACTGGCCGTAAGATTATTGTCGATACCTACGGTGGCCGTGGCGCACACGGTGGTGGTGCCTTCTCGGGTAAGGATTCGTCGAAGGTGGACCGCTCGGCAGCCTATGCAGCACGCCACATTGCTAAGAATATGGTTGCTGCGGGCATCGCACGCGAGGTGTTGGTACAGGTGAGCTACGCCATAGGTATCGCACAGCCCCTCTCGGTATATGTCGACACCTACGGCACGGCAAATGTAGATATGACCGATGGCGAGATTGCTGCCAAGATTAGCGCACTATTCGACCTACGCCCCGCAGCTATCGTCGAGCGCTTCGGTTTGAAGTATCCCATCTTCGAGGCTACAGCTTCGTATGGCCACTTTGGTCGTCGCCCCTACACCGAGCTTGTACGCTTCGTGGGCGATAAGGGCAAGGAGTTCGCTAAGGAGGTTGAGTTCTTCTCGTGGGAGAAGATTGATGAGGTTGACCGCCTAAAGCATGAGTTCGGCCTAAATTAATAACAAAACTACTCTATTACTATAAGGCTCTGCATCAGTCGATTAGATGCGGAGCCTTATTTTTTACTAAAACTTTTTCGCAAAAAAGTTTGCAGATTAGAAAATAGTTACTACATTTGCACACCCAAACCACAAAGCCCAGGTGGTGAAATTGGTAGACACGCTACTTTGAGGGGGTAGTGAGCATTAGCTCGTGCAAGTTCGAGTCTTGTCCTGGGCACGAGAGAAGCGGAGGAGTTTAGCTCTTCCGCTTTTGTTTTTTACATTTCTCCCAATCTCCCTACTTTTTTGCCATATATGTGTGTGTTAAAGAGAAAAATTACTATCTTTGCAAAATTGTATTAATATAGGTATGCAGCGAGTTGCAATATTCCCTGGGTCGTTCGATCCATTCACACGTGGCCATCAGGCTGTGGTAGAGGAGGCACTGAAGCTCTTCGATAGGGTGGTCGTAGCCATCGGTTACAACCCCCAGAAGCGCGGCATGCTGTCGGTAGAGGCGCGTAAGGCGCTTATTGAACGTGTCTACGAGGGTGACGACCGTGTGGAGGTCACCACCTACACCTCGCTTACGGGTGACGAGGCGCGTCGTGTGGGTGCTACGGCGATGATTCGCAGCGCACGCAACGCTGCCGACTTCGACTATGAGCGCACCTTAGCACATGCTAACAGCCATGTGTTCAGCGATATATCTACCGTGGTGCTTATCGCCCCCGCAGAGTTGGAGCACATCAGCTCGTCGCTCGTAAGAGAGCTACATGCCTTTGGTCATACGACCGAAGGACTGCTACCCAAAGGCATACGCCTCGAGGACTACCTATAGGCAACAACACAGTGTAAATAATTAACTACGAAAATAGAGATGCAGTTTACAGCAGAGATGATTGCCGGACTACTTAACGGCACAATCGTGGGCGACAAGAACGCCACAGTTTCAACCGTATCATCCATCGACGGCGGTAAGGCCGGTTCGTTGGCATATCTAACTAATCCCAAATATGAGCAGTATGTCTATACCACTGAGGCCTCTATCGTCTTGGTAGACAATACGTTTGAACCTAAGGATGAGGTGAAGACCACGCTTATCAAGGTGGAGAACGTGGGTCAGTGCGTGCTCAACCTCCTTGAGATGTATAACGCTACGCGTCCCCGCAAGACGGGTATCTCGAAGCTCGCGTCAATAAACGAGGGTGCCACCGTGGGTGACGACTGCTACGTGGGTGACTTTACCGTTATCGAGGCGGGTGCTAAGGTGGGCGCAAACGTGCAGATATATCCCCAGTGCTATATTGGCGACAATGTAACCATTGGCGAGGGCACGAAGATTTATCCTGGCGTGAAGATTTATGAGGGTTGCTCGGTAGGTAAGAACTGCATCCTCCATGCGGGTGTTGTTATTGGCGCTGATGGCTTCGGCTTCGCACCCCGTGAGGATGGCTCGTTCGCTAAGATTCCTCAGCTCGGTAATGTCATCATCGAGGATGACGTTGAGCTTGGTGCAAACACATGTATCGACCGCGCTAAGACCGACTCTACCATCATTCGTCGCGGCGTGAAGCTCGACAACCTCATACAGATTGGCCACAACGTGGAGATTGGTTCCGACACCGTTATGTCGGCACAGGTGGGCATCGCTGGCACCTCGAAGGTTGGCTCTAACTGCTTCGTAGCGGGTCAGGTGGGTGTTGCTGACCATGTAACCATAGGCAACAAGGTGCAGATAGGCTCGAAGTCGGGCATCGACAAGAATGTCCCCGATGGCGAGATTCGCTTCGGCTATCCCGCACTTCCTGGCTTGCAGTATCACCGCTCGTTTGCCGTATTCCGCCAGCTGCCCGAGATGTCGCAGAAGATGCGCGAGATGGAGAAGCGCATAGCAAAACTCGAGGAGTAGCGACGTGGCTGAGTGTGTGCGTATAATGGGCATCGACCCCGGTACCAACTATATGGGCTATGGCATTGTCGAGATTCGCGATGGCAAGCCCGAGGCGTTGGTTATGGGCGAGATAGATATGCACAAAATCAAGGATGCACACCAGAAGCTCGCCTATATCTTCGAGCGTGTGCGTAATCTTGTGGAGACCTACCAACCCTCGGAGGTGGCATTCGAGTCGCCATTCTTTGGCGAGAATGTGCAGTCAATGCTTAAGCTGGGCAGAGCGCAGGGTGTCGCCATAGCTGCGGTCTTGAGTGTGAGCCACGATATAGCCATCGAAGAGTATGCACCGATGCGTATCAAGCAGGCGATTACGGGTCGCGGCTCGGCATCGAAGCAGCAGGTGGCAACGATGATTAACTCCATACTCTCTACCGACTACCAGCCGCGTAAGCTCGATGCTACGGATGGTATGGCCGTGGCGCTATGTCACTGGTTTACAACCTCCAATCTGCTTACACGCCTAACAGCGGGCGACAAGCGCAAGGGCTTAGGTGGCGACAGCAAGGCGCGCAAGGGCAGTTCGTCCTGGAAGTCGTTTGTGGAGTCGAACCCCGATAGGGTAAAAAAGTGATATGGCGCAATAAAGACCTATATATTAGCGTTATATCTGAGTGTAAAACCTAAATGCTATGAATACAATGAAAAAGATTTTTATGTTTTTCGCCCTGGCTCTTATGGTGAGCTGTGGCGGTAATAATGTTAAGGAGAGTGTCGATGATGGCATCACTATCTCGGGTAACTTCGAGGGTGTGGAGCACGTAAAGGCTGGCGACAAGGCGCAGATTACGATTATGGGTAGCGACGAAGTCATTGCCGAGACTGCTATCGCCGAGGATTTGAGCTTCGTCCTTGACATCAATGTCGATAAGGTGCAGTTTGCATCGCTCGCTATAAACGACAATCACGTGGCTCTGTTGGCCTTGGATGGCAACGATATGACCGTTAGCTACAATGCCGAGAAGGACCAATTTGACTGTGAGGGCTCTGAGCTCCACAGCAAACTCCGCGATGCTATGGATGGCTTTATGAAGGTGCTATACGACGAGTCAGCTACGGAGGAGACAATCCTTGGCTATATCGACGACTTTGTCGTGGCAAATAAGAATAGCGCGGCGGCTATCTATTTCTTGCAGTACTACAATATGTTTGGTGGCGACAGCGTGCGCTATGCCGAGCTCTTCAACATGATTGAGGGCGACTTCGACCACCTCTACCTCTACCAGGAGCAGAAGTCGCAGGTGGAGAATGCTGTGAATACAGCCATCGGTGCCGACCTCGTGGATATACGTCTTAAGAACGCTGCAGGCAACGAGGTTAGCGTTGCCGAGCTCTGCAAGAGTGGCAAGTGGGTGCTTGTTGACTTCTGGGCAACATGGTGCGGCCCCTGCCGTGGTGAGATTCCCCACCTTGTAGCAGCGTACGAGAAGTTCGCACCCAAGGGCTTGGAGATCTACGGCGTATCGTTTGATAACAATGGCACTGAGGAGCGTTGGAAGCAGTTTGTCGAGGAGAATAACATGACATGGATCAACGTCTGGGGTACAGACGAGAAGGGTGGCTGGAGCGTGGCTAAGCACCTCAACGTTAACGCCATCCCCGCCAACTTCCTCTACTCGCCCGAGGGTAAGCTTGTGGCAAAGAACTTGCGTGGTGAGGATATAGAGAAGATTCTCGCCGAGCATATTAAGTAGCATCGCGCTACATAACAACTAATAACTATAGGACTATGAAGAGAATTATTGCACTTGTCTGCTGCCTTATGGCCATCAACGTGGCTATGGCTGCGAAGCCAGAGGTGGGCGACAAATATACCGACATCAGCCTCGCAGATGCCCAGGGTAACGTTGTTACTATTTCGGAGCTTCTGGAGGATGGCAAGTGGGTGCTCATAGACTTCTGGGCTACATGGTGCGGCCCCTGCCGTGCTGAGATTCCCCATCTTGTGGATGCATACGCCGAGTTCAAGGCCAAGGGTCTTGAGATATATGGCGTGTCGCTCTGCGGTCCCGGCCGTGAGGGTGCGTGGAAGGCTTTCGTTAAGGATAACGGTATGACGTGGGTGAACGTATGGGGCTATGAGGGTGGCCAGTCGAAGGCTGCCGCGGACTATGGCGTGGAGTATATCCCCTCAAATTTCCTTGTTTCGCCCTCGGGCGAGATTGTTGCAACACAGTTGCGCGGCGAGGATATAAAAAAAATACTCTCGTCATACCTCGACTAATAGACTGATACAGAGCATTTAGAGAGTGTAGCGGTTTCGGCCGCTACATTTTTTTTGAAAAAAGATTGCAAAAAGTTTGGTGAATTGAAATATTTGCCCTACATTTGCACTCGCAAAAGCAAAGAAATGGCTCCGTAGCTCAACTGAATAGAGTACTTGACTACGGATCAAGCGGTTCCAGGTTTGAATCCTGGCGGAGTCACAAGGCGGTAACTTAGGTTGCCGCTTTTCTTTTTTTTATGTGGTGCGGAGAGCGTCTATGCCAATACAACAAGTGCCGTCGGAGATAGCTCCAACGGCACTTGTTGTATGTGTTATGCAACCACTATAGCAGGCCCTCGATGGCGCTTGCCACGCTCTCCATCGGCGCTGTGGGCTCGAAGCGCGCAACGACGTTACCCTCGCGGTCAACGAGAAACTTGGTAAAATTCCACTTGATGTCGGCCTTCGATGCGTAGTCGGGGTCGGCCTCCGCGAGCATCTTCTCGAGGATGGGTGTGAGGGTGTGATCCTTGTCGAAGCCCGCAAAGCCCTTCTGGCCCTTAAGCCATGTGTAGAGCGGCGCCTCATTCTCGCCATTCACCTCGAGCTTCTTGAACTGTGGGAAGGTGGTGCCGTAGTTTAGCTGGCAGAACTGCACAGTCTCGGCATCGCTCTCGGGTGACTGGTTGCCAAACTGGTTGCAGGGGAAGTCGAGGATGGCAAGACCCTTGTCGGCAAAACGCTTGTTGATAGCCTCAAGGTCGGCATACTGTGGTGTGAAGCCACACTTGCTCGCGGTGTTTACGATAAGCAATACCTTACCCTTGTAGTCTGCGAGGCTAACACTCTTGCCTCCCATTGCCATTACCTCAAAATCGTAGATTGACTTCTGCTTGTTCGCGCTGCAGCAGCAGCTCTTTGTTCTAATGTTCATAGTAGTATATCTTTTATTTATTTTGTTTGCTTACGGTATAATCAAATATTATTCCGATGCAAAAGTATAAATAAAAAATAAAAGCACAAGTGTTTTTGGTTAAAATCATTAATCATATATTCTTATGGCGCTATAAGGGAAAGATATAATGAGGTAAATAAATCATTGAAAACACAGGATTAATTTGCCGTTATCGGCAAGAATTGCTATATTTGCATCGAGTAATCGGCCTTAAACTTGCCGATAGTCGTAGCGTATGAAGTATATTTCAGTAACAGATTTTGCTGCCAAGTATGGCGTCTCGGAGCGTACAGCGCGTAATTATTGTGCTCTCGGAAAGATTGAGGGCGCAACCCTTGTGGGTAAGACGTGGAACATCCCTGCCGATGCGGAGTTGCCAGGGCGTAAGCCTCGGCAGCGCAAGGCGATGCCATTGCTTGTTGTTCTGCGCCAAGAGAAGGAAGCGAAGCTCAAAGGTGGCATCTATCACAAGACACAAATCGACCTTACATATAACTCCAACCATATCGAGGGCAGTCGTCTGACACACGACCAGACACGCTACATCTTCGAGACCAATACTATTGGCATCGAGGGTGAGAGCGTGCGTGTGGATGATATCATCGAGACTACTAATCACTTCCGTTGCATCGACCTTATTATCGACCGAGCAGAGGAGCGACTTACCGAGAGCCTTATCAAGGAGTTGCACTCGACGCTAAAGATGGGCACTTCGGATAGTCGCAAGGATTGGTTTACCGTTGGCGACTATAAACGTCTCCCTAACGAGGTGGGTGGCAACGAGACCACCGCACCCGAAGATGTACATCGTGAGATAAAGGCACTCTTCAAGGAGTATAACGGCAAGAAGCGAAAGTCATTCGAGGATATTATCGACCTGCATCAGCGTTTCGAGGCGATACACCCATTCCAGGATGGCAATGGTCGTGTAGGCCGCCTTGTGATGTTCAAGGAGTGCCTGGCAAATGGCCATGTGCCATTTATCATCACCGATGAACTAAAAATGTTCTACTATCGTGGTCTGCGTGAGTGGCCTCGCATTAAGGAGTATCTGCGCGATACCTGCCTAACGGCACAAGATAACTACAAAGCGGTACTCGACTATTTTAAGGTAAGGTATTAACTGCCTTCCAGAAACAAATTCATTAACTCTTTTGTGGAGCGCAGCGTAACACCTTTTATAAACTACTAACGTTCTTTAAGGTTTGCGCAGAGCAAGAAAACTCCCGAGCAATAAAAATAGAGCGAGTTTTGTATTATTGCTTAATAATTGCTAACTTTGCAGAAACCAATGATTCTCATTATGTCGGAGCAAGAGTTAAAGAAATATCGTCTCACTGGTATTGAAGAGCCTACAGATGAACAGCTTGAAGCCTTGATGCACGCAGCGGGCGAGGAGGCTCGTCGTCGTGGTGCCGAGGTTGAGGCAAAATTCCGCGCCGAGTTGGAGCAGTTGGTGTCGGACAATTTGGCAGAGTACACTTGTAGCGATGGTAAATAATCACAAACCTGTTTTGATAGTTATCGCTGGGCCCAACGGGTCGGGCAAAACGACTGTGACAGAACAGATCTTGCGTCACGAGTGGATGGAGGATGCTATATATATCAATCCTGATATCGTTGCACAAGAGCAATTTGGTGATTGGAACTCGGCGGAGGCTGTTAAGAAGTCTATCGCTTACTGTGAGGCGTTGCGCGAGAAATCTCTTGCTGAGGGTAAGAGTCTTATCTTCGAAACGGTACTTTCGCGTAAAGATAAGGTCGATTATATCCGTAGAGCAAAGGCGGCTGGATTCTTTGTTAGGGTGTTCTTTGTGTGCACGGAGTCTCCCACGATAAATGCATCGCGTATTGCTCGACGAGTTATGCAAGGTGGTCACGATGTGCCAATATCTAAAATTATCTCACGCTACAATCTATCTATCGCTAATTGTGTTGAGGTAGCCCGTGTAGTCGATCGTTGCTATCTCTACGATAACTCGGCAGAGAATTGCGATGCTCGACCACTATTTAGAACAGTCGAAGGCAAAGTCGCGAAGGAGTACAGTGGACCAATTCCCGAATGGGCAAAAATCATAAAGGAGCGTCTATAAAATTCAAACCGTTAAGTTATCTTGACGGTTTGTTATTTTATATATCCACACTCCCTCTCCAGAAACAAATTATGGTGGGTAAACATTTGGTTTTTGCATAAGAAATTCGTATATTTGTACTATCATTGTGAAATATGCAGTGTATTGATGGTATTTAGGGCCGACATGAATTTTGTAAATCACTTAAAGAGATATTGCCTATGAAGCATAGCGTATAGTTAATACGCACATTTTAGACATATTGGAAAAGCGTTTTAGCTTTATTCTATCACTTCGGAAGTTTGGCGACTAAAAAAGGTAGATGGGAATAATAGTTGAAATGCTCGCACTATTCGGTGCGGGCTTTTAGTTATTCATCTACCTGGGTTACGCCAAACACCTCGAAGTGGGAATATAACTAATTGTCCCGCGCTTTTTTTGTGCGTAAAAGTGAGATGAGATTGGAGTAACGGGATTGAATTGAGCAAAAATGATTTGGTATCCTAACTTTAATTATGAAAAAGTTAATAAAATCAATGTTCTTTGTAATCATTTTATCAGTGTCTATATGTCTATTGACAACATCTTGTACACCTGAGGAGTATGAGGCATTTTGGGATGGATACAATTATGGACTAACTGGAGATGAAAGTGTGTTTGATGACTAATATTTGATAACTATGAAAAAGAGCGCAAAAGAAATTGCTATAAAATTAGGCATTACAATACCTGCAAGTGTGTTATCAATCTCAGCTGCGAATGCAGCGGAACCCACTATGCTGCAGGTGCCAGAACAAGATATAATGGAAGTTTGTAAAAATGAAGTTATTGATCTGATAAGTCCATTACATAGTAATTATACTTCCGAATCTGGATTAATGGTTCATTCAGATGTGCACACAAACATTGGTAATAATCACGCTGACCATCATGCTAATACAAATCATTCAGACAGCCACAGTAATACTAACGCCAAGAGTAGCTATAAGTGGGTAACGAAGGATGATGGAACTCAGGAAAGGGTTGAATTTTGTGATCCTCATTCTGATAGGCATACAAATAGAAATCCTGTTCAAAGTCACACTAATTCTGGAAATAAACACCACACAGATAAACATTCAAATAGGGATTCTTATTACGAATGTAACTAATCTATATAATCCAGAAAGAGTGTTGCAGGAAGATGTATAAGAGCAATTAATGTTTTCTAAATGACAACAAGGGGCGATTGTTGTATGAAATCGCCCCCTATTTTTAATATTACCTATATGTTGCGAACCGAATATATCTCACGATTAAGAGAGTGTAATACATTAAATGTTATCTTTCAACTTACGGATAAATGTGTTCTTTCGTGCAAATATTGTTTCGCCAAAGGAACGCATAATGGTAAGCCTATAACATTCCCAATAGAGTTGTTAGATCAGGCCATATACCAAGCATTTCAAACAAATCATAGTTATGTAGTTTTTGAATGGACTGGAGGAGAGCCTCTTTTGGTTGGCAAATATTTCTTTGAGAATGTTATTGAACTCCAGAAGAAACACTCAACTAAACCATATGAAAATTGTGTCCAAACAAGTGGTAATCTTTTTGATCCTGGACTTATTGATTTTTTGATAGAGAATGAATTTTCAATATCAACAACCATAGATGGCACTCGTACAATTCACAATCAGAATCGACCAACCAACACTAATCAAGGTTCGTATGATGCTGTTGTTAAAACGATGAATTATATTCGAGATAAAGGAGCGTCTTGCGGTTTTATTAGTACTATCACAAAAAATAATTTGGGGTTTGAAAATGAGATGCTTGAGTGTTTTCAACAACTTGAGGTGAATTCTTTTCATAGTAATCCATATATATACTATGAAAAGAATAATGTCAAAGATAATAGCATTGCATTGTCAAAAGAAGATGTAGCGAGATACTTTATATCTGAATTTAATGCCTGGGTTGAGCGAGGAAAAATTTCACCAGTGCCTAGAACTGTGTATGACATTATTAAATGTCTGCAAAAACAAGCACCTATTAGCGATACCATTTGTACATATGGCGGTAGGTGTTTGACTAATTTTGTTGCGTTAACTCCAAATGGAGATGCCTATTTGTGTCCCAAATTTACTGGTTCTGATAATATGATGTTGGGAAATATTCAGCAGTCTACTCTTTTGGAGTTATTATCCGTGGAATCAAAAAAAATGTGCGAGTTAATAGATCAAAGAGTAGAGGCTATAAACAAGTGTGCACAAAACAAATGTGGATACTTTTATATTTGTAATGGAGGGTGTCCATACCACTCTTTCATCGCTAGTGAAGGACAAAATATTAGTGAGGTCGACCATCTATGTCAAAGTAAACAAATGATATTTGACTATCTGCATGATATACTATATACAATAAATGAAAAGGAATAAAAAAAAAGAACGAGCGGGAGTCTCACGACTGCCGCTCGCCTTCCAGAAACAAATTCTGTAAAAAACTATTTCATAGGACAACTGTTTGTGCTACGCACGACCAGCGGGGTAGCACGCCAAAACTACTAACGTTCGCAGCAGGCGAGAGGTGACCGCAGGGTGTTGTGTGGCGCAACATCGTAGATGTGTGGCTGATTTGGCAACAAGTCAGCCATATTTATATGAGGTGCTTGGTGTCAAAGCAGACACATTGGATGCATAGCATCTTTGCCACACAATACACAAGATAAGTCATCCGAGCCGCCACCGAATCGTCATAGTTTTTACAGAAATAAACAAAAGAAATAGGCGGGAGTTTCACAACTGCCGCCTATTCTCCAGAAACAAATTCTATTAATACTTTTGTGGAGCGCAGCGTAACACCTTTAACAAACTACTAACTCTCCTTAAGGTTTGCGCAGAGCAAGAGGAGGTATGATGGTTTGGCGACGACGAAGACGTGTGTGGTTGTGTCGTTGGTCTATGTGAACTTGTTTGCAAAAGACCTACGGCACAACCACGCTTATTGCGTAGCAATACGCCAAACTATCATACAAACTCGCAGGTTACTCTGCCACGCCGCGGGAGCAGTCATAGTTTTTACAGAATTTGTCATAAAAAAGAACGAGCGGGAGTCTCACGACTGCCGCTCGCCTTCCAGAAACAAATTCTGTAAAAACTACTAACCCAAACTTAAATAAATGAAGAAACCTAACTACGTTGTCTCGTTGCCAACGTAGCTGTCAGAGTCTTTTGCAATACTCGTGCCAATATAACGATTGAGTGTAAAATAAAATTGTTTGCATCTATCTATTTTGCGATAAATAGGCCACTATTTTATCGTATGGAAAATAATAACCAGTCGTGGGGCTACTGGATAACCATCCTAAATTCGTTATACACGTCACCTTGATTCTTTACAACAATATAATACTTACCTGTATACTCTGCCGTCCAACCATAGGTGCCATCATCGCTGAGTTCATCATCCACAATTAGCCTTTCCTCCTTATCGTAGACATATAGTGCGAGGTCTGTATCGCCATCGCCATATAGTTCTACTATAATTTTCTCACCTTTGGTAGCATCATAGGCGATAATGTGGCAGTCGTTTGCACTCACACGACCTGTGATTTCGGTCTTATCTATGGTGTTATCAGCCGTTGTTGAATCTGCCGCAGAGGCATAATCAATGGTTAGTAGCGCAAGTGTTATAGTAAAGATTGTAAACAGCCGTTTCATAATTGTATATGTTTTATATTAACTAAAGAGGTACCCCGCAGCATAATTCTAGCATTGCGGGTGGCATGGTTTGTGTCGGTCGGAGGCGTTGTATAACACTTAAATTTTACACTATTATGAACGAAAAACGATGCTCTACGGCAACAGCTGCCGTCTACGGGTCGGAGGAGATGCTTCGCCCCGCGCCTACAACAACAATCCCCGAGGAGATGACCATGCCCGAGATTGCCTACCGCATGGTTAAGGATGAGGCCATGGTGGAGACCAATCCACAGCTTAACCTCGCAACATTTGTGACAACCTATATGGACGACCACGCCACGCGTCTTATGAACGAGGCTATCGCCATCAACTACATCGACCAGACGGAGTATCCGCGTGTTGCCGTTATGGCCTCGCGCTGCATCAACATCATCGCCAACCTCTGGCACAGCCCCGAGAAGAGCGAGTCGATGACGGGTGCCGTGGGCATAGGCTCCTCGGAGGCCTGCATGCTTGGTGGTGTCGCCGCATGGCTCCGCTGGCGTCATCGCCGCGAGAAGGAGGGCAAGCCCACCGATAAGCCCAACCTTGTCATAAGCACTGGCCTACAAGTCGTGTGGGAGAAGTTCTGCAAGCTATGGCAGATAGAGCTGCGCCAGGTGCCCCTCACGCGTGAGAAGCGCACGCTATGCACCGACGACGCGCTGAAGATGTGCGACGAGAACACCATTGCCGTTGTCGCCATTGCGGGCGTTACGTGGACTGGCCTTAACGATGATGTGGAGGCCTTAGATAAGGCGTTGGACGACTACAATAAGCGCACGGGCTACAACATCCCTATTCATGTGGATGCAGCCTCAGGAGGCTTTATTCTCCCCTTTGTCAGCCCCGACACGAAGTGGGACTTTAGGCTAAAGTGGGTGGTGTCTATCTCTACCTCGGGACATAAGTTCGGCCTGGTATATCCTGGTCTCGGCTGGGTGGTATGGCGCGATAAGAGCTATCTGCCCGAGGAGATGAGCTTCTCGGTGAACTACCTCGGTGCGGAGGTTACGCAGGTGGGCCTCAACTTCTCGCGCCCCGCAGCGCAGATACTTGGACAATACTACAACTTTATCCGCCTCGGCCGCAAGGGCTATGAGAACGTGCACCGCAACTCCATGGAGATTGCCCGCTACTGCCACGAGCGCATAGGTGCTATGCCATACTTCGAGAACTACGCAAAGGAGGTGGTTAACCCGCTCTTTGTCTGGACGATGAGGGCAGGCTACGACAAGAGTGCTAAGTGGACGTTGTACGACCTACAGGCGCGCCTGCAGCAGAGTGGCTGGATGGTGCCCGCCTACTCCATGCCTAAGAGCATTGAGGATATGGTCGTTATGCGTATTGTTGTGCGCCAAGGCATGTCACGAGATATGGCCGATATGCTTCTGCGCGATATTGAGGATGCTGCCAAGGAGCTCGACAAGCTCACCTATCCCACCAACTCGCGCCTACAGTATGAGCGCCAAGAGAGACAGATGGGTAAGGTCTTTACGCACTAAGACAACAAACAAAGGGGCTGACTAATAAGTTACTTAGCCAGCCCTTGATATCTAAGAGAGTGAATAAAAAGATGTAGTTTTAGGCATGCGAAGCCCGAAAAAGCGGAGTTTACTTAAGCGTAAATGAGCATTTTGAGGGCGAGCATAACGAAAAAAAATACACTTTTTATTCACTCCCCTTTGTTTAACGGAAGAGACTATTAAAATAACGCCGTCCAGCCTATGTATACACCCCAAGAATCGGCGGTGTTTCCTATTTTATCACGTTGAGACATTTTTAAGCCGAACTGACAACCAAGATCGAAACCATAGATGTTTACTGCTGCACCGAAGACCCATGAACTTGAGCCTCGTCTGATTCTGTTCTCGTCATCTTTATCTTGCTTTCTTATCCGTTCATTTATCTTTATAGTTTCAATAACCTCTCCTCCGTACTTATACTTGGTCTTTCCGCCAAGGAGTATATCGAAACGAGGACCTGTATATAGGTTTAGTGCAAAGTTGCCATCCCACGGTAGGCGTACTCCTAATTCAAGAGGTATAGTTAACGCAGTTGTAGATGAGTCAATTGTGTCATATGCTGCATAGCTATTGTATCCTAAATACCTGGATGTTAACGTGTGATCGATACCTAAACCCAATGAACCATATAACGGCCCAATAATATTGTGGACATAGTGCAAAGAATAAGTAATCGATGATACATCATTGTCTTTAAAAGGCTGAGAGTATACTATTCTAAATGAGACACCATTAATAGGTTTGCTATCAGCAGTGGAATTTGTTTTAGTAGTAGTGTTGTTTGTGTTCGCTCTCTTTTCTGAAGTATCGGTGACGTCAATGGGGATGCGTTGCTCATCAAGAGGCTCCTCCTCAATCTTTTTTAGGTATTTGAGACTGGCATATGCCTCCCTCCCCTTATATATAATCTTTGCCCAGTAGGTGGTGGTAGAGATTACCTCGACCCTGTCGCCTGCTGCCAATGAGCCTATTACGCTCGACTGTGTGGTAGGCTGACTGCGCACGTTAAGATATGATGCGTTTATAACTTCATATATATCAGTCTTGGTGTCTCCCTCTGCATTGGACTCTACCTTGCTTATATACTTAGAATAGACATAGGCTGTTTTGTCATTGTACTGAAACTCAGCCCAATCGCCAACAAACGTATCCACCTCAATAAGTTGCCCATTAGCCAATCTTCCCAAGATTGTACTATTAGTATTTGGCGCGCTACGCACATTTAACCCCGAGTTAGAGGTAACTTTATAGAGATCTTGCGCAAATAGATTTACTGCACCGAGTGTGCCGCACAAAATTAAAAGTAGGAATAGTCTCTTCATAACGTTGTAGTTTTTAATGGGAATAGTGTAATTGCTAACCTGGCTGATAGCTATACAAATATAGTAAAGATTTTCTAAATAATCAAGAAAAGATGGTGGTATTCATTGAATTATCATTTTGTGATGACATACCCTACCCCACGACCTAATTTGAAGTCAGAAGAGGCTTAATTTGGCGCCGATAAAGAGAAAGCCCGGATGGGATATACTTTGCGTATTTCCCATTCGGGCTTTGGATTGAGGCGTCGAAGGAGGCCCACTATCACAACAAATTAATTTTTGATTAGAAGGCTGCAGATACAACGCTCGGCAAAAATCCCGACGATGGGCTGTACTTGGTGGTACTGCTCATTGTCGGGACTTTTTGTTAGCGGCAGTAGATGTCTGCCTTATAATCGAAAATTATCGGCGGGGCTTAATGTTAAGCTTTACAGGCTTAATCATATTCTCGGGTGAGAGAATAGTATCAAGCTCCTCCTTTGTTAGGATGCCGTCCTCGAGTACGATGTCGTAAACGCGGCCACCAGTTGCCATTGCCTTCTTAGCAATCTTTGTAGAGTTCTTGTAGCCGATGATGGGGTTGAGCGCTGTTACGATGCCGAAGCTATCCTCAACATACTTGCGGCACTGTGCCTCGTTAGCAACGATGCCCTCAACGCAGTTTACGCGCAAGGTGTCGAAACCGTTCATCATGATCTCAGCAGACTCGAAGCAGCACTGTGCCATTGTAGGCTCCATGGCGTTGAGCTCCATCTGAGCCTCCTGTGCGCACATAGCCACACATGCGTCGTTACCGATAACCTTGTAGCATATCTGGTTCATAACCTCGGGGATAACGGGGTTAACCTTACCTGGCATGATAGATGAGCCGGGCTGACGTGCGGGGAGGTCGAACTCGTGGAGACCGCAACGAGGACCTGAAGCCAAGAGACGGAGGTCGTTACAGATCTTGTTGAGCTTAACAGCCACGCGACGAAGTGCTGAAGAGTAGCCCACCATGCAAGTGGTGTCCGATGTAGCTGCTACGAGGTCCTCAGCGAGCTTGATGTCCCAACCGGTGATCTGGCGGAGCGCTGCGATGCACTTCTCTGAGTACTCGGGCTCTGAGCAGATACCTGTACCGATGGCTGTAGCACCCATGTTCACTGTGAGGAACTCCTCTGCTGCGAACTCGAGGTTCTTGCGCTCCTCCTTGAGGATCTGAGCAAATGCGCCGAATGTCTGACCGAGGGTCATAGGCACAGCGTCCTCAAGCTGAGTACGACCCATCTTAAGGATGTGTGCGAACTCCTTAGCCTTCTTCTCGAATGCCTCGATAAGCTCGTTGTAGTGACCCATGAATGCCTTGTGTGTAGCGTAGAGACCGAGGTGGATACCGCAGGGGTATGCGTCGTTTGTTGACTGTGAGCAGTTTACGTGGTCGTTGGGTGAGCAGTACTGATACTCGCCAGGCTGGTGACCCATAATCTGAAGAGCGCGGTTTGCGATAACCTCGTTAGCGTTCATGTTGGTGGTAGTACCTGCACCACCCTGAATCATGTCGCAGGGGAAGTGGTCGTGGTGCTGGCCCTGCATAATCTCGAGGCAAGCCTTTGAGATGCCATCGAACTGCTCGTCGGTGAGGAGGCCGAGCTGGTGGTTAGCCTCAGCAGCACCGAGCTTAGTCATAGCTAAGCCATTGATAAACAATGGATAGTCGTTTAGGTGGAAGCGGCTAATGGGGAAGTTTACGATACCGCGCAATGTCTGCACACCATAAAGGGCCTCAACGGGCACCTCCATCTCGCCGAGAAGGTCGCTCTCAACGCGAGTCTTGCCTGAATAATTAATCATAGTCTTTAGGTTTATGTTTATTTAGTTGTTTGTGTCCGAATAGACATGTCCATAATATTAGGCTAAGGTAGGACTTTTTTATCAAACTGCCAATTATTCGGGCAATAAAATGTGCTTTTTATACAATTTTTGGAAAACGACCGCATCGCACACTGCTATCTTTGTCGCATAATCGAGCATAAAATCCTAATCGTATGAAGAAAATTTTGTTGTGGGTGGCAGCCATTGCCACTATTGTTGCCGTTGTGTGTGGCGTTGTTATTAGCCGCCTTATCGAGGAGAATGGCCGCTTGGAGCGTAACCAGCGGGCGCTTATGGGTGAGGTGCAACTCTATCGTACTGAGAACGATAGGTCTGCCGCCTCGATTGAGGCGCTGGAGCTTACCGTGGCGGAGTTTCGCGAGGCGCATGAGCGCGATGCCAAGGAGATAGAGTCGCTCGGCATACGCCTGCGCCGTGCCGAGAGCTACGCTAAGAGTGCCATGATTACGACCATAGCCGACACGGTTGTGGTGCGCGATACGGTCGTAGTGCGCGATAGTCTGCCTCGGGCCTATCGCTACTTTGCTGCTGCGGATGCGTGGAGTAGGGTGGAGGGCATATTGTATGGCGATAGCCTTAGCTACGCCGTGCATAGCGTCGACACGCTGCATCAGGTCATCCACCGCGTGCCGCGTAAGTTTTGGTTTATACGCTACGGCACTAAGGCTATCCGCCAGGAGGTGTGGTCGTCGAATCCCAATACGGAGCTCGTCTACACGGAGTATATCGAGCTTCCGCGCCGTAAACGCTCACGGTAGAGAAATTATGAAGAGGCTGAATAATAAGTGTATTTTGTCGTTCTTTGTTGAGATAAGGCATCATCTACTGCCGCTAACAAATTATCTTGGCAATGGGCAGTACGTCAAAGTACAGCCCATCGCCTCGAAATTTGTCGAGTGTTGTATCTAATGCCTTCTCCCAACAAATATGCTCGCCCTCAAAATGCTCATTTACGTCGAGTAAACTCCGCTTTTTCGGACTTCGCATGCCTAAAACTACATCTTTTTCTTCAACCTCATGACAAAGTGGGGGTGGCTAATTTACTTTTTAGTCACCCCATTGTTGTTATTTATCGTTCGTTTTGAAACCGATGGGCGCACGGGGTGGTTGTGGGGGCTTTACCGAGAGTGCGGCAATGGCTTGGTAGATATTGTCAAGTTCCTTGCGCATATCCTCCGAGAGGTCGTTTACAGCCTCCATATTCTCCTCCGATGATCCAATATTGTAGTCGGGGGGTATCACATTTTGTGATACCCCTATGGTAATCAGTCTATTAGCCTCTTCTTTGGTTAATCTAAATAGAAAATCTTCTGGGAATCGCTCGATATTACGTCTCACGGCTTGCTTTAGGGCTCGCGTCTCCACTTGGTATAACTCTGCCAAGTCAAAGTCGAGCATCACCCTTTGCCCGCGAATTTCGTATATCCTATTTTGAATAATTTGAGGTCCATGCAGACTATAAGGTTGTAATTAATACTACAGATATACGAAATCTATTGTAATCATCCAAATATGTACGTATAAAGAGCAGATCATTCCAATATTTTGTATATTTATAACTTTTTATTACATTTGCATTAATATTGGAGACGAAGACAATATGGGTTTAAGGTTTTTTAAATAAGACACCTTAATAATCAATACTTAAACAAACATTGCCTATGAAGCATAGCGTATAGTTGATACGCACATTTTAGACATATTGGAAAAGCGTTTTAGCTTTATTCTGCTGCTCAGGAAGTTTGGCGACTAATAGACAGAAGGAATAATAGTTGGAATGCTCGCGCTGTATAGCGTGGGCTTTTTGTTGTATTATTCTGTCGGGTTACGCCAAACACCTCTGAGCGGGAATATAACTAATTGTCCCGCGCTTTTTTTTGTGCGTAATTATTTATGTGGACGTTGTGTGTACAATATTGAATATTAAGCAGTAAATGATTTGTAATTATGAGAAAATTATTATTTATAAGTACTTTATTAGTAAGCATGGTATTGAACATCTCATGTGGTGAGGATAAAAAGAAAGATGATAATAAAGATGAAAAAGGTTTCATATCTGCCAGAGAAGAGTTAGAAGCTAACGGTTGGTCTTATATGGGGGATGTTAGATTTGTCTCCACGTTTAGTGAAGTAGAAGACGATTTTGGTAGGCCCTACGCAATATATGAGAAGGATGGTAATTATATTCGTATTGATATTGATATTTATAATAATAATGAAGAAGATTATATAGATAGACATACGTTAAAAACTATTCGCGATGCAGGGTTTATACAATCTGTAACGCGTGGTAATTTTTATCACAAAGGTAAATATTACACTTGGAGTGCCCCTAATTCATATGGCAGATAATCTCTTGCTGCAGAAAATTAAAAATCATCACATCAGTGCTAAAACCAAAACGAAGTCAGCCGCGGTGGCTGACTCCGTTTTGGTTTTAGCTCTAACTAAGACTACTTCTTAAGACCCATCTGGTCGATAAGAGCCTGAGTCTTGGGCTTGTGACCGCGGAAGTTCTTGTAGAGAGTCATGGGGTGTTCGTGGCCACCCTTCTCCAATACCTCGTGGCGGAACTTGCCCGCAACCTCGTCTGAGAAGATGCCCTTCTCCTTGAAGTATGAGAAGGCATCAGCAGAGAGTACCTCAGCCCACTTATAACCATAGTAGCCAGCAGCATAGCCACCGCTGAAGATGTGCGTAAAGGCGGGACCCATAGCTGTGCCATCTACGATAGGCAATACCTGAGTAGGAGAGATAGCCTTAGCCTCGAACTCGAGGATGTCGCCACTGTATGGCTCAGTGATGGTGTGCCACTTCATATCGAGCATACCGAATGAGAGCTGGCGCACGTTGTAGTAAGCAGCAAGGTAGTTCTTAGCAGCTACGAGCTTCTCGATAAGCTCTGCGGGCATAGGCTCGCCAGTAACGTAGTGCTTAGCCCAGAGGTCGAGATACTCCTTCTCGGTAGCCCAGTTCTCCATAATCTGCGATGGGAGCTCCACGAAGTCGCGCTTAACCGATGTGCCGTTGATAGACTCATACTTACCGTGAGCAAGGATGCCGTGGAGGCCGTGACCAAACTCGTGGAGGAAGGTGGTGAACTCGTCGAAGGTGAGCAACGATGGAGTGTTAGCAGTGGGCTTGGTGAAGTTCATAACGAGCTGAACTAAAGGACGCTGCTCCTCGCCATCCTGAACCTTAACGCCACGGAACTCGGTCATCCAAGCACCCTGACGCTTCGACTCGCGTGGGAAGAAGTCGAGGTAGAGGATAGCCATAAGCTCACCCTTATCGTCGCGTACCTCGTATACGGTAGCCTCGGGGTGGTATGTCTCGATGTTGTCCACCTCGGTGAATGTCAATCCGTAGAGCTCGCCAGCAAGCATAAATACCGCCTGCTTAACGTTCTCGAGCTGTAGGTAGGGCTTAATCTGCTCGTCATTGATAGAGTACATAGCCTCCTTATACTTCTCGTTGTAGTAGCCGAAGTCCCAAGGCATAAGCTCGCCCTCGAAGCCGAGTGAGTGAGCGTAGGCGGTAACGTCGGCAACATCGCGCTTAGCATAGCTTAGCGTAGCCTTGTTGAGCTGGTTGAGGAAGCCATTCACGGTCTTGGTGCTCTCAGCCATGCGGTCCTCGAGGACGTAGTCTGCATAGCACTTGTAGCCGAGGAGGTTGGCGATGTTGAGGCGGAGCTCAGCGATGCGACGGATGTTCTCGGTGTTGTCGAACTCGCCACCGATGCCACGGGTGTTGTAAGCGCGGTAGAGTGCCTCTTTGATGTCACGCTGTGTAGAGTAGGTCATGAAGGGACCATAGCTGGGTGCGTCAAGAGTTACGGTCCAGCCCTCCTCGCCACGTGCCGCAGCCTCAGCAGCCAAGCCATCCTTTACGAAGTCGGGCAACTCGGCAACCTTTGCGGGGTCGGTGATGTTGTACGAAAAGGCGTTGGTAGCGCCAAGAGCGTTCTGGCCAAACTGGAGTGTGAGCTGTGAGAGCTCCGAAGAGTACTGGCGGTAGAGCTCGCGAGCCTCACCCTCGAGCAGAGCACCCGAGCGTGAGAAGCCCTTATAGGTCTCCTCCAAGAGCATCATATCCTCCTGGTCGAGGTGGAGCTTCTTGCGCTGGTCGTACACAACCTTCACACGCTCGAAGAGTGCGGGGTTGAGCGACACGTCGTTCGAGAGCTCGGTAAGCTTTGGGGTGATGTTCATAGCTATCTGCTGCATCTCGGGCGATGACATGCAGTTGTTGAGCACGAAGAATACGCCAGAGATGCGGCCGAGCAACTCGCCCGAGTTGTTCATAGCCACGATGGTGTTCTCAAACGTTGGAGCCTCGGGGTTGTTAACGATGGCGTCAATCTCGGCGCGGTTGAGCTCAATTGCGTAGTCGAACGCTGGCTCGTAGTGTGCATACTCAATCTCCGAGAATGGAGGTGTCTGGTAGGGTGTGTTCCACTCCTCAACCAATGGGTTGCCCTTGAGTGACTCGGGCACATCAACAAGGGGCTTATCGCCACATGTCGACATAGCTGTCAATGCTGACATAATAAGTGCTGTTGTTGTCATAGTTGATATTTTAGTTAGTTTCGTCTTGCTTAGTTGGGGCTGTTGTCCTTAACTGTGGGCTTGATGGGACGACCAGCCTTAGGCTCGGTCTTAAGCATAGGTCTGCCAGGCTGCACAGTAGGCTGTAGCTCTGTAGTGCCCTCTGCGAGGGTGTCTGCAACGGGCTCGGGCTCCTTCCATAGGCCACGTGCCTTGAGCATAGGCGTCTTGTCGGGGTCGGCACCTCGGAATGTGCGATACATCTCCATGCCCGGACGCTGGCCACCCTGTGCCAAGAGGTCGTAGCGGAAGCTGTTGGCAAGCTCTCGGTCGCAGATGTCGCGGCTCGACTTAAATGCCTCGAAGGCATCCTTGTCGAGTACCTCAGCCCAGAGGTAGAAGTAGTAGCCCGAAGAGTAGCCACCAGCAAAGATGTGTGCGAAGTAGGTGTAGCGGTAGCGGGGTGCAATCTCGGGGATAAGGCCACGCTGTGCAAGGTTATACTTCTCGAAGGCTACAACGTCGAAGTTTGCGGGCATCTGCTCCAAGGTGTGGATATCCATGTCGATAAGTGCCGCAGCTGCAAGCTCCGTGGTGGTGAAGCCCTGGTTGAAGAGCGAAGCACGCTGAATCTTAGCGATAAGATTATCGGGGATAACCTCGCCTGTACGGTGGTGCTTAGCGTACATCTTCAAAATCTCAGGCTCGAAGGCCCAGTTCTCCATAATCTGCGATGGGAGCTCCACAAAGTCGCCCTCAACTTCAGTGAGACCACGGTAGCGGACATCAGCGAAGAGGAAGTGTAGCGCGTGGCCAAACTCGTGGAACATGGTCTCTGCCTCGTCGAACGAGAGCAACGATGGGGTGTCGCCCGTGGGAGGTGTGAAGTTGCAAACGATGCCTACAACGGGGGCCTTGCGCACGCCATCAACATAGCGCTGCTCGGTGAAGTTGCCACACCATGCGCCGCCGCTCTTCTCCTTACGGGGATATGGGTCGATGTAGAGCACGCCGATGTGTGACTGGTCGTGGTCGAGAACCTCATATACGGTGCACTCTTTGTGGTAGCGGGGTACGGTGATGGGGCGGAACGTAATGCCATAGAGGCGGTTAGCAAGGTAGAACATGCCCTCGCGTACGTTGTCCAACGAGAGGTACTGACGTACGGCCTCCTCGTCGAGCTGATACTTCTGCTTACGCACCTTCTCAGCGTAGTACCACCAGTCCGACATCTCGAAGGTCTGTCCGGGATGCTCTCGCTCAAACATAGCCTTCATCTGTGCCAACTCCTCCTTGGCAGACTCCACGGCGGGCTCCCATATCTCGTTCAAGAGTTCGTAAACGGCCTCGGGAGTGCCTGCCATCTGGTCGGCCGTGACGTATGCCGAGTATGAATCGAAGCCAAGAAGATTGGCCTTCTCGATACGCAATTCGGTCATCTTTTTGACAATCTCCTTGTTGTCGTGGGCGTTGTCGTTGTTGCAACGCATAAGGTAGCCGTTGTATAGCTCACGACGAAGGTCGCGGTTCGATGAGTAGGTGAGGAAGGGTAGCATCGAGGGCTTGTCAAGCGTGAAGAGGTAGCCCGTCTTGCCCTCAGCCTCGGCAGCCTCGCGTGCCTGAGCTTTCACACCCTCAGGAAGCTCGGTAACCTGGTTCTCCTCAACGAGGAGCGTGAAGGCACCATTCTCAGCAAGGAGGTTCTTGTTGAACTCTACGGTGAGCATGGCGAGGTCGGCGTTTATCTGCTTTAGGCGCTCCTTATCCTGGCCCTCGAGCAGTGCTCCCGAGCGTACAAAGTCGTTGTAGGTCTTCTCCACTAAGCGCATCTGAACGTCGTCGAGCTTGAGTGATGCACGTTTGTCGTATACCGCCTTAACGCGCTGGAAGAGTGCGTCGTTAAGCATGATGCTGTTGAAGTGATCCTCCAAGATGGGGGTTATCTCTGTCTGTACTGCCTCCATCTCGGGTGTGAGGTCCGATGATGAGAGCATGCCAAAGAGGAGGCTTATCTCCGAGAGTTTGATGCCGGCGTTGTCCAAAGCCACGATGGTATTGTCGAACGTGGGTTCCTCCTCTGAGGCGACAATAGCGTCAATCTCAGCAGTGTGCATAGCAATAGCCTCGGTGAATGCTGGGGCGAAGTGCTCGGCACGAATCTCGTCGAATGGTGGCACACCATACTCGGTAGTCCACTCCTCCATAAGAGGGTTACCCTTCTCGGGTGCAGCCTCTTCGGCGCATGAATAGTTTAGTGTCATAACACACAATAGTGATGATAATAGCAAAATAGGTTTCATCTATGATATTTTTTAATTAACTTTGCAAAGTTAAAAAAATTATTGACCAATGCAACTATTTTATGCCCCAGAAATTTCACTCCCGCGTCACACGCTCACGGAGGAGGAGTCGAAACACTGCATCAGAGTGCTCAGAATGACCGTCGGTGATGAGCTCCATTTGACCGACGGCAGAGGTGCTATGCATCGCTGTAAAGTGGTGGAAGACAACGCAAAACGTTGTGTGGTGGAGGTGGTTGAGACGACTCCCGAGTATGAGCCTTTGGACTACCGACTTGTGATGGCCGTGGCACCCACAAAAATTATCGATAGGTTTGAGTGGTTTTTGGAAAAAGCTACGGAAATAGGTGTTTCTGAGATCTATCCCATCGAGTGTGAGCACAGCGAGCGCCGACAGATTAAGGATGAGCGTGAAGAGAAGGTGATAACAGCAGCAGTCAAGCAGTCACTTAAGGCGTACCACCCCATACTCCACCCCATGACCTCGGTACGCGACGTTATCGCCATGGATTTCGAGGGCGATAAATTCATCGCGCACTGCGATTCGAGCTTCGGCCATAAGGAGTATTTAGGTAAATTGGTAAAAAAATCGCGTGATACGCTAATTTTAATAGGCCCAGAGGGTGACTTTTCGAAAGAAGAGATTAACTTTGCAGCCCAAAATGGCTTTACTGCCATCACGCTCGGTCGTGAACGCTTGCGTACCGAGACTGCGGCAGTGGTTGCCACGACCGTTGTGTCGACTGTTAATAAGCTATAACCCAGCTCGTTAGATAAACTAAATAAGTTATATGTATTTGTATTCACTACTTGCGGCGATGCTCGTCATCTTCCTCATCTTCCTTGTTCCGAAGAGGCTCAAGGTGTGGGTGGCAACGGGCGTGGTATCGCTTGTTGCTGTGGCGGCCATTGCTGTGGCAGTCATGGCATTCTGCGACATGAAGCTCGATGCAGTGGAGTTTACGACGACGCTCTTCGGTGCGGAGAGCTTCGCCATAGATAAGCTCACGGCGCTTATGCTCGTTATCATTTCGGTGGCATCGGTGGCTACGGTGCTATACTCGCGCGGTTATGTCGCGGGTTACCTTGAGCGTTTCTCCTCGGCACACATCTCCATCCACTATACGGCGTTGGTTACGTTGGTGGTGTCGATGATGCTGGTGGTTATGTCGAGTGGTGGTTTCTCGTTCCTCTTCTCGTGGGAGCTGATGACCATCGCATCGTTCATACTCATTCTGTTTGAGGCGGAGCGTCAGGATGTGCGCCGTGCTGCGCTCAACTACCTGGTAATGATGCATATAGGTTTTATATTCTTGGTGGCAGGTTTCGTGCTTCTTTACAATGTTACAGGCTCGGCAAACTTCGAAGCCATCCAGGACTATTTTCACCTTGAGGCGCCACTACCACTCTTTGTTATCCTCTTTATCGGCTTCGGTATGAAGGCTGGCCTCTTCCCAATGCATATATGGCTGCCTGAGGCTCACCCCGCAGCACCATCACACGTGTCGGCGATTATGTCGGGCGTGATGATTAAAACGGGTGTCTACGGCATCATCCGCCTAATGCAGGCTGTTGAGGATGGCTCGCTGCTATATTCGGTGGGTCTTATCATCCTTATTTCGGGTGCTGTTACAGGCCTTTGGGGTGTAATACTTGCCGCCATGCAGAACGACATTAAGCGTATGTTGGCATACTCAAGTATCGAGAACGTGGGTGTGATACTCATCGGTCTTGGTATCGCTGCCGTGGGTCACGCTGCGGGTAGCCCTATTGTGGGTATGTGTGGCATGTGTGGCGCTCTACTGCACATGGTAAACCACTCGCTCTTTAAGACGATGCTCTTCTTCAGTGCAGGTAACATCTACTCGAAGATGCACACCACGGCGATGAACGAGATGGGTGGTCTTGCCAAACATATGCCCATTACGGCTATTATGATGCTCTTTGCCACGGTGGCTATCTGTGCCTTGCCTCCGCTCAATGGCTTTGTGTCGGAGCTCCTTATTTATATAGGCATGTTTAATGGCGTGGGTAGCGGTCACGAGGTGTTGTACTCGGTTACGGGTATCATCGCACTCTCGCTTATTGGTGGTTTTGTGGTGCTTGCCTTCACGAAACTATATGGCGTGGTATTCCTCGGTTCGCCTCGCTCACACCATGTCGCTGAGTGCACCGAAGTGGATAATCAGCGTATAGTGGCTATGGCAATCCCCGCAGCCTTTATCCTTATGATTGGCCTAATGCCACAGTTTGTTATTCACCCTATAGCGCTTGTTGCTGAGGCCGTTACAGGCACTGATCCCACGTTGGCGTCGATACACTTCGGCTCGTCACTCGAGACGCTCAGCTACATAGGAATCGCCTTCGTTGCGGTGGTTGCGTTGCTCTATGTATTGAAGCGTAGAGCACAGCGCAAGCGTGTTGTGACCGAAGGTCCTACGTGGGGCTGTGGCTTCACGGCGCTAAACACCCGCATGCAGTATACCGGCGAGTCGTTCTCGGAGGGTCTGGAGAGCATTGGTCGCCCGCTAATGAAGGATACGGTGGATGGTCGTGCTGTGGATAAGGGCGAGATTTTCCCTGCGCCACACCGCTACCGCATCAAGCATAGCGATAAGGTTGACTCGTTGCTTGGTCGTTGGTGGGTGCAGATGATGCACCGCATCAACGAGTATGTCATGCGCCTAAGAACGGGTAGGGTAAACAACTACATTACCTTCGCTCTGGTGTTCCTTGTTGTTGTATTAGTCCTAACCCTCTTCGGAGTATTGTAACCCTAAAATATTGATTGCTATGCTGATAAAACTACTCAATACACTGCTGATGGTTGTCGTAGCGCTCTCTATTACGGGTGTTATCAACCGAACACGTGCTCTGCTGGCTGGTCGTCGTGGTACTCGCTTCTTGCAACATATCTATAACGTGCGCCTACTCTTGCGTAAGGGCTCGGTATACTCAACAACTACTACGGCGCTGTTCCGCATCGCCCCCTGCGTATATCTGGGCGCTGCGCTCATGGCGTTCCTATTTATTCCCATTGCCAACCTCGAGCCGCTGTTGTCGTTCCACGGCGATATAATCTTGGTGGCCTACCTGTTAGCATTCTCGCGCTTGGCGCTTATTCTCGCAGCGATGGATACGGGTAGCTCGTTCGAGGGTATGGGTGCTGCGCGTGAGGCGCTCTATGGAGCTCTTGTTGAGCCTGCGCTGATGATTGGCCTTGCTACGTTGGCGCTATTCTGTGGCGACTCTTCATTTGCCGAGATATTCTCGGAGGGCCAGGTGCTCGACGTTAACCTCACAATAGTGCTTCTCTTGGTGGCATACATCTTCGTCATCATTATGTTTATCGAGGGTGGCCGCGTGCCCGTTGATGACCCCAAGACCCACCTTGAGCTTACGATGATTCACGAGGTTATGTGCCTCGACTACTCGGGTATCGACCTGGCTATGATACAGATGGCTGGCTGGCTTAAGAATGCCATCTTTGCCATCATCGCTGCGAATGCTGTCTCGGCGGTATTCTGCTTCCACTGGGGCTTTGCCGCGCCCTTGGCAATACTTGGCGCAGGTATCTCGGTGGGTGTTGTCGAGTCGTTACGTGCGCGCAATAAGCTCTCGCGAAACATCACCTACATACTCACCCTCTCGGCGCTCTCGGCGTTGGTGCTCCTTGTAGGCTTCCTACTTATGCAAGATATTCAGATTTAAGCAATTATGATACTGTCACTCATTATATTATACGTTTTGACGCTCATCTATCTGTCGATGGCTGACCGTTTCCGTACGCATACGATGATACTTGCCCTGCAGGGACTTCTTCTCTTCGGCTTGGCCATAGCTCGTATGCACGAGTTCCACCCAGTGGAGATGGGCTTTATCATCGTCGAAACGCTTGTCTTCAAGGCGATAATCATCCCCATCATCCTTATACACGTTATCCGCAAGACGAAGATTAACCGCATCACCAGCTCGTCCTCTCAGTTCGGCTCGTTGGTGATGTCTGTCGTGGCACTTGTGGCGAGCTGTACCATCACCTACTATATGCATGACGACAGCACCGACATCATATCGTTTGGTGTGGCACTCTACGCCTTGCTCTCGGGACTTATCCTTATCGTTATGCGTAAGCGTGTCTTTGCCCACCTTGTCGGCTTCCTCGTTATTGAAAATGGTGTCTTTCTGTTCTCAATGGCGATAGGTGTGGAGCTACCTATGCTTATCAACCTTGCAATTATGCTCGATATTCTTATCTCAATCCTTGTGCTCGGCATGTTCTTGCGCCGTATGGATAACGATATGAACACGGATGAGAGCGAAGCATTAACCTCTATTAAAGACTAACGCCATGCTTACATATTTAATAATTTCGGTAATTCTGGCAGTCCTGCCCCTCGTGGTGCGCACCGAGCGCTTGACCAACATCATTGCGGCGCTCTTCTTCCTCGTTCAGGTGGTGGGCATAGCTCTCGTCTTCTACTTCGATAGGGTAGACACAGTGCTACTATCTATCTTCCGTGCCGACAGCATGGCGCTCCTGTTCCATGCACTTATGACCGCGGTGTTGGGCTTCTCGCTTCTGCACTCGTCGTCATACCTCAAGGCCGAGGGCATATCTACACGCTCCTATAAGGCATACTACACGCTACTCATGCTCCTCGCTGTGGCCATCACGTGCGTATATTACTCCGACAATATCGCCATGACATGGGTGTTCCTCGAGCTTACGACCATCTGCTCGGCGGGTATCATCTACCACCGCGAGTTCAAGCAGTCGTTGGAGGCTACATGGAAGTATGTCTTCGTCTGCTCTACGGGTATCGCTATGGCATACCTCGGCATATTGCTGCTCTCTACCGTGGCTACGGAGGGCGCACTGGACTACGCCTCGCTCAAGGAGGCTATCGTTGAGGGTAACCCCCTCTATTTGAAGGTCGCCTTCCTGCTTATGGTTGTGGGTTACAGCTGTAAGATGGAGATCTTCCCCTTGTATACCGTGGGTGTCGATGCTAACTACGCAGCCCCTGCCCCCGCCTCGGCATTCATCTCTACGGCACTTGTCAACGCGGGCTTCTTGTCGATAATGCGTATATACAACCTCTACGCCTCGGCGGGTGAGGTGTTTGTATGGGCGCGCCACCTCTTGATACTCATCGGTGTGCTGTCGTTGGCTGTGGGTGCTATGTTCCTGCGCCGTGCGAACAACTACAAACGATTCCTGTCGTACTCTACCGTGGAGAATATGGGTATCGTGGCCATAGGCCTCGGCATCGGTGGCGTTGCGCTCTGGGCTGCGGTGTTCCATGTCGTGTGCCACACGTTTGTTAAGAGCTCGATGTTCTTCCACGTTGGCATCATGCGACATGTCTACGACAGCTATAGCATCAACCGTATTGGTAACTATATGAACATCAACCGCGTGGGTGCTATCGGCTTTATTGTCGGCACGCTTGTGCTCTTGGCATTCCCACCCTCGCCACTCTTCGTCTCGGAGATTATGATCTTCTCGGAGATTGTCACGGTGGGTAAGTGGTGGCTACTTATCCTTATGTTGGTGCTTATGTGCGTTGTGCTCTACTCTATATGGTCGCGCTCGTTGCGCCTCAGCTACCACTCCAACCAGGATGAGCTTCACCTCACGGCCGTAAATCGCCGCCTCTCGTATATTGCATCAATTCCTCTGGTTGTGGCCGTTGTGCTGGGTCTCTGGCAGCCTAAGTTCCTTACGGATATGATCGACACGATTATCACCGATACGCCCATTGTTAAGGCTAAGACGGAGGTCGTTGAGCAGAATATTGTCGTATTCGCCGAGAAGCAGCAGCCCGCTGTAGAGCATACGGCGCCCAATACTTCCGCAGTTCCCGTAGTGGAAGAGCCAACAGAGAATGAAGATGTTAACGCAGAAAATCTCGAATAGCTATGGAGATGTTTTATGTTACGAACAATACAGCCTCGGCTGTAGCCATTGCCGACATTCCTGTTGTCGACTATGTGGCGCTATATAACGACCTTAAGGAGCGCATGAACGACCCTCGTTACCACGTAGGTCACTACTTTGCTACGGAGGTGGAGAACGGTTTGAGGTTCTACATGATACTGCTCGACGACCAGACGGGTGAGGTGCTTATCACCTCGTTTGTCCCCGACTACTACGCCGAGGGCTTGGCGTCGCTTACGGCTGTGCACCAGCAGTTCCACCCCTTCGAGCGTGAGATATTCGAGCTTTATGGCGTACCCTTCGATAACCACCCATGGCTTAAGCCTCTGCGTTTCTCGCACGACAGACGCGACAAGACATCGACGATGGATAGCTACCCATTCTATGTCATCGAGGGTGAGGAGCTTCACGAGGTGAACGTGGGTCCTATCCATGCGGGTATTATCGAACCCGGAGCCTTCCGCTTTATCTGCGACGGTGAGCAGGTGCTCCACCTCGAAATAGCCTTAGGCTATCAGCATCGCGGCGTCGAGAGCGAGATGATACGCAACGGTAACCGCCTGCGCCAGACACTTATCGCCGAGTCCATTGCTGGCGATACGGCTGTAGGTCACACCACAGCATACGCCGAGCTCGTTGAGAAGCTCGCGGGCAAGGATATCGGCGACGACTTGAAGCGTGAGCGCCTTGTGGCCATCGAGCTCGAGCGCATCGCCATGCACCTAGCCGACACGGGTGCCCTCGCTACCGATATTGGCTTCCAGCTCTACCAGGTGGCGTGCGAGGCACTGCGTACCGTCACCATCAACACCACGCAGGCGTGGTGCGGTAACCGCTTCGGTAAGAGCCTCATACGTCCTCTCGGCTCTAACTTCCCACTTACTGAGGCTAAGATTGAGACCATCCGTACAAATATGGCAGATGTGCGCCGCCGCTATAACGAGGTGCGCGAGGATATACTTGAGGCACAGACGCTTTTGGCGCGTTTCGAGCAGTGCGGCTTAGTGTCGAAGGATGAGATGCAGCGCATAGGTGGCGTGGGTCAGGTAGCACGTGCCAGTGGACTAAAGCGTGACCTGCGTGCTACGCACCCATCGGGTTTCTATGCCGAGGAGTTCAGCCACGAGCCCATACTGCGCACCGACGGCGATGTAATGTCGCGCCTCGCTACGCGCATGGACGAGGTGCTGCAGAGTATCGACTACATCCACCAGGTGCTTGCCAACTATAAGCCATCTACAACCATCGAGGCCCCCGACTACGATGCTTCTCTTATGCCCGAGGCGCTATCGTTCTCGCTTGTAGAGGGTTGGCGTGGCGAGATATGCCACGTGGCACTCACCGACAAGGAGGGAGCCATCGCCAAGTATAAGGTAAAGGACCCCAGTGTGCATAACTGGCTCGGCCTTGCCATCGCTGTGCGCTCGGAGGGTATCTCCGACTTCCCCATCAACAACAAGAGTTTCAACCTGTCGTATTGCGGTCACGACCTATAGTCGCGGCATAACCATTTGAATATTTAGTAGTTATGATATTCGGAAAATTTAAGATTCTGCACAGCCATGGCTGGCAGTATATTCCCAACCTCGACAATGTGACCCTCACTGAGGAGTTTCGTGGCTTCCCGCTGCTCACCGTCACCGACGATAAGAGCGACATTGAGCGTGCTGCGGCGATATGCCCTACAAAGGCTATCACCACCTCGCCACTAACTCTTGACATGGGTAAGTGTCTCTTTTGTGGTGAGTGTCAGCGCTGTGCCCCTAAGAACATACGCTTTACGAACGAGCACCGCCTCGCTGCAACACGTCGTGAGGACCTTGTAGTTATGGCAGGTCAAACAAAGCCATGCTTTACGAAGGATGCTGTGCGCCCCGAGATAGCCAAGTATTTCGGTCAGACACTCCAACTGCGCGAGGTATCTGCCGGTGGTGATGCCTCGGTAGAGATGGAGCTAAATGCCACAGGCAACGTCAACTTCGACTTTGGCCGCTATGGCGTAGGCTTCACCGCCTCTCCCCGCCACGCCGATGGCCTTGTGCTCACGGGTCCCATATCAGCCAATATGGCTGAGGCTCTCGACATCTGCTACAACTCTATAGCTGAGCCTAAAATCCTGGTCGTATGTGGCTCAGAGGCTATATCTGGTGGTCTCTACGCTGATAGCCCCGCCATCGACCGCACCTTCCTCGATAAATATCATGTCGACCTATGGTTGCCTGGCGCCCCCACGCATCCATTGTGTTTTATTGATGGTATAACCAAACTCCGCAAGTAATTTGAAGTGATAAGGGGCATCCTTCGACGCCTCAATCCAAAGAGCGAATGGGAAATACGCCAGCCAAGTATGTCCCATCCGCTCTTTCTCTTTATCAGCGCCAAATTATGCCCCTTCTGACTTCAAAGATTAAAGAGGGCTTTAGATAATTTAGGGAGCTTAAGGTAAATTCCCCTAAACTCCCTAAACTATTTACTCTCCCTAACAAACTTTCTATCTCCTCCACCTCTCGAAAGGCGGCTCATCACTAATACATATAGTCGTACTGTGAGTAGCTCTTATCGTACTTCAAGTCGGCCAACGATGCCGCCTTAACGCCGATATTAAAGGCCCAGCTACGGTGGTTACCGAAGGGTATCCACGTGAACGACATCTGCCAGCAGTGCAGGTCGCGCGTAATAGATATAGAGGTCATCGACATCTTGCGGGAGGTGAAGTCGTAACCCGACGTCGCCGTAATCATCGTCTTGGGCGTGAGCTTGACGCTGGCATTGAAGTTGATGGTCTGCTGTATGTTCTTCGTATATCCCGTGGTTCCGTTATTCACATAGCGGGCATTATAGCTAAAGCTATAGTTGAACCCGAAGTTCCACGGTATGGAGAAGTCATAGTATTGGCCCGCCATCCATTGTCGTCGCATAGCGGGATTAAGCTGGCCATAGGGGTCAGACCACGAGTTGAAGTACTCGGCAGGGAGCGACGTGATGTCGTTGCCCGCAACCTTCGACTTATCCTCGCGCGACTTAAACGTATAACCGAAGCTCCAGCTTGCCGACTGTATACGGCCAGGCAGACCGCGGCGCCACATAAGCTTATTGTAGCGCACACCCTGGGGCGACACCTCGTAGGGGTCGAGAGTGAGCGATAGGTTGAGTGCGATATTCTGGTAGACCGTCGTACGCAACTGGATGGGGAGCGACGACAGACGCATAGAGTCGGCGAGGAAGTTATAAGAGCCCGTGATTGAGAGCTGGTCGATAATCTTGACCTTCTTGACCGTATCCTTGGTGCGAACCTTAGCCTCCAACGACTGTGACAGGCCGAAGTTGATGCTAAACTGCTGACCACTACCTGGCACGCCATAGGCGTTGTCGGTAAATGGAGAATAGACCTTGAAGCGACCCGTGGTATCGGTCTGCACCGTCTCGTAGAAGCCATACATCTGGCGGCTGAAGTCGGGGGCATAGCTTAAGCCGATGTTGGGCGTAAGCGTATGACGCACGGCCTGCAGCTTGCGTTGTTTCTTCTTTGCGGTGTAGGTACCGTAGATGGTGGTATTTGCCGACACCGAGGCGTTGTAGTTGTATATACGCCAGAAGCCATACTCCGGGTCGAGGGTCTCCACCTTGTGGGCCTCCTCGTTCCACTCTTGACGCACCTTCTTGAAGTACCAACGCTCGGTATAGTTGAACGAGGGGCTGATGTTGATGTAGTTGAACAACGACAACGATGTAGAGACGGGGATGGTGTGCTGTATACCGTTCTTCATCTTGTTGAGGGTCTCACGCGTGAATATCTCGTTCTCCTTAGTATTCACCGAGTTGGTCATCTTCATCGAGTAGCTCATCTTAATCTTCTCATACCAGCGAGTCTTACCCACAGCCTCCTTACGCTTGAAGGGGTTGAAGCTCGCCACGTTGAAGGTGATGGTAGGCAGCGTCACGGCGATGGTCTTATCGCGCGAGTTCTGCGACACCGACATGTTCAAAGCGAGTGAGAAGGGTGTGCCCTCCCAGTTTCTTGAATATGAGATAGATGAGTTGGTCTGCGTAGCAAGGATGTCGCTCACGTTAGTCGCCGAGTAGCGGCTATAACCACTTGACGTGAGGTTCACCGAGGCGGAGAATGTAGAACCAGGGTTTGCCTTAGCATCCTGTGAGTGTGTCCACTGGATTTTATAGTTGTTCTGCTGTACAAAGTCGGGTTGTCCCTTCTCGCCCGTGCGTATCGCCGAGTACATAAGGTTGAAGTTACCCTTAAATTTGTAGCGCTTAACATACTGCGATACGGCAGATACCTCCCACGAGCCGAGTGTGTAGATACCACCACGTATGGCGAGGTCCATGTGCTCACCAAAGGTGAAGTAGTAGCCCAAATCACGTATAAAGAAACCCTTGGCATCCTCACCATAGGTGGGCATCAAAAGACCCGACTTAGGGCCTGTCTGCACGGGGAAGAAGCCCTCGGGAATACCAGGGAAGTAGATGGGGACATCCTCCATGACGAGGTAGGCGTAGCCCGTAACCACCTTCTTGCCAGGGATAACCTTTGCCTGGGTCATGGCAAGGTAGAAGTGGGGGTGGTCGACACAGTCACACGTGGTGTACATACCGTGACCGATATGTATGGTCTCGTCGGGGTGCATCTTTACGCTACTACCGATAAGCCAGCCGTCGCCCTGCTGTGTGGCGATACCCTTAATCTTAGCCTTGCGCGAGTCGAGGTTGTAGGTGATGGTATCCATAGAGTAGGGTGTGCCACCATCCGAGAACTCGGGCTGTGTGGTTGTGGGCGTGCCATCCTCCTTGAGGTTGACGGTGTCGGTGTAGCCATGCGCAAAGATGTCCTTTGTCTGCATATCCACACGCATATAGTCGGCCTTGAGATTCATGCCCTGGTATGTCACATCGCCGCTCTTGTAGCTATGAATGAGCTTGTTGCGGGCATCGAACACGACAGAGTCCACAGCCTTACCCTCGACAATATCCGTAAAGCGGACGCCTCCGCTGGGCTTGCGCTCACCTTGGGGACTCTCTCTTTTGTCGTCAGTTGTGTCCCTAAGGGGGGATGACATAGCTGTGGAGTCACTCGACCATAGCATGCTGAAAGTGCTTCTGCTTGCGGCAGTAAGGCCAAAGCAGAAGCTCAGAAATACCATGGCAAGTAGCACCGATGGGAGATATTTTACGTAAAAACGTCTCAAAATTCAATTATTTTTTGTAACTTTGCCGACGCATGTCGGCAAACCCGACAGGGACTGAGTGTTAACACTCGCTCCTGCGTATGGGAGTGCGCGCTCGTATGGCGCGAACAACCCGCAAATATAGTAAATTTTTTGTATTAACCGGAATATTTTATGAGAAATCTCATAATAGCACTCCTTGTGTCGCTTATGCTACCTGTTGTTGCTAACGCTCAACAGGCGGGAAATGTTGTCGATAGCTCACGAAAAAGAGTGGTGGTACTCGACCCAGGTCATGGAGGCCCCCGTCCTGGTAAGGTTGTGGGCAAGGTGCATGAGGCGGATATTGTCCTCGACATATCGAAGGAGGTGCGTCGTCAGCTCGCTACGAAGATGCCCGAATTGGATGTCTACCTCACACGCCACTGCGATTCTGCCTACAATGCCGACCAGACTAAGGATAACCGTATGCGTGCTGAGTTTGCCAACAGCAAGGGTGCTGACCTTACGGTAGGTATTCACGCCAACGCCATAGGTAACACCACCACTAATGGCTGTGAGGCGTGGGTATTGTCGCTCGACGAGTCGCTGATGAAACAGAATAATGCCCGTGCAAACCTCTTTGCGGACGATGGCGATGCGCTCGACATCAACGACCTCGACACCAAGTCGATGGGCTTTATCAAGGTGCTCACACGCCAGCTCGACAACGAGCCTCGCAACCGTATGTTTGCACAGCAGTGCTGCGACAATATTAATAAGTTGGGACTTAAGAACCTCGGTGTCAAGTCGGGAAAGATTTGGACCATGCTCTACTATCTGGAGGGTCACGGCGTGCTTATCGAGGTGGGTTATATGACAAATGCTAAGGACCTTGCCTATATCTCTTCGGAAAAGGGTAAGAAGGAGATTGCGGGGGCTATTAGCGATGCTATTGTTAGCTTCTTTGAGAGTCTCGATGCGCTGTCGGGAGATGTGTCGGCAACAACCGAGGAGCAGAGTGTGAGTGAGGCACAGCCTGCGGCGAGTGACGAGGCGTTGGAGGAGGGTTATACCATTCAGCTAATATCGGCAACGCACGAGGTTGACACGAACGACTATCAGTTCAAGGGGTATAAGGGCCGTGTGCGATTGCTGATGAGCACGGGCCGATACAAATATAAGTATTGCTACGGTAGCTACGCCTCGCGTGAGGCTGCTAAGCGCGACCTTGAGGAGGCTAAAAAGACCTTTAAGGATGCCTACGTGGTTAGATTCAAGGGCGGTAATATCGTTACGCAGTAGTTGCCACACAGACTCAATGATAATAACAAAAAACAGAATAAATTATGAAGATTAGCAGTATGTTGAAGGTCGGCACATTTGCCGTCATCGTAATCTTGGTATCGTGGTGGGGTATCAAGTGGCTCGGTGGTCAGAACATCCTTTTGTCTGACAATATCTACTATGTTCACTACGACGATGTGTCGGGCTTGCAGGAGTCGTCGCGTGTTAAGCTGCGTGGCGTAGAGGTGGGTAACGTTCGCTCTATCACGCTTTTGGGTGACAAGGTAGAGGTGGAGATTGCCATCGAGGATAAGTATGCCGATATGATTCCCGATAACTCTGTTGCTGAGCTTGGCTCGTCGGGTCTTATGGGTGGTATGGAGATCTACATCATCCAGGGTGACTCGGAGACAGTGATGAAGGATGGTGGCGAGTTTGAGGGCCGTGTTCGTCCCGATATGCTTGGCTCATTGGCAGACCAGGGTGGCGCTCTTCTTGAGAACCTCAATACTACGGTTACCAACGTCAATGCGTTGCTTGACGATAATAGCGAGGAGATTGGTCAGATGATTGCTAACTTAGAGTCTATGACATCGTCTATCGACAACTTGTTGTCGGCGTCGAGCGGCGACATCGAGGGCGCTCTCAACGACCTCCACACATTCACCACAACGCTCTCGGAGAACTCGGAGCGCATCGAGGCTATGCTTGCAAACCTCGAGACCTTCAGTGGCGACTTGGCAGATGCTGACCTTGTAAATCAGCTTACAGCAACTGTCGACTCGCTCAATGCTGTGCTTGCATCTATCCAGGAGGGTGAGGGCTCTGTGGGTAAGCTTCTTAACGACGAGGAGCTCTACAACTCGCTCAACACCGCAAGCGACAACCTTGGCTTGTTGCTCGAGGATATTAAGACTAATCCTAAGCGCTATATCAACATCTCGGTATTCGGTCAGTCGGAGGAGAAGGCTAAGGCTAAGGCTGAGAAGCGCGCTGCAAGAGAGGCTGCAAGGGCAGAGAAGGCTGCAAACTAATGATTTAATACGTGCACCATGCTCCGTAGTTGCGGGGTGTGGTGCATGGTCGTTAAAGATATGATTTATCCGTCGAATTTTGAACAGAGGGTCGGCTTCGACCGCATCCGTGAGCAGATTATAGAGCGATGCTCGATGCTCTCGGCGCGCGAACTTATGGCGAATGAGGGCTTTTCGCGCTCACGCCGTGAGGTCGAGGAGCGCCTTACGCTTGCCGATGAGATGCGCACGGTGCTGGCCATGGAGCCAGGTGCGGAGATTGGCGAGCAGGAGGACCTGCGTTCAATCATCGACAAGATTGCCGTTGAGGGTGCCTACCTCATGGCTGATGAGTGTGCGGTGTTGCTCAGAGCGTTGCGCGGGGTGAGTATCATAGTGGGCTTCATTCGTTCGCGCCGCGAGGGTAGCTATCCGGCACTTAAACGCATGACCGAGCGCGTGGTGCTCTTCCCAGAGCTGCAACGTCGCATCGAGGCTGTCGTAGACGATAAGGGCGAGGTGCGCTCGTCTGCATCTTCGGAGCTATCGACCATACGCCACTCGATACGAGAGCATGAGGGACAGGTGGCAAAGCGCCTGCAGCAGGTGTTGCAGCGAGCTAAGGCGGCGGGTATCGTTGAGGCTGATGCCATGATTTCGATACGTGATGGCCATGCGGTTATCCCCGTTGCTGCGGCAAACAAGCGTAAGTTAGCGGGATTTATTCACGATGAGTCGGCAACGGGACGTACCTTCTATGTCGAGCCCGTGGAGGTGGTGGAGCTAAACAACGAGCTACGCGAACTGGAGTATGCCGAGATGCGCGAGATTGTGCGTATACTCACAGAACTTACGGCAGAGCTACGCGTTGATGTTGAGGGCCTTAGCCGTATCGAGGAGTACCTGACGCGTATAGACCTGCTTCGTGCTAAGGCGCGCTGGGCACTCGATAATGGTGCCGTGAAGCCCATTATCTCGACCGAGGGACGCCTCTTGGTGCGTAAGGGACGCCACCCGCTTCTGGAGCAGACCCTGAAGGCGCAGGGAAAGGCTATCGTGCCGCTCGACATGGAGCTAAATGCCGAGCGTCGCATTTTGGTTATCTCGGGACCTAATGCTGGTGGTAAATCGGTATGCCTCAAGACCACGGGCATACTGCAATATATGGTGCAGTGCGGATTTTTAGTCCCCTGCTTGGAGAACTCGGAGTTTCCGCTCTTCGACTCGCTGATGATAGACATCGGCGACCAGCAGTCGTTGGAGAACGACCTCTCGACCTACTCGTCGCACCTCGTCAATATGAAGGCGATGCTACAGGAGGCATCCGAGAGGACGCTCATCATGATTGATGAGTTTGGCTCAGGTACAGAGCCTACGATTGGTGGCGCCATATCGGAGTCGATACTCGAACGCTTTGTTGAGCGCAAGGCCTATGGTGTAATCACCACGCATTACGCCAACATAAAGTACTTCGCCTCGCGTAACGAGGGCGTGGCTAACGGAGCTATGTCGTTCGACGTGAAGCAGATACAGCCGCTCTTTAGCCTCGAGATGGGTAAGCCTGGTAGCTCGTTTGCCATAGAGGTGGCGCGTAAGATTGGTCTTCCCGAAGATATTGTTCGCAAGGCCATGGATAAGGCGGGAGAGGACCATATCAACCTCGAGAAGCAGTTGCGCGAGATTGCCCGCGACAAGCGCTACTGGGCAGAGAAGCGCGACCGCATACGTCAAACCGACCGCAAGGTGGAGCAGTTGGAGCAGACCTACACCGACCGTCTGCAGTCGATACGCGACGAGCGTAAGGAGATATTGGATAAGGCACGCAAGGAGGCAGATGCCCTGATTGCTGAGGCTAACCGCCAGATTGAGAATACGATACGCACCATCCGCGAGTCGCAAGCCGATAAGGAGCTTACGCGCCTTGCCCGCAAAGAGCTTGTGGGCTTCGCTGAGGCTGTGGAGGATGGCGCGAAGAGTGCTAAAGATGAGCGCATAGAGCGCGAGATGGAGCGCTTGGCACGTCGTCGTGAGCGTCGTGAGCAGCGTGCCGCAGAGCGTGAGAGTGGCGCTGTGGCGGAGACAAAGCCCGCGGAGGTGAAGCCCGTAAAGATTGAGGTTGGCTCGAAGGTGAAGATCGAGGGTCAGGATGTGCCTGGCGTGGTGCAGATGATTAAGGGTAAGAGGGCGCAGGTGGCTTTCGGCCAGATGATGATAATGGTGGAGCTCGATAGGTTGAAGGGCGTATCGTCGGCAGAGTACCGTGAGGCTACACGTCCCACGACGGCACGCACGGTGGTATCGGTGGATATACGCGAGCGCAAGCTCAACTTCCGTGATAGCATCGATGTGCGCGGTATGCGCGCGGTGGAGGCATTAGCAGCAGTCGAAGACCTTGTGGATGATGCCCTTATGGTGGGTGTGTCGGGTGTTACGATACTCCATGGTAAGGGTACGGGTGCTCTGAAGGAGGAGATACGCAAGTATCTGCGCACGATACGTGACATCGAGAGCATCAAGGATGACCATGCCGATAGAGGTGGCGCCGGCATCACGGTAGTGACGTTTAAAAGAGATTTATAAAGATAAATAACAGTATAACAATGAATTACCTATTGTCTGAAATTGCCCGTATCGTGGGTGGTGAGCATCGTGGTTGTGACCTTCGTGTGAAGGAGGTCGTTACCGATTCGCGCGGTGTACTCTCGTCCGACGATGTAATATTTGTGGCGATCAATGGTAAGCACCACGATGGTCACGACTTCATCCCTGCAATGGTTGCACGTGGCGTTAAGGCCTTTATCGTGGAGCGTGAGGTGGATATGCCCGCTGAGGGTGTGGGTGTTGTGGTTGTTGCCTCGGCGATAGTTGCGCTACAGAGGCTTGCTGCACACCATCGTCGCGATTTCAGAGGTAGGGTGGTGGCCATCACTGGCTCGAATGGTAAGACCATTGTTAAGGAGTGGGCGTCGCGCTCGATGCCCGATACGGTGCGTTCGTTCGCCTCGCCCAAGAGCTACAATTCGCAGCTCGGTGTGGCGCTATCGCTCTTGATGCTCGATGGCACGGAGGAGGTGGCATTCATCGAGGCGGGTATCTCGGAGCCTGGTGAGATGGAGCGCCTCGAGGCTATGATTCGCCCCGACATAGTGGTGGTGACCTCGATTGGCGATGCGCACTCGGCAAACTTTAAGTCCGAGCGCCAGAAGATTGAGGAGAAGCTACTCTTGGCACGTCGCGCGCATACCATTATATATAGTAGCGAGTATCAGTCGTTGGCCGAAGCCGTGGAGGAGCTATATGGCGACCGTGAGCTTATAGATAGTAGCATAGAGTCGGTAGAGGATGAGCTTGAGTTGAGCGATGCTCTATCGGTGGATGCGCTACATGTCTCGGCACTTATGCGCCGCTTGGGTTATGGCGTTGACGATGCTGTATTCTCGGCAAATGTGGCCATGCGCCTTGAGCTGAAGGAGGGTGTCGACGACTCGATGATTATCGACGACACGTATAACTCGGATATTAACTCCGTGGCCGTGGCACTTAACGCCCTCTATGTGCAGTCGATGGGCCGCCGTAGGGTGGCTGTAATCTCGGATATTCGCCAGAGTGGCATACCGAGCGAGGAGCTATATGGCCGTGTGGCAGTGGCTGTTAAGAAGGCTGCTGTCGATCACCTTATAGGCGTTGGCGAGACCATATCGTCGTTTGCGCACCTCTTCCCACGAGGCTCGTCGTTCTACCTCTCGACAGATGAACTTATCGAGAACTTCGACCGTGAGCGTTGGGCTAAGTCGGTGATATTGGTTAAGGGTAGCCGCGATAGTAGGTTTGAGCGCCTCACGCGCCTATTGGAGCGCCGTACGCATACCACCACCTTGGAGGTAGACCTTGCAGCGATGAAGAAGAACTTGAACTACTTCCGTCAGCATCTGCCTCAGCACCACCCGATAGTGGCAATGGTCAAGGCTGGTAGCTACGGTACGGGTGATGTGGATGTGGCACGCATGCTTCAGCATGAGGGCGTGCGCTACTTAGCTGTAGCCTTTGCCGATGAGGGCGTTACGTTGAGAAAGAAGGGTATAACAATGCCTATCGTAGTGCTCAATGCCGACCAGGATAGCTTCGATATGATGATTGCCCACGACCTTGAACCTGAGATATATAGCTTCCATTCGTTGGATGCTTTCCGTCGCGCCGTGCACCATGCCCACCGCGAGGCGTACCCCATACACATCAAGCTCGACACAGGCATGCACCGCCTCGGCTTTGTGGATGACGAGATAGACCTCTTGGGTCGCGCCATTCACCTCGACACTACGCTGCGTGTTGCATCAATATTCTCACATCTGTCGAGTGCCGATGTTGTTGAGGAGGATGACTTTACACGCAAGCAGATTGCGGCGTTCGACTATATGAGCCAGCAGCTCACCGAGTGGCTCGACTACAAGCCTCTGCGCCATATTGCCAACTCGGCAGCCATCGTGCGTTTCAAGGAGGCATACTTCGATATGTGCCGTTTAGGCTTAGGCCTCTATGGCTTTGGTTTTGAGCATAACGACAGCCTTATACCTGTTGCTACGCTCTCGACACGCATCGTGCAGATTAAGAACCTCGCTGCGGGAGAGTCGATAGGCTATGGCCGTGCGGCACGCACCGAGCACGAGACAGTTACGGCAACCATACCTGTGGGCTATGCCGATGGTCTCGACCGCCATCTTGGCAATGGCCGTTGGGAGGTGATTGTGGGAGGCAAGCGTGCCCCGATTATTGGCCGCGTATGTATGGATAGCGCCATGATTGACATCACGGGCATTGCGGGAGTGGAAGTGGGTGACACGGTGACCATATTTGGCCCCGAGGCGGGTAATACGCTTGAGGATATGGCACGTGTGCTCGACACCATCTCGTATGAGATTATGACCTCGATTTCGGCACGAGTAAAACGAATATATGCAGAGCGATGACCAAGGGTACGATATATATGATTCCATGTCCCATATCGGATGAGACGCCAGTGTGGGATGTGCTGCCGGAGGCTAACCGCAAGGTTATGGACTCACTCGACTACTTCATCGTAGAGAATACGCGTTCGGCGCGTAGGTTTCTCTCGAAGGCGGGTGTTAAGCGCCGCATCGAGGAACTGGAGTTTGTGGAGCTCAACGAGCATACTACAGATGAGCGCGAGGTGGAGCGCATGCTTCGCCCCGTGGTTGAGGGCCGCTCGGCAGGTGTTATCTCCGAGGCGGGTGTTCCGGGTGTTGCCGACCCTGGTGCCGCTATTGTTGCCTTGGCGCACCGCCATGGTGTGCGTGTGGTGCCGCTTGTTGGTCCCTCGTCGATACTTATGTCCGTAATGGCATCGGGACTTAACGGCCAGTCGTTCGCCTTTGTGGGCTACCTGCCTATCAAGGAGCCCGAGCGCGGACGTAGGCTCAAGGAGCTTGAGCGTAGGGTTGTGGAGGAGCATCAGTCGCAGCTATTTATCGAGGCGCCGTACCGCAATATTAAGCTCTTTGATACGCTCATTAAGAGCCTCTCGCCACGAATGAGGCTAACAGTGGCAGCCGACATAACTGCCCCCGATGAGTTTATACGTACGCTTACGGTGGGAGAGTGGCGTAAGGTGGGAGTGCCACAGATAGAGAAGCGCCCGACGATATTTTTATTAGGCATATAATTTGTTCATATATATATGAATCAATTTAAATTTATGCCGTTTATGAATAGGAAAAAGATTGATAAAGAGAGAGATATGAAGAAAACATCGATAAACGAGGAGGCAGCTGCGCAGACCGAGACTGCCCAGACTAATGACAATGTGGCAGTCGATGCGGAGCTTGCAGATGACAATATGTCAGCTGCGGAGCCCGCAGAGCCATCGCTTGAGGAGCAGATTGCCGTATGGCGCGATAAGTATATGCGTCTGCAGGCCGAGTTTGACAACTTCCGTAAGCGCACCATCAAGGAGAAGATGGAACTTGTGGAGCGTGGCTCGGAGGGTGCTTGGAAGGCTGTGCTGCCCATTCTTGACGATATGGAGCGTGCAGTAGTAGCCTCGGCAAAGAGTGAGGATATTGTTGCGTTGCGTGAGGGCGAAACCTTGGTTATGAAGAAGTTTGAGAGCGTGCTTAATGCTGCGGGTATCACCGCCATCGACTGCGTAGGTAAGCCTTTCAATGAGGATGAGCAGGAGGCCGTGGCTCGCTTTGCGGCGGGAGAGGATAAGCGCGGCCTTGTTATCGACTGCGTGCAGCGCGGCTATAAGATGGGCGACCACGTATTGCGCTACGCTAAGGTCGTTGTTGGCGAATAATTGAATTGGATGTTATGGCAGAGAAGAGAGACTACTACGAGGTGCTGGGCGTTGAGCGTAATGCCGATGCTGACACCATAAAGAAGGCCTACCGTAAGGCTGCTATCAAGTATCACCCCGATAAGAACCCTGGTGATAAGGAGGCAGAGGAGAAGTTTAAGGAGGCTGCCGAGGCGTACGACGTGCTGTCGAACGACGATAAGCGTGCTCGCTACGATCGCTTCGGTCATGCCGGCATGAATGGCCCTGGAGGTGGTGCTGGCGGCTTTGGCGGCTTTGGTGGCGCTGGTGGCTTCACGATGGACGATATATTCGAGCAGTTTGGTGACATCTTTGGCGGTGCCTTTGGTGGCGGCTTTGGTGGCGGCTCACGTGGTCGTGGCCGCCAGAGGGTAAACCGTGGTAGCGATGTGCGCATTACGGTGAAGCTGTCGCTTAAGGAGATTGCCGAGGGCGTAACCAAGAAGCTAAAAATCAACAAGATTGTAGAGTGCGAGCACTGCGGTGGTACGGGTGCTAAGGATAAGTCGGCATACACCACATGTACGCAGTGTGGTGGCTCGGGATATGTTATCACGGTGCAGAACTCGTTCTTTGGTCGCATGCAGACGCAGAGTGTCTGTCCCACATGCCATGGCGAGGGTCGCATCATCAAGGATAAGTGTACCTATTGCGGTGGCGAGGGCACGGAGCGTGGCGATAAGGTTGTTGAGGTGCGTATTCCGGCAGGTGTGTCGGAGGGCATGGCACTCACGCTTCAGGGTCATGGTAATGCTGCGCGTCATGGCGGCATCAATGGCGACCTTATCGTTGTTATCAAGGAGGAGGAGCACCCCGACTTTAAGCGTAAGGGTAACGACCTTGTCTACAACCTCGATATATCGGTAACTACGGCGATACTCGGCGGCGAGGCTGAGGTGCCTACCATCGATGGTCGCGTGCGCATCTCGATAGATGCAGGCACACAGTCGGGTAAGGTCTTGCGCCTCAGAGGTAAGGGTCTGCCCGATGTTAATGGCCGTGGTCGTGGCGATATTATCGTTGTGGTGGACATTGTCATCCCCACAAGCATAAATAAGGAGGAGCGTAAACTTGTTGAGCAGCTCAGCAAGGAGCCCAACTTCCAGCGTGTGGAGCGCCGCGATAGTCCCGATATATTTAGCCGTTTGAAGAACTTCTTTCGGTAATTTGTTGTGATAAGGGGGCATCTGCGGCACCAAGCTCATTGCCCCGAATGGGAAATACTTCAAGTATGTCCCATCCGTGTCAATTTCGACTTGGCGCCACATCTACCACCCTTCTGACAACAAATTGAAACAATGGGATAAGATGAGTTAATATATAGAACCCCATCGTAACCCAAGAGTCGCGCAAAAAATAGCTTGAGGAGCACGCTTTAAGAATAAAAACAATAAAACGTTATGTCAATATTTAGGCCGCATAAGACGAAGCCACGTCAGTTCAACTACACGCCACGCTTCTACGACCCCCAGAAGGAGGCTATGGAGCAGCGCCGTAGGGAGCTGCATGGCACATCGAGCGAGAGTGATAACATGCCCTATCAGCCGGGTAACTACCTGCGCACGCAGCGCGATGCCCGTCGTGAGGCGCGTGAGTCCGACTCTAACGCCGCGACAAACCGCCTATTGCGCTACGCCCTGCTTATCATTATTGTAGGCATGGCTATGATGTATCTCTTCCCGCGCATTACCTCCTTTTTGGAGCGTATCATGCAGCAGCCTAATGCTGTGGAGAGCGTGGAGGGTGGCGCCGAGGGTAGAGCCTTTAGTAGCGATGCTGACGCTCCCGCAGGTGGCGGCCACACCATGATTCTGAATGAGCAGCATGGCGATATTGACTTTACGGAGTTTGAGACACTATCACCCGAGATTATAAACGAGATTGAGGAGTGGAACCAAAACCACACGCTCACAATATACTCGGATGATGTCGAGATTGTGGATGGTAAGCGTGTGGAGAAATAGAGCCTCAGATAAGGACACCATCCAATAAGCGAAGGAACCAGATAAGGTATGGATAAAATAAGACTGCTGCCAGAGATTGTGGCAAACCAGATTGCTGCAGGTGAGGTTGTTAACGCCCCCTCGAACGTCGTCAAGGAGATGATGGAGAACTCCATTGACGCCGGTGCTCGTTCGGTGCGTGTCAACTTCCGCAATGGTGGCAAGGACCTTATCCAGATTGTCGACGACGGTGTTGGTATGTCGGCCATAGATGCACGCATGGCATTCGACCGCCACGCCACGTCGAAGATACGCTCGATAGAGGATGTATATCAGCTACACACCTTCGGCTTTAGAGGTGAGGCTCTTGCCTCGATTGCCGCTGTGGCAGAGGTGGAGCTGCGCACACGCCGCGAGGAGGATGAACTGGGCACGATAACCGAGATTGCCGGTGGCGAGTTTCGTAGTCAGACGCCTGTGTCGTGCTCGAAGGGCTCGCAGTTTATGGTGCGCAACCTCTTCTATAATGTCCCCTCGCGCCGTAAGTTTATCGATGGCGATAACTCGCGCCTGGCTTCGCAGATTAAGAGCGAGTTCCAGCGTGTGGCGCTATGTAACCCCGAGGTGGAGTTCGAGCTACGCCAGAACGATGCCCCACTATATATGTTGCAGCCTACGAATCGTCGTGGCCGCATTGTGGACGTTGTGGGTAAGCATATACGTCAAAATCTGCTTGATGTTGAGGTGGATACATCGGTGGTGCGTATCGAGGGCTTTGTGGGCCGTCCCGCTGCTGCCAAGAGACGCAACAACGAGCAGTATCTCTTCGTCAACGGACGCTACTTCTACTCGCAGGCAATGCAACGAGCCATCGTGCGTGCCTATGAGAAGCTTATACCCGAGGGCTGCATGCCTTCCTATTTTATATATATCACGGTGGATCCCGATAGGGTAGATGTCAACGTGCATCCGCAGAAGACCACCGTGAAGTTTGCCGATACGGATGTCATCCTCGAGATACTTCAGGCGGCAGTGCGCGAGACCTTGGCTAAGACTGGCGCAGTGCCCATGATGGACTTCTCGGCGGAGGGTGCTGTTGACATCCCGGTATATGGGCGTGACGGTGGCAGTCGTAGCTATCGTGAGCCACGCACCGCAACAAACGTGTCGTATAACCCCTTCTTGGAGGAGTATATCGACCCCACTGCCCCTATGCCCGATGTGCCGTTTACGGGCTTCGATGTGCCCTACGATGGCGCTATGAAGCGTGCTGAGGTGAGCGTTGTTAAGGATGTGGCACCGCAGTCAGGGGTGATGGCCTCGGGTAGCGTGATGGAGTTTATCGACGACGAGGCGGAGGATGAGGAGTCGCTCTTCGACATAGTGTCGTCGTCGATGCAGAGTGTCGAGGAGCTAACCTTTGGCGAGTGCATGGTGCTGGGCGAGGGCTATGCTGTGGCTACGTATGGTGGCCGTGGTGTGGTTGTAGCGTTGCGCCGAGCTAAGGAACGCATCCTCTACGAGGAGATACTCTCGACCATTGTCAAGGGCTCAGTGCCTACGCAGCGTATGTTCTTTGCCGAGGAGCTGACCTTAGCCAAGGATGAGTATGCGTTAATGGAGGAGCATGCCACGGAGTTTGCCGCCTTGGGCTTCGAGGTGGAGTATCGTGGCGAGGGACATATCTCGGTTATTGGTCGCCCTGCGATTCTCGATGTGGCGACGCCACTGGACGAGCTCCTATACGAGATGCTTCACGGCATTGAGGATGGTACGATGCCATTGGAGCGTGAGCGTGAGCGCCTTGCGGAGCTTATGGCGCGCCGTGGTAGCTGGGGCTATGGCCGTGGCGTAAAGTCGGCAGAGGCATTGGAGCTGCTGCACCGCCTCGCGAAGTGCTCTAATCCGAGCTTCGCACCCTCGGGAGCGCCCATCATGGCTGAGCTTACAACCGAGGAGATAAGGGCTAAACTAACTAAGAATTAAGGATTTAATAAGATAAAACTAACCTAACTATAGGCTATGTCAATATTCAGAACACACTCGTCAACACCCCCCGTGGTGATGAACCTGCTAATAGCAAACGCTGTGGTCTTTTTGGCGCAGATGCTCTTTGAGGCTCCCATGTGGGAGAATTTTGCGCTATATAACGTAGACCTTCGCTGCCTTGATGCCAATTGTACACTCTTCAACATCTGGCAGCCGTTTACATATATGTTTATGCATGGCGGCTTCACGCACCTCTTCTTCAACATGTTCTCGTTGTGGATGTTCGGCCGTATGTTGGAGTATGAGCTGGGCTGGAAGCGCTTCCTAATCTATTACCTCGTATGTGGTGTGGGAGCAGCACTGTTCCAGATGGGCGTTGCGCAGATAGACCTATCGAATATGCCAGTGTGGTCTCAAGAATGGGCTTACTATATGGGCATACCCACGGTGGGTGCCTCGGGTGCTATATTCGGCCTATTGTTGGCATTCGGCATGCTGCACCCTAATGCCATAATATCACTCATCTTCCCGCCTATATCAATGAAAGCCAAGTGGTTTGTCATCATCTATGGCGCCTTGGAGCTACTCCTTGGCGTGTCGGGCACAATGAGCGGCGTGGCACACTTCGCCCACCTCGGCGGCATGTTCTGGGGCTGGCTCCTGCTGCTCCTATGGCGTCATATCGACCGCCGTCGCCGCAACTACTACTTTTAGGCGAACCCCAAATAATGACTAACGGACACAAACAATAACCTGCACAAGCGAGCCTCCCACTCGGGTGCTAAAACCAAAACACCATGTCAAATAATAGCGAAACCTACAGTAACTCGCCATTGGGCGAATCTCAGGAGAAGTCGAAGCGTACCTATTTCGGGATGATACTCTTTATTGTCCACTTGGCGCTAACCATATCGCTGGCTGTGGCTCTTATCATCTCATACCTTACGCCCTATATCTCTCCCGAGAGCTTCGGATCACTAACCATCGTGGGACACTTCGCCCCAATACTCTTCGTTGGTGTATTGGTCTCGCTGCTTATCTGGCTTATTGCCCGAGAGTGGAAGGTGGCTGGCGCTGTGGCCATTGTGCTCATCCCCGGACTATTCTACTTCTCGCAGTTCTACAATATCAACTTCTTCCGCGGTAGCGACTCGGATAATAAGCACGCCTTCACGGTGCTCTCGTACAACGTGCGTGGCTTCTACACCGACGATGGCACACGCAAGGTGGGTGACTATGCCGAGTTTATAGCCAACTCAAACCCCTTTACCGATAGAATAAAGGCGGCAGATGTGATCTGCTTGCAGGAGTTCTCCATAGATGCTGACGGCGTGGAGCTGGTAGACTCGCTTATACGTGGCGTATTTAATGAGGTATATGTGCGCGATGTGCATGAGTCGGAGAATGTGGTGCTACGTACCTATAGCCGCTATCCCATCATTGCCGATGGTGGCATCTCGGGAACAAACCGTGGCACATCGCAGTGGGTGGATATTATCAAGGATAAGCGCGATACGATGCGTATCTTCAACAACCACTTCTACACCATGAGCATCACCGTCGACGATGTGGATAACATCTCACAGGGTACCATCCTCAGCGATGGCGACCGCATGATGAGCATCATCGACCGCGTTGAGCACAACTCTATTGTGCGTATCAACCATGTAGACTCTTTGCGTAAGGTTATCGACGCTACACCATATCGCCATATTGTCGTGGGTGACTTCAACGATGCCCCCATGTCGTATGTATACAACGTGATGACCGAGAATCTCAACGATGCCTTCGTTGAGATGGGTAGTGGCTATGGCCGTACCTATCGTCCAATGTGGGGTTGGTTGCGTATCGACTACATCCTCTACTCGGAGGGTCTTGAGCCTATCAACTACGACGCAAACGAAGAGGTAGTGCTCTCGGATCACCTCCCCGTTGCTACGCAGTTTATCATAGCAGAAGAGTAGCAAAAGAGTCGCTGTCATGTAAAAAATGGATTCGATAATTTTGCAGTCTCGAAATTAATTTTTACCTTTGCGCGCTATTATTAACTAAATTAACTTTTGTAACAATGCCAAAAATGAAAACAAATGCCGCTGCAAAGAAGCGTTTTTCTTTCACCGGCACAGGTAAGATCAAGCGTAAGCACGCTTATCACAGTCACATCCTGACAAAAAAGACTAACAAGCGTAAGCGTAACCTTTGCTACTCAGGTATCGTATCTCCAGCTGATGAGGCTAAGATCAAGCAGTTGCTCGTTAAGTAATTAACAGACCGCTGTAAAGTAGTAGTAACTAAACAAACAACATTTTTTTTAACAACGGAGCGCAGTAGCCCTAAAGAGTGTGAGAGAATCACACCGCTACCAACTCTATCAAAAACTTTTAATTTATGCCACGTTCAGTCAACGCTGTTGCGTCACGCGCAAGAAGAAAGAAGGTTTTGAAGCTTGCCAAGGGTAACTTTGGTTCAAGGGGAAACGTATGGACAGTTGCGAAAAATACTGTCGAGAAGGGTTTACAGTTTGCTTACTCTCACCGTCGTGAGAAGAAGCGTACTTATCGTTCATTGTGGATTGTTCGTATCAATGCTGCAGTTCGTATGTATGGTATGACCTATTCAGAGTTTATCGGTAAGATGAACAACAAGGGTATCGCCCTCAACCGTAAGGTTTTGGCGGACCTCGCTCTCAACGAGCCTAAGGCGTTTGAGGCAATTGTTAATGCAGTTAAATAGTAATTTTTTGTGATAAGGGGCTATCTTTAGCCCCTAAATCATTCCCCCGAATGGGAAATACGTTACGTATGTCCCATCCGGGGGAAATTTCTTTATCGGGATTAAATCTAATCCCTTCTAACAAAAAATATAGATTAGGTTAGTTCACCACCTCGGCATTTACCTTAACATAGTTGTAACCCAGGCGCTTAAGCTCTACTGACACGCCGAGCTCAAACATAACCTTTGTGGTGCGCGCAAAGACGTGGAATGCCATGACGCTCTGTGCCTCGACCTGCTCCTTGCGGATAAGCGACAAGGCAAGCTCGGCCGTAGAACGTATAAGGTTCTCAACCTTCACAGCCTCGGGGCTCTCCAGGGGGTGGCATAGGAGTATCTCGGTGATGTACTCGTCCATGCAGTCGAAGCCGCGGGGCTCGGTGAAGAGCTTATGCAGGTCCTCAACATCGGCATAGCGGTTCCACTCCTTATCCCACAATACGGCAGCACCCATACCCTCGTACATAGCCCAGGCAATGGCAACAAGTGGGTACTTAGCAACCTCGGGTACGGCATCGACCATATATGATGGTGCCGAGGTACGCCACTTCTCGTTAAGCTCCTCAACCTCAAGTATGCGTCCCTCCATCATGCCCTCCTTCGATAGGAAGTCGATAAGGGCCTTGCGTAGACCCTCCTCGTATTTATTTAGTAGATCGTGTTGTTCGGTATTCATATCAAATCAATATTCTATTATTTACCTCTTTTGGTTCTCTTCTTTCGTACCGACCAGCCAAAGTGACCGATAAGCTTGCCGAGGGTGTAGTACTCGCCATGTGAGTAGACTATGGGCGAGGCCTTGTCGAGCGAGAACTTACCCGTCTCAGGGTCGATGTATCGTTCATCGGCCTCGACGCCAACAACATCAGCGATAAACATGTCGTGCGAGCCAAGCTCCTTAACCTCACGCACGCGGCAGCAGATAGAGAGGGGAGATTCAGCGATGATGGGTGCTGAGACATGCGGATTAGCCATAGGCGTAAGCTTCGCTGCCTCCCACTTATTCTTGTTGCGTCCCGAGCGTACACCGCACCAGTCGGTAGCACGTGCCATAGCCTCGGTCGTGAGGTTGATGACAAACTCTCCCGTGCGGCGTATGATGTCGTACGAGTGGCGCTCCTTGCGTACCGAGATATAACACATCGGTGGGTCGGTGCAGATGGTGCCCGTCCAGGCTATTGTCAGCAGGTTATACTCCTCGGGCGTCGCTCCCACCGATACCAGCACAGCAGGCAGAGGGTAGATTAACGTCCCTGGCTTCCACGACTGCTTGCGCGTAGGTTGTTCGTTGTTACTCATATTATCTTTGGTTAACGCTGTTGATTTATTGGCCGTCGTAGCCCACATCTTCGAGTAGTGTTGCACCGAGTGCTGCGGCTACGGCAAGCTCATCGCAACGATTGTTCTCAACAGTTGAGGCGTGACCCTTGACCCACACAAAGCGTACGTTATGGCGGCGGTAGACCCTCAAGAAGCGCATCCATAGGTCGGGGTTCTTCTTGCCGGCGAAGCCCTTACGCTCCCAACCGAATACCCAGCGCTGGTTTACCGCCTCGATTACGTATTTCGAGTCGGAGTAGAGCGTGACGTTCGAGCCGTCGTACTTAAGCGCCTCTAATGCCACACATACGGCCATAAGCTCCATGCGGTTGTTTGTGGTGAGACGGTAGCCTGCCGAGAGCTCCTTGCGATAGGGCCCCGACATGAGCACAATACCATAACCGCCCGGCCCGGGGTTGCCACGAGCCGAGCCGTCGGTATATATGGTGATGTCTGCCATTATAGAGCAATCGCTATTTAAGGGCGTCGATTTGAGCCTTGATGGCGGCAATCTTAGCCTCGGCATCTGCCTGCTTAGCGCGCTCGTTGGCGACAACCTTCTCAGGTGCTGACGAAACGAAGCGCTCGTTCGATAGCTTCTTCATTACCGAAGAGAGGAAGCCCTCAAGGTACTCCAAATCGGCAGCGAGCTTCTTAAGCTCTGCCTCCTTGTCGATGTTACCCTCGAGTGGTATGAAGTACTGCGTGGTCTTTACGATGAATGCTGCAGCTGCGGGGTCCTTCTCTGCTACGGCAGCTACCTCCTTGATGTTACCCATCTTCTTGATTACGGGCTCGAACTCTGCGGGGTAGTTCTCGTCGGCAATGTAGTTTAGCGTGAGCGCCTCTTTTTGTGCTATATTCTTCTGCTTGCGGACGTTACGCACGGCGCTAATTATCTCCTCGGCAAGTGCGAAGCGTGCCAATATCTTCTCGTCGGCCTTGCGCTCAGCCTTGGGCTGGAGTGCAACGACGATAGACTTAACATCTGCCTCGGGCTTGAGGTCCTGCCAAATCTCCTCCGTAACGAATGGCATGAAGGGGTGCAATAGGCGCAACAGCTGGTCGAAGTAGTGCTTGGTGCGAGCTATGGTCTCGGCGTCGATAGGTGCCTGATATGCAGGCTTAATCATCTCGAGGTACCAGCCGCTAAAGTCATCCCAGAACAAGCGGTAGAGCTCGGTGAATGCCTCCGAGATACGATACTGCTCCATGTCGTGGTTGATGCGCTCGATGCGCTCGAGCATCACCTCGTCGAACCATGCGATGGCCTCCTTTGAAGCCTCGGGCTGTGCTATTGTTGTGTCCACCTCCCACATGTTGATAAGGCGGTAGGCGTTCCATATCTTTATGCAGAAGTTACGTCCCTGCTCGCAGAGTGCCTCGTCAAACATCACGTCGTTGCCGGCAGATGTAGACATAAGCATCGCTACACGCATACCATCAGCGCCATACTTAGCTATAAGGTCGAGGGGATCGGGCGAGTTGCCGAGCTGCTTCGACATCTTGCGGCCGAGCTTGTCGCGAACGATACCCGTGAAGTAGACGTTAGAGAAAGGCTTCTTGTCGCACCACTCGTAGCCCGCCATAATCATACGTGCAATCCAGAAGAAGATGATGTCGGGACCTGTTACGAGGTCGTTGGTGGGGTAGTAGTAGCTAATCTCCTTGTTGCCTGGCTCGAGAATGCCGTTGAAGAGCGATATAGGCCATAGCCATGAGCTGAACCATGTGTCGAGGGCATCCTCGTCGTGGCGTAGCTCCTCGGCGGTGATGTTCTCATAGCCTGGCATAGCCTTGGCGAGTGCCAATGCCTCCTCGCGGCTCTCAGCCACTACGAACTTCTCCTCAGTGCCCTCAGCCGTGGGGAGGAAGTATGCAGGGATGCGGTGTCCCCACCATAGCTGGCGGCTGATACACCAGTCCTGAATGTTGGTGAGCCAGTTGTTGTATGTAGTTTTGTACTTTGCGGGGTGGAACTTAATCTCGTCGTTCATTACGGGAGGTAGTGCGATGTCTGCGAAGTGCTGCATACGCAAGAACCACTGCATGCAGAGGCGTGGCTCTACGGCAGTGTCGGCATTACGCTCGCTGTAGCCCACCTTGTTGTCGTAGTCCTCTACCTTCTCCAAGAGGCCTGCCTCGGCGAGGTCCTTGACAATCTGCTTGCGCACATCCATGCGGTCCATGCCCACGTATAGGCCTCCCGCCTCGCTGATTGTGGCGTCGGCGTTGAAGATGTCGATGGTCTCAAGGTTGTGGTTCTTGCCGAGCATGTAGTCGTTGACATCATGCGCGGGAGTCACCTTCAAGCAACCCGTACCGAACTCAATCTCAACGTAGCGATCCTCGATGATGGGCACCACGCGGTTTACGAGGGGCACGATTACGCGCTTACCCTTAAGCCAAGTATTCTTGGGGTCCTTGGGGTTGATACACATTGCGGTGTCGCCCATGATTGTCTCAGGACGTGTTGTTGCCACTACGGCATAGCGACGACCCTCGGCATCGCGGTGGAGTATCTGGTGCTTAACCGTGGGGTCGAAGGCATCTGTTGCGCTGAGTGTTACGGCATCAGCCTCCTCGCCGTCGGTAGAGCCCGCAGCCTCATCTACGTAGTACTTCAAGTAGTAGAGCTTACTCTTCTCCTCGCGGTAGATTACCTCCTCGTTGCTTAGTGCTGTCTGTGCCTTGGGATCCCAGTTCACCATGCGTAGGCCACGGTAGATGAGTCCCTTGTTGTAGAGGTCGCAGAATACGCGGATTACGCTCTTCGAGCGAATCTCATCCATGGTGAAGGCTGTGCGCTCCCAGTCGCACGAAGCACCGAGCTTGCGCAACTGCTTGAGGATGATGCCACCATGCTCGTTTGTCCACTCCCATGCGTGCTTGAGGAACTCCTCACGCGTGAGGTCGCTCTTCTTGATGCCCTGCTCCGAGAGCTTCTTCACCACCTTTGCCTCTGTGGCGATAGATGCGTGGTCGGTGCCAGGCACCCAGCAGGCGTTCTTGCCCTGCATGCGGGCGCGACGTACGAGTACATCCTGCAAGGTGTTGTTGAGCATGTGACCCATGTGGAGCATACCTGTGACGTTGGGTGGTGGGATAACGATTGTATATGGCTCGCGAGCATCGGGCTCCGAGTGGAATAGGTTCTCTTTGATCCAGAAGTCGTACCACTTCTGCTCAATCTGTTCGGGTGAATACTTGTCTGCTAACTGCATAACTCTTTATATTTTTGTTTGTTATTTTCCTTGAGCAAATCTCGTGCGTCGCGCGCGTAATGCACGCGCACAACCGACAAAGTTAAGAAAAATCTGCGAAAGTGCAATAGAAAACAGCTCGAAAGTGAGTGATGTCCCTGTTAATGGAACATCCTGTTGTAGCACTTCACGATGAGCTGAAAGAGTAGGGGAGTGCGGTAGCGGGTGCTGACATGGGCACGACGTATGGCCTCGCCAAGCCATGGATACTCGCCATAGAGGTCGCATTTGTGGATAATCTGATGCCAGCCAGCACGCAGAACTATGCCATCGGCGACATCGCGTATGGGGCTATCTGCAAGGTCGTCCATAAACTTTGAGTATAGGTCCAGGAGGTTGCGCGACGAGGCTATATGTCGCACCTTGCGGCGCTGTGAGCACATGGCGTTCTCGTTATCCTTGCGGTAGTGGTATAGCACCTCATGCAGGTGAACGATGCTCTCGGCCTTGGCGATAATCTGCGACATGAGGTACATATCCTCATGCATGCCCAACTTAGGGGTAAATATCTTGTTGTCGGTGTATAGCGAGCGTCGGAAACACTTTGTCGCGGTGTAGCCGTGCGAGCGATAGTTAAAGATGTTCTCTATCCATAGGTATCGGCTTTCGGCAGTGTATTCGCGTTCGTGCTTGATGCTCTGCTTGTAGCCATACTCCTTGACAATGTCGAAGTAGATGATGTCGGCATGCGTCTCATCAATTTTGTCGATAATCTTGTGTGCTGCATCGAGCTCCAACCAGTCGTCGGCATCGGCAAAGAGTATATATTCGCCCTCAGCTCTATCCAAGCCACTCTTGCGGGCGAGGGGCAGACCGCCGTTCTCCTTGTTGATGATGGTGATATGCTCATTTAGGTGCTCGAAACGCTCCTCGATAACTCTATTGAGTATCTCCATAGAGCGGTCCTTGGTGCCGTCGTTCACGAAGATGAACTGAACACAGCCAGGCATAATGGAGGTCTGACCGAGAAAACTCTCAGCAAACTTGGCTATGTATGGCTCAACGCCATAGATAGTCGTGATGAGTGATAGTCTATATTTGTTGTTACTCATACTCAGTAGTTTGGGTTGTTTAGGCGGGGCTGTTAGCACTCGCCACTCTTGGTCATTTTGCCGAATCGTCGTAGCTGCTTCGCGGGGTAGTGTTTCCAGCGTTTATGCGACCACATCCACAGCTCGGGGCATCGCTTAATCATCTCCTCGAGGGCTACGGCATAGCGGCGTGTAATCTCGTTGGGTGCCACCTCCTCCACGCCGTCGTATATCTCATCGAAGCGTGCGCTGTAGTATCCCGCCTCGATACGTTCGATATATAAGAAGTAGACGGGGATATGGAAGCGCATGGCGAGCTTTTCGCTGCCGTCGATAAATGCTGTCTTGCGATTGAGAAAGTCGAACCACTCGGTGTCGGGACGCAGCAGTGGTGACTGGTCTGAGATAAGGCCGAGGATGATGCCCTTATTCTGTCCGCGGTTCTTGATGTAATGACGTATAGTGTCGTTCATCTCCACCTGGTGGATGTTCGGCGCTAAGGCACGCAGGCGGCGGTAGAAGTGCTCAAATACATCGCTCTTAAGTCTGTGATATACACCCATAAAGTGGGCATCGGGGTCCTCGAGGCTCCATAGTGGTAGGTACTCCCAGCAGCCGTAGTGCGAGGCCATGGCTATCCAGTCGCGCCCTTTGGTGCGTGCGAGGTGCTCCTCGCGGTTGATCCATGTGATATGCTTTAGGTCGCCTCGCTTGGGTGCACCCGCTAAACAGATGGTGTCGACGATAACCTCGGCAAGCGTCTTGTATGCACCCTTGGCTATGCGCTTAATATCCTTGGGGCTCTTCTCAGGGAATGAGAGTGTTATGTTTTCGATGATGACGCTGCGGCGGTATCGTATGATGCGGAGTGCTCCGTAGACTATGGGCTTCAAAACACCGTAGCGAAACCAGCGTGGCATATAGCCCATAAGAGAGCAGATGCCCCACAGTAGTTTCAGTCCAACCTTTTGGTACCAGCGTAATTTATCGTTATTATCAGCGTTTTTGCTCATAGCTCAACGGATACTTTAAGTTGCAAAGTTAAGAAAAAAAAACCGTTGTGCCAAATTTATGGCTATAAAGCATTAAACGCCAGCCTCTCGGCACAGGCGTAGCCCTCCTCGTATAGCGCCAATAGCTTGCGTGTATCACGCTCCATGCGTCCCACCTCGATGGGTCTCTCTGGACGTATCACCGTAATATCTCCGCATGCCTCAAGACGTTCAACCTCAGTTATTTGCTGGTTGTAGATGGTGTTGCGCATGGCCAGTGCCTCGCGTAGTGCAGGGTAGCGGTGATAGAAGAGTGGTGGCACAAAACTGCGACCCTCTGGCTTGCGATAGCCCTTGTTGCGTGTGAGTACTACCACTTGATTGGTGTAGCCCAAATCGCGGGCACGTTGTGTGGGTATGGAGTCGGCGATGCCACCATCGAGCATCTTCGTGCCATCCACCTCGGCAATGGGGCAGACGTAGGGTAGTGAGCTCGATGCCTTCACTATGTCGATGATGCGCTTCGGGTCGCGCTTCTCCTCGAAGTATTCAGCCTTGCCCGTGGCGATGTTGGTGGTGACCATCTCGAAGCGCGACTCGTTGGCGCTATATGCCTCGTAGTCGTAGGGGATGATGCTATTGGGGAAGGTGTCGAACAGTAGGTCGAAGTCCATAATGTTGCCCTTGAGTATCAGGTGCTTAATGCCTATGTAGTGGTACTTGTCGAGCATGTCGATGTTGCTGTACTTGGCTCTCCCGCGCTGGTGCGACATATAGGATAGGCCGTTGCAAGCACCCGCGCTGACACCTATGGTGTAGGGGAAGCGTATGCCGCGGTCCATTAGGCTATCTAACACACCGCAGGTGAAGACGCCACGCATGCCTCCACCCTCGAGAATAAGGGCCGATTGTGGGGTGAGTGTGACGCTCATATCCCCTCTATTACGCTGTTTCATAGATGCAAATATAAAAATAATTGTTGAATATGGTTGTTGCTTAATCTAAAATTCCTACCTTCGGCATCACATGATGCTTCTACTCCAAAGAGGCTCTGTCGTAATATATTCCCATCAAGTGATGTGAAGTTTCCACTTTTTTTCGTACCTTTGTAGAGAACTAAAAATCGTACCAGCAACTATTTGTTACGTAGAAAGCGAGATGAAACGACTATTGCAGATAATAGGGTGGGTGCTTAATCGTATAGCTAAGACCCCCAGAAACATATTGGCGTGGGTGGCAAACCTAACTACGCCCATTGTGCCTGGCCGTGTGGTGTGCTGGTCGTACAACTTTCAGCAGTATAGCTGCAACCCTCGCTACCTCACTGAGTATCTGCTTAGGCATAACCCTGAATTTGAGATATACTGGGTCTTTCGCAAGGGTGTAGATGTGTCGCAACTGCCTGAGGGTGTCAAGATTGTCCGCTTTCGTACGTGGGAGTATTTGAAGCTTATGGCCTCAGCCGAGTTTCTGCTGACGAATGCCCGCACCGATCCCTATCGCATCTACTGGCATAAGCGCCGCGGACAGAAGTATGCCATGTTGTGGCATGCAGGTGTGGCTCTTAAGCGCATCGAGGCGGATGCCGAGGCTCAGCTGAGCTTTAGTTATGTGCAGCGTGCTAAGGCCGACTCGCGTGTTTGCGACCTTATGATTTCGGGCTGTCGCATGCAGACGAGATTGCAGCGTGAGCGTTTCTGGTATGATGGTGAAATTCTGGAGGAGGGTATCCCGCGCAACGATATATTCTTTGCCGAGGAGCGCCACGATGAGCTGCGTCGAGCCATCGCCGAGAGGTATGGCCTCGACCCCGCGTCACGCCTCATACTTTATGCCCCTACGTTCCGCGTGGACCACTCCACGGCGCCATATACCATAGACTGGGCACGTGTGATGCCTGTGGTTAGTCGTATGTTTGGTGGTGAGCGTGTGGCTGTTATGGTGCGCATGCACCCTAATCTTATAGGCAGGGTCGATACCTCGTCGCTTGTCACCTTCGAGGGTGTTGTGGATGTTACGCGCTACCACGACATGCAGGAGCTTCTCGCCGTTGCCGATATGCTTATCACGGACTACTCGAGCTCGATGTTCGATTTTGCTATGCAGCATCGCCCCTGTATGCTCTACGCTACGGATACCGATGCCTACGACCGTGGCTTCTACTTCGACCTCAGGGAGCTACCATTCCCATTGGCGACGAGTGAGGATGAGCTTGTTGCGAAGATTGAGGGCTTTGATTGTGGGGAGTATGTTCAGCGTCTCGATAGCTTCTTTGAGGAGCGTGTTGGCTTAATGGAGCGAGGCTCTGCCTCTGAGGCATTGGCAAAATGGATGGTAGAACATAGGTTGTAGCCGAAAACAAAAAGATGGGCTGAATGGCAATGCCACTCAGCCCATCTTATTTAATATAGGTATATATTGCTCTTTGAGGATTACAATGCGAGCTTAGCTCGTACCTTCTCAAGCATATCCTTAGTCATTGACTCCAAATCCCACTCGGGCTTCCAACCCCACTCCTCGCGAGCGCAGGTGTCGTCCAACGAGTTAGGCCAGCTGCGTGAGATAACATCCTTCACGGGGTCTACGTTGTAGTCCATCTGGAAGCCAGGCACGTGGCGCTCAACAACCTCGCGGATGATCTCGGGTGTGAAGCTCATCGCAGCGATGTTGAACGAGTTGCGGTGCTTAAGCTTCGCGGGGTCAGCCTCCATGAGCTCTACGGTTGCACGCAATGCATCAGGCATATACATCATATCCATGTATACGTCGGGAGCGATGTTGCAGGTGAACTTGTTGCCCTTAACAGCCTCGTAGTAGATCTCCACAGCGTAGTCGGTAGTACCGCCACCGGGGAGTGTTACGTTAGAGATGATGCCTGGGAAACGTACCGAACGGGTATCAACGCCGAAACGTGAGTGGTAGTAGTTAGAGAGGAGCTCGCCAGTAACCTTGCATACGCCGTAGATGGTGTTAGGCTGCATTACGGTATCCTGAGGGGTCTTGTCACGTGGGAAGTCGCCACCAAAAGCACCGATAGAGCTGGGGGTAAATACCGCGCAGTTCTTCTCGCGTGCAATCTCCAAAGAGTTCTCTAATGCACCCATGTTGATGCGCATTGCGAGCTGAGGATTCTTCTCGCCAGTAGCAGAAAGAAGAGCTACGAGGTTGAAGATAGAGTCGATCTTGTACTTATCTACAAGCTCGGCATACTGCTTTGCATCGAGAGCATCGAGGGACTCAAATGGGCCCGCCTCTGCCAATACAGCATTGTGTTTAACATCGGTAGCAACGACATTCGATGCACCATAGATTGAGCGAAGATATGGTACCAACTCAGATCCAATCTGACCTCCGGCACCCAAAACCAAAATGCGCTTCATTTGCTTGTTTAACGTTAGTTATATGTTTTAGGTTTAATGTAATTCACGGGTCGGCGTGATATACACTCCGTATATTCATCGCAAAGGTAAATAATTTTTAATAAAATTTGTTCTCCAAGATGCATTTTTTCGTAAAAATATTTGGAAAATAAATTTTTCTTTATCTTTGTGTTGTTATTCAAATAACACGCCTAAAATAACTAATTTAATTAAAATTTTAAAAATTACGGAAATGAGAATTTGGACTAAGGGTGCACTACTTGTGTGCACAGTGTGTGTGGCATTGACAACATTGGGTTGTGAGGAGAAGCCAGTTCCGGCGCCTATCCCTGGAGATCCAGTAAAACCTTTAGTGGAGGGTACGTTTGAGGTGAAGGTTGATGAGTTGTCTGCCGACTCTGTGACAATCACCATCACACCCTCAGAGGAGGTTGATTACTACTATGCTTGTTTGGCATCGGATACGAATAAGTATCTCGGTGGCGAGGAGGAGTCTATTGTAATCGACCAACTTACCAATCCCAATGCCAAGGATATGATTTTCCGTGGTGAGCAGAGCTTGACATTTAGCGGTCTTATTGGTCACTCGCACTATCGTCTGATATATTTCCAGTACGACAGCGAGAAGGATTATATCTTTGGTAAGTTCTATCGCTCGGAGCGCATCACTACGCCCGATGGCCAGGAGAGCATCGACCTTGAGGTTAGCGACATCACTGGACTTTCGGCAAACTTTACCATTACACCCGAGGACAAGGATGCTACATACTACTTCTGGTTGGATGAGGTTAGCGACTATGAGACTACATTTGAGAATAGCGACAATGTCCTAATTCAGCACGACTTCGCATTCTGGCAGTACACCGCCTCTCTCTATGAGGGTACCGACTGGAAGGATTTAATGCGTCAGGATCTTCGTTCGGGCGACCTTGAAGAGACGTCGGATAATCTGTATAATATTCTGGAGTGGGATACTGAATATATGGCATACGCCTATGGTCTTGATGAGCAGGGTAATGTAACCACCCAGATGACCAAGCGTAAGTTCAAGACTCTTGCGCCCGAACGAGAAGATACAACCTTCGAGGCTGAGATTACCAAGTGTGAATGGGATGTGGCATTTAATAAGTATATAGTCGAGGCGCACGTTACTCCTTCAAATCCTGATGCCGTATACTTCATCACAATCACCAATATGGATTGGTATGAGTGGTACTTCACATCGGACAACACAGGCCGCAGTGACGAGGCATTTATCCAGTATGAGATGCTTAAAAATACTTCGCGTCCATCGTGCGATATTGTGCGTCTCTATTGCCTCGTAGGCGAGGATGTGTACAAGCCTTACGACCTCCGTTCGCAGCACTTCACGCCTAACAAGCGTTACGGTATCTTTATCTTTGGTATGTCGGAGAATGGTCCTACAACGCCTCTGTTTGTCCAGGAGTTCACAACGCCCGACCGCCCAAAGGAGGAGTAATATGATTATGTTAGCTTAAAAAAACAATGAGAATTATGAAGAAGATTTTTGCACTTTTGACTTTAGTGGCACTTGCATTGACAAGTTGCAGTGAAACCCCAGAACCAGAACCTCAGCCCGTTAAGAAACCTATCGTGGCTCTCGATAAGCAGAGTGTCTCGGTAAAGGCCGAGGGTGGCAATTATAGCGTTGGCTACACCATCGAGAATACTAAGGAGGGTGCGGAGCTAAGCGTTGTAAATGATGCCAATTGGATTGTAGACATCACCGTGGAGGCAAACAATATAACATTCGTTGTAGAGCCTAACGAGTCAGCCGAAGCACGCGAGGCAGAGCTCAGTGTAGAGTATCCCGAGGCTGATATGCGCACTATTAGCGTCAACCAGGCTGCCAAGAGCGAGGAGCCTGAGCCTGAGCCTACGCTTGCCACTATCGAGCTTGAGGTGAGCAACATCGAGTGGAACAATGCCAACATTACGGTAAAACCATCTGCTGACATTGAGTATGTACTCGGCGTTATGGACGCAGAGCTTTTTGCCCAGAAGTATGCCGAGAATAGCGAGGCCATTATTGCTGACCGCATCGCCGAGTGGGAGTCTACCGCCAAGATGTACGAGGATATGGGCTACGACGACCCCTGGCAGTACTATATGCAGCTTGAGCAGCGCGATGGCGAGGATACCTACAATGTCAAGGATAGCGACATTGCCAACCTCAGCTGGGGTAGCGACTATGTGGTATACTGCTTCGGTATCGACGATGAGGGTAATGCCACATCTACGGTTGCTACCGCAGAGTTTTCTACCGTGGCACCCGTAGCTTCGGAGAACGACATCACCATTTCGATTGATGCGATGACCAAGTCGTCTGTTGAGTTCACCGTTACCGCCACAAACAACGACCCATACTATGTGACCTTGGAGACAACCGATGTTTTGGCGCCATACGCTGACAAGAGCGATGAGGAGCTTATTCGCTACCTCTTGCCTCAGTACAACAACCAGATTGAGCAGCGCACATTCACAGGCACAAAGACAATTACAAACAGCGACCTCGGCAAGTCTGTAAACGGCTTCAAGAGCTACAAGGTTGTGGTTTGGGGCTTCGAGAATGGTCCTACAACCAAGGTGTTCTACTCTGAGGAGTTTAAGCCTACCGACCCCGTTATTGACCTTTCGGTGAGCATCACCATCGACAAGCTCAGCCACGATAAGGTGCAGTATAGCGTTGTTCCCAACAGCTACTCAGTAACCTACTTCCACTCGCTATTTAGCGCCGAGGAGGTTGGCAACGATGGTGGCAAGGCTTTGGCCGAGTCGCTTATCGCCGAGGAGAAGTTCTATCAGCGTCTTTCGAGCGGCCCTGTGCAGAACGAGGTTACCGTAGAGCCTGAGAAGCAGTACTATGTAGTGGCATTTGGCTACGATGGCAACACCTCGACAATGACATCTGAGGTATTCCTTAGCGATGTTATCACCACCCCTGCAGCGCCAGATGCAAAGCCCACTATCGATGCCGAGGTTACTAACCTTGCTTGGAATGGTGCCGATATCTACATCACACCCAATGGCGACTTCAAGTACTACTATGAGTGCCGCACTCGTGCTAAGTTCGAGGAGCGTTATGGCTCGGTTGACGGCATCTACGACAGAGTTTTTGCAAGCTGGCAGAGTGAGAGTACATCGTCTGGTTACGATTTATCTACCGTGATGAGCTGGTACACTACCGATGGCTACAGAGTTGCCGATATTGGCGCATTGCGCTGGAGTACCGACTATGTATTCTTCGTCTTTGGCGTAAATGCCGATGGCACGCTTGCTACGGATGTGGTTGTTAAGGAGTTTACCACTCTCACCCCTCAGCAGTCATCTAACGAGTTTACGATTACTATCAACTCTATGACACGCTCTTCGGTTAACTTCACCGTAACACCCACCACCAACGACCAATACTATGTAACGGTTGAGAAGGTCGGCACATTGGCTGGTTATGGTCCTGACCAGGATAAGTCTTATGACGACCTTATTGACTACCTACTCCCTGAGTATGAGAATCAGCTGACTCCACGTCTATTTACAGGTGAGAATACAATCAGCAACACTGATTTAAGCAAGACAGTTAATGGTTTCTCGGATTATCAGATTGTTGTTTGGGGATTCGATAATGGCCCAACTACCACGGTCTTTATGTCAGAGCCATTCCGCCCTGCAGATCCAGAATAGTTTAACCCGATTTAGACAATGAAAAAGATACTTTTAATATGCGCTCTTGCGCTGGGCTTTTATGCCTGCGACAAGGAGCCTGTAAACTCGGATACTGTAGAACCTACGCTGAAAATCATCTCTAATAGTGAGGTGTGGTTTGAGGCTGAGGGAGGCACAGGAAGCATCACCTACATCCTCGAGAATGGCGATACAACGACCACGCTTGATGTTACAACAAATGTCGACTGGATTGAGATAATAAGCATCGGCGATATTGTTGAATATGGTGTTAAGGAGAATGGTACCAAAGAGGAGCGCCGTGGTACGGTAACGCTATCGTATGGCGACCTTAATGAGTCGGTAGTGGTTATGCAGCGTGCTAAGCAGAATATCACTACTACGTTCTATGCCACCACGCTTGATGGTAGCCTATACTATGGCAATAAGTCGCAGGAGAGCTACAACTATCGCATCATGCTCTCGGAGGCGGGCGTAAGCAGTAGCGGCAATATGTATGGCGATTCGACATACTATATCCTCGACCTATACTCAGCCACAGCTGCCGAGGGTGAGGAGGTTGTCAACATCCCTGTTGGTGAGTATCAATTTGGATTTGATACCACGCCTAATACGGCGTATAACGGATATAGCAACCTCACGCTCACGACCGATAGCATCAAAACCAAAACGTTTATAGATGCTCGTGTCGAGGTTACTGAGAGTGGCATTGAGGCCTTCGTAACGCTCGAAAACGAGGAGGTGCACCACATCGTATATGAGGGCTCGCTCGAGATAGATGTCTACTCTTCGACCGTTACCGAGGGTCTTAGCACACTGCGCAGCGACCACCACTTCAATATTGAAGATGGAGTCTTTGTGGGTGCCTATGTTGGCGACTTGATGAACACAGGGTGTAACACTTGTCAGGTATATCTGTTTGAGTATCTTGACCCTGTCACTGGCGAGGAGCGAGGCGATGAGTTCCAGATAGACCTCCAGCTATCGAAAAATGGTACCGAGATTGAGGGTCGTTACACGCCAGGCACACGCCAGGGCAACTTTATCCCAGGCTCTGCCGAGGACCTCGGAGGTCAGTATATGCAGCAGAATAGCTGGTATATGACGGCCGGATATGCCGACTTTGCACCATTGGTTGATGGTAGCATTGAGGTCGAGAAGGTCGATGATGAGACCTATGTCTTCACTATCGACTGCCACGACGATTTGGGCAATAAGATCTCGGGTGTCTTCAAGGGTAAAGGTAAGTTTACAGAGTGGTAGTCCAATATAGAACTATCGTGTATGCAATTAGAGTCGATTATCCACCGATAATCGACTCTAATTTTTATATAAAGGCTCATTTCTCTACGCTCGTAAACATTTTCTTCTAATTTATAAATCATAACTCAAAATAATTCGTACCTTTACCCGTTCAATAACTACTATTATGCATTCATGACAGAGTGGTTGGATCATATTCAGCTTGTGATGCTCGATTGGGGTTATGTCGGTATGTTCGTCAGTGCACTGCTGGCTTCTACGATTCTGCCGTTTAGCTCCGATTTGGTGCTCGCGGGCCTTATTGCCGCGGGGTGTAGCCCCGTGTGGATTGTCGCCGTTGCCACCTTAGGTAACTGGCTTGGTGGCCTTATCAGCTACTGGATGGGATGGCTCGGTAAGACCGAGTGGCTGGAGCGCTGGTTCAAGGTCAAGCACGAGACCATCGTCAAGCATAAGCAGCGCGTCGATAGGTGGGGACCGTTCTTAGCCATAGTCTCGTGGGTACCCTTCGTGGGCGATGTCTTTGCCATAGTCTTGGGCTTCTACAAGGCGCGATTCTGGCCTACGGCATGGTGGCTATTTGTGGGTAAGTTCCTGCGCTATGTTGTTGAGGCACTCATCGTTATAGGTGTATTTTAATTACTTTTGCTTTTTACTATTTTGAGACGATTCGTTTACTACATACTAACCCTCGCAATGCTCGTTGCTATGGCTGACAATGCCGTGGCGCAGAGCACGCTATCTAAGAGCGAGCGCACACGTATTGCCGCAGCGCTTCAGCATATCACACTTAAGGAGGTGGCTGGAAGCTATGTTAAGGTGGAGGATGTACGCATCAAGCGACGCAACGTAGAGGTGCGTGCCTCGGCGGAGCTGGGCTACTATCCAATGCGTCCTGAGAGCATAGAGATGATATACGACAGCGTGCGTAATGCCCTTCCGGAGCAATATCGTGACTACACGCTCACCATCTACTCCGACGGCAGACTCATCAACGACCTTATTCCGCAGTATTACGAGCCAACGCATCGGAGTAAGCACTTTACTTACAGCGATGGGGTGCCGCTAATTAGGCGCTCAAGTGAGCTGTCGCAGCCTACTAACGGCCTACAGAATAGACATATAGCGCTCTGGCAGAGCCATGGCCGCTACTTCAAAAACAACAAGGCAACATGGAGTTGGCAGCGCTCGCGACTGTGGGAGACCGTTGAGGACCTCTATACGCAGAGCTACGTTGTACCATACATTCTCCCCATGCTTGAGCGTGCGGGAGCTACGGTGCTGCTGCCTCGTGAGCGTAGCATGCGCACCGAGGAGGTGATATTGGATAACGACCAGGGTGTCATGCCCTCGACCTATTGCGAGTATAACAATGGCGCCAAGTGGAGCGATGCGGGTACTGGCTTTGCACATGTTAAGGAGGCCTACCTCTCTGGCGAGAATCCCTTTATGGATGGCACGGCGCGTATGGTGGCAACAACCAAGGATGACGCGAAGCTCTCGGTGGCTACATGGGGAGGTACAATCCCTGCGTCGGGCATATATAGCCTCTATGTCTCGTACTGTACGAAGCCTAACTCGGTGACCGATGCCCACTATACGGTGCATGCCTCGGGTGCCGATCATAGCTTCTTGGTGAATCAGAAGATGGGCTCGGCGATGTGGGTATGTCTCGGTGAGTTTTACTTCGAGGAGGGCACCTATGAGGAGCTTGTTACGCTGTCGAATCTCTCGGCGGAGAGCGGTGTTGTCGTGGCTGATGCCATCAAGATAGGTGGAGGCATGGGTAATATACGCCGTGGCGTAGCCTCAAAGGATGGCACTATCAACGACACGGTTAGTGGGTATCCGCGTTTTACTGAAGGGGCACGCTACTGGTTGCAGTGGTCGGGATTCTCGACCGATGTCTACGCCCCTAAGGGTGGCAAGGATGACTATAAGGAGGACTATATGTCGCGTGCACACTGGGTTAACGCCCTGATGGGAGGGTCGGAGCGCCTGCCCGATAGCGTGGGTAAGCGCATACCTATCGACTTGGCACTGGCCATGCACTCCGATGCGGGCGTTAGGGATAATGACGATGTGGTGGGCACGCTTGGCATCTACTGCACGCGTGATAACAAGGGCAAATTCACGGCAAACATCTCACGCACACGTTCGCGAGACCTCACCGACTTGGTTATGACACAGATTGTTGGCGACATACGTTCGCTATATGAGCCTGAGTGGAAGCGTCGTGGTATGTGGGATAGAGCATATTACGAGGCGCGAATACCATATTGCCCGACGATGCTGTTGGAGCTGCTGTCTCACCAAAACTATGGCGATATGAGCTACGGTCTTGACCCCCAGTTCCGCTTCGACGTAAGCCGCGCGATATACAAGGGTGTGCTTAGGTATCTCTCGGTGCAGTACGGCTATGATTATGTCGTACAGCCGCTTCCTGTTCACGACTTCGCCGTGGTGCTCGATGGCAATAGCGCCCATCTGTCGTGGCAGCCTACGGTAGACCCCTTGGAGCCTACGGCAATGCCCGACTACTATATTCTATATACGCGCGTGGATGGTGGTGGCTTCGACACGGGACGTCGTGTCGATGGCACCTCGGTGGTGGAGACGCAGGAGCCCGATAGACTCTATAGCTACCGTGTTACGGCAGTAAATAGCGGCGGTGAGAGCTTCGACTCCGAGACCCTCTCGGCATGTCGTTGTTCGATGTCGCGTAACCATGTCTTGGTTGTGAATGGCTTTACGCGCATCTCTGCACCCGAGCGCATTAGTACCGACACTACTGCTGGCTTCGTGCATACGTACGATGGTGGCGTGCCATATATGGAGGATATATCGTTTATAGGTGAGCAGACCATCTTCGACCGCTCGTTGGCACGCTCCGAGGATGATATGAATGCGCTGGGCACCTCGCGCCACAACTACGAGACGATGGTCATCGCCGGCAATAACTTCGACTATCCTGCAACGCATGGCCGCTCCATTGCTGCTGCAGGCTACACCTTCTCCTCGGCTTCGCGTGGTGCTGTCGAGAGTGGTGCCGTCGACTTGAAGGAGTTTGGCGTTGTAGACCTTATCCTTGGTAAGCAACGCTCAATAACAATAGGCCGCGATGTTGCGCCACGCCATGAGGCCCTGCCCGAGGCTATGCAACAGCGACTTAGGGAGTACACTGCGTCGGGAGGTGCGCTCCTAATTACGGGAGCATATACGTTTGATGACCTGCAGGATAGTGCCAATGGTGAATCCTTCGCCGAGGAGGTTATGCACGCTTCGCTTGTGGGCGTTGACACTACGAATAGTTGCGTCATTACCCCCTTCTTGCTGGAGTCGAAGCGCTCGCGTGAGACATGTAAGATTGGCGAGGTGGAGCTAAGCCGCGACTACTCGTCGACGAGCTATCGTCTGGAGGCAGTAGAGGAGCTGTCGCCAGTGGGTAGGAATGCCCACACCATCATGCAGTATAACGATGGAGGCTCGGCAGCAGTGGCATACGTGGGAGACTATCGTGCCATTGTCGTAGGCTTCCCGTTTGAGTCTATCGCCGAGGCGGAGATGCGCGATAGGTTTATGGATAGGGCCCTTAACTTCCTAACAACAAAGGGGACTAAGAGCGATGCCTCGGCTAAGCGTAAGTCGCGCAGACGTAATAAGTAACGAGCGTAACTATGGCACTTTCGCGTCAAAACATTAAGACAATAGCCATGCCTTTAGCAATGGTCGTGGGTGCGGCCCTATGCCGACCTCTGGCCACGGTGGAGAGTGTAACGCAGGGTATGCTTACGCCCATGCTTATTGCCGCCATGCTCTTTGTGACGTTCTGCCGTGTCGATGTGCGCCAGATGCGCCTAAGCTGGGTGCATCTGTGGATGCTGCTCATACAGTTTGGTGGTGGCGTTGTAGCCTATTATGGCGTTTCGGCACTCCTTGGCGAAACGGTGGGTCAGGGTGCTATGATATGCGTGATGGCACCCATAGCCATGGCTGCGGTGGTTATTGGCGGCATGCTTGGTGGTAATATCACCACCATGGTAACCTATAGTCTTGTGTGTAACCTCGTTACGGCGCTCGTAATACCATATATGCTGCATATCTTTGGCAATGGTAGCTGCACGTTTGGCGACATCATAGCACGCGTGGCGCCCACGCTCATCGCCCCCTTCGTCGTGGCGCAAGTGTGCCGTTGGATACTCCCGCGCGTGGCAAAGTGGTTTGCCGAGCACTCTTCCATATCGTTCTATCTGTGGTTGGTGTCGTTGGTGCTGGTGTTGGGTCGTACCACGGCGTTTATTCTTGATACAGAGGCTGATAAGTTTGTTGAGGTGGAGCTGGCATTGGTGGCCCTGGTGCTATGTCTTGTGCAGTTTGGTGCGGGACGTATGCTGGGTAAGGCTACGGGCGATATGGTGGCTACAACACAGTCGGTGGGGCAGAAGAATACCATCTTTGCCGTGTGGCTCTCACTTAACTTCCTCGACCCTATAGCCTCGATTGCTCCCACGGCATATATCGTCTGGCAGAATCTCACCAATAGCTGGCAGATATGGCGCCACAATAGCCGCAAATAGCGGCGAGAATCATCACATGCTAATTACTCATAAAAAACGGAGCCTCAGTAGTGAAGCTCCGTAGTTGTAATCTTAGTTATAGGCTACTTCTCAGCAAAGTACTTGTAGAAGTATGGAATTGTCTCCAAGCCCTTGTCGAACTGGTCGAGACCATAGCTCTCGTTAGGTGAGTGGATGGCATCCTTCGATAGACCAAAGCCCAACAAAATAGACTTGATGCCGAGGATGTTCTCGAAGCCCGAGATGATTGGAATAGAGCCACCTGAGTAGAAGGGCAATGGCTTGATGCCAAAGGTAGTCTCAACAGCCTTCTCGGCAGCCTGGTATGCTGGAAGATCGGTGGGCGATACGTAGGGAGCGCCACCGTGCAAGAAATCAACCTTGACCTTCACGCTCTTAGGAGCGATGCGGCGGAAGTGCTTCTCGAAGAGCTTAGCAATCTTCTTGAAGTCCTGGTTAGGAACAAGACGCATCGAAATCTTAGCGTATGCCTTCGATGGGATTACGGTCTTGGTGCCCTCGCCAGTGTAACCGCTCCAGATGCCGTTTACGTCGAGCGATGGGCGGATGCCTGTGCGCTCCAATGTGGTGTAGTCAACCTCGCCAGCAACGTCGCCGAGGTCGAGAGCCTTCTTGTACTCGTCGAGCGAGAATGGAGCCTTGTTCAACGCCTTGCGCTCAGCATCAGTGAGGATGCGTACATCGTCGTAGAAGCCAGGGATGGTGACACGACCAAACTCGTCGGTAAGCGATGCTACGAGCTTAGCCAATACGTTAGCAGGGTTGGCTACAGCACCGCCGAACAATCCAGAGTGAAGATCCTTGTCGGGACCCGTAACCTCCACCTGCATGTATGTCAAGCCGCGCAAGCCTGCGGTGATAGTGGGGCAGTCCATACCCAACATCGAGGTGTCCGATACGAGGATGATGTCGGCCTTAAGCATCTTCTTGTAGTCGGCACAGAACTTATATAGGCTGGGTGAGCCAATCTCCTCCTCGCCCTCGAGCATGAACTTAACGTTGCAGGGGAGTGTGTCTGTTGCCACCATTGCCTCGAAGGCCTTGGCGTGCATAAAGAGCTGACCCTTATCGTCGTCGGCACCACGGCACCAGATGCGGCCATCCTTAATCTCTGGCTCAAAGGGGTTTGTCTTCCACTCGTCGATGGGATCCTCGGGCATTACGTCGTAGTGGCCATATACAAGCACGGTCTTAGCCTTGGGGTCGATAATCTTCTCGGCATATACCACGGGGTTGCCCTCTGTTGGCATCACCTCGGCGCGGTCGGCACCAGCCTTTACGAGCGATGCTGCAAGCCACTCGGCGCAGCGTACCATATCCTGCTTATGAAGCGAGGGCTGTGCGCTGATTGATGGAATGCGAAGTAGGTCGAAGAGCTCCTCCAAGAAACGCTCGCGATTCTGCTTGATGTAGTCGTTTGCTAATTTCATATAAGTATAGTTTTAAGGTTTGAATATGCTAAATTACGCCTTGCAAATTTGGTCTATTTCGGAAATAAAACGCTTCGCTAAGGCATCTGCTTCGGCCATTGTTTTAGCCTCGGTGTAGATGCGGATGATAGGCTCGGTGTTCGACTTGCGTAGGTGTACCCAGTTCTCTGCAAAGTCTATCTTCACGCCGTCTATGTCGTTGACCTTTTCGCCAGAGTATCTGCTCTTTATGGTTGCCAAAATCTTATCTACATCAATCTCGGGTGTAAGCTCAATCTTGTTCTTCGAGGCGTAGTATGCTGGGTAGCTCTTGCGCAACTCCGACATGGTCGTGTTGAGACCTGCAAAATAGGTCAAAAAGAGAGCAACGCCCACTAACGCATCGCGGCCATAGTGTAGCTCCGGGTAGATAACACCGCCGTTACCCTCACCGCCAATCACGGCGCCCGTGTCCTTCATCTTTTTTACTACGTTAACCTCACCCACAGCGGCTGCGGCATAGCTGCAACCCTCGTATCGCGATGTTACGTCGCTCAAAGCGCGTGACGATGATAGGTTCGATACGGTGTTGCCCTTGGTGTGCTTCAAAACGTAGTCGGCAACAGCCACCAGCGTATACTCCTCAACAAACATCTCGCCATTCTCCATAACGAATGCTAAGCGGTCAACGTCGGGGTCTACGACAACGCCAAGGTCTGCACTCTCGCGGCGGATAACCTCCGATATCTCCGTAAGATTCTCGGGCAGTGGCTCGGGGTTGTGGGCAAACTCTCCCGTAGGCTCGCAGTTAAGCTCCACCACCTCGCAGCCAAGCTCGTGCAATAGGGCGGGTATAACTACACCACCAATAGAGTTGACGGCATCTACCACAACCTTGAACTTGCGCTTGCGCACAGCCTCCACATCTACCAAAGGTAGCGCTAAGACCTGCTCGATATGTTTGGGGTTAAAGTCCTCGCGCAGAACAACCTTGCCGATATGGTCAATGGTGGGGTAGCTATACTCCATATCCTCGGCCATGGCAAGCACCTGCTTACCCTCAGCATCGTCGAGGAACTCGCCACGCTCGTTAAGTAGCTTTAGGGCGTTCCACTGGCGGGGGTTATGCGAGGCGGTGATGATGATACCACCATCGGCCTTATGAGTGATAACGGACATCTCGGTGCCAGGTGTGGTGCAGAGGCCTACGTTGATGACATCGACGCCGCAACCAAGCAGCGTGCCCTCGACCAAAGAGTCGACCATGGAGCCCGAAATGCGGGCGTCGCGACCGACAACAACAGTGATGCGCTTGCCGGGGTTCTTATCTTTGATAAGACGTGAGTATGCTGTGGTAAACTTAACGACATCGATGGGTGTGAGGTTGTCCTCGGGACGGCCACCTATGGTGCCACGTATGCCTGAGATTGATTTTATGAGTGTCATAAACTAAAAAGTCTGTTAAAAATTTTGCTATTTCCCACAAAATTACTAATTTTACGCGAATATTAAAAATATATTGATAATAAATTATTCGCGATATGAGAACGATACCATCTTCTGAGCTGATTATCAATGCAGATGGCTCGATATTCCACCTGCATCTTAAGCCCGAGCAGTTGGCCGACATTGTCATCCTTGTTGGAGACCCCGGACGTGTTGCCATGATTGCTGACTATTTCGATACAAAAGAGTGCGAGGTCTCAAATCGTGAGTTCCTCACAGTCACAGGTACGTATAAAGGTAAGCGCATGACCGTGATGTCAACAGGTATCGGCATAGGCAACATCGACATCTGTGTTACGGAGCTTGACGCTCTTGCTAACATCGACTTCGATACACGCCAGGTGAAGCCCGACTTCCGCCAGCTTACCCTCGTGCGTCTTGGCACGTCGGGAGCCATACAGCAGGATATTGAGGTGGGCGAGGTGGTATTCTCGCGCACATCACTCGGTTTCGATGGCCTTGTTTCATACTATGCCGGTCGCGACGAGGTGTGCGACCTCGACCTTGAGCGTGCCTTCGAGGAGCATACGGCTTGGTATAAGAAGCTGCCTGCGCCCTACTTTGTAAATGCTCATGCCGACCTCTACGAGCTCTTCAAGGACTCAACACGTGAGGGTATAACCATAGCTGCGCCAGGCTTCTACGCGCCCCAGGGACGTTGGGTGCGTCTCGCGCCACACGACCTTAAACTCAACGAGAAGATAGAGTCGTTTAAGTATGGTGAGCGTCGCATCACCAACTTCGAGATGGAGGGCTCGGCACTTGCCGGCCTTGCAGCGCTCATGGGTCACCGCGCAGCAACCATCTGTACAATCATCGCACAGCGCGTGGCAAAGAATGCCTGCACCGACTATAAGCCATTCGTAAGAAGAATGATTGAAATGGCTCTCGACAAGTTATCCACTTTGTAAATAATTATAAACGAAAAATAAAACTAACTACAATTATGAAATTTACAGTATCAAGCTCAGCACTGCTATCGTTGCTTGCAACCACTGGTAAGGTTATCAGCAACAAGAACACACTCCCCATCCTCGACTACTTCCTGCTCGACCTCAAGGGTGACGAGCTCACGGTGACCACCTCGGACCTCGAGACCACAATCATCGGCCACCTCAAGGTAGACAACGTGGAGCGTGAGGGTGTCATCGCAGCGCCAGCAAAGCTTATGCTCGACTCGCTCAAGGAGTTCCCCGAAATGCCCCTTGAGTTCGACGTGAACGACACAACATGGGAGATTAAGGTGAAGTGGACAAGTGGTTCACTCTCTATCCCTGGCGCCAGCGCTGTGAGCTACCCCGCAATGCCCGCCATCGGTGCCGAGCATAAGGATATACTTCTCGACGTAGATATGCTCATCGCAGGCATCAACAAGACCATCTTCGCAACAGCCGACGACGAGCTCCGTCCCGTGATGAATGGTGTCTACTTCAACTTCGAGCAGGGTAAGCTCACCTTTGTGGCTACCGACGCACACAAGCTCGTGCGCTCGATGGTGGAGTGTCCCGATGTTGACTTCAATGCCTCGTTCATCCTGCCTAAGAAGCCCGCAAACCTACTTAAGGGCGTGTTGCTCAAGGAGGAGGAGCCCATCCGCGTGATGTTCGACGCTAAGAACGTAACCTTCGAGCTTAAGAACCACAAGCTCGTATGCCGCCTTATAGAGGGTAACTATCCCAACTACAACGCCGTAATCCCCTCGGCAAATCCCAACAAGGTGCTGGTTGACCGTGTGGAGCTCGTAAACGGCATCAAGCGTGTGGCTGTCTGCTCGAACCCCACAACAAACCTTATCCGCATGGATATCGCAGGTAACAAGATCAGCCTCGCAGCACAGGATATCGACTTCTCAGTATCTGCAAACGAGACCATCTCATGCAGCTACGACGGTCAGCCCGTAACTATCGGCTTCAAGTCGACATTCCTCGTTGAGATACTTTCAAACATCGACACCCCCACCGTGCAGATCGAGCTTGCCGACTCAACACGTGCCGGCGTATTCAAGCCCGTATATGACGACAAGCATGCGGGTGAGGTGCTTATGTTGTTGATGCCGATGATGATAAACGCATAAATTTGCAGAGATAAGGCATCATCTACTGCCGCTAACAAAATATGCTGTCAATGGGCAGTACGCCAAGTACAGCCCATCGACATCAATTTTGCCGAGCGTTGTATCTAATGCCATCTATCCGCAAATTAAGCTCAATGGGTTGGAGTCTCCGCCTCGTGGTCATCCTGAGTGGAGTGCAGCGGAGTCGAAGGATCTAATTTGATACACTCCATTGAGACTACATTACAGTTGAAAAAACGATCAACTATGAACTTGAAACTAAACAGACCAATAATCTTCTTTGACCTCGAGACAACAGGTGTCGATACGACCAACGACCGCATCGTAGAGATTTCGATGGTGCGCATCGAGCCCGATGGCACAAAGCAGGTAAAGACGCGTCGCATAAATCCCGAGATGCCCATACCTGCCGAGGCAACAGCCGTGCATGGTATCACCGACGAAGATGTGGCAAACGAGCCTACATTTAGGCAGATAGCCAAGTCGTTAGCCAAGTTTATCGAGGGCTGCGACTTTGGTGGCTTCAACTCCAACCGCTTCGACCTGCCCATGCTCGTTGAGGAGTTTATGCGTGCTGAGGTTGACGTAGACTTCAAGCGTCGTAAGTATGTCGACGTGCAGAACATCTTCCACAAGAAGGAGCAGCGCACGCTCGTGGCTGCATACAAGTTCTACTGCGACAAAGACCTCGAGAATGCCCACTCTGCCGAGGCTGATACGCTCGCTACATACGAGGTGTTGGAGGCGCAGATTGAGCGCTATGGCGACATAGGTAACACCGTGGAGGAGCTGGCATCATTCTCGACACATGGTGAGGTGGTAGACTTTGCTGGTCGCATTGCGCTAAATGATAAGGGCGAGGAGGTGTTCAACTTCGGCAAGTATAAGGGAAGAAAGGTGGAGGATGTATTTCGTGATGAGCCCAGCTACTACTCATGGATGATGCAGGGCGACTTCCCCCTTTACACCAAGAAGATAATAACTGAGATACGCCTAAGAATAAGGTAGTTGCGTAGCTCATGCTGATTCAAAACCAGTAAATAACTATCGCGTAAAGATGAAACGACTGCGACTCATAATGGTAGCGCTTGCTCTCGTGATAGCTGCCGTGGCAATGGCGACAGAGCCGTCAAAAATTACGGTGAAGTATCAGGGCAAGAAGTACTATGTGCACCAGGTGAAGGAGGGTGACACGCTATACTCCATATCTAAGGTATATGGCGTGAGCCAGGAGGTGATTATGGAGGTGAACGACATTGAAGGCACAGCTATAGAGCTGGGGTCGTCGATATTTGTTCCCGTGGTGGAGAAGGTGATAACTGGAAACAAGGCGAGTGATGCAGATAAGCGTGACGACACCTACACGGAGCATGTAGTGAAGCCCGGAGAGACGCTCTATTCGCTGTCGCGCACCTACGGCATGACGGAGGAGGAGCTACTCGAGATTAATGGCCTTGAGGACCATGCCAGCATCAAGGCGGGCATGACGCTGAGGGTGAAGAAGAGCAAGGCGGGCAAGGGTAAGCAGAAACATTCTGAGACGCAGCAGGGCTCAACGTACGCGCCTCAGAGGGGTGGTGATGCTACGGCTGATGCTGAGGCGCAGCGTGACAACCGCGACGATAGCAGCCAGGTGGCTGATACGATGGATACTCAGCAGTCACACTTCTTAGGAAGCGCGCTAAGCGACCTATTTGGTGATGACGAAGAGGTTGTGACCACGACATCTACATTTGCTCAGGTGGAGCAAAATAGCGTGCTTAAGGTTGCACTGGTGCTGCCTTTTACTGTAGATGGCACGCCCAAGGATAGCATTGTCGACTTCTACCGTGGTGTTCTCTTGGCTATGGAGGACCTTAAAGCCGAGGGACGCTCAATAGAGCTGACCGTACTCGATACTAAGGGTGGCGTTGAGAGCTTGGTGCAGTTCGCGATGCTTAGGGGTTACGATTCACAGCTAATCATCGGCCCTGTATACGCAAAGGAGTTTGCTCCAGTGCTCATGGTTGCCGAGGAGTATAACATACCTGTGGTATCTCCACTGATGTCGGTAGACATCGACAGCCCTGTGCTTTTCAACATGCCGGCAGCTGCTCAGGCTAAGGACGACAAGATGAGTGCTATGTTTGATAGTAGCCGTGAGGTGGTCTACATCTACGCCTCGAAGAACGACAGCGCCTTCATCAACGAGGCGCGCGCCCTCTCGACGGCAGCAATAACCACGCAGCTGAACTTCAAGTTCGACCGTGGCTCCTACTTCTATCGTCGTAATAGCGATGGCTCGAATGGTGGTGTGGTTAACATCGAGGAGCTTATGCGCACCAAGACTCCTAAGACCTTCGTTGTGGTGGCATCGCAGGAGACGGACGTCGACCGTATTCTCACCACGCTATCGTCAGTAAAGGCGTCGATACGCGGCCGTGGTCTTACCTATGGTGACTATGTGACATACGGCAATAGTAAGTGGCTGAGGATGAATAGCCTCGACCACGACATCTTCTACCACAACGATGTGATTTTCGCCGTGTCGTACTATGCTAACCGCATAGATGAGTCGGTGCGTCTGTTCGATGGACGCTTTGTGCGTAGCTATGGAGTGTTACCCTCGCGTAATGCCTACCGTGGCTACGATGCTGCTATGATTTTCTGCAACATGATGTTCGAGGGCTTCGACGGTTTCCTCGGCACCACGCATAGACCACTTGCTACACCCTATCGCTTCGAGCGTGTGAACAACAGCTACGAAAACATCAACTGGATACGTCAGCACTATCGCCACGATATGAAGATAACCGTAGAGTAGCACCCAAACTAAAGCTGAGAGAGAAAAATGGCAAACATAACATCTCCTATTCCTGAAAAGACCATCGAGCGATTGAGCGAGTATCGTCGCACATTGTTGAAGTGTCATGCGCAGGGCATTACCCACATCTTTTCGCACGTGTTGGCGGGTATGCACGGCATTACCGCTGTGCAGGTACGTCGCGACCTTATGCTCATAGGCTTCTCGAGTGATACGAAGAAGGGCTACGACGTCAAGGTACTCATCGACTTTATAAACAACATCCTCTATAGCGAGCAGACTATGAATATGGCAATCATAGGCATGGGTCACCTCGGTCAGGCTGTTACTAAGTACTTCAATGGCAAGGGCTTAAAGTTGCGCATCACTGCGGCCTTCGATGTCGATAAGAACAAGGTGGGTACCACCATCGATAACATCCCTTGCTACCATATTGATGAGTTTGAGGAGCGCGTTGAGGAGATGGATATAAGCATTGCTATCGTCTCGTTGCCCACGTCGCAGGCGGCGACCATCGTGCTGCCCATTATCAATGCCGGCATTAAGGGTGTGCTTAACTTCACCTCGGTGCCTCTCAACTTCCCACAGGGTATCGTCGTGGAGAACTACGATATAACCACTCTTTTGGAGAAGGTGGCATACTTCGTAAAGGTTGCTGAGGAGAGCAACAACTAACCTCGTCTTACACTATGTCTATTATAGAGCACGGTTTCGATAAGGCGCCGATGCCACGTCGTGCGGTAGTCACCATTGGCTCGTTCGATGGCGTGCATCGTGGCCACCGTGTGCTATTACAGCACCTTAAGGCTATGGCTGCGAGGCTCGATGCTGAGAGCGTTGTTGTCACGTTCGACCCCCACCCCCGCATCGCCATGGGGCGTGCCGAGGGTATGCAGCTGCTTACCACTATCGAGGAGCGTGCTCGTCTGCTTGCCGAGGCTGGCATTGATAGAATGGTTGTTGCACGCTTCGACGAAGAGTTCCGTACCCAGCCCTACGAGCAGTTCGTCCGCGAGAGCCTTATAGGCAAGCTTGGTATGGTGGGCATGATTGTGGGCTACAACCACCGCCTTGGGCGTGGTAGCGAGGGTAATTATAGCACCCTGCAACCCCTTGCTGAGGAGTGTGGCTTCGAGCTCGAATGTGTGGCGCAGCATACCGACGATGGCAGTAAGATTAGCTCTACGGTGGTGCGCGATAGCGTAGCTAAGGGCGACATGGCACGTGCTAAGGAGCTCTTAGGTGCGGGATATATGCTCTCAGGTGAAATGAATAATGGCCGCCTGCATGTTGCCGACGACCATAAGATGTTGCCCCCCGCAGGACGCTATATGTGTGATGTTGAGTGCGATAACGCTACAATTCGCACGGAGGTTGTGGTTGATGGGCGTGTGGTAGCCATATCAACACCTCTAAGTGGCTTAGTCGCCATTACGTTTTAGGCTCTCCTCTGCCCACGCCATATTATCAAGATACCAGCGCACCGTACGTCGTAGCCCCTCGTCGAAGCTCATTGCGGGGCGCCATCCCAACTCTTGCTGAAGTTTTGTTGAGTCAATCGCATAGCGCAGGTCGTGACCCGCACGATCCTCGATATGCGTAATTAGGCTCTCGCTCTCACCCTCATTGCGCCCCAACTCACTGTCTACAATGCCAATAAGGCGCTTTATAAGCGCGATGTTTGTCCACTCGTTGTCGCCACCAATGTTGTAGGTGGCACCATCGGCACCATTGTGAAATACCATATCCAGTGCGCGGGCGTGGTCACCGACATAGAGCCAGTCGCGGATGTTACATCCAGTGCCATAGACGGGTAGCGGGCGGCGATTCACGATATTATATATAAATAGAGGTATCAGCTTCTCGGGGTACTGCCTCTCTCCATAGTTGTTTGAGCAGTTGGTGATGACCGTAGGCAGACCATAGGTGTCGTGATAGGCACGCACGAAGTGGTCAGACGACGCCTTCGATGCCGAGTAGGGCGAGTGTGGCTCGTAGCGCGATGCCTCGGTAAACTTGCCGCCATCCATATCCAGTGCACCATATACCTCGTCGGTAGATATGTGATGGAAACGCTTGTCGGCATAGTTGCCAGCCCACGCCTTGCGTGCAGCCTCAAGGAGAGTCAGCGTGCCTACGATGTTGTTGTGGGCAAAGACCAAAGGTGCGCTTATCGAGCGGTCGACGTGGCTCTCAGCAGCAAGGTGCATAACGCCATCTATGCTGTGCTCCGCGAAGATGCGCTCCACAAGGGTGCTATCGGTGATGTCACCCTCTATGAAGGTGTGGTTGGGACGCTTCATCGCCTCGCTGATGTTGGCGAGATTGCCCGCATAGGTGAGTTTGTCGAGCGTGACAATGTGGTAGTGGGGGTACTTCTCGGTGAGTAGCTCCACGACGTGACTGCCGATAAATCCGGCACCGCCCGTAACAAGTATATTGCGTCTTATCATATCTCTCTGTTTAATAGTGTTATAACCTCTGTGAGTCGCTCCTGCCACGGCTCTATTATTACACCCTTGATGCTTCGGATGCGACGAGTGTCGAGCACCGAGTATGCTGGGCGCTTGGCTCGCATATTGCGCTCGGCGGTGGTGCACGCCTTGACGTGGCAGTTGTAGCCCCTGCGTGCCACAATCTCGCGCGCAAAGTCGTACCAGGCGGAGTCGCCACCATCGGTATAGTTGTATATGCCCTCCATCTGATTTATAGCACCACTTGCAATAAGCGTGGCGATATTTTGTGCAAGGCCTACGGCCGAGGTGGGTGTGCCTCGCTGGTCATCAACGACGCTTATCTCCTCGTGCTCAGATGCTATGCGCGATATGGTGAGCATAAAATTCTTGCCCCAGGGCGAGTAGAGCCACGCGGTGCGTAGTACGATGCCTCCATGCTTCACAACAGCGGCCTCACCCGCCGCCTTTGTGCGACCATAGGCGCTTATGGGCGCTACCTCGTCCGATTCGGTGTAGGGCACTCGGCGCACGGTGTCGCCACCAAAGACATAGTCCGTGGAGATGTGTATGAGTTTGATGCCACGCCTCTGCGATATGCGGGCAAGCTCCCTCGCAGCATCGCCATTTACGGCCATCGCCAACGCCTCGTTATCCTCGGCACCCTCCACATCGGTGTATGCCGCTGTGTTTATGATTACATCTATCAGATTATCTGCCAAGTATCGCTCTATGGCCTCTGTGTTACATATGTCCAAGTCGGCAATCGAGGCGAACGTATAATCGCCCCCATAGCTTGGCGCTACGTGGCGTATAGCCTCGGCAAGCTGACCGTTGGCTCCTGTAACAAGAATCTTAGGCATAGTAGTCGATGTTGTAATCAAAGAGCGTACTGCACTCCCTTAATGGTTTGTTATTCTGGTCTTTGGCTGATACTATGACCTCGCCATCTATGCGCCAATCTATCGCTAATTCGGGGTCATCCCAACGTATGGCTCCCTCGGCCTCGGGAGCGTAGTAGTTGTCGCACTTATACTCCACAATGGCGTCGCCCTCCAATACACCGAAACCGTGCGCAAAGCCTCGGGGGATGAAGAGCTGACGGTGGTTCTCGTCGCTCAACTCCACAGCTACATAGCGACCAAAAGTGGGTGAGCCGCGACGTATATCCACTGCGACGTCGATAATCCTGCCACGCACTACGCGTACAAGCTTCGACTGCGCGTGGGGTGGCAACTGGAAGTGTAGGCCGCGCACAACACCCCTTGCCGAGCGTGACTCGTTGTCCTGAACAAACGCGGTGCGTATGCCGGTAAGTTCCTCGAAGCGCCTTGAGTTGAAAGCCTCGAAGAAGTAGCCACGTTCATCGCTAAAGAGCTTCGGCTCGATGACGAATACACCCTCTATATCTGTGTGTATCAGCTTCATAACTTAAGTAGATATTGTCCGTACTGGTTGTTGCGCATTGGCTCTGCTATGGCGTGTAGCTTTTCGCGTGTAATCCAGCCATTGCGGTAGGCTATCTCCTCGATGCAGGCAATCTTCTGCCCCTGACGCTTCTCTATCACCTCCACAAAGATGGATGCCTCGGCTAACGAATCGTGCGTGCCGGTGTCGAGCCACGCATAGCCGCGGTCGAGAATCTCTACGCTGAGCTCTCCACGCTCCAAGTAGCGCTGGTTGACGGTGGTAATCTCCAACTCACCACGTGCCGAGGGAGTTACTCCTGCGGCAATATCTACGACGCTGTTGGGGTAGAAGTATAGGCCCGTGACAGCATAGTCGGAGCGTGGCGATGTGGGCTTCTCCTCAATAGATATGGCTCTGCCCTCATTGTCGAACTCAACGACGCCATAGCGCTCGGGGCGGTCTACCTTGTAGCCGAATACCGTGGCGCGACCCTCGCTGTCACAGCGCTTTACGGCATTGCGTAGACGCTCCTCGAAGCCTGCGCCGTAGAAGATGTTGTCGCCAAGCACAAGGCATGCGTTGTCGTTGCCAACAAAGTCGCGACCTATGATGAAGGCCTCGGCAAGGCCGTTAGGCTGCGCCTGCTCGGCATACGAGAATCTCATGCCCAGCTCCTCGCCTGTGCCCAGGAGGCGGCGGAAGGAGGGTAGATCTTGCGGTGTAGATATGATGAGCACCTCGCGGATGCCCGCCATCATCAGCACCGAGATGGGGTAGTATACCATCGGCTTATCGAAAATGGGTAGGAGCTGCTTGCTCACGCCCTTAGTTATAGGGTAGAGACGTGTGCCGCTACCACCTGCCAAGACAATACCTTTCATCGTTTCAACCTTTACGCCGTCGACACCGCAACGGTGTGCTATTGTCGACGGATGTGTTTATCAAGCAAATGTAGTGAATTTTGCTTACAAATGCAAATTTTATATTATAACGTCCGACGGGCAGTGGTATTTTGTGAGGCTATAGAGACTCCTATGGTTGAGTAAAAAGAGTGAAATATGGTATGTATCGTAGTTGAGACTTGCTTTTTTAAGAAAATATATCTAATTTTGTCTAACGTTATAGTTGGACTTGTATCGTCCAATGATATATTACATAACTCAACAGCTGTCGAATCACCACCTCGCAAGCACCGAGTTATACCAATTCTTGTTGGGGAAATGTGCCTGATGGCGCAGACCTTCCCATAAAGAATTGTGGCTTGTGGTGAGCCTTGACAGCGTATGGTGATAAGTCTGCGCTACTCTTTTAGAGTGTTTGCAACTTTTTAGATGCGTTGTTAAACTTTAAAACATAAGGCTTATGATTAGAACATAAATTACTTACGATGTCGCAATAGCTGATGTGTGACGTCCAATTGGTGAACGCAAGATGTGATCTGCATTTTTGCAAATATTATACTTAAAACTATAATTAATTAAATTTTATCCCCTAAAAATGAAAAAGATTCTATTTAATGGACTATTGCTACTGTTAGCAACCGCACTTGTTGGCTGTAAAGAGACACCCGATGTGCCACCTACGCCGATTGACCCTGTAGACAAGCCCGACTTCGTGGTTGAGGTTAAGAGTGTAACGGACACCTCGGTGGAGTTTACTATTACTCCCGCGGATGAGGAGATGACCTACATTGCGATGATGACCACTAAGGAGTATTTCGACACGTTCGAGGACGACGAGGCCTATATTATGGATGACCTTACATGGCTCGAAGATGCCGCCTATAATGCCGGAGTGGAACTAAACGAGTATCTCGAGGGTGTACTAAAGAAGGGTGTGATTAGCGATACTCAGGACATGCTCGACCCAGAGACAGAATATGTCGTATACGCCTTTGGTCTATCAAATAATGGCATTGTTACGACATCGCTCTATAAGCAGACATTTACAACCCTAAGCACAGAGCTTACAGAGCTAAACTTTGAGATTCAAGTAACAGATATTGGTTACGACACCGCCACAATTACAGTAACACCAGACAACGATAAGGCCTTCTATTTTGTAAATGTCTTCAGCCTCGAAGACTATCAGAATTATGGTGGCGATGAGTCTGCATTTGTCGCACACATCAACAAATTGCGTAACTACTACTATGGTTTAGGTGCTACTGCTGACCAGATGGTAGCTAACCTTGGTTATGTCGGCGCTAAGTCGTTATCGGTAGAGGATCTCAAGGCTGGTACAAAGTATATGGCATACGCCATTGGCATCGACGAGCGATTTGTTGCTAATAGCTTAGCTACAGTAGTTGAGTTTGAGACAAAGGCTGCCGAGGTTGCAGATTTAACATTTGAGGTGGAGATTACCAATATCGATTACGACCATATCGAGGGTAGTGTAACACCATCAAATAATGACGACACATACATCTGCTCTGTACAATACGCATCTTCGCTTGAGTGGAGCGAGTCGGAGGAGGCTTTTGTAGAGTCTATCGTTGATGATATTACCGCTTGGGGCAATATCGAGGATTCGTTGCGCAAGGGTGTTATGTCGCTCGATGGCATTAGTGGCTTGCAGCCCAATACCGACTATATCGTTGTATGTTTCGGATATGATGGCGCACCTACGACGGCACCTCATATTACCCACTTCACAACTACTGATGCGATGGGCAATCCCGATGATTTGGTTGTAACATTTGAGGTTAGCAATATTACTCATAACTCAGTGAATGTAACCACTATACCATCGGTTGGTGCTTACTACTTCACCTATTATGTCGAGGAGAACTATTTTGACCTGCTTATTGATGACTACTATAGTGTAGATGCCCGCGTAGCATATCTTGCCAACTCCGAAATCGACTATGGTGCTGAGTGGTTTGAGTGTTCACGTGCCGAGTATCTATATGAACTTGGTGCATCGTTGGGTAAAGAGAAGAACTTCTATAACCAGCTTGAGCCATCGACCGACTATGTAGCTTATGCTATTGCTGTGGATATGGAGACAGGCGAGCTGGCATCCGAGAAGGGCTTTGTAAGCGAGCCTTTCCGCACCTTGGATAAGGTCGTTAGCGATGCTGCAGTCACCATTGAGTTTGGCAACTATTACGATGGCTCTGCACTTGCAGAGTTAGACCCAGCACGCTTCCTTAGCTGCAAGGGCTACGCAGTTATGCCTTATACGGTTAAGGCAAGTGACTCCGCTGCAGCTTGGTACACAGGCTTCTATGATGGCGACTTCACTGAGTGGGGATGTACCGATGATGACATCTATGCTGAGCTTATCACCTATGGCTGGGAGTGGGGTTCTGAGTATGTTTCTGAGAACAGAGAGAGTGGTATTGCTGTTCTATCGTATGATACTCCATACACATTCCTCGGCATCGCTAAGGATAGCGAGGAGAGCTATGGTGTAGGCTTTATCGAGGTGGTAACACTTACGCCCGAGGGCGTATCGCCAGCCGAAGAGTTTATTGCGGCTAACCCTGCAGCAAAACCTGCAAAGGCAGCTACATCAAAGAGTATTAAGCGATAGGCAAGACCTACATAAATGCAAATGAGAGTGGCTTTCGGGTCACTCTCTTTTTTTTTCTTTAGTCTGTTAGCGGCAATGATGATGATCGGATGTGACAATTCAGCAGCAACAAAGGGTTTTGATTCAGTTGATGCAACACGCTTTGCCGAGGTTATTGATAATGAGCAGGTGCAGATTATTGACGTGCGAACACCAGCGGAGTTCAACGAGGGACATATCCCTGGCGCAGTGAACATCGACATCGATGGCAAGGAGTTCGAGGCAAAAGTGGCAGAGTTGGATAAGTCGCGCCCCGTAGCGGTATATTGTCGTGGTGGTCGCAGAAGCAAGGAGGCTGCCACGTATATGGTCGGTTGCGGCTTGGAGGTTACGGAGCTCGCAGAGGGTATTCTGTCGTGGAAAGGCGAGGTGGAGAAGTAGTGACTATACTATATATTACGGTTTTCCTTCAGCGCCTTTAGGAATCCCCAAAATTAGTCAGCCATTCGTGACTACGGATATAGTGGTGTTCTACGAAATGTTCTATAAATACAGGGGAAATACAATATAGTCGGCAGGGAATGAAGTAGCCTCTGATGTTTGGCAGTGGATACAGATGCCCATTTGCATAAGTGTCTGATTATCAACAATTACCCCCCCCCGTGGTTGAAATTTTACCGCTTAATTATTTGGTAAACTACGGAAAAACCTCTAACTTTAGAGCCGAGAATGTACATTAGGTGTAGCCACTAATGAGGTTCTGGCTACTCTCTGATGATAAGTTTAATTTACAGAGCCTCCATGTTATATGAAAACCAAACTATTTATTTTAATGTTGTGCCTATTCTCATTGGTAGGATGTGATAATGGGCAAGAGCAGCCTAACAATGAGCCTAAAAAGTCGTTGACGCTCTTTACTGAGTCGTCTATGTCTTTTGATGCTAAAGGTGGCGTTGATTGTAAGATCCTCTTTGAGCTACAGGGTGTAGATGAGGATGCGTTGCCAGAGGTTGCGTGCGATGCTGATTGGATTGGCGAAATTCGAATAGGTAACACTATCGTTATGTTCAATGTTCTCCCCAATGCCACAACCGAGAGTCGTAGTACCAAGATTACAGTAAGCTATGAGGATATGAGTTTCGATGTAGACATCGCTCAGTCGGGTTTGGTGGTAAATGTTGAACATCGTGCCAATGTACTTAATGGTGAGTATTGCCATCCTTACACCGGTTGCATCAACTCAAAAAATGGAAATTATTTTGCAATTCTTTCTATGAATGGCACAACGGGTTTTGCTCACCTATATATCGATCAGTACTATCGTTTTGATTTCTACTCGGATAAGACTGTAGGATTAAATGAGACTGCGTCGATTCCTCACGGCACCTATCGCCTTGATACGGATAACACTGGTGAGGCGTGGACATTTAGTCGCAGCTACTCTACACGCCTTGAGCCCAAAGAGGATGGCTCGTATGTTGAGAACTACTTTACCGATGGTGTGGTTGTAGTCTCTGAGAATAGCATCGATGCGCTTCTTACGCTTGACAATGGCGAAGTACACCATGTGGTATATAATGGTGCATTGGAGCTTAGCTATATGGTTATCGAGAATAATGGACCATACAGCTGGCTTGAGGAGGATTATAGTTTCACCCATAATGCTGGTATTATTCGCCTCTTATATTATGGCGATTATACAGAGGGCTCAAATTGGGTAGTACAGGTTATGGAGTGCCAGAATCCTATCAATGGTGACTATTTCTCGATCGACCTCATGGCGCCCGCTACAGGTTTCGTAGCTGACTATGTTTGTGGTTCATATACTAAGGCGACAGATAATCCTTATCAGGCAAGTACTTACACAGAGGCACAATACGCTGTTATTGAAGATGACTATGTCAATCCTCGTGCTGGTGCTCCTATCGTTAGTGGTACTATAACCATTGAGCGCGATGGATTGGATTTTGTCCTAACCTTCGATTGTGTGGATGACCTTGGATATAAGATTACAGGTACATTCAGGTGTGGCCAGTTAGAGATGTACGATAAGTCAAGTGGTTGCGCATAATGCACAATTATAAATACATGAAAAAGGCCTATTATATTCGCGCTACTTGGCTTAATAGCTTGTGAGACTGAGCCGCAAGAAACTACTCAGGGAACACTCTATCTCTATGCTGATAACACAGAGATTTATGCCAATGGTGAGGACGCTGTAACATTTACAGTAAAGGACAAGGAGGGTGCTGTATTGGAGGATGCATCCATCTACTTTGCTGATACTCATGAGGTCTTGGATGGTAAGCAGTTTAAGACCAAGTACGCTGGCCAGTACTCTTTCTACGCTAAGCGTGGCACAGCAAAGTCTGACGTCATTAACATTGTCGCTAAGGCGGATAATCCCAATCCTGGTCCAGACCCAGGTCCAGATCCACAGGATAAGGAGGTTAAGCTCTCGGTGGAACCTGCAACAATCTATGTCGATGAGAGCGCAACCTTCAAGGTGGAGTGCGACGGCAACGATGTAACGGCTAATGCTACCATCTACCTCACAGAGGGCGACGTAGCGCTTGAGGGTTCAACTTACACCGCTACCGCCGAGGGTGTATACGCTTTCTACGCCAAGTATGATGATGTAACCTCTAACTCTGTAGAGCTTACCGTACGTATGAAGATTGTCGAGGAGGAGAAGCCTATCGAGCTTGTGGCTACGGAACTTACAATCAAGGCTAATGGCGTAGATGCAACGAAGTTCACCGTTACGCAGGACGGCGCTAATGTAACTGATAAGTCTACTATCTACGTTAACGAGAGCATCCTCAATGGCAACCGCTTTATCACCACTGCCCCAGGCACATACACCGTCTATGCTGTTAAGGGCTCAGTAAAGTCTAACGAGCTTACAATCACCGCTGAGGAGGTTACATCTACGGGAAAGACCATCGTTTTTGCCGATGGCGTAACGCTTACATCTGGCTGGTACGATGTCAATAAGAAAGCTCAGGGTAATAACGGAGATATTAATATGTGCTGGGCTGCCACTTCGTCGAATATGATTCAGTGGTTCCAGGATCGCTACAAGGCTGCGGGTAAGACTCTTCCTGCAGGTGCTGTTGATGGCCCCGGTGTTACCTCATACACTAACTATGGACCATACGAGTTGGAACTTATGAATGTATTCCTCACGCAGTGGGATAACTCGCGCGGTGGTCATATGGAGCAGGCTATTCCTTGGTACTTCGAGGGTGTATTGAATGGTGGCGAGTACGCTTCGCCAGGCTCACAGGCAGTGCCCATGACTGATGGCGGCTTTTGGAAGAGCATCTGGAGTGATGTGAAGGCAAATATGTATTGTGGCTATGGTAGCACTGTCGGCTACACCACCTGCTACAACAATTATTACCAATGGGGTAATGGTACTGATTTGTTGGGCGCAGAGCGCTTGGCATACTTTACTGATTTGGTTGTTACAGCCTTTGAGCATGGCATGGCAGGTCTTACAATCAGTCTTTCGGCAAACCTCTATTCACTACATCACGCCACGACATTGTGGGGCTATGAGATTGACAATGCCACCGGCCTTTTGACCCGTGTATGGATTACTGATTCGGACGACATAATGACAGAGCCCAAGACGCCGCTTTTGAACGAGTATAGTGTATCTATTGACGAGGGAAAGTCGGAAATTAAACTTACTGGTAACACTCGCTACGGCGCTTGCTGGGTAGTATCACTGCACCCATTCGCAGGTTACGGCTCGGCAGAGTAAATAATTCTATTTAGAAGTGTTTTTTTATTGCTGAGGCTGGCTAAGACATTAGCTGGCCTCAGCATTTAATTTAAATCGACACGCTTCATTTTATCTTCCATTTTGACCAATAAGCACCAATAAGCCCAATAAACCCTCATAAGCGCCGTAGCCAACAACAAAAAAGAGAACCCTTTCGAGTTCTCTCATTTGTGGTGCCACCGGGATTCGAACCAGGGACACAAGGATTTTCAGTCCTTTGCTCTACCAACTGAGCTATGGCACCATCGTTATGTCTGCCTAACCTTCGTTAAGCGAGTGCAAAGATAAACACATTTTTTTTATCTGCAAACTTTTCTGCTAAAATATTTTACTTTTTTTTGCCGTAGATGCTGCTTTCTGTGTCTATACCCTTGTAAATCAGTCGTATGGGTATTTATAACCATTTCTTGTACTTGAAGAACCAGAACGTGAGACCCGAGACAAGGAGCATCAGGGCGATGGCCCAGATATAGCCGAACTCCCAGTCAAGCTCGGGCATAAACTTAAAGTTCATGCCGTACATGCTCGCCACAAGCGTCGCAGGCATGAAGACCACGGCAGCCACCGAGAAGATCTTGACGATTTCGTTCTGCTCGATATTGATAAGACCCAGTGCTGCATCCTGGATATAGTCCAGACGCTGGAAACTGAAGTCGGCGTGCGAGATGAGCGAGTTAACGTCCTTAAGCATAAGCTGTAGGCGTGGGTAGATATCGTTGGGGAAGCGCTCAGAGCGCAGTATCGACGACAGCACACGCTGGCGGTCGAAGATATTCTCGCGGAGCAACATGGTGTTCTCCTGCAGGGCGTTGATGCGGTACAATACCTCCTTGTCGATCTTCGAGCCCGAAGATATATCCTTGCTCATCTTAGCTACCTGCTTGCCGACCATCTCCACAAGGTCGGCATCGTAGTCGATACGCACCTCGAGTAGTGAGATGAGGATGTGGTAACCTGTTGAGTATGAGCGGTAGTTCATCTGTAGGCGCTTCTCGGCCTCGCGGAATGTGCGGAACTCGGCCTGGCGCATCGACACGAGCACACCCTCGTTCGAGATGATGAACGACACGGGCTCCACGGTGAACGTCTCGCCCTGGGGCACGAAGAAGTTAGAGTTCGAGATTATGGCATTCTCGGTCTCTGAGTATTTTGATGTCGACTCGATCTCCTCGACCTGCTGGCGTGTCTGCAAGCTCAACTCCATGAAGTTCTCAACGGCCTTCTGCTCCTTGATTGAGGGGTCGAGAAGGTCGACCCAGAGGATGTCATCGAAGCCGAGCTCGTCAAAGAGGTCGGTGTCGGCATTGCGGATAATCTTGTTGTATTGCTTTAGATAGATGGTGATCATATCTCCTCCAAAAGTTTTATTCTTTTTATTCAACTCTGCCCCATCGGGCTTTTCCGAGACGCGTACCACGCTTTTGGCTTGCAAGACGTTAGTTCTCTGTCTCTAATGTCGGAGGTAAGAAGTCGTGCGACGGCTATCGCCCGGCTTCTTTAATAGGATCGTGGCACTATGCGTATGCCCGCATCCCAGAACTTCTTCAGGGCGCGGTGCTTCTCCTCATCGAGGATGAAGTCGATGTTGCGTGTGAGGTAGTCGTATGCCGTGAGGCCGTTGTCCGTGCCCATATATGACGACTCGGCCACTGCCTCCCATGTGTGCTCTATGCCGAATGTTAGGGCGTGCTGCAGCTCGTCTGTCACCTCGTAGGGCACACCCTTGCGTGCCACCCATACAGCGAAGGCGAAGGGTAGCTTTGTTACCTCGCGCCACTCTATGGCCAGGTCGTAGGTGTAGGCGAAGCGTCCCTCGTAGCCGAACACCTTGTCGCCGATAACGAGGAATGCGTCTCCTGGCTCGGGCTTCTCCATGCGTGCATAGTCGGCCATGTGTATCCACTCGGGCTCTATGTGCCACTTATGCTTGGCAAGATAGCCGCACAGCTGCACCGATGTGCGCGAGTGAGCATCGAGCCAGATGCGCTTGGCGGCAGTTATGGGCTCGTTAGACATAACAACGACGGTACGCACGGCACCCACGGCGCCTATGCAGTAGTCGGTGATGATGTTGGTCTCTTGAAGTGTTGGCACCACAGCAGCGGGGAGCAGAGCTATGTCGGCTCTACCCTCAATGTAGTTGCGTGCGCAGTCGGCGGGTGGTGCTAATGTGAGGTCGGCACGTAGGTTATCTGCGTGCTGAAGTCCATAGACGAAGGGTATCGTATTGAGATACGATACAGCAGTTATTTTTGGAATGAAAGCCATCGTCCATAGCGTTCGATAATTCGTTTAACCTAATAGTGGTGTTATGCGTGACCACAATATCAGTGCAAAGTTAGAAAAAAAAAACGAGCCGAGCAAGAAAAAACTTAAAAAACGAGTAGTAGTCAAAAATGTTTGGCTGATAAATTCCGTATCTTCAAAAAAATACATACCTTCGCAATAACAATGCATTGAACCTCTATGAAAAGATATATCTCACTCGTCATATTTACCTTGTTGGCTATCCTTACTGCCGAGGCACAGGAGATGACGCAACGACAGAATTTCAATCATAACAACCTTAGATATTATGGCGTTGACCTTAATGGCGACATCGCTAGCATAACAATCACTCACAGCTACGATAACGGAAAGAGGAGCGAGGTGACATATAAGTTTAATGCAGAGGGCGATGTCACGGAGATGTGGGGCGATTGTTATGGCGTATATGACTCCGACAAAATAGTATATCTCTACGACGAGAGTGGCAACACCACTGAGATTCTTTGTTATTATCACAACGAATTAACCTGTCGATATGTTTACACCTACGATGCCGAGAGCAGAGAGATTGAGCATGCTGCATACAATGCTGACGACACTCTAACATCCAAAACGACGACGAAATACGATGAACAGGGGCGCATAACGAAGCGAATAGAGCGCGACTATGACGATCATATTAGCCGAAGCTCCGAGTATCTCTACGATGATAGGGGCAACCTCGCTGAGTTTGCGAAGTGGGACAATACGGATGGCGAGGTGCTCATGAAGGAGATTTGTCAGTATGACAGCGACGGCGAGTTGGCTGTTAGTGAGCATTATGGCTATAACGGCGTGTTGCAGGTAAAGTTCTCAAGAGATAAGATAGTTGAAGAGGGCAAAACTTTAATGCGTAGTACGACCTATCACTACTTTGATGATGGCTCAATATTTTTGCTCAAACATAGTGTGTATGATGACAATACACTGCTTAGAGAGGAGTCGTATGTGGACGATGCTCTGACAAATAGGGATGTCTACGAATATGATGCCGAGCAAAGAGTCATAAGGGTGACGAGTTTGTCGTACGGCAGAGAACTAACAGGAGAGATGCTATACCGCTACGACAATGATGGTCGAAGAGTTGAGATGATAGAACGCGATGGCAATGGCTCACTGAAAAGGCGCGAGCTATACACCTATGACTCAAAGGGAAATGTCATTGAGTTTGAGACCTTCGACTATGTCAATATGCCAACCGAGCACGCCGTATCCAAGTATGAGATTGTCTACCGATGTTTATAGCGGTGCAGAGGGTGATTGATAGTGTCAGTAGGGAACTACCAAAGGTAGATTGCCACAGAATTGCATAGACCAAAATCTGTATCAGTCAGGTTATGAGATGCAATTCTTTGCAATGATGTATTTATATTTGTTATTCCATTGGGGTTAAGGCTAATTTGTAATAATAAGCCAACATCTCACAATACAAAAAAGAGCCAACCCTCTGGATTGACTCTTTCACTCTTTGGAGTAACAAGATCTTACTTGTTCTTCTTATCGTAGCGCTTTGCGTAACGGCTCATAAACTTATCCACACGACCAGCGGTGTCTACCAACTTCATCTTACCTGTGTAGAATGGGTGAGATGTGTTAGAGATTTCCATCTTATACACGGGATAGGTTTCGCCGTTCACCTCGATGGTCTCCTTTGTCGAAACGGCGGACCTGCACAAAAACACGTGGTCGTTCGACATATCCTTGAACGCCACTAAACGATAATTCTCTGGATGAATACCCTTTTTCATTTTCGTCTTTTTGTTATAATTAATATTGCAATAATTAATTCGGCGGCAAAGATAACGCTTTTTTTTTATCGTGCAAAGAAATTAACTAAATTATTTTGCGGCAATTAGCAGGCACTGGTACTCGAGTTGGTCGATATATCCCTCTGCGCGACGTAGCCACGCCTTGCGTCTGCCACACAGCTCGAAGCCACACCCCTCGAATAGGGCGATACTCGCCTCATTGTCAGCAGCTACCGATGCCCATATTTGCTTTAGGCATAGCGTCTCGCGGGCGTAGCGCTTGATGGCCTCGATGGTGGCACGTGCGTAGCCCATGCGACGATGTTCTGCCGAGTAGATAAGGATGCCTATGCCGAAGCGTAGGTGCTGAGGATCGAAGTCGAGGATGTCGACGCTGCCCACAGCCACGCCCTCAGCCTCGACAACGAGGCGTAGCTGGCGTGTGGCGTAGATGTCGTAGTCTTGTTCGGCGACAAAGCGTGCCAAGCGCTCTAACGACACGGGTGCCGTGGTGCCTCCCACGCGCCACACCTCGGGGTCGTTCTCCCAGAGGTACATCGCCTCGATGTCAGATGGCTCCATGGCCCTGAGACGACATATATCTGCGTTGATATTTAGCATTTTAGACCAATAACCTTGTTGCGGATAAGCATTGACACACCCCATGCGTTGGCGCTGTCCGTCATCTTCGACACGCGGAACTTCGTATCCTTATACACGAGGTTTAGTGAGTACTTATTTGTCGACGACTTAAGCGGAAGCATCAAATACTCACCCGCCTGTGCGAGGTTGCCACCAACGATTACTGTCTCGGGATTGAAGGTGTTGATAAGGAAGGCCACAGCCTTGCCCACCTTTTCGCCCGCCTCCTCGATAAGCTCGATAGAGAGGTTGTCGTCGTTGCGTGCTGCGGCGATGATGTCGTTGATATGGATGCTCTCGCCACGGTCGTACATCTCGCGTAGACGTGTGTTAACGCCGCGTTCTATGAGGTCTACAATCTTATTTTCGATAGCAATACCCGACACCTCGGTCTCCAAGCACCCCTTCTTGCCACAGGCACAGATTATCTCATTGTCGAAGAATGGGATGTGGCCAAACTCTCCCGCAAAGCCATTCTTGCCGTAGTAGAGCTTGCCGTCGATAACGATTCCGATGGCGACACCGCGACCCATGTGTAGGTAGAGTACGTTGCTCTCGTTCTTCGACTTGCCGGTGGTGTACTCGGCATAGCAGCGTGCGCGCGTGTCGTTCTCGAGCATCACGCGTATGCCTATGCGCGATGATATAATATCGGTGAGCGACTCCTCACTCGACGTAAAGTACTTGTAGGAGCGACCCGTGTCGGGGTTTACGCGACCTACAATCGATACGCCCACGCCGAGAATCTTCTCCCTATCGGTGCCACAGGTGGCTATGAAGTTCTCTATATTCTGGCAGATGCGCTCGAGACACTGCGGGCGGTCCACAAGCTCGAAGGTGTTATCCGTATGCTCGCTTATGATGTTATTCTGTAGGTCGGTTACGACATAAGTCATGTGGTCACGACCCACGTTTATGCCCACGAAGTAGATCGCCGTGTTTGCCAAACCGAAGACGTTGGGGCGACGGCCACCAGGGGTCTCTACCTTGCCAAGATCGTTGACGATACGGTCGTCGACCAGCTCCTGCACAAGTTTCGTCATCGTAGGCACGCTGATATGTAGCTCGCGGGTAAGCTCCGACAGGGTAGCCTCGCCGTTGAGTGCCATGTAAGCGATGATGTTTCGCTTGATGATGTTGTTCTTGTGGGTGATGCCCTTGAGGTTAGCCTCGGCATCGATATTAAAGAATTTGGCTAAAGAGGTCATATTTCGTAATAAATATTGAAATTCGTACGACTATTTTAATTTGATAGTACAAATATAATAAAATTTTTTTGGAAATATTCATAAAAATTAAAAAATATTTAGTGGCACAAAGTTAATTCGGGGAGTGAGTTTCTGTGGATTTAGATGGTTTCTATGGGTCTAAACGACGGAAGAGTATGGCGGTTTTATCCCCTGCGTTATATTCACCTTTCGTAGCGCATACCAACTCGTTATAACCATCGAAGCTGGATGAGGATGGTGCTTAATTCTTTGTAAATCAGCGGTATAGATTTGTGTTCTTGTAACTACTTGATTATCAGCAAGATGAAAAACTCACATTTTTACTATTTGTATTTCGTTGAAAATCAGTATTTTAGATAGGGCTTTGCGGAAAAACTTTCCGCCTAAAAATTTGGCTGGGGCATAGGGATGTGGTATCTTTGCAATAGGAAAATGAGCTGGATGTGTGGCATCGGCGCAGTTTTGTGAGTTAAATAATTATTATTACCTTTGTGCATTATGTGGAGAGTTACTAAAGGGATAGGTGAACTTTGTATCTGCTGTGTGATAGGCCTATTGTTGGTGACGGGTTGTTCTAACGAGCAAGCCATGGATGACATTGCGCGTGCCGAGCAGATGGTCGAGGAGAATCCCGCCGAGGCACTTGCGATATTGGATGGCATCGACTACTCGGAGTTAAGTAGCGAGGAGGCCAAGGCTCGCTATACGCTGGTATGCAGCGAGGCACACTACTACGATGGCTTAGTAATGTACAGCGAGACGCAGAGCGAGCAGATGATGCGCTACTATCTCGAGAGTGACAACCACGCAGAGCGTGCCAGAGCGATGTATCAGCATGCTCTCTCGGTATATGACCTGGGAGAGGGTGCTCGGGCAATAGTCTCGCTAATGGAGGCAGAGAACTCGCTGAAGCACGCCCCCGATACCAAGCTTGAGGGCTTAGTGCATCGCCAAAAGGGCTATGTCTACAACGATGGTGGACTCTATGCTAACGCGGTGGATGCCTACAAACTTGCAAGGGAGAGCTTTGAGGCTGCGGGCTTGGAGGAGCATGTGGTGTACATGGACTACGACATTGGTGGCACACTCATCCAGTTGCACTGCTTCGAGGAGGCCTATACATACCTGAACAACGTGCTCGCCTATGCCATGGAGCATAGCGACAAGAGTTTGATGTGTGCCGTGCTGCACGAGTTGCTCGATTTGGCGGTATATGAGGACGACTACGATATGTGCCGACGCTATATCGATATGTTCGACGAGTATGACTGCCTAACCTATGGCGAGGCGCACTACCTTGCCGCCAAGGCTATGCTTGTGGCACACGATGGTGATAGGGATGCGGCGTGGGCATTGGCCGATATGGCAGAGGTCGCCGAGGATAGCGACTGGGCTGAGGTGGAGTATGCACGATACATCATCTGTCGCAATGTGGGCGATGCGGAGGGTGCGCTCTATTGGCACGAACAGAGTAAGCATGCGCAGGATGCCTTTATGCTTGAGATATTGGAGCAGCCGGTGCTAAATGCCGAGGTGGAGAGACTACGCACGGAGCTGAATGCCGAGATGCGTGAGCGCGAGCTAACACGCCAGCGTAATACTACCATATATGTTGCCGTGGCTGTCGTGGTGCTCATAGTTGTAGTTGGCATTATCTTCTATGCCCGCCACCGCATACGCCGCAAGAATGGCGAGATTCGCGACTATATGGAGACTATCGAGAGCCTGCGTAGCGATCTTGAGCGTCTACCTCGCGAGATGTCGTCGTCGGTAGCATCGCTCTACCGCGACCGCTTCAGCGAGCTTAACGAGTTGTGCGACATCTACTACGACCATAGTGGCTCGTCGCGCCATAAGGCTATGGTATTCAATAAGATGACCGATACCATTGCCCGCATTAAGGATGATGAATCGCGCATTGAGGAGCTGGAGGCTGCGGTTAAAGCCTATCGCGGCGGTGCTATGCAACGCCTTGAGCAGCTACTGCCAAAGATGAGCGAGCGTAACCACCGTGTGGCGCTATACTCCTTTGCAGGCTTCTCGAACCGCGCAATAGCGTTGTTTATCGATAGCGACCCTGTGTCGGTGTCGAAGATGAAGTATAACATAAAGCAGAAGATTAAGGCATGTGAGGTCGCAGATGGCGAGGAGCTTATCGCTGCGCTCTCGGATAAATAGTAAGGTGATTATGAAACAGCTATATAGTGTTATATTATTTGTGAGTGCTGCGCTGTTGATAACAGCGTGTGAGATAGGTCTTGGTATAGCCCCCAATAGTCCACAACTACCTGATAACGGTAGTTCTGACACTGGTTTGGATCAACCTGGCTATGGCATTAAGCCCACGGTGCCACTAAAGCGTCGCCCCATTGTACCCACAAGCAAGCTGCCGCGTCCTAAAATTATAGAACGTATAAGTTGGACGGAGGCAGGGACACTCTCGGTGGCTCTTACGGAGGATACACCCGCAGTTATAACGATTGTTGTGAGAGACGGCTCGCTACGTAGCTATGTGGTAGATGCCCGCACCGTGGAGATTACTAATGTGCCTGAGGAGGAGTTTGAGATGCAGATAGATGTTGCCGATGAGCGTTACACGGTAGTAGTAGATTAGAATCTTATATATGAGTATGAAGTTACACCATAGATATGGTATTTGGGTTGTTGGCGTAGCGCTGTTGATGACAGCGTGTGAGGTTTCTTTTGACTTAGATGTTGATGACCCTTCAATCCCTCCCTATCCAGACATCCCTGGTGAAGAGAGCCCTAATGAACCAGGCTACGGCATAAAACCCACTGTGCCGCTTAAGCGCCGACCCATTGTTCCGAAGAATAAACTTCCGCGTCCCAATATTATCGAGCGTATCAATTGGACAGCGGCGGGTGCACTTGCGGTGACTCTTGCGGAGGATGTGCCTGCGGTTGTTACCATCATCGAGCCTAATGGAACTATGCACAGCTACGTTTCGGATGCCCGCGGTGTGGAGATTGCGGATGTGCCAGGGGAGGCATTTGAGTTGCAGATAGATGTCGCCAATGAGCGCTACACGGTAGTAGTAGAGTAGTAGCTCCCAATATAAAAGAGTAAGGAGTCAGCCGTTGCGACTGACTCCTTACCTCATTTTATGCGGATGGGTATTGCTGCTACATCTCTACAACACCTATGCCACCAGCGTAGTAGCTGTGGATGTTAACCTTGCCGTCGGTGTCGAGGATGACCATTACGATAATGTCGCCACCATACGTGTCGCTGTACTTTAGAAGTGCCTCATACTTAGGATTGAACGAGTTCTCGAGGTCGTCGACATACATATATGCCCAACCCTCTATGGCCGCCTTGTACGAGCCATTTATCTTGCCAGTTGCCTCGTAATCTTTGAGGTTCTCCTTTACGCGACTCTCAATATCGCTGATCTGGCAGCTTGCAAGGCGCATTAACCACACCTTATCGACGTTCTCACTAAACATGATAGCTGTAAGCGTCACGCTCACGCGCTCATCTACCTCGCTCTCGTCCGATGCTGTGAGTCTTGCTGTGCCTGTGCCCTCGTAGCTAAGCGAGCCGCTGTCAACAACCTCCTCGATAGTGGTGTAGTAGTCGGTGTCGTAGCCCGCCATACGTGCCACGCATACCATCTCGCCAGCACGGCCCGTAGCATCCACTGCCGAGGCGTAGATGTAGTAGTTGTCGCCGGGGTGGTATACGTTGATTACGGCAGTAGCTACGCCATCCACGATAGCGTACTCCTCGCGGTAGTTCTGATAGCTGTCGGCATCCATTACGAACTCGAGGTTATCGGCGTATGCCGAGTGGTCGGTGGTAGGAGCAGCATATATGCGCACCTTGGTAGCATTGCTGTCGGGTGTTACCTTCACGGTTAGCGTCTCGTGTGAGGTCTGTGGCTCGATCGTAGCGGCAGTAATCTTGGCTACGCCCGTAAGCGAAGGACGCTTTGTAGTAAATGAGGTATATGCCACCTCGCCAACCTTACCATCCTTAATAGCTATGACGTATGCGTAGTACTCGTGGCCAATCTCCAGACGGTCTCCCAACATAGCTGTGATAGGCTCGTTGTATATCGTAGGCACGGCCTGTGCCGCAGTTGCCAAGAATAGCTTAATCTCAGCGTCGGTAGCGCTATCAAAATCGAAGGGATTCTCCGTATTGCTGCTCTCAATTGCGGGGTCTACCAAGCCGAAGATTACCTTGCAAGCATCATTCGCTGTTACTTTGGCTGTGGCCGATGTCTCGGTTATCTCCACCATCTCGATAGCGACCTCTACGTTGCCATTAAGCTCAGCGGCGGGGATTGTCACCTCCTTGGTTGTTACGTTGTAGTTGCCATCCTTATCCTCGCCATATACGGCAATAGTGTACGATGTGCCAGGTATAAGTATCAAGCCAGCGTTCTCGTCGCTATCGGTGCGTGAGTTACGTACGAGGTCCTGCTCCGAGAATGTGCGGCTCTCGGTGGCTGAGTTGAAGACTGCAAATGGGTAGCTGGGGTCGGGGTCGAGTGACGACTGTGCCTGCTCGATAAATACGTTGCGGTCGTATGCAGAGGTGTGAACAGCACCTGCCACGTAGCGCACGCAGTGCTCCTTCTTAGTAACTACGGCGTCGAGCGTGTAGGCCGTGAGGTTCTCGATGTCGATGTCGGCAACGGGGCCGATAACCTTGAACTCTACCACTGTAGGCTCGTTCGAAACATCAGCCTTGTTTGCGGCCTCAAACTTGAAGGTGTATGCCTCGTCGTACTCCACCTTGTGGCTTATGCTCTGAGGCTCTGCTCCCTCGATTCGTGTTGCATCACCGTCGTTGACGCTCCAGTACCAGTGGTGTGTATCCTCCGAGGGTGTAACCTCGAACGTTACCTCCATCTTAGCCTCATCGAACAGGGGCTTCGACACGCTGATGGTGGGTATGCCAAGCTCAAACGAGTACTCCTTGGTGGCCTCTGCGCTCTTAACCTCGCCACACTCGGCATATACCGATAGCTCATATATCATGTTCCACTCATAAGGCAGGGTGATAGTGGTCTCGGTGTTGCCCTCCACCTTGGTGTACTCGCCCTTCTCGCCAGCCTTGTCGTAAGCTGTCCAATACCATGCTGTTACATCCTTTGAGGGGTAAATTGTCACCTCTACCTCATCCTCGGCATTGAGCGTAACCTCGCCAATCGAGATAGATACCTCACCCTCGGGCATTGCGCAGAATTTTTTCTCTGCCATGTCGCTGCTGCCAGCCTTGTTCTCGGCGTATGCCTGGATGGTATACTCAACACCGTAGACTACCTCAAACTCAATCTCCTTGGCTGCAGCACCCTCCACCTTGGTGTACTCAGCATCGTTTACTCTCCAGTACCACGCCTCGGTATCTGTCGAGGGGGCAATCATAACCTTGGCAACCATAGCCTCTGCGTCGAACTCGGGCTCCATGATGCCGATTGTTGGCTTATTTACGGGAGTCTCAACGGGCTCCTTGTCGCAACTCCATCCTGCGAGTGCAACAACAGTGGCCAATAGCGCCACCGCAAAGTTTCTAATCCTCATATCTTTAAAAGTGTTAATATATTATTATTCAAAATACTCGGGGAGCTCCTTTGTGCGAGCAAAGATAAGGGTGCGTCCCGTAGCTATCGATGTCCATTGCATGGCGTTGCCTGGCTTGAATAGCTTCACGATAAAGCCCTCGCCCCAGCCTCCATCATTATGGTCGTAGGTACCCTGCATAATGTACTCATCCCTATCTCCATCCTCGATGGTGTAGTTGCCCTTGGTGCATAGCGGACTTGTGGGGTCTACAATACCTCCTGCACTCTCGTTCTCCTCGACCTTGATGTTTGTCCATAGCTCGTAGCGCTGACCCTCCTGGTAGAAGTAGATGTAGAGGAAACTGCCGTTGTCGAACTTGTCCTCTAAGCCACTTTTAAGCTCCCAACATCCATCGATGCTCTCGTCGGTAACGGGCATGGTGTCGATGCTATTGATGTCGGAAATCACCTCGCTACAACTTGTGGTCATGAGTGTGCCAATGACCATAAGTGCTGCTAAAAATCGCTCCATTCTCATAGTGTTTGTGTAGTATTATATTTTAATAAAATTCTTCGGGAAGTACCATTGCGTACTTAAACTCTAAGCATGTGCCCGATTTTGCTCTCCACTGCATCCTTGAGTCGGTGACCATCACCACGCTGTATCTCTCGTTCCAGTCGCCCAGGCCATTGTCGTAGGTGCCCGAGAGGATGTAGTTGTCACCCTCCTGGGTGATGGTGTAGGTGCCGGTTGTCTGTACTAAATACATCGAGCCGATGTTGTCCCACATCTCGTAGCGATGCGTGACATTCGGCTTGTCGCTATTGGTGAACCTAATGTATAGCATGCTGTCATTTATGAGCTCTTCGCCGTTAATGTGCGTCAGCTCCCAGTCTCCTTCGATAGTGTCGTAGGTGACCTCTATCGTTGGAGCCTCCTCCACGATTGGCACAGGCTTCTCGCACGCCGAGAGTGTGGCTAACAGTGTGATTATCACCAAATGTCTGCTTAGTTTAAGTAGTCTCATATCTATCGCTTTATCGTTATCTTAATCATTCGTTCTGTTGGGCGTGGGGTAGTGACGCCTTCGACCACAACCATGGTCTCAATGTCGTATGCCGGCAGCCTATTTGAGGTGTAGCTTACCACTAACTCCCCCTCCTCGTTAGGTTTAAGCGTTACGGGCGCTATACTTAGCCCCGCTATCGTGGGCGTTGCACCTATTGTTATGGTCTCGCTCCCGCTGTTTGCCACCACTATGCGCTCGCTGCGTGTGGCACCCTCCTTTATGCCATCGAGTGTCACCTCCTTGCGACTGAGGCGTAGCGTGCCCATGGTGTGCTTAAGGTGCGAGAACCTCTCCGTTGCGGCTATCTCTCCTGTGAGCGTCAGCTGCTCGGTGGGGTGGCGCTCGTCAAGCGTGGTATATACGTATATCGCCTGCTCAAATGGCCCCACGCGTCCTGCGGGGTTGAACCGAGCCTCGATGGTCATGCTCTCGCCCGACGCCATAACCTTTGGCTTGGTTATCACCTGCATGCAGTCGCACAACGTGCGAAACTCAGTGATGGTGACACTGTGGTCGGTCGTATTACGTAGCGTAAAGTGCGCTGTGATGCTCTCGGAGCCATCTATCTTGCCTACCTCTACGCTCTCACCACATACTGCTCGCTTGGCCGTAGTCGACAGCTTAGGGTGTACGATGCTCTCTATCTCCGCGCGCGTGGGCAGCGTGCGCACCTGCGCATAAGAGATATTGTATGCCATAAGGCACACCGCAATCGCCGCTATGACCCTCGCCCTACGCATCGCCTACAATACTCCGTTGTCGTTAGCGCCCTTGCGTACGGTGATGGTTGAGTGGTGCTCGCTACCATCCTCGCACCCGATAGTGAGAGCCGTCTGACCCTCCGCTATAGTGGTTATGGTGAGCATGTTGCCACTAAGTGTCACCGTAGCAATGTTGAGGTTGTTAACCTCGGCGGCCGTAGCTGTAGAGGTGAGGTAGTCGCCAAGGTCTATAGTCGTAGTAGTTTGGGGCGCGAGATATAGGTTGGGTAGACGCATATCGCGGCCACTTGCATCGATGCTCTTAAGCAGTGCTCCTGCATCCACTAAGCGGCCCATCTTACCCTTGTATTGCTCAAGGTCCATCTTCACAGGTGTGGCACCTGGCGATGTGTGGTGCATGTAGAATAGCTTCTCGCCCACGAAGTATGAGTCGATGTCGCGTGCTGTAGAGTACATAAGGTCGCGGAACTCCTCCCACGTGAAGTGGCGGTGCTGCTGTTTCGCGTAAGAGAGCGCGAGTGCCGCAACACCCGAGACGTGGGGACATGCCATCGAGGTGCCCTCGTAGTAGCCATAGCCTGCAACGCCGTTGAGTACGAGCGTAGAGTATATCGCACCCTGCTCCTTAAGTATGCCGTTATTGTCGTAGATGTCGTCCTCCATGCCCACGATGCCGTAGTACTCCATGTCGCCGCCTGGTGCCGATAGTAGCACCTCCGAGCCGTAATTGGTGTAGGATGCAGGGGTGTAGTCGGCAGCTACGGCAGCCACTGATATACACTTAGAGTAGGCTGCGGGGAATGATGACTGCGCTGCATACTCGTTACCCGAGGCGAAGATGGCAAGACCGCCATCTATGACGCCATTTGGCGAGCCCGCGTTGTGTATGAAGTAGTCCAATGCCTCCTTCTCTAAGGGGTATGTCGCTGCCCACTGCTCCTCGGTAGCGGGACCTAAAACGTAGCCCATGATGGGGTTCGACTTAGCCGAGTGGTAGCCCCATGAGCACTGCAAGATGACAGCACCATTGTCGGCGGCATACTTCATGGCACGCGCCTCCATGGCTAACGATGCTGAGTTCATGCCGTCGAAGAGTTGCAGGGTCATAATCTTCACGCCACCATTGCCCTTGCCGCCACCAGCGATGCCTGCAACGCCTATGCCGTTGTCGTTGACCGCGGCTATGGTGCCAGCAACGTGGGTGCCGTGACCCGTGCTGCCGTTCGATGTCCATGAGGTGATGGCGGTGTTACGCACGAAGTTGTAGCCATACTTATCATCGACATAGCCATTGCCGTCGGCATCCTCACCGGCGAAGAGCTCCTCGCCCTCGTTAATCCAGATGTTTGCCGCAAGGTCGGGGTGGCTCCACATCACCGCCTCGTCCATCACTGCCACGATGATCTCCTCATCTCCTGTCGATAGCTCCCATGCCTCCTTGCATCCCGCATCGCAGCCTGCCACCACTCCTGCCCACTCTCGGGCGAAGTTGGCAGTGCCATCGTTGATGTAGCACCACTGGCGATACATCTCGGGGTCGTTGAAGGGCCACTCTGTAGTACGTGTCATGGCACGATTATCCGCCTCGGCACAGCTTATGAAGTGCGGCTCGGCAGTGGGGTTGTAGGCACGTGCTATAGGTCGGTTACACTGCAACTTATCCACCTCACCCAGGCGCGATAGACGCTCAAAGGCGGCTTGCAGGTCCTCACCCTCGTCGAAGCGCACGATGTACCATAGGTGTAGCCCAGCCTCGCGGGTACGCTCCTCGTTACGTGGGTCTATGGGGAACACTCGCTCGAAGGAGTATGCTCCGAGGGTCTCCAAGACCTCATCGGTTGTGGGTATGCCCGAGCGTGTAGCCTCGCCACCCGAGCGTGTCATTGTCTGGTCGAGTATCTCCTCCATCTCGGGGCTAAACTTGATGATTACCTCTCCCTGGTTAGCACCCTCGGGAATGGTGATGGTAGTGCTGGGTGTGGTGTCGGGAGCGTTGGACTCTACATCCTTTACGCATGCCCCACATAGCAGTAGCGTTAGAGCCAATATAGTGTATCTCTTCATCTCTCTATTCCATTGTGTCATTAAACTCATAGCGGTCGCGTAGCAGCGGGTATGCCTCGAAGTAGTACTCCTGCGACAAGGGTACATTGTCGAAGCCCACCTCGTTACCATTGCTGTCGATGCCCTTCTCCTGCTGGGTGTAGACAAGTGTCTCTGCGCCCCACTCCATGAGATGTGGGTGGTATAGCAACCAGTCTGGAAGCCTGCCTGTCATAAAGTTGAGGTTTATACGTAGGCTGCGCATATTGGGTAGGATGCGGGGCAGCTCATGCTCCACAGCGTAGTTCAGTGTGTCGCCATGCTCCCTGACATCCTCAGCGCTGTAGGCACGTATGCCATCCCTACCAACCGTAAAATCGGGAATCGAGCCCTCGATATAGTTGTACGATAGGGCCAACTCCTCCAGCTCCTCCCAGAGGAAGAGACGGCGCAACGCGTCACTCTCCACCTGTAGACCAACACCCGAAGTGTTACGTAGGTCACTCACCGACGAACGGCGGTTAGCGGTGAGGTTCAGCGACCTGAGGTGGGGGAAGTTGTCGCGGGTGATGACCTTAGGTATGGTGTTGAAGTTGTTCGAGTTAAGGTCGAGCTCCTCGAGTGTATCGCCCAGCTCGGCAAAGTTGCTGGGGAGCGAAACAACACCCATGGCACCAACGCGCAATGCCTTGAGGTAGTTGAGCGTAGCAATCTCGGGACATAGGTCGATGCTCTTGAGCATGGTGTTGACGTTGCCGAAGAACGATAGTGTCTCGAGATATTTGAGGTGTTTAACCTCTACGGGTACGCCATCCTCGGTGTTGAAGTAGCTCATGTCGAGGTCACGAACACGCCCAATAGCCTCCTTCGATGGCAACGACTCATCGTCGGCATCCCATAGGCGCAGGCACTCCCACCTATCCATGGGGCTCTTGTCCGAAATTACGTTGTCGGCCCAGCACTCCATCTTGTTGTAGATGGTGACCACGGCCAGCGAGTCGCCCGCACGGCTATCCTCGATAAGGGGTCCTGCCTGCTGGCGTATGGCAATGGTCGTAGGCTCACCCAAAGATTCTGGCTGTAAGGTGATTATCGCCTCGCGCGTCTGGGGATCGGAGTTCATCTTCCAGTCGATGCGCAGACGTGTTGCGCGGGGACGTGCTCCGCGGTCGAGGTTAAGCGTATGCTCGTTGATGCTCAGCCACTCGGCATCTGTCGTGGCGGTAAACTCTACGTTTGTAGAGATCTCCACCTCCACCCAGCGGTCGTCGCGCTTTTTGTAGGCATCGATGGTAATCTCCTCGCTCTGTGGGGCGATGCTTGGCTCGAAGCCATCCTGCACAACCTCAATCTCCTTGAGTAGATTACCTGCCGACATGAAGCGTATCTTTGAGCTACGTTTGTCGTAGGTGAGCGAGGAGTCTACGCGTATCGTGCACTCCACCTCACCGCGACCATTCGCGGGTGAAATCATGAGCCATGGCTCCTCAGATTGTGCCACCCATTCGCTCTCGGAGCGTATCGTAACGGTATGCTTGCAGCCGTGAGCCTCGGCCTCAATCTGTGTGTCGTCCACCTCAAAGCCCTTGTATGTGGGTGTGGGGTCCTTGTGGCATGAGGCGAAGCCCAACACCGCAATGGTAAGTATAACAAGCAGTATGTATGTCTTCTTCATAGTAGTAGCCAGTCGTTTAGTCCAGGTTGAGAGCATCGCAGCCCTTGATATTCTGTGTAGAGTCGTATACAAGCAGGTAGAGGTCCTTTTTAATAAGGTCGCACACCTCATTGCTCAGTGTTATATCGATGTTGGGGTTATCCTTAATCTCGAAGATTAGGATGTAGGGCGAGATGGTGTCATCGACCTTGCCAATATCGTTTGAGCCGATGTATAACGCTGCGAGCTTTGGGCAGTTGCCAATGCCCACGGGCCACTCCTTAAGTGTGCGGTTGCCAGCATCGTCGCGCTGACAACGCACGCTGATTACCGTCAACGACTCTATGCCGAGCGGTGCCTGGGGGAGTGACGTTAGGGCGTTATTCGAAAGGTCTATGCCGTAGAGGTAGGGTAGGTTCTCGGCGCTGAAATCCTTGTATGGAATCTCTGTGAGGCGGTTGTAGCTAAGGTCTATGGTTGAGATAAAGTAGCTATAGGGACCCGTGAGTGCGCCCTCCTCGATTGTACGTATGCCGTTGCTGCCGAGCATCAGTGTTTCGATGCGTGAGCCGCTTCCGATAAGGCGTGAGGGAAGCTCCGTAAAGTGGTTGTCGGCAAGGTTAAGCGTCTCGGCGTTGAGGCCGCGCCACTCGTCACCGTTGGCAAGAGCCGATATTTTGTTACCCGAGAAGTTTGCCGTAATCATCGAGTGTACGGAGCCGGCGTTAAAGAGGTCGGGAAGCTCTGTAAGCTGATTGTTTGAGCATGAGAATGTCTCGAGCTGACCGAGACCACAGAAATAGCCATCCTCGGCAGGCTCAATGCTTGTGATACGGTTGTAGTCGTAGTAGAGCGTAACGGGATTTATCTCCCTGCCGAAGGGGTGGATGGTAGTGAGCCTGTTGTTCGACAAGTCGACAAGACCAATCTTGGTCATGCGGCTTAGATAGCTATAGTCTGGGGTCTCCACAAGGTTGCAGCTATTGAAATATAAAATCTGAATATCTGCACCAGATGCTCCGTCGATAATCGCCTTCCAATCCTCTAATAGCTGCTCACCCGCGATGCCCTGGTTCATAGAGAGGTTGAGTGACTGTATCTCTGGTGCCTCACATAGCATATCGAGAGGTAGTCTCGTTAGCTTCGAGCAGTTGTATATCTCCACATCTGTGAGGTTCTCGAACTCTGCCCAGCTCCATGTATCGCGCTCGGCATAGAACTCCGAGTCGGCACCAACCTCCACGAAGAACTCATCCGTGATGGGGGCGTTGGCGATGAAGAACTGTTCGAGCTTTGTCAGGCGCATCATGGCACGCGAAATAGCTGTGATGCCATTAGTCAGGTTGCCAAAGGCTACATCCTTGCGTGCTGGCGCTGAGAGGGTTATTGGCTGCAACTCGCCCGTAGCGTTGATTACCTCTCTTAGCTCGGGACTTAGCATCTCACGACCATCACGCTTGACAAACCTATCGTGGTAGTCCATGGCATTAAGGCGTGCCGAGGTTGAGGCGTCGTAGCCACCAATAAGCTCGTTGTGGTTGCCTAAGTAGAGTGTTTGAAGCTCTGTGAGCTGACCTATGGCGTCGGGAACAACACCCTTGGCTCCGAATCCCGAGATGTTGAGACCAACCACACGACCATCAGCACCAAGCGTCACGCCAGGCTGGTCGCCCCACATGTCCACATCCTTGTTGAAGTCCCAGTTGCGGCCTGCAACATACTCCTCGCCATGGAATGTCCAGTTGGGGCCATCCAAGGCTAACCATATCTCCTTCAGGGCGATGTAATCCTTGATATGCTCCGCCTCGACAGATAGGAAGATGGGCACGGCGACTTCGGCGGTGATGAGCTCCTCGACGCTAAATGTTATGTTCTGGTCGCTAATAGAGCCTCGGCCCATCACGTTTTTGCCCTTGGCATCCGAGTAGAGGGTGTAGGCGGTGATGGTGTAGTCGCCCTGTTCAAGCCAGTGCTCACCCGAGCAGACGATATACGACGACATACCGTTACGGTCGTATAGCTCCTTGTCTAACGAGCCCTCGACAAATGTCTCGAAGTACTCAGCGGGGAGCGCCGTAAAGGTGGTGGTACGCTGCGTAAAGCTCTCTTTCACGGTGATGTCAATAGAGCCTATCGTCGAGAATAGTATGTCGCTGTCGGCCTGATAGCGTGTCTCGTCGAACTTCTTGTATAGCGTGAATGATACCTTGCCACGCTCGACGGTATCGACGCCTATGGGCTTAATAACGAGGCCGTTGTGTGTGACGGTAAACGAGCCCTGACGGTCACCTGCGAGGATGCGGTTGTCGAGAGAGTCGTAGACATAGTAGCCGATGATGTCGTATTCGCCCACGACCAGGCGTAGCTTCTCGCTCCACAAACCCCACTCGGCCTGCTCCTTGTTGTAGCTATCGAGGTTGAGGGCCTGTGTTATTGTCGAGCCGTCGTGCTGCATAACCACCTCTATCTTCGAGGCGTCAGCGAGCCACTCCAGCGACTCGGCACGTGTCGCCTCCAACTGCGATGAGCGCACTATCTGGAACTGCACGTAGCCATACTCGGCATCAATCGACGCGGGCTGTCGCTCGCAGCCGCATAGTATCAGCGTGGCGAGGATGCTGAGATTCAATATCTTGTGTATATGACGTAACATAGCGTTAATCTGTTTTACTTGGTGGGAGGTGTTACAACGAGCAGCTTTTTGGCCTCGCCGTTAACCTTAAATAGGATGTATACGTTCTCTTCGAAGCCTGCATTGGGACCCCAGAGGTGTAGGGCAAGTACCTCGTCTTTGTTTTCGCCAATGTAGTACTCTCCCTCCGAGATTTTGAGCTTCGCGCCCTTGTACCACACCTCGGCAGAGGCGCTGCCCGCCTCGTATGCTGCGGTGTTCCACCCCTCGATGCGGGGGGCTACGATGATGCCGGGGCGCTTGCCTGCAACAGAGTTGATGAAGGGGGCCTCGAAGGCCTCATCGGCGCTGTAGGTAGTGTCGGTGGTCGCCGTGGCCTCTATCTCAAGCGTCGTTAGCGAGTGGTAGATATACATACCCTCGTAGGCACCACGCTCGCTAAAGTCACGTTGTGTGAACTCTATGAGCATGTAGGGCACATATTCGCTCTTTATGGCTGGCATCATCACGCCCGAGGCGTCGTCAACCTCAAAGATGTTGGCCTCGAGGTCGTTGTTAACCTCACTATATATGCCCATGGGGAGAGCCATTACGATGCCGTGGCGTGTGGCGTCGGTGGGCTCCACGCTGAGCGTCATCGTCTCGGGGTCGAACTCCATCCAGTCGGCGTTGAGACTATAGGAGCGTATGCCGCGCTCGATGCTCTCTTCGATGTAGAGCAACTCGTACTCGTCGTTGCGGGCAGTGATGGTGTATTTGAGTCCCTCCTCGGGTGTTATGTAGGTATCCTCCTCGGTCTGCTGGCGGAACTCATCGCCCTCGAGCGACACCTCCCAGCCATAATATTGGCTGGTGGGACCCGTGATGGTTATCTGATCGTCGCCCATACCGTCGAAGACGATGGGGTGCTCGATGGTGTGGTTGCCACTCTCGTCGGTGAAGGTCATAGCGTAGCCCTCATCTGCGGTGATGGGGTAGCGCTCACGGTCGCCGTTGGGCACGATACGCACACGGGCAATGGCACTATGGTCGCTGTCGCCAGCTATGGCGCCGCCCTCGACCTCTACCCACTCGGGGAAGTCGCACGCAGCAAAGCGGAAGTTGGCCTTGACCTCGAACGTATTCCACTCCTCGTAGCCGATATTTATGGCGTCGAGGCGCTTGCCGTTGGTGTCGTAAATGTTGAGTTTGAGCTCTTTGGCGCCGCGTAGCACGGTGGCTACAACCCTCTCGGTGTCGCCTATGTGCATGGTGATGTTTGCCGTGGTAGGCTCATCCTTAATCAGCTCGTCGGTGATGCGCAGCGTTATGGTGTGTGTGCCTGCGTGTCCCGAGTGGTCGTACTGCTCACCATTTGCGGTGATAAACTTACACCAGAGTGCGTCCGACGACAGCCTCCACGCGCTCTTTGCCGTGAAGGCGAAGGATGTGGTCTTTCCTGCATCGCACGTCAACTCCTGCATCTTTGGGAATGTCGAGGCGTCGACCTTCGACTCCCTGTCGCACGCGACAAAGATGGTTGCCGCGGCAAGAAGTAGTATTATAGTGTTTACTCTCATATTCGCTCTCGTTTTATAGACCCTCACGCATTATGCGCTCTGCTTCGTCGTCCGATACCCATTCGAGGATGTTGCCAAACATGCCAATCTCGCCTACCCCCTCGACATACATCACCGTGTAGAGCATCATAAACTTCTCGCATGTGCTGTAGAACGATATGTAGCTCGATAGGTCGGCAGTTGTAGAGTTGTAGGTTGAAGCCTCGGCTATGAGTATCTTGCCATCGCCATAGATGGTGCCAAAAGCATCGCCCGTTGAGCCCAATACCTGCGTGTCGCAGAGTAACGCTGTGGGGTTGAGTATATCCTCAGTGTTTAGCTTGACGCGTATGTCGTAGCCGTCGTATAGCATATCCTCGACTACGATGATGCCATCACCCGCCTCGACGTGGGTGCGTACAAGGCGTGAGTCGCTGTTCATATACTGCATGCACCATGTTGATGTGAGCACGGCATAGCCCTCGAAGTCGTTGATGTCGAAGGGACAGCAGTGCTGCAAGATTACGGTTGTCTCTATGGACTCCTCGTTAGCGATATTCTCAGGGTTGAGTACAAGACGCAGAGTGATGCTCTTCGATGTGTTGTGGTCGAAGTTCTCGGCAATGCCCTTCAGGCGAATAGCCCCGCTCTTGCTGCCACCCTTAATCGTCAGTGTGTGGCTTGCAAGCTCGAAGTCGTAACCCTCCATCGCACTACTCTTGGCAGCTATAACCTCGATGCCGAGGGTGCGACTCTGCTCGGTGGCGTGAGTGGCTGTAACGGGTATCTCGAACCACTCCTCGCTGTCGACAACACCAAACGTGTGGTGCTCCGAGCTAAACATTATGTCTCCCTTGTTGGGGTCTGAAGTGGGCTCCTTTTCGCAGCCCGCCATGGTTGTGATAAGGAGTGCTGCGACAATCCCTCCCGCAATACGGCTAAATATTCGATATGTATTCATTGAGTGATATTGTTTTTTTTAAACAGGCAATACAAGATGCAAATATATGAAAAAAAAACCTAAAATCGCAATAATATATTATATTATTTCCATTGGCTGCATAAATATTCACTATGCAATGGTAGCTAATGTGGTTTTTTCTGCGTGGATGGTAGTCATGAGTGGTGGCGTAAAAACGACCAAAAATAGAGAAAAAAGACAAATTCAAGATGGCGCCTCGGAGGCTAATTTAGGTATTTATACTACCTGTTTTTGGTGACAAAATAGCTAACTTTGCAGCGTCAAAACCATTTATATAGGATTGTAGAATATGGGCAAATATTACGATATGCTTGCCGAGGATGTACGCCTGGAGGAGGGCCTCAAGGCCTGTATGAATTGTGGTGTCTGCACCGCAGTATGTCCCGCGGCAGAGTTTTACAATTACGACCCTCGACAGATTGTCATCGCCGTGCAGTCGCGCGACGACGATGAGATTGAGCGCCTGCTCAAGAGCGAGACCATCTGGTATTGTGGTGAGTGTATGTCGTGTCGCCCGCGCTGTCCGCGTGGCAACACCCCAGGCTATGTGATACAGGCGCTTAGAACACTCTCGCAGAAGCTCGGCTTCTTCGTTGAGAGCGAGAAGGGTCGCCAGCAGCTCGCCCTAAAGCGACTTATTGGCGACAATATACTTGCTACGGGCTACTGCCTAACACCCCGCAACATACGCCCCGAGATGCACCCCGAGCAGGGTACTGTGTGGGAGTGGGTACACAAAAACGACAACGATGTATTTGCTCTCTTCTCGGATTGCTACCTAAAGGAGGGTGCTGGCGCATTGCGTAAGATTGACGACGAGTCGATGGCCGAGATACACCGCATCTTCGAGGTTTCGGGCGGCAAGGAGTTTTACGACACCATCGAGCGTCACTCCGACCGTAAGGCTCGCGAGATGGGCTATGATGGCGCCACCGAGGAGTATATGATGGAGACCTACACAAAGAACTCTGAAAACCACTACTAATATATGGCACGAAGAGCATCATGGCAGGAGTATCAGAAGGAGATTGCTGCCGACAAATACTACTACGCACGTAGCTGCATACGCCAGAACTTCTTCCCCGGAAGCGAAAAGGCGTTCCTCGATATTCTCTCTAACGACCTCGGCGTCGACATATTCGATGATCCGCTACACACCTCGTGTACAGGCATCGGCTACCACTCCGATGTGGTACCTCTGGAGACCATCATGACGGTCGTAGCGCGTCAGTTTGCGCTGATGGCGGAGGCTGGTTACGAGAACTTTATATCGTCGTGCATAACATCGTTTGGTATCTACAACGAGGTGCTGTCGACATGGGAGGAGTTCCCCGAGACCGAGGAGCGCACACGCCGTTACTTGAAGGAGGCAACGGGACGCGAACTTGTTAAGCCCCGCTCCATCGCTCACACCTCGGATATCATGTTCTATCACCGCGAGGCTATTGCCCGCAAGGCGAAGCGCCGTTTGGTGAATGTACACACGGGAGAGCCACTTAAGGTAGTGGAACACATCGGTTGCCACTATGCGAAGATATTCCCCAAGTCGGGTATCGGTGGCTCGGAGTTCCCCTACGTGCTGGCGGGTATGATTGAGGCGTGGGGTGGCGATGTGGTAGACTACCCCGAGCGTCGTCACTGCTGTGGCTTCGGCTTCCGCAACTACCTCGTTCAGGCTAATCGCGGCTCATCCATAGCCAATTCGCATAAGAAGCTCGAGAGCATGGCGCCCTACAAGCCCGACTTTATCGTAGCCAACTGCCCCGGCTGTACCATGTTCCTCGACAAGTGGCAGTATGCCATTGCCGAGATGGATGGCACAACTTATGGTGCCAACGGTAAGGGTATCCCCGTGCTCACGTACGAGGAGATGGCGGGCTTGGTGCTCGGCTATGACCCCTGGGAGCTCGGCATGCAGTTCCATCAGGTCGACGTCGAGCCGCTGCTGGACAAGCTCGGCGTGGAGTATAACCCCGAGGCTAAGTACTTAGGTGTGGGTGGTAAATATATAGGTAAACCTGCCGATGCTGCGGTGAACTGCGCCGAGCAGCGTCGTCTTTATGAAATACGTAGATAAGATATGGCATATAGAGTAGTTATCGTTGGCGGCGGTGCCGCTGGAATGCAGACAGCCCTTGAGCTTAAGTCACGAGGCATAGAGCCCATTATTGTCGAGCGCGACATTGAGCTTGGCGGTAAGGCGCGTGGCTGGCATAAGCTCTTTCCCTCGTTTACACCCGCGGGCGACATTATGCAGCCCATAGCTCAGCGCGTTAAGGATGAGCACATTCGCTGCTTCTATGGTCAGGAGGTGATAGGCATAGCCTCGGATGGCGTAACACTACGCTCAGAGGAGCGCATACCCGCCGATGCTGTGGTCGTAGCCACGGGCTTTACGCTCTTCGATGCCCACCGCAAGCAGGAGTATGGCTATGGCCTCTACGACAATGTCATCACCTCGGTAGACCTCGAGCGTATGATGAATGGTGGTAGGGTAACCCTCACCGATGGCTCGGAGCCTAAGCGTATCGCTATTCTGCACTGCGTGGGCTCGCGTGACGAGAAGGTGGGACAGAAGCACTGCTCGAAGGTCTGCTGCATCACGGGTGTGAAGCAGGCGATAGAGCTTAAGCAGATGTTCCCCACGGCCGATGTCTTCAACTTCTATATGGATATACGTATGTTCGGCCCTGGCTACGAGGAGCTTTACCGCGAGGCGCAGGAGAAGTACAACGTACACTTCGTGCGTGGCCGTATCTCGGAGGCCGCCGAGACCATCAACAAGCGCATACAGATTAAGGCTGAGGATACGCTCACTGGTCGCCCTTTGCGTATGACGGTAGATATGTTGGTGTTGCTCGTGGGTATGAGTGCCAACTACGACAACCCCACGCTCGCCGCATCGGCGGGTCTGCCCCTGGCACCCAACGGCTACTTCAAGGCCAATGACTCGTTCCTTGGCGTAGTGCGTAGCCAGCAGGAGGGTATCTTCTTCGCGGGCACCGTCACGGCACCCAAGAGCCTTGCTGACACGCTTGCTGAGGCGTCGCTAACAGCCTCAGCCGTAGACCAATACCTTAAAAATAAGTATAACGCTAAATAGTCCGATATGCGTAACATTAACTTCGGATATGGCATCAGTCGTCCGCGTGTCATCAATATGGACAACAACGACCTGCGCAAGAGCAACGCCATCATCGCTGAGATGCCCGAGCTTCAGGCATGCATAGGCTGTGGCTCGTGCACGGCATCGTGCACAGCGGGCAACCTCACGGACTTCAACTTCCGCAAGCTACACACCTCGGTGCGTCGTGGCGAGTATAAGGGTGCGTACGAGGAGCTGAGCAAGTGTATGCTCTGTGGTAAGTGCCGATTGGTGTGCCCTCGTGGTATCAACACGCGCGGCTTGGTGATGCTCATCAAACGCAAGTTAGGCGACTTCTAAACGACTGATTATATGGATGATATATTGCTATATTTCGCGCCGTTCACCATCCCATTTGTTGTGGGTACACTATTCCTATTCATTGCCGTTGGCGTGAAGTGGGTATTGTGGCTTATGCGCCTGCCGAGGGTGGATAAATTGCTCATTCGTCGTGGCATCTTCACGCGCCAGACGCTCATTGCCGTGTGGGAGGTGATACGCGAGTCGTTGCTACATGTCCGCATCTTTAAGCACAATCCAGTGCTCGGTTATATGCACGCCTCGTTGGCCTTTGGTTGGTTCCTGCTTATTGCCGTAGGCTGGATAGAGACCACCGTATACCTCGGTGCTGACTTTGTGCCACTACAGGGCCACGTTTTCTTCAAATACTTCGCGCCGCACCTCGCGCTTCAGGAGCACTATGCTGTGTTCGAACAGCTGATGGACGCACTGCTACTCATAGTCTTGTCGGGTGTGATGCTGGCATGGTTTAAGCGACTGAGGTCTAAGGCGTTGGGCATGCGTCGCACCACGAAGCATGTGCTCTTCGACCGTATAGCCTTATCTGCCTTGTGGTTTGTGTTCCCCGCGCGTCTTGTGGCTGAGAGCCTCACCGTGGCGGTATATGGTGGCGGAGGATTCCTCACGGGGTCGATAGGTGGCTGGCTGGCGGAGGTTGTCCCCGCAGATGTGCTCGCTATGGTCTATGAGCCTGCGTGGTGGTTCTACTCATGCGCCTTAGGTGTATTCTTCGTGGCGATGCCCTTCTCGCGCTATATGCACATACTTACCGAGATACCGCTCATCTTCCTGCGCCGCTGGAGCCTTCGCCCCAACAAGGAGCGTAGGTCGTACGATAACTTTGAGGTTGAGGCATGCTCGCGATGCGGTATATGTATCGACCCATGTCAGCTGCAGGCTGACCTTGGCTTAAACGACACACAGTCGGTGTACTTCCTGCGCGATAGACGCTATAATATGCTCTCGCTTAAGATTGCCAACAACTGCCTGATGTGTGGCCGCTGTGAGGCTAAGTGTCCCGTGGGTATCAACCTTAACACCTTGCGCCTAAATTCGCGTGCTAAGCGCCGTAATATCCCCCACGAGGGTCGCTATCGCTACCTGCAGGGCATCGACCGCTCCTCGGGTATGGGTAAGGTGGGCTACTTCGCAGGATGTATGACATCGCTAACGCCTGCCGTGCAGCGCTCCATGGAGCGCATATTCGAGGCTGCAGGCGAGGAGGTGTGGTATGCCGATAGGGATGGTGGCGTATGCTGTGGCAGGCCGCTGATGCTCTCGGGCGAGACAGACGCGGCACGTAAGATGATGGAGTCTAACCGCGCACTCTTCCGTAAACATGAGATAACCACGTTGGTGACGTCGTGCCCCATTTGCCTCAAGGTATTCAAAGAGGAGTACCACCTCGAAGGTGTTGAGGTGCTGCACCATACAGAGTATATCGACCGCCTTATAGCCGAGGGACGCATTACTCCGAAGAGCGACAATACGGCATATACCTATCACGACCCCTGTGAGCTTGGTCGCGGCTGTGGCATCTACGACGCTCCACGCCGTGTGATTGGTGCAGTGGGTAAGCTCGCCGAGCCTAAGCACACACGTCGCGATGCACTATGCTGCGGCTCGTCACTCGCCAATACGGTGATAAACGATGGCCAGCAGCTGCGTATAGCCCAACGTATGACTGCCGAACTGGAGGCTACGGGGTGCGATACGATAGTGACAGCATGCCCGCTATGTAATAAGGCTATTGCCCGCGCAGCAACGCGCCCAGCAAGGGATATCGCCGAGATAGTGGCAAAAAATATCGAGTAAATAGACGCATGATAGGCAGCATGTTACATGGTTGCATTGTGCTTTTGTGAATAAAAAAGTGACGTAAAAATTTGCAAGAATAAATAATTTGCATTACCTTTGCACTCGCAAATAAGGCAAATGGGTCTACTAAGGCCATTTAACGATACATCGCGGGGTAGAGCAGTTGGCAGCTCGTCGGGCTCATAACCCGGAGGTCGGAGGTTCGAGTCCTCCCCCCGCTACCATAGAGGAAATCCAAATCGGATTTCCTCTTTTTTATGGTAGCGGGGGGAGGACTGATGTCCTCAGTCATATCTACAATCCACCCAAACCCTCCTTTGATAAGGAGGGCTTATGGCAAGACTTCGTCTTGCATTGCTACGCAATCGTATATACTCGACGCACTGAATTACCGCTCTAAGTCATCAATAAATAGGTTAGAAGTTGCGGTGTGGTGTCATGCCATTGGTAATCTACCATTGTGTTCACTTCATACGCAATACCCCCCCCTGAACAATCCCATGGTGCCCATCCTCGTAGCAATGAAGGTAATAATCTGTTTCACTGGAATTAGCAATAGAAAACGCTGCGCGCATAATGCATGGAGTAATTAGCGACGTAAGCCCTTGTTTTTCCAAAAAAAATAGTTATATTTGTACACTTTATACACGTGCGCGAAGAGATTAATTACAAAAAACTAATACTACTATGCAGCAAGAACAAATCCAAAACTCACTGCCTGAGAACGCCTACCGCGAACTCAACCCCGGTGAGGAGTATCAGCCCGTAATGGGCGAAAAGGCTCAGCCTAAGGAGGTTACGCCATATTCGGTGTCGCTCGGCATCATCATGGCGGTGCTCTTCTCGGCAGCTGCGGCATACCTCGGCCTTAAGGTGGGTCAGGTATTCGAGGCAGCAATCCCCATCGCCATCATTGCCGTAGGTCTCGGCACCATGCGTGGCAAGAAGAACATGCTCGGACAGAACGTCATAATCCAGTCGATTGGTGCGTCGTCGGGCGTAATCGTGGCGGGTGCCATCTTCACGCTCCCCGCGCTATACATCCTCGGCCTCGAGGCTCACTTCTATCAGGTATTCCTATCGTCGTTGCTTGGTGGCGTCTTGGGCATCGTATTGCTCGTGCCCTTCCGCAAGTACTTCGTGAAGGAGATGCACGGCAAGTATCCATTCCCTGAGGCTACGGCAACCACCGAGGTGCTCGTATCGGGAGAGAAGGGTGGCTCGGAGGCTAAGATTCTCGTTACGGCGGGTCTTATCGGCGGTCTCTACGACTTTATCGTATCTACCTTCGGTGCGTGGTCATCAGCCATATCTACACAGATATGGGGCTGGGGACAGGCTCTGGCCGCTAAGTTCAAGCTGACATTTGGCCTTAACACCTCAGCTGCGGTGCTCGGCCTCGGCTACATCATCGGCCTTAAGTATGCTCTTATCATCGCTGCAGGCTCGGCGCTCGTGTGGTTCTTCATCGTGCCTCTTGTTGGCTCATTCGAGGGTGCCATCGACTCGTTGACATTCGCACAGACCATAGGCATCTCGGGTAGGGATATTCTCGATACGCTCTCTGCTGACCAGCTAATCGCCCTGTTTGGTATCAACGATGCGGCACAGATTGCAGCAATCGAGGCTAACCCCGCCGACTTCGTGGCAATATCGGGCTATACCGAGGAGTATGTCTACAACACCATCCTCTCGGATTCATCTATCATCTTTACACCTGAGAACCTCTACAAATACATCGGTCGTCCCATTGGTATCGGCGGTATTGCCATGGCAGGCCTTATCGGCATTGTGCGCCAGGCGGGCATCATTAAGAGCGCTTTGCAGCTTGCCGTGAGCGAGTTCTCGGGAAAGAAAACGGCTGTGGGTGAGCCCCGCACGCAGCAGGATATATCTATGAAGACCATCCTGTCGCTCATCATCGCTACGTTGGTTGCTACGCTCGTATTCTTCCAGTTCGGTGTCTTGGGTAGCTGGATGCAGACAATCGTGGCACTGCTCATAGTCTTCGTTATCGCCTTCTTATTCACCACCGTGGCGGCAAATGCCATCGCCATCGTGGGCTCGAACCCCGTATCGGGTATGACGCTAATGACCTTAATCTTGTCATCTCTTGTACTCGTATCAATAGGCCTTGAGGGTGAGTCAGGTATGATTGCAGCCCTTGTTATTGGCGGTGTGGTATGTACGGCTCTATCTATGGCGGGTGGCTTTATCACCGACCTTAAGGTGGGATACTGGCTCGGCACAACACCTAAGAAGCAGCAGACATGGAAGTTTGTCGGCACGTTCGTATCGGCAGCTACCGTGGCAGGTGTCATGATCATCATGAACGAGACCTACGGCTTCACTGGCGAGGGTGCCCTTGTAGCGCCTCAGGCTAATGCCATGGCTGCCGTAATCAAGCCCTTGATGACGGGCGGTGTGACGCCATGGTTGCTCTATGGTATTGGTGCAGGTCTTATCCTTGTGCTCACGCTTATCAACGTCCCCGCGCTGCCATTCGCACTTGGTATGTTCATCCCAATGAACCTCAATGCACCTCTTGTGGTCGGTGGCTTGGCTTCATGGGCAGTGAACCGTCATAAGAATCCTGAGCAGGCTAAGGCTAACAACAACCGCGGTACGCTCATCGCCTCGGGCTTCATCGCAGGTGGTGCCCTGATGGGTGTTGTCAGCGCCATCATCGCCTTTACGGGTGTTGACCTCATGCTTGGCAGCTGGGTAGGCTCTATGGGCTACGAGTACCTCGGCATCGTTATGTATGTTGCCATCATAGCCTACTTCATCTGGCACTCACGCCGTGCTAAGATAGAGTAAAGAGGGTTTATAACTACTAATTTCTAATTTCTAATTGCTAATTACTAATTGAATCTACATATATGGACTTAAAAGAACGCTTTTTGAAATATGTCTCGTTCGACACGCAGTCGGATGAGTCGAGCACATCGTTCCCCTCGACCGAGAAGCAGCTCGTCTTGCTCCGCGCTCTGAAGGAGGAACTTGAGACAATCGGCCTTAAGGAGGTTACGATGGATGAGTATGGCTACGTTATGGCAACACTCCCCGCAACTAAGGGCTATGAGAATGCTCCCGTAATCGGCTTTATCTCGCACGTAGATACCGCCCCTGATATGTCGGGTGCAGGCGTCAAGCCCCACATCGTGGAGAACTACGATGGTCGCGACATCAAGCTTGGTGGCGATGTGTGGCTTCGTGTTGAGGAGTTCCCCGAGCTACCTTTCTTCAAGGGTCACACCCTTATCCACACTGACGGTACTACACTTCTTGGTGCTGACGATAAGGCTGGTGTTGCCGAGATTGTAACAGCCATGGAGTGGCTCGTGGCACACCCCGAGGTGCCACATGGCAAGATTCGCGTGGGCTTCACTCCCGACGAGGAGATTGGCCGCGGCGTAGACTACTTCGATGTTAAGAAGTTTGCTGCCGACTTCGCCTACACCATGGATGGTGGCATGGAGGGAGAGTTGGAGTATGAGAACTTCAATGCCGCAGGTGCTAAGATTCACATTGCCGGCCGTAACGTACACCCCGGCATGGCTAAGAATAAGATGATTAATGCCATAGACATTGCCTGCGAGCTCAATGGACTGCTTCCAGTAGCGGAGCGCCCACAGTTTACGGAGCACTACGAGGGCTTCTTCCACGCTGTAGGCATCAAGGGCTCTGTTGAGGAGGCTGAGCTTAGCTACATCATCCGCGACCACGACAGCGATAAGTTCGAGCAGAAGAAGCAGCTTATGTGGGATGTAGTCAACTTCCTCCAGCGCAAGTATGGCGAGAAGGTGCTCACCCTCACCTTGAAGGACCAGTACTACAACATGCGTAAGATGGTCGAGCCACACCCACAAGTTATCGAGAAGGCGAAGCGCGCAATGATCGAGGCGGGTGTTAAGCCTCAGGTTAAGCCCATACGTGGTGGTACCGATGGCTCACGCCTCTCGTTCATGGGTCTTCCCTGCCCTAACATCTTCACTGGTGGTATGAACTTCCATGGCCGCTATGAGTATGCGTCGCTAACGACGATGAACCGCGCGATGAATACCATTATCAACTTAGCGCGCATCTGGGCAGAGTAATTTGTTGTGATAAGGGGGCATCTGCGGCACCAAGCTCATTGCCCCGAATGGGAAATACTTCGAAGTATGTCCCATCCGTGTCAATCTCACTTGGCACCACATCTACCCCCTTCTGACAACAAATTTGATGTGATAAGGCATTATCTACTGCCGCTAACGAATTATCTCAGCAATGGGCAGTACGCTATAGTACAGCCCATCGCCTCGAAATTCGCCGAGCGTTGTATCTAATACCTTCTGACAACGAATAAGGCTCTTAGCTTATTCCTCATTGCAAATTCCTAATTGATTAGAAAAGTGAACAACCAGTATGGATATATGAGAGTTGCGGCGGCGGTACCTCGCGTGCACATTGCCGATGCCCGACGCAATGCCGAGGGTGCTCTCAAGATTATGCAGGACGCCTTCAAGGAGGGTGTCGAGATTGTGGTTATGCCCGAACTCTCGCTCGTGGGCTACACCTGCGGCGATATGGTACTTCAAAAGAAGCTGCTCAAGGACTCGGAGCGTGCCCTGGCGTGGCTTATGGAAGAGACGGCGGACATCCCCACAGTGGGTATCGTAGGTCTCCCCGTGGTATATGCCGACCGCCTCTACAACTGCGCTGCGGTATTTGGTCAGGGACAGTTGTGGGGTATAGTGCCCAAGTCGTACATACCCAACTATGGCGAGTTCTCGGAGCTCCGCTGGTGGGTATCGGGCTTCGGTATTCGTGACCGTGTGATACGCTTCGCGGGTCAGGAGTGCCCCTTCGGTGCCGACCTTATGTTCGATATCCACGACGTGGAGTTTGGCGTAGAGATATGCGAGGATATGTGGGTGCCCGTGCCTCCATCATCAATGCAGGCGGTGCAGGGTGCTAAGCTGCTGTTCAACCTCTCGGCATCGCCTGAGTCGGTATGCAAGCACGACTATCTCATCTCGCTCATCGCCGAGCAGTCGAGCCGCACGATGGCTGCCTATGTCTACGCCTCGGCGGGTCATGGCGAGTCGTCGAGCGACCTCGTATTTGCCGGTAATGCCGTCATTGCGGAGCTTGGCCGCGTGCTCGATGTAAGTGAGCGTTTCGTGCGTAACGACCGCATGGCCATCGCCGACATCGACGTGGAGTATATCTCGACACGCCGCACGGCACGTAACACCTTCTACTATCCCGAGGCTCCCGAGATGCGCGTCGTGGAGATTGACGTCGACGAGATTGTACGCACCGACAGCGTACGCCGCCATATCGAGCCTTTATACTTCGTTCCCGAGGATGAGGCGGCACGTGCCATACACTGCCGCGAGGTATTCGCCATACAGAGCGCAGGTCTCGCCCAGCGCCTTGAGCATACCAACTGCAAGACGGCAGTCCTCGGTATCTCAGGTGGCTTGGACTCTACGCTGGCGCTCTTGGCCGTGTGCGATACGTTCGACCTGCTTGGTCTCGACCGTAAGGGTATCATCGGTGTGACGATGCCGGGCTTTGGCACTACGGACCGCACTTACCAGAATGCCCTCATTATGGTTAAGGAGCTGGGCTGCACCCTCCGCGAAATATCTATCAAGGATGCCTGCGAGCAGCACTTCAAGGATCTCGGTATCGACCCGAATGACCGCGGTGTAGCGTATGAGAACTCTCAGGCACGCGAGCGCACACAGATATTAATGGATGTGGCAAATATGTGTGGCGGTATGGTTATCGGCACAGGCGATATGAGTGAGTTGGCACTCGGCTGGGCGACATACAACGGCGACCAGATGTCGATGTACGGCATCAACTCGTCGGTGCCCAAGACCTTGGTTAAATATATGGTCGACTGGTATGCCGAGAATCGTGCCGAGGGCGTGCTTCAGAGAGTGCTTCGCGATGTTGTGGCTACGCCCGTGAGTCCCGAGTTGCTCCCCGCCAATGGCGAGGATATAGCGCAGAAGACCGAGGATATAGTGGGCCCCTACGACCTGCACGACTTCTTCCTCTACTGCGCACTGCGCCGCCGCTATGTGCCATCGAAGATATTCATGTTGGCATCTATAGCCTTCGAGGGCGTATACGACGAGGCCACCATCATCAAGTGGATGCGCACCTTCTTCCGTCGCTTCTTCTCGCAGCAGTTCAAGCGTTCGGCGATGCCCGATGGTCCCAAGGTGGGTGCCGTGGGTCTCTCGCCACGTGGCGACCTGCACATGCCTTCTGATGCCGAGTCGCGTGCATGGCTCCAGGAGATTGACGACCTTGAGGCAAGCCTAAACAGATAAAATTTAACTGAGTATCAGCCCCGTAGATAATAATTGCGGGGCATGGTGCGTTACTAATACAAACTTTACACATCAAATCTATGAAGAAAACATTAATAATCGTTGTTGCCATGCTCGCAATCACTACAACAGCATCGGCACAGAATCTCGGTAAGATTTTGAAGGGAGTAGTTACCGAATACGTGGATGAGGCAACCGACGGCAAGGCCACAGAGCTACTTTTGGTGGATGCTTGGAGCTACGACTCTCCAGCCGTTCGTTTCGATAGCGAGAACGAGCTCGCTAACCTCGCAGGCAATGCCCTTGTAGGTACCGTGGAGGGTAAACTCCAGTCTGCTTACAACCTCGTTGGCATTAAGAAGGGTAGCTGCTCGCTTACGCTAAATGCAGATAATACCTTTAGCATGGTGCTCGGCCGTCGCACGCTTACAGGTACCTATACCTATGCTGCTGATACTCATGCTATCGACCTTATGTTCGACACTAAGCTGCTGAAGCTCTCGTCGCTCTCGGGTTATGCCTATATCGATGGCGAGAACCTCGATGTAGCCTTCGACTGCACCAAGTTGGTTAACTTCCTCTCGGCTCTCGGCTCTAAGGTGTCGATGCTTAACAGTCTTACGCAGCTTGTCGATAGCTACGAGAATGTATATCTCGGCTTCACATTTGCACGTAGCTAATCACTCTGAGCGCTATGAAACGAATATTTATAGTGGTTGCTGTGGCTCTCTTGGGCATGGTGTCACTTCCCGAGACTGCAAGTGCTCAGTGGGATTTGTCGAAGCTTACAGGACTATTCAAGGGCGGTAGTAGTAGCAGCCAGAAGAAGTCTCCCTACCAGACTCTCGCAGAGAATGCTCCTACCACAAAGCGAGTGGTGGGCCTTTGGAACTATAAGAACTTCTCGATAGATTATCTCGGCACTAATGCCTTTGCTGAGGCTGCAATCTCGCAGATTGAGAGCATCGGTCGCGAGGAGTTGATGATGGCAGGCATCAAGGCTGGCTCCTTTAGCGTAAGACTTAATGCCAATGGCAGCGGTAGTTTCTACTACGAGGACTATGTCTACGATGGTAGCTACACCTACGACAGCTCTACGGCGCGCTTCCGTATCCAGGCCATGGCCGATAATGGCAAGACACTCACGTGTGGTGGCTACCTTAAGATGTCGGAAGATGGCGAGCTTATCATAATGCTTAAGGCAGAGGATGCTGTTAGGGCATTTAAGACGATGCTCCCCGATGCTGATGACGACTCTACGTTTGAGATGATAGAGGGCGTAGTGTCTAATTTCTCGGGACTATACCTCTCGTTGCGCTGCACACGATAGCTGTTTGGTCCTAAAGTTGCAGTGGGGATGGGTGTATCACCTATAAACACTGTGACTATGACGATTAAAACCATTGCTACGGCGCTCATCTCCATTGTCGAGCTGCCATACGCCTACGATGCTCTCGAGCCATATATCTCGGCTGAGACGCTACACTTTCACCACGACAAGCACTATGCAGGCTATGTCGCTAAGTTGAATGAATTGATTGATGGCACCCGCTACGCCACACTGCCCCTCGAGGATATAGTGTTGACGAGCGATGGTGCCATCTTTAATAATGCCGCACAGGCATGGAATCATGTCTTCTACTTCGAGCAGTTTTCGCCCACACCCCATCACCATCCGAGCGATGGACTAAGAAGGGCTATCGACGCTGAGTTCGGCTCGTTGGAGGTGCTTAAGGAGCGCATGACGACGCATGCCACAACGCTCTTTGGCTCGGGATGGGTGTGGCTTGCAGCTGACCGCGACGGCCGCCTCTTCATCATCTCAAAGCCCAATGCTGGCACTCCACTTACTGACGACCTTATGCCGCTTATTGCCATCGATGTGTGGGAGCATGCCTACTATCTCGACTACCGCAATATGCGTAAGAACTCCGTTGAGGACTTCTGGAAGATTCTCGACTGGCGCGTTATCGACGAGCGCTACAACAGAATCTGATACCATATATATAATAAATTAGGAGGCTGACATATCAGCCTCCTAACATTATACATAAGTATTATACTATTACTATATTGCACTTATTATGGAATATACATCGTGTAGTAGTTTCGAACGTTGCCCCAGTTACGAATCTTAATAGTATAGTAGCTGGTCTCGTAAGGTCTCCATGAGCAAACACATACGTCAGTTGAGTCGGTGTCGCTATCAACGAGATTACCATTTTCATCGTAGATATACAGGTCTAGGTCTGTATCGCCATCACCTACAACGAGTACTCCAGCATCCTCTCTACCGCGGAAAAGTACTCGGTATGTATCTATGCTGTTAGATAAAACACACTCCTCAGTCTCTGATGGACCATCATAACGACCGAGGGTTGCATTGCTAGCGTTTGTAGCATCCTCTACCTTGTCGATATAAGCAAGTGTAACTTCATCACCATCGGCAAAATTACGAGCGTCAGCCAACAAAGCGTTTACATCCAAATTGATTCTCTGATCCTTAGGAGTGTCTTCGCCGCCCTCAGAGGTCTTCTTTATATTCTCCAATTTAACAGTAACAGAGTTGTAAAGTTCTACAGCCTGAGCCAATGCTGTCGCACTATAGTTGTCGTAGCCATACTGAACTAGGTTGCCTGCCATTTCTAGCGTTTGCATTGCAGGTGATATCTCAACCTTATCGCCCTCGTTATTCTCCTGGGCAAATGCAGCATTTGTCATCATAAGAGCCGCTGCCAAGAATAAAAATCTTTTCATAATTTAAAGTGTTTTTATGTGTTAATAATTATTATTTAGTAATAGTATATTCTGCGTTTGTTTACTTGTTCGTAGCCATTCTGATTGATGGTGGTCTGAATGAAATTGCCTTTAGAGTCATATTTAACATCGCTTATCGTCTGAAATCCGACATAATTTCCGTTATTATACAATTCCATGTATTCTGGAATGATGCTATTGGAGCCTTCGGTGTAGACGTATTCCATTTCAGCAGTAACACCGCCTTGATATACGCCCATCCATTCCATTCTTTTCTGTGAATCAAATTCTATATCAATTTCAGTTCCCTCTGCTTCGTAGCTGATAGCCTCGTCGTTATACTTGCTAATATTGATATAGCCTGCTCCTACCACTGAACCATTCATTGTGGTTCTGACAGATATGCGAGAGTTGTCTGGACGCCATGTAAAAGTCATAACTGCTCCGTTGCCATCCTCCAAAGATGAGACACGCCCCTGGGTATCAAAATAACAAGTCATTGTAACTCCTTGAGGTGTTTCTTGTGTCACCTTCTTTGGTTGTCCGTAGTAAATCTGCATAGAGCGTGCATCAAGTAGAATCTGAGCAGATGCTATTGTGCTAAAGCCTATAAGAACCACGATTAATGTAAATAGTTTTTTCATAGTGTTTATTATTTGAGTTTTAAAGTGTTAGTCCAACATAATATATGCAGCCCAGTCTTTGTTGGGGAACTTCTCGCGTACAGTGTTTCGAGCCTTGCGGAATGCCTCTCGTTTTGTGGTGCCAGGCTCTGCAAGAGCCTTGTAGAACTCTTCAACAATCTCTATTGACATCATTGCATCGACTTCCCATAGAGTCATTATTATGGTGTCGACACCTGCCTGCTTTAGACCTCGTTGTATGCCGAATACTCCGTCTCCCGTAATCTCACCCTGTGCTGTCTGACATGCAGATAGGAAGACTATATCTGTGCCACTAAGGTTCATATCGGCAATCTCACGTGCTAATAGCAGACCATCATTGTCGCTATCGATGGATATCTCTGGTGAGCCTGCCATTACTACACCTGAACGCATCATTGGCGATAGCTCCACTTCATTCTCCTGATAGTCGGTGAGTCCCTCGATATAGAATCCGTGGGTGTAGATAAGAATCAAGTCTGTGCCTGTGCCCGATAGCTGCTTAAAGGCATTCTCTGTTCCCAATTCACGAACATAGATATCAGATTTAATCTTCGCTGACCGAAGTGTGGCGCTTACATTATAAATCATCTGCTCGCTTTGGATTGGAACAGGCGTACGAGGTACTACGTTTTTAAATTGTGAACCAAGTGTGCGAGACGTGATATGCGAAGACTCCATATTTTGGTCTACAGCATCCACTTCACTATCTTGCATATTTAGGTTTAGGTTACCAAATAGGGCCGCTGTCTTATATCGTCCATCGCTACTATCGATACAAAGCTCGCGCGTAGATGAAAGGCGTCGCATATCGTATACATCGTCTACATATAGCTTTACACCTGATTGATTAGGTAGACGTATTGCCTCAATATTGAGCTGGTGCATTAGCCCGTCTGTTGAATAAAATACCACATCTCCCTCTTGTATGTAGTCGTTAACTTTGTCCCACAATAGAGGGTATACCTCAATCCTAGATTTTGGTGTGGTGTAAAGAGTTCGGTTGAACTTGGTGTCAAATGATACATACACGCTTAGCTCAGCCTCTGTACATATATCAACAATGCGAGGCATTTCCCAGTCGTTGCGCAGCATTATAGCGATGTACGAAGGTATGCCATCCATATTCTCTATACGCATAAACTCAATGGCAATCTCATTATCACCTAACTCCTCTTTTACATCTTGCCATGTGATACTTATATCGTTGTTTTGTGGCATCTCAATAGACTCACGCCTAATGATGCTAATCAGCGTATTTTCAATCTGTCGTACGTCTTTTTCTAATCTAACAATCTCGCCCTGGTTAGTTGAACGCATATAACAATTCTCTAGCTCTAACGATAGCGACTTATAGGTCTGATACAACTCTCTTAGCTCTGCATTGGGATGTGTAGAGAGCTTATAGTCAAATTGGTTGTTTGCTTGTAGGAGCATACCCTTACAAGCTAAGTTCCAGTTGTATATTATGCCTGGGAGTATACTTGTAGGGTGCTCTGTTTTAGAAATATAGTATGCTTCAGTAATGAACTTTCCGCTCGAAGACCACTTGCTCCAATACTCCTCACGCGCGACACTGCTCGAGTTAAATATTATATTAGAAATGTTTTCGTGGATAGCCTCCATGTACATCTCGGCACACTCCTCCATCAATTCGTAGTCACCTGCTACTGATGCCATATACGATGCCTTAGCACACGTCTCAATATCGTTTACTGCTTCCTCTGGCTCATTATAGATCATCCATTTACGGTAGTGCTCTACGTATGACCGACTATCACCTAAACCATAGCTAACTTCACACATCCCATATTCAATATCACTCCTAAGTTCTTGTTCATAATCTTCGGAAAGAGTGGTGTTATTCAATATATATACAGCCTTATTGAGATAATCTTTTGCTAAATTATATTGGGCAATATTGCAAAGAGTGTCTGCTATGTATAGGTGTAAATTTGCACGGTCCCCCATATATGTCTCTCCGCAATTTTCTTCGGTAATAGTTTCGATAAGAGACTCCAACTTGGGATAATATTTTATAATTAACTCGTTATACTCTCCACTCTCAAAATAGCTCATTGCGTTAATTAGATTTGCAAGGTAGTACACATCAGCTGGTGTGACCTCAGGCGTAGTAGCAATGCCATTAGAATCAAGACGGAAGTAATTATGGGATGATTCCTCATCATAATATGGTAGATTAAACTGCACTTCCTGTTCAATTATCTGTTTAGCTAATGTGAAGTATCCAAGATCACAGTAGAATACTGCAATAGATGGAAGTTGATATAAATCTTTCTCAACACCAAATACTGATGCATATGGCAGGACATTCTCTAACGTCGTTAGTGCAACAAGAGAATCATCGTCGCAGATATCTAATGACAGATTAATGGCATATAATAGTAGGTGAACATCTTCTTCCAGATGCAGAAAGTCTTTGATATTTTCAAACATTAAATAATAATGTCGTAAATTAGAGTTGGACAACAGCCTTTCTGTTCCAAATATGTCTCCAAGAAATTTGCATGTTGTTACACAATATTCCTTATAAGCCTCCATATCCTCTTCAGTAATCTCATCTGGATATTTCATTGGAGCATAATAAGCAAATTCATATCCTTGGTTGATAAGAGACTCCATATAATCCATATAGTTTGATTTTATGGTGCCCAAATCTAATTGTGTAGCACTCGTTACTTGGTTTGCAACTACACCTAAATTGCCAAAGGTTTCCTTATTTAATTCTTTTGTAATTATCTTTAACCTCTCATACTGATTATTTGCTTTAAATATCATCTCCATATTGGTTAGGATCTCATAGTATGCAATATATGGTAAAGCGTTGTAAGCGATATTAAGTATGTCTTTAGCATTATCAAGATAAAAATCTGCAAAATGAGGTTCTGTAGAACTAAGTGCAGCAATAGAGTGGTATGGATATGTTCCGTTATAGCAAATATAGTAAGATAAGTGTGCTGGAGATTCAATCAAATTACGCTCAAAAGTTTTATCAATAGCTGCTATATACTTAGTCTTCTTACTATATTTGTTCCACTCTTTTATTAAGCGCTCCGCTGATTCCTTATAGTTGGGAACAAATTGCTTCATATAGCTATTATCGCCATAGGCAAAAAACTCAAGGAAGCAACGCAGACCGTTACAGAGGTATCCATCATTATTAATACCATAGGCTTTGTTATCCTCATACTGATGAATCATTTCACATAATTCATCTGACATTGCAGGTAGTACTAAAATGCCCCATGAGGTCGGATTATTTAAGTTGCTCGAGAAATTATTATCTCGGCCATTAGCCATTGATGTGAATATTTCATGTCTATCGATTATCGTATCAAAAGCGAATTTCATGAACCTGACGGCATGTTCTTGGTTGAACTCAGCCCTTTGAATACTATTGTCTTGAATACTTTTACTCACCGCGTATAGTAGATTCACACAGTGAGATACATCGCAACACTCAATATATGCAATAGCCTCGTCGACGTCCTCTTCCGTAAATCCGTTCTTGTGGAGTCTGTCGAGTATCTCCATGCCCTCCTTACAAGTGGTGCAATCTGCATGACAATTGAATGGGTCTGACGATGACTGTTGAGCGTGTGATGTTGTCACACACAAGAGGCTGAGTGCGATACTTAAGATAGCTCCTAAGATAGAGTGTAGATGTCTTGTTTGCATGTGTAGCGTGACACCCGACTCCTATGTGCGTAGCTTAATATAAAAGAAAGTGTGGAGCCGATTAGTTTATCTGCGTAGAGGTTCTGGAATACCTATGATCAAATAAACAATACCCCACACTCGTATTGAGTGAGGGGCAAACACGCACCCTGACTATACAATACGAAGTGACGAGTGTGTTGCTCCCCTTGATCATTGTTGAAATTTTCCAGATTTCTACGCAAGGATAAAAGCTAATACACTTTCATCAATAATATGTCCTATCGACAAATTGTCGTATATAGCACAAAGATAGTAATTTTTTTCAAATAATTATGTTGTATGGTATAAAAAAGAGGCCAACTAATAAATTTAGTTAGCCCCATGTTTGATTGAATAAAAAGTAGTTGCGCTATCCGCAGTGGAAGTAGCGGTGGACGAGTTCGAGCATCTGCTCGCGGTCGTTGCCAATATCCTCGCGGAGGGTGCGGTCGTCGTACGAGCGCAATGACTTCAAGATGCCGTCAATCATGGCGGGACTAAAGACACCACGCGCCTCGAAGATAGCGCGCTGGCGCTCTAAGCAGTCCGCCGAAGCAGCGCAGCTGTCGGGAAGCTGTGCCAAGTCCTTCAATTTGTCGGCATTCTCCTTCTTGTGGATGTTGACATTGACGTAGGTGCGCTCTGCAATATCGAGTGCGTTGTCAAGTTCGAAGCCATGGCGGCATGCCACAACAAGGCCCGCGATAAGCTCGTATACATCGGCCGAGCCATCGGGTGAGCGCATCTCCACGGTCTGCTTCTGCGAGGTGTCGTAGTCGTGCGCCTTCTCCAGAGGGTTGGCTATCTGGCACATGTCGCTCTTGGCTGTCCAGCCCAGAGGCACGCGCACGAGTACCGAGCGGTTGCGGTCACCCCAGCAGATGTTCGTTGGTGCCTCCTGGTGTGGCACAAGACGGAAGTATGAGGTGGGGTTGGTATTACCAAAGGCTGTGATTGAGGGCGCAAGCTCCATCATGCCAGCGATGGCGCGGCGTGCGGTAGAGGATAGCACACCATTCTCGAGCATCATATTCTTGCCATCCTTCATTATGCGCATGTGGATATGGAGACCCGAGCCGGCCTTGCCCGCGGTAATCTTAGGCGCGAAGGTTATATCGAAGCCGTAGCGGTAGGCGAGGTTGCGGATAATCCACTTGGCGATGACGAGTTGGTCGGCAGCGTCGGCAGCGCACACGGGTAGAAACTCTATCTCGTTCTGCTCGTATATCATGCCATCGATGGTGAAGTTGCCCACCTCCGAGTGACCATACTTAATCTGACCACCTGCCTGGGCGATATATGCCATACACTCTGTGCGGAACTCGTTGAACTTAGCGTAGGGCGATGACTCGTGGTAGCCCTTCTGGTCGGTTGCGGGGAAGAGACCCTCGTCGGGGGCTATGACGTAGTACTCCAACTCACCCATAGCCTCGAACTCCATGCCTGTGACCTCGTTAAAGGCGCTAAGAGCCTTGAGTAGGGTGTAGCGGGGTGCCGATGCTAAGGGCTCGCCATCCTTGTTAAAGAACGAGCAGAGCATCGTAAGCGTAGGAATCTCAGCAAAGGGGTCGTGGAATGCCGTAGCAAAACGAGGTACGACATAGAGGTCGCTACTACCGGCCTCGATAAATGGGAAGAGGCTCGAACCATCCACGCGCTCACCACACGTAAGAATGGTGTCGAGATATGCGGCATTGTTGATGACAAAGTTAAGGGTTTTGAGGCGCCCATCACCCGCGGGATACATGAAGTTGACCATGCGTATATCGTTCTTGGTGATATACTCTACAATGTCGGCCTTTGTAAACTCACGTGCAGGTTTGCCTAAAAATGCAACCACCTTGTTGGGATTCAGTGCTAACTCTCTGTTCATACTCTTTGAGGTTTTAATTGAATTTCAATTACAAAGTTAAGAAATTAAATTAAAAAAGCAAATATCAATAGAGTATATTCCGATATGTTGCAGCCTAATATTTTACGTTGGAGAGGAAGAGTCCGCATGCTGGGGCACCTGCACTCGATAGCGAGAGGTCGCGCTTAAGAATGATATTATCGAACTCTTCGACAGTATAGCGACCACGGCCTACGTCTACCAACGTGCCCACGATGGCACGCACCATATTGCGTAGGAACCTGTCGGCACGTATTGTGAAGCGTAGTGTCCCATCGCTCTCGACAACCCATGCGGCATGTGTGATGTGGCAGATGTTGGTCTTATTGTTGGAGTTGAGCTTGGCAAACGACGTGAAGTCGTCGTGGACGAGCAGGCGCGCGGCGGCGGCATTCATCCTATCAATGTCGAGCTCCACGTTATAGTGCCATGCCGAGTGACGGCGGAAGGGTGACTTATGGGGTGTAAGGTAGTAGGTGTACTCTCTTTCGCGGGCATCGAAGCGTGCATGCTTCGTAGGCTCTACCTCGTAGATGCGGAGGATGGCGATGTCGGGAGGGAGTACCTTATTTAATTTATAGGTAAGCTGCGCTGTGTCAACCGCACTATCGGTGTCGAAGTGTGCGGTGTAGAACGAGGCGTTGACGCCCGTGTCGGTGCGTCCTGCACCCACAATCTCGGTGGCCACGCCGCGGAGCATCGAGAGTTTAGCTTCGATGGTGCCCTGTACGGTAGCGGTTTCGGGCTGTCGTTGCCAGCCATAGTAGGCGGCGCCGTCGTATTGCAACTCAATAAAGTAGCGCATGGTGATGATGGTTAGTAATAAGAGGCTGAATAAAAAGTGTATTTTGTCGTTATGCTCGCCCTCAAAATGCTCATTTACGCTTAAGTAAACTCCGCTTTTTCGGGCTTCGCATGCCTAAAACTACATCTTTTTCTTCAACCTCATGACAAAGTGGGGGTGGCTAATTTACTTTTTAGTCACCCCCTCCCTTAAAGGTAGGCTTACAAGAAGCTGATGCAGTAGTCGACCATCTTCTGGCGGATGTTCACCATGTCGTTAGGACGCATAGAGTGGTTTTGGTCGGGGTAGACCATCATGTCGTACTGCTTAGCCGAGCGGTTAAGAGCGCGACACATCTCAATGGTGTTCTGGAAGTGAACGTTGTCGTCAGCCGTGCCGTGGATGATAAGCAGGCGTGTCTTATCCGAGAGACGATCTGCAAAGTTGATAGGCGAATTATCGTCATAACCTGTGGGGTTGTCCTGAGGCAGACCGTTGTATATCTCGGTGTATATAGAGTCGTAGTAGCGCCATGAGGTCACGGGAGCCACAGCGATAGCCACCTTGAAGAGGCCGTCGCCCTTAAGTGCGCAGCCAAGGGCCATAAAGCCACCATACGACCAGCCGTAGATGCCGATGCGTGAGCTGTCGATGAACTCCTGGCGTGACAGATGGCGTGCAAACGAGATCTGGTCCTTAACCTCGGCATTACCAAGGTCGCCATAGGTCACCTTCTTGAACTCCTCGCCACGGTAGCCCGTGCCGCGAGCATCGCAGCATGCTACGATGTAACCATTGCGTGCAAGGGTCTCCTCCCAGTCGGTGGTGTAGCGGTTCTCTATCTGCTGTGAGCCAGGACCCGAATACTGGGTGATAAGCACGGGGTATCTCTTCGAGGGGTTGAAGTTCTTGGGATAGATTAGGAAGTACTGCAACTCGTCGCCACGCTCTGTGGTGAAGGTGTAGTAGTTGCGCTGATACTCAGGCGTAGCTGTGCTCTTCTCGCCGAGCATCAACGTGCGCACCTCCTTACCCTTGGCATTATATACCGCAGCGGTGGGGTAGCAGTCGGTAGCTGAGTGCTCCGCAGCGAAGAACTTCATGTCGGCAGAGGGATATACTCGCCAGTAGCCGGGCTTCGATAGTAGACACTGCTTCTTCTTGCCGTCGAGCGATATAGAGTATAGGTGACGCTCGAGGGGTGACTGCTCCGTAGACATGTAGTAGACGGTCTTGCCGTCGGGTGACATACCCACAAAGTCGGTTACCTCCCACTCGCCCGAGGTGATAGCATTGAGACGACCATCCTTGATAGAGTGTAGGTAGAGGTGGAACCAGCCGGTGGTGGTCTCCTCGCGTACGATGAAACGCTCCTTGTCGATGAAGGTTACAGTCTCAGCCGAGGGGCGCTCAACGTAGCGCTCATCCTGCTCGTCGTAGATAACTCGCTGTGTGCCGTCAGCCTCGACCATAACCACCTCAAAGTGGTTCTGGAGGCGGTTGACACGGTAGAAGAAGAGGTTGCCCGAGGGGGTGTAGCCGATGCGTGGAATATACTGGTCGGTGTTCTCGCCTACGGATACTTGGCGTGTCTCCTTAGTGCGGAGGTTGTATACGTGGAGCGTAACGATAGAGTTCTCCTCGCCAGCCTTGGGGTATTTGAAGCTATATGCGTGGTTGTAGAGGGTGTTGTCGAAGCGCATCATCTCGAACTCTTTCACGCGGCTCTCGTCGAACTTAAGGTATGCAATCTCGCGACCATCGGGTGAGAATGCGTAGGCCTGAGTGAAGCCATACTCCTCCTCATACACCCAGTCGGTGGTGCCATTGATGATGTGGTTCCATTTTCCGTCGTCGGTGATGTTGTATATCTCGTTAGAGCCGAGGTCGTAGACGAAGAGGTCGTTGTTGTAGCCCATGCAGAGGAAACGATTGTCGGGCGAGAACGATATGTCGCGCACGTCGTCAATCTTGATTGTTGAGCCGTCGGGGCACGAGATGTAGTAGTCCGAGGTGAACGAGTGGCGATATATCTCCTTACGTGGTGATACACCCTCCCACTTCTCGTAGATGGCCATGGTGCCATCGGGAGACTTGGCGTACGACATCAGTAGGTTGTCGGCGGTGAATACCACCTCACCCTCACCCGCTTTGTCGTAGTCGTAGAGTACCACGTTGCGGCCATCAAGCTCCATATACTGGTGTGTGCCCTCCACGGGGGTAAGCGATGCCGGTGCGATATACTTTGTGGGAGCCGTGCGAGCCTCCACCATCTCGAGGTAGCTCACCTGCGCCATGGCAGATGTCGCCACTGCAATCGAGATAAGCGTTGCAAATAGTTTTCTCATAGGTCTATAGTTTTAGTTTTACAATTAGCGATGTTTCTTGCTTGACTATCGTACCATCCTCCTGTGTTATCTTGAGCGTCGCCTCCTATGTCATCCTGAGCGCAGCGTAGTCGATGGTGAAGCATAATAGCACTCTGGGCGACTAAATATCGTCCATCGAGAAGTCGTAGCTGAGACGCTTACCTGTGGTAAACTTCGAGTTGTCGAGCTTCGAGTTGAACTGGTCTACCGTAACGCGGATATTCTCCTCGTAGGGTGGCGTCAAGAGGTCGAAGTTGAGAGCGTAGTTGATGGCGGTCTCGATAATCGACACTAACGCCTCACGGTCTATCTTCTTCGAGCCAAAGCCCATAGGACGTACCAAGGTCTGGCGCTTGCCCTCCACCCAGAAGCACTTCTCGCGGTTGATGAAGATGCGGCCAATGAGATAACCCTCGTCGGCATTGCGGTTATACTTCAACGAGTCGGAGAGGAAGTTGTAGATGTTGATGATGCCAACGTAGGAGTTATCCCTGTCGCTCTGCACGTAGTTGTTCTGCCAGATGATGTGGTTCGAGTCGAACTCGAAGACGTCGGTGTGCATCTGCACCAGCAGGATGTCGCTTGCCACCTGCAACTGTGCCTCGAACTTACCACGGTCGCGGTACTCGATACGTACGCGGCGGTCGAGCTTGCCATCAAGCTCATCGTCAATCTCCGATGCCATCTCGAAGAGCGTCTCCTTCAGGTCGTTGAACGTCGAAAATGTGTTGTCGAAAATCTGCTGCTTGAGGGTCGATTTCTTGACTATGGCCTCAAGTATTTTATCTCGTAAGGTACTCATATATAATGGTTTGTTTTTCGTTGTGGTTATTTGATGCGTATGGTACGGCCCTCGCTAAGAGGGGTATTGCCACGCATGGCGTTAATCTTCGATAGCTTATTTAGGCGTATGCCGTAGAGCTGTGCTATCTGGTGGAGGGTCTCACCCTTATTGACGGTGTGCAGCGACTCCTCGCCCATCCACGAAGGTAGCTTACGCTCGATATAGACGATGTCGCCCTCGCTGAGCTTTGTACCCTTGGCTACGTCGTTGAACTTGCGCAGGTTAGCCGCCGAGACGCTGAATATCTTCGATAGCGACTCGTACGTATCGCCACTCTTTGCCACGATGTAGTGTGAGCGGTTGGTGAGGTAGACGTTGTAGCCCTTGTGCGAGGTAATCGATACGCGGAAGTTGTTCGGGTCGATGCCCTTATCGGCATATGCCGTGGCGATGTCTACAACGGCGACGCTCTCGCCAGTAGCGGGTGGCGTCGTTGTGGTCACGTTGCCACTATCGTTATCCTCGGGCGCTGGTTGCAGTGTCGAGAGGTCGATGTCGAGCTTGTCGGCAAGATACTTGTCGTAGAGCTCCAAGCCATTCTTCTTGTCCAAGAGAGGCAGATTGTAGCGCTCGATGACGTTAATTAGTCGTTCGGCATAGTCCTCGGCTGTGGCATATCCCGCCTTTTTGAGACCCTTAGCCCAGTTCTTGTAGTCGTCGGCATCGTACGAGAAGAGAAACTCGTAGCGGCTGCCACTATTCAGAAACTCGGCATGGTCGTGGAACGACTCCTCGGCGCTCTCGTAAACGCGGAAACAGTCGTTGGGGTCGTCGTCGGCATGTGTGATGGTGGGGCCGTCCCAGTTGCGGCACTTTATGCAGAAGTGGTTGTTGGCAACGCGCGCAAGATAGCCATTGCCGTAGCCCGATTCGAGGATGGCCTGTCCCATGGTGATGCTGGCGGGGATGCCGTAGACCTCCATGTTCTCGATGGCTATGCTGCGATATTTGTAGATATACTCCTCGGGAGTTAGACGCACCCACTCCTCGGTAGGCTCTTTGGCGCCGTTCTTAGGCTCGTCCACCTGTGCTGAGGCATCGGTGGGCGAAATGATGGCGAGTGCAATAAATGCTCCCAGTATCAAAACATTGTTGTATTTAGACATAGTAGTTCGTTGTTCTCATATATGTATATGAGGCAAAGATACGATATTTAATCATAAATATCAATATCTCGGCAAATATTTTACTTCTACGGGAACATGTAAAAGCCTATCGAGGGTGTGAACTACGACGGGACGATCTGGTTGTGGATAGTTGTAGTGGCGCTATTTACCAATCCCAACTATCGCAATAAACAACGCGACCGTCTTTGATGATTATGCGTATTAGAGACTCGAAATAATCAGATATAGGGCCGAAGTTGCGCAATATTTTTTTATCGTCCCAGCAGGTGTATCTGAGCATTGCCCAGTCGTACGAGAAGGGGAGGACATCCCGTTCTGGAAAGTACTTCTGGCGTACTATCTCGTCATTTTTGCGCTCCTCCTCGAGTTCCTCCTCATCGCAAACCACTGGTTCCAACCTGTAATCCTCCAACCAGTAGAGACCCTTATTGCATTTGAAATTTAACGAATAGCGAGAGTAGGGATTGGTATAGATATTACCAGACATATTCCACTGGCTATAACTATAACGTATGCAGATTGTGTCGCTCTGGTAATTTACTAAGTCAAGCTCATCTACAGCAATTGCCAAGCGCATATAGTGTTCGCGATTCATCTTCGTGCCAAGATACATCGGGCGTTGCATATCGAATACATCACGCTCATCACCATAACTGACGTATATATGTCTGTACTCTCTATCACTTATATGCTTTAAGATGTCGTAGAAGTTTACTGGAGCATCTACACTAACGCTCCCATCCAAATAGTCACCGTCTATTTGCCTAAGATTATATCTGCGCTGCACGGTGTCGTATGCCCAAATATGTTCATTTGTCAAATCGCCGCTTACCCACACTCGACGACGCTCGTACGTCTGTGGATAGCATAGAATAGATACCTCGCCTTCGGTTGAGGATGAGATGCAGACGCTCACTACGCTGGCTGGTAGCTTTACTCTCTTTTTTCGCATAAAGTGACGTGGCGATTTATAGTTTTCATCGCCGAAATCTGTATAGAATATGTATCCTAAACTATTCGCTCCGAGCTGATTTATAAGCTCTTCAACCGGATAGCCTGCCTCTTCACCTTGACCTCGACCTAATAGATCGGCAAGCGTATTACACTCCCTAAATTGTATGTCGTAGCAATCGGCATCGCTATTGTATTCGTCCAAACTTACCGACTCAACGATCATCTTGGCTAATACATCGGGCATTGGTAGTTGCGTGCACTTCTCGGTCACTTGCGCGGATAATGAGACGCAAGACAACAGTAGTAAAAATGTAAAAAATAGCTTTTTCATAATTCCCAATTTGTTCTGCAAGATAGACAATTTCCGCGAGATAGCCAAATTTTTTTGAGTAGGTGTTTGCCTATTAATTTTGAAAATCGAAAATTTATTTGTAATTTTGTATTGTCGAGGGTAGTGTTCTCGGCGTTACATATTAATTAGTGAAAGTGTTTCGCTAATCCTTGATACGAAATCTGGAAAATTTCATTGCGCGAGGATGACGATTACACTCATTGCTTGTATCAGTATGATTTGTTGGCACTATTAGTGCCTCCCCATACTATACAGGTGTGGGGTATTGTTTATTTGCGCAAAGGTATTCCAGAACCTCGTATCAGATAGACGAACATCTCCACACTTTCTTTTTTGTAGTATCCTATTGTTGGAGGTGGATAGGTAGTAATCGTATTATTGTTATGAGGAAATTTTTGCTTGTATGCGTAGCATTGTGTGTGTCGTTTGTATGTAGTGCACAAAGTCAGAATGTCAAGTTCCAAGGTCAAGTAGATGTGGGAACAGTATTTATGCAGGGTGGTGCTGGTCCGACTGTTGGCGTTACTGCTGGTGCGCTGATAAAGGACTACTTCTACGCTGGTGTTGAGACGGGATTTGAGTCGCTCTTTTCGAGTGTAGCCATTACGGATGGATACTACATTTACAAAGTTAACTCATTTGAGGGATATATCCCCTTGGGTGTGAATATGAAGGGCTACTTTACAAAAGATACGGCATTAAAGCCCTATCTCAATAGCTCATTAGGCGGTTTCTTCGGCCTCGCAGATTTAGGTGGATTGAATGGCTTTAGATTCCAGATAGGTGCCGGTGTTGATTTTAAGCGCTTTAACTTAGGTATAGGCTACAATATGCTGTATAAGTGGGGTGCAGCGCATAGCGGCTATATCAAGTTGGGTTATAGGTTCTAATGAATCTACTTCACGGGACTCTTTTTAGGCGTCCGTGCGTTTGAGATTTGGTGTACTATAATAGATAGCACGGGTATTAAAAAAGATACCCGTGCTGGTTTTATATGGAGCGATTCTTTTGCTGTTAGGGTGTTAAAAATAACACCCATATCAGGAGTGTGTGGTGTGTCACTACCAGTGGTCGTGGGTGTTAAAATTAGTACCCGCCAACACAGAACATCTCGCTTGTTATGGGTACTAAAATAGTACCCATATAAGGAGTGTGCGGTGCGTCACTACCAGTGGTCGTGGGTGTTAAAAATGATACCTATGTTTGCAGAGCATATCAGTGCTATAGGTACTAAAAATGACACCCATGTCCGTGGAGCATCACTATTGTTGTGGGTACTAAAAATGATACCTATGTTCGCAGTGTCGTATCTGATGCTTTGGGGTACTAAAAATAGTACCTGTGTTACCAGAGAACTTTTGCTGTGTTCAAGATGATATACTTGTGATAATCAATGCGCTATGTGGTGATGTGGGTGTTAAAAATGATACCCGTGTTCGCAGTGGGGTATCAGTGTCTGTGGGTGTTAAAAATAGTACCCGCATCAGTGGGGTAGCTCTATTGTTACGGGTACTAAAATTAGTACCCATAAACACGCAACTTTACGTTTGTTATGGGTGTTAAAAATGACACCCATATCCGTGGAATATACCTCTTGTTTTGGGTGTTAAAAATAGTACCCGAAAACACACAATCTCACGCTTGCTTTGGGTGCTAAAATTAGTGCCTGCAATCATCACCGCCTCCCCTCATCGTTGTAGGTATTTAAGAATCGTGCTCAACAACTTTACGAAGAGTAAATATTACATTTTGGCTAATAATTGTAATAATCAATATTATACGAACGTTATAAGAGAAAAAATCAAAAACAGGGTTATGGAAGTTTTTATTAATGTCGCAAGTATCTGATTGCTTGTGATGGTAGAGGTGCTTTCATACTTACAATAAGAAGTAACAAATTATTTTATTATGAAGTGGTTATTGTCGTTTTGTCTGCTATTATGGGTACAATCAATTCAGGCGCAACATATCGCGGAAACCCCTGATGTTGAAAGCATAAAGCAACGCTCAGTTACTGTGAAAAATAGTGCTGCTGCCATCCGAGACCTTCAGACGGTTCATTATGGTAGTTGGACTGATTTGCCAATTAGTAGTATTCATCCAACCGTTGATTCGCTACTGACACCGACAATAAAGGAGGAACTGCTTCAACAGATAAACGCCCGCCATGCCCAATTAGGGAAAGATACACTGCTCACAGCTGATTTGTTTTACATCATGCGTCCCTATATTGACTGGTTGCACGAAGTTGACCCTCACTATCGCATCGGTGCCAGAATACCCATTGATGCTCGTGTCTACAAGACCAAACGGGAGTTTATGAAAACTCGTCGGGGACTTGGTGTTAATCTACTTTGTGTGCAAGATACGTTGATTGTCAACACCTCCGTAAACCCGCTATTTCGCAAAGGCGATATGATTGTGGCAATCAATGGCATCAATGCATCGGAACTACTTGAGTTTAATTACCACGACCGCTACACTACGCCCGAGGTTTTACTGCAAAACTACTATTTTCAGCATCTTCCAAAGGATTATACCGTTCAACTTCTTCGTAACGATGAATTAATGACAATTACAACTGAAGGTCTGCGCTTACAGAAGGCAGCCTCATCGTTGGCTATAGAGGAGTCGATGGATAAAAATATCCGCATATATGAATCAGCCCAAACTGGTTATATAGCACTGCCCAAATTCTCCTATTTTTACAATCCGAGAATTATCAAGACACTGCAATCGCAGATCGCTAAATTCAAGGCGAAAAACTGCAAATATGTAATCCTTGATTTGCGATATAACACAGGAGGTAGCGGATATATGTTCGACAAGCTATTGTCGCTATTTATCAACCGCCCAACAATTCCTTATCTCAAATCGCAAAAATTGAGGGTATCTCCATATACCATCGAGGATTATGAATTTATCACGGAGGAGATGATAGGACAAACCATCACTTTACCCGATAGCTGTGTTGTAAAGAGAATTGACCTCGATCCCAAATTATATATTGGAGATGATATAGACATCTACGTATTAATGAGTAGAAATACATCCTCCATTGCAGCCTCGTTTTGTAACATACTACAATACAACGGCGCCGCCACATTGGTCGGAGAGCCACTTTGCCACAATGCTCTTCGTTATGGAGAGACGGTGACAGGTGAGATATGGTTATCATCATTGTTGTATGAAGCCTCCATTGCTACCACAGAATATGAGGAACACTCCCTTGCTGTCGACGGAGTGCTAATGCCGGATATAACGATTCCATACGCCGCAGAGGATTACATCTCGGGGCAGGATGCAATGTTGGATCAGGTGTTAGAGATTATAAAACAGAGCACTATTTAACACTATTTAACACTTGCGTTAACACTTCTTAACCTAAAAAATCATGTTGCGGAGGAATAAGCAATTATCTTTGCAGAAACCTAAAACTTAACGATTATGAATATCAAAAGTTACCTTATCGTAGCAATTGTGTTGTTGGTTACTGCTTGTGCTAACTCCACTGCAAAGAATGGACAAACAGTGGAGAAACAGCCTATACCAGAGGGTGCTGTGGAGATGAAGTATAACAATCACATCTATTTTAATGTAATGCTCCGTGACTCAATTCCGGCACGAATGATCTTCGACACAGGCAGTAGCAACCTACTTATAGACTCAACTTTCTATGCCTCGACCTTTGGCGAGGGTAAGAACCTACGCAGAGCGATGTTAGGTGGAGCGGGTGATGGTTACGAACTGACGACTTTTGATGCGAATAGTTGGAGTTATAGCGTAGGTGGAGAGTTGCATACGGAGCCGATGGCAATCGTTATGAACCTTCGCAAGATTCTTGGCAATGGCGTAGATGGTCTCTTTGGTGTGCCGTTTATGCGTGGCAAGCGTGTGGAGTTTAACTACGCTGGTGGATATATGCGTTTTCTTGATACTGATGAGGTAATTGGCAACGATTTTACAGCCATACAATGCAAGAAACTTGATAATATAGAGCGCATCATCATTCCGCTTTCCGTTACTTTCAGCGATGGATATACACTTGGTGGCAACTTCCTAATGGATACAGGTATGCCCGATGAGTTGTCGCTTAATAGTACTACGGCTAACCGCCTGAAAGCCGAAGGACACCTTGCTGACGCTCGCCGTATGAGATATGAGGTGGGTGGCATTGGTGGCTCACGCGTGGATAACTATCTAAGGCTAAAGCAAATTACCATAGGTGGTAACTCTATAAACGACATCCGCATCACATACTCCGAAAATGAGCAGGGAGCTCTGGCTGATAGTCGCTATGATGGTCTGGTAGGCAATGCGCTCTTTGCGCGATTCGATGTGATTTTCGATTTCGTGAATTGGATTATCTACCTCCGTCCAAATAAAGATTTCGATGAGCCGCAACCCAATAATTTTGGCATAGGTTTCACTCCAAATGACGACCATTGGAAGGTAAATGCTCTTTTAGAGGGAGGCAATGCCGAGCGTGCAGGTCTGCGCCACGGCGACAGCGTAGAGGCGATAAACGGCATTAAGGCATCCGATGGCAACAAGTCGGCCCTGCAACCACTACCTGACCAACTCATACTCTCCGTAGTGAGGGGCGGAGAAACAGTTGAATTTGTTGTAGATAAGGAGTAAGAAAATCAGAATAGTCGCAATTACGCAGTTGACTCATGGAAGTAGGGTCAAGTGAGGATGGTGTTGTTCTGGGTGCTAAAATTGGACCTACGTGCGTTGAGGTGCATCAGTGGTTTAGGGTGTTAAAATTAGTACCCGTATTCCCAAATATCTTTCACTGTAATCAAGATGGCAACTCTTTGAAAATAAGTGTAATACACAGTGGTATGGGTGTTAAAAATAGTACCTGCAACAAAGGTGTTTAGGGAGCTGTCTCCAGGGATGCGGGTACTAAAAATAACACCCAAGTGCGTAGAAGGGTATCTGTTATTCTGAGTACTAAAAATAGTCCCTACGGTCACGTAGCATTACACTTGTTCTGGGTACTAAAAATAACACCCGCTAACACGTAACTTTACACTTGTTTTGGGTACTAAAATTAGTACCTGTATAGCAACGGTGCTCACGTGGTTATGGGTGTTAAAATTAGTACCTATGCTACCAGAGATATTTCGCTGTGCTTAATATGGCAACCTTTTTGATAATCAATGTGCTACATAGTGATGTGGGTGCTAAAAATAACACCTATCTCCGTGGGGTATCACTATTGTTGCGGGTACTAAAATTAGTACCTACATAACATCATTGTCCCCGTTGTTTGAGGTATTAAAAATGACACCCGTGTTCGCAGTGGGTCATCAGTGTTTGTGGGTGTTAAAATAGTATCCGCCAACACACAACCTTACGCTTGTTTTGGGTGTTAAAAATAGTACCCATATAAGGTGTGTGCGGTGCGTCATTACATGGAGTTGTGGGTGTTAAAAATAGTACCTATGTTTGAAAATTTTGCAGAATTTATTTTGCGGTAGGGATTATTTTCGTTACCTTTGTATAATAGGAGGTTGGTGTATGGTTAACATGTTTATAATCACTAATTTATATTATTATGTATGGCGTAAACAATAGCAAAATTAGGCGAGCGTCGAAGAGTGATAAACACAGAAACAACTATCTGCCTGGCGACAATCCCGTGGGCGACCTATTTAACCGCTATCCGATGCTTAATGTGCGACAGGTGGCCAAGGCGATGGGTATCAATGCCTCGCTAATGCAGCAGTATGTAAATGGTCGCAAGCGTCCTTCGTTTGAGCGTGCTGTGGAGATCGAGGCTTACATCCACTCGTTGGCTGCAGAGCTTGCCAAAATTCGTCTCTAATACCTATCCAAATTGTAGAGAAAATCGGCATACACTTTGTAAGTGTATCGTTTTTTTTATATATTTGCACGCTAATATTAGTTATAAGGTAAATAATCACATCGACCGAAGATGAAGAACATACGCAACTTTTGCATTATTGCACACATCGACCACGGTAAGAGTACGCTTGCTGACCGTCTGTTGGAGAAGACCAACACGCTGAACCAGCGTGAGATGCAGGCACAGGTGCTCGATGACATGGACCTCGAGCGCGAGAAGGGTATCACCATCAAGAGCCACGCCATACAGATGGAGTACATGGCGCAGGATGGACAGAAGTATACCCTAAACCTTATCGACACCCCAGGACACGTCGACTTCTCGTATGAGGTGTCGCGAGCTATAGCCTCGTGTGAGGGTGCGCTACTTGTGGTGGATGCTACGCAGGGTATTCAGGCGCAGACCATATCAAACCTATATCTCGCATTAGGTCAAGATCTTGAGATTATCCCCGTGCTCAACAAGATAGACTGTGAGTCGGCGATGATTGACGAGGTAAAGGACCAGATTATTGACCTTATCGGTTGCAAGGAGGAGGAGATTCTCCTGGCATCGGGTAAGACTGGCCAGGGTGTTGAGGATGTCCTCGAGGCGATTGTTGAGCGCATCCCCGCTCCTGAGGGTGATGACGATGCACCGCTTCAGGCCCTTATCTTCGACTCGGTATTTAACCCTTTCCGTGGCGTTATCGCCTACTTCCGCGTATTCAACGGCACCATACGCAAGGGCGACCACGTGAAGTTCTTCAACACGGGTAGTGAGTACGATGCCGACGAGATTGGCGTACTCAAGCTCAAGATGTCGGAGCGTGGCGAGATCAAGGCAGGTGACGTGGGCTACATCTGCTCGGGTATCAAGAACTCGACAGACGTCAAGGTGGGTGATACCATCACATCGGTGGCAAATCCCTGCACCGAGGCCATTGCCGGCTTTGAGGATGTCAAGCCCATGGTCTTTGCGGGTGTCTATCCCGTTGAGGCTGACCAGTATGAGGACTTGCGTGCCTCGCTCGAGAAGCTTAAGCTCAACGATGCCTCACTGACATTCGAGCCAGAGAGCTCGTTGGCACTCGGCTTCGGCTTCCGCTGTGGCTTCCTCGGACTCCTCCATATGGAGATCATCCAGGAGCGCCTCTATCGTGAGTTCGACATGGATGTTATCACCACGGTACCCAACGTGTCGTACCACATCACCACAACGCAGGGTGAGGAGCTTGAGGTACACAACCCCTCGGGTCTGCCCGAGATCACCAAGGTGGCAAAAATCGAGGAGCCATACATCCTCGCGCAGATAATCACAAAGGCCGACTTCCTCGGAAACGTATTGAAGCTATGTATCGACAAGCGTGGCGTAATGAAGAACCAGACCTTCATCACGCAAGACCGTGTGGAGGTCAACTTCGAGATGCCACTCTCGGAGATCGTCTTCGACTTCTACGATAAGCTAAAGAGCATATCGAAGGGCTACGCTTCGTTCGACTACCATCGCACTGGCTATCAGATAAGTAAGCTCGCAAAGCTCGATATCCTCCTCAATGGTGAGGCTGTCGATGCCCTCTCATCACTTATCTATGCCGACCACGCCTACGACTTCGGACGTAAGATGTGCGAGAAGCTCAAGGAGCTTATCCCACGCCAGCAGTTCGACATAGCCATACAGGCGGCTATCGGTGCTAAGATTATCGCCCGCGAGACCGTAAAGGCTGTGCGTAAGGATGTTACGGCGAAGTGTTATGGTGGTGATATTTCTCGTAAGCGCAAGCTGCTCGAGAAGCAGAAGGCCGGTAAGAAGCGTATGCGACAGATTGGCTCGGTGCAGGTGCCGCAGTCGGCGTTCTTGGCTGTATTGAAGATGGACTAATTATTTTGTTGTGATAAGGCATCATCTACTGCCGCTAACGAATTATCTCAGCAATGGGCAGTACGCCATAGTACAGCCCATCGCCTCGAAATTCGCCGAGCGTTGTATCTAATGCCTTCTGACAACAAAATATATGTTGTGATAAGGGCGCATCTTCGGCGTTGGGCTTGTCGTTGAAATGCTCATTTACGATTAGTAAACTCCGCTTTCAACGCCTGCGACCCACCACCAAATCTGCAACCCTTCTGACAACAAAATAGTGCAACCCTGAAAGTTTTATATTAGGGAATTTAGTGAGTTTAGAGAATTTAAGGATTTTAGTGATAGGGTAGACCTTAATTTCCTCCCTCCAATAATTGCGGTAGTAGCTCAATGGTAGAGCATCGGCTTCCCAAGCCGAGGGTTACGGGTTCGAATCCCGCCTACCGCTCGCTTTTGTTGTGATAAGTGGGCATCTGCGGCACCAAGCTCATTGCCCCGAATGGGAAATACGCCAAGTATGTCCCATCCGTGTCAATTTCGACTTGGTACCACATCTACCCTCTTCTGACAACAAAATTTTGTTGTGATAAGTGGGCACCTGTGACACCAAGCTCATTGCACCGAATGGGAAATGCTCCCCAACAAAAAACTACTTTAACAGACGAAAAACCTTAATGAGAATACCTACTCTAAAACTATGAAAAAACTAATCACTATCATTTCGTTACTTTTAGCAGTCGTTGCTTCAGCCTCAGCGCAGAGCTACGTGCCAACCGAGGAGAACCTACAGTCGCGCAAGGAGTTTGCAGAAGACCGCTTCGGTATCTTCATCCACTGGGGCATATACTCAATGTTTGCGCAGGGCGAGTGGTATTTGCAGAATGCGGGACTAAACCGCGATGAGTATGCCAAGGCTGCTGATGCCTTCTATCCCCACCGCTTCAATGCCGCAGAGTGGGTGTCGGCTGTAAAGGCGTCGGGTGCTAAGTATATCTGCATCACCACGCGTCACCACGACAGCTTCTCGATGTGGGACACTGCCGAGTCGGATTACAACATCGTCGACGCTACACCATTTGGCCGCGACATAATCAAGGAGTTGGCCGAGGAGTGCCAGAAGCAGGATATAGCTCTACACCTCTACTACTCGCATGCCGACTGGAGTCGTGACGAGTATCCACGTGGCCGTACTGCGAAGACGGTGACAGGCCGTGACGAGTCGAAGATTAACTGGGCGGAGTACTACGGCTTTATGAACCGCCAGATTACGGAGCTTTTGACCAACTATGGTCCTATTCGCGCCATCTGGTTTGATGGCTGGTGGGACCACGACGAGGATGCTACACCTTTCGACTGGCAGCTCGATGAGCAGTATGCCTTGGTGCATAGTCTACAGCCTGCTTGTCTCGTGGCGAACAACCACCATCAGGTGCCCTTCGAAGGTGAAGATATTCAAATATTCGAGCGCGACCTGCCTGGCGAGAATACCCACGGATTGTCGGGTCAGGCCATAAGCCGCCTACCTCTTGAGACATGCCAGACGATGAACGGCATGTGGGGATATAAGGTCATTGACCAGAACTACAAATCTACTGAAACGCTTGTACGCTACCTTGTTAGCGCTGCGGGTAAGGGTGGCAATCTGCTGCTCAACGTAGGCCCTCAGCCCAATGGTGAGCTTCCAGCGGTGGCTGTTGAGCGCATGAAAGAGATGGGTGAGTGGCTCGCGGTGTATGGCGAGACCATCTATGGCACCGAGGCGGGTGATGTCAAGCAGCAGGAGTGGGGCTGTACCACACGTAAGGGTGACCGTCTATTTGTTCACATCTTCGAGCTTGAGGATGTGGCATTATACCTGCCTATTGATTGTAAGGTGGTGAGCGCCAAGCTCTTCGGCACCGACCAGAAGGTTAAGTTCCAGAAGGTAGCAGGTGGCATATTGCTCGAAACCGGTAGGGTAGAGGGCGAGGTGGACCACATCATCGAGCTTACTACAAAGTAGTAGCCAGGGCGCACGCTCGCGGCAGAAAATAGCCGCATAATATAAAATAATCGCAGTCCACATTTGGGGATTGCGATTTTTTTGCTATCTTTGCGCGATTAACGCGCGAATACAAGAGGTGTTCGCCAGCGAAGATGCTGAAAATAATACATAAACAAATAATAACTAAACTTTTTAACAATGCAGATTAAAGGTATTATTAAATGGCTGGTGCTGATTCTTGGTCTCGCCAGCATTTGGCAGCTATCGTTTACCTTTGTTACTCGCAATGTCGAGGCAGAGGCAGAGAAGCAGGCTGACCCCAAGGCTTACCTCGATCAGAAGTGGGATGAGCCAGTCTATTTCGGTTACACCTATGGTGAGTGTAAGGACAAGGAGATAAGCCTCGGTCTTGACCTTAAGGGTGGTATGAACGCTATCCTCGAGATTCAGGCAGGTGATGCTATCTTGGTACACGCTCAGGATGATAGCCGCGCAGGCAAGGATAACGCTGAGCTTAACATTCGCATCGAGAACGCTATTGCTGTAGCTGAGGCACAGGAGGCTGAGGATGCGGCAACACGTGCTGCTGAGGGTGAGGATGCCGAGAACGTCATCGCAGTTTACCTCGCTAACATGTCGGCTGAGGACCTCAAGACAATCTATGGCACTGACAACAAGGATAAGATTGCTGAGGACCTCGCAGCATACGTAGAGAGCTCGGTGGAGAACATGGACCGCGTGCTCCGTGAGCGTATCGACCTTCTTGGCGTTGTGCAGCCCAACATTCAGCGTGTGCGTGGCACAAACCGTATCATGGTTGAGTTGCCAGGTGTGGATGACCCCGAGAGCGCTACTAAGCTCCTCGCATCTACCGCAACACTCGAGTTCTGGGAGGTATGCGACGACAGAATGTCTGGTGACATCTTCCGTTTCCTCTATGTTGAGGCAGACAAGATTATCGCCGATGAGAATGTCGAGGGCGTGACCAGCGTTACCCCCTTCTCGGAGCTCCTCTCGTTGACATACGATATGGAGGGTGCTGATGGTAAGGTACAGCCTATTAGCGTAGGTGGCTACATCGTAGCGGCAGCTAACAAGGAGAACATGGCGAAGATTAACGAGTATCTCCAGCTCCCCGCTATGCGTGCTGCGCTTAACGAGATCACAAACGGCGAGGTTAAGCTCGCTTGGTCTAACAAGAACTCGTTAGGTGGTACACGTGGTGGCGCATACACTATGTATGCACTACAGGGTCGCAACGGCCTCTATCCCGCAATGGATGGCTCGGGCATCATCAACGCTGAGTCTACAACAGGTCAGTTTGGTGGCTACGAAGTATCTATGACAATGGATACCAAGGCTGCTAACGAGTGGGCAGAGCTCACTGGTGCCAACATAGGCAGACCTCTCGCTATCGTTATGGATAACGTGGTCTACTCTGCACCTAACGTAAACTCTCGCATCGAGGGCGGTCGCTCGTCTATCTCGGGTAACTTCACCGCAAAGGAGACTGAGGATTTGGCTAACGTGCTTCAGTCGGGTAAGGTGCCCGCACCTGCAACTGTAGTACACCAGGAGGTTGTCGGCCCATCACTCGGTGCTGACTCTATCAGCGCGGGTATGTTCTCATTCGTGCTCGCCTTCATCCTTGTGCTCCTATACATGGCATTCTTCTATAAGACTGCCGGTATGATGGCTAACATCGCCCTCTTGTTCAACGTGTTGTTGCTCATGGGTGTGCTCGTATCTACAGGCTCGGTGTTGACACTCCCCGGTATCGCCGGTATCGTGCTTACCATGGGTATGGCCGTGGATGCTAACGTCATCATCTTCGAGCGTATTAAGGAGGAGTTGCGTGCAGGCAAGGGCTTGGCTCTCGCTATCAAGGATGGTTTTAAGAACGCATACTCTGCGATTATCGACGGTAACCTTACTACCATCATCACAGGTGCTGTGCTCTTCTTCTTCGGTACAGGTCCTGTTAAGGGCTTCGCCGTAACCCTCGTATTGGGTATCCTCACATCGCTCTTCTGCTCTATCTTTATCACTCGCGTATTGCTCGAGTGGTGGGCAGAGCGTCGTGGCACCCTCGACTTCTCTACGATGTTCACCGAGGGCTTCCTCAAGAACGTTAAGTTCTCATTTATCTCGAAGCGTTTCGTGTCGTACACAATCTCGGGTATCCTAATCATTGCCTCTATCATCTCGTTGAGCACCGCAGGCCTTAACAAGGGTATCGACTTTACTGGTGGTCGCCAGTATGTAGTTAAGTTCGACCAGGCGGTTAGCGAGGACGCCGTACGTGATGGTCTCGACAAGCAGTTCGAGCCGTTCAACGACGCAGCTAACACCTCACGTGAGGTTATGCGCGTGGGTGCAGAGAGCGACAACACCATCCGTATCAAAACCCAGTTCGAGCCTACTGAGGAGGATATCCTCGCACGTCAGGAGCAGGCACGCCAGGAGGGTATGTCTGAGGAGCAGATTGCTGCAATCAACGCTAACTTCATCATCGACGAGATTCTATACAACGCCACTAAGGACCTATTCGCAGGTGCCGCTGTTGAGGAGGGTGCCGAGGAGGCTCAATTCACGTTGGAAGAGTTCCGTAGCACTACGGAGAACCCTCACGGTATCATCAGCAGCCAGCAGGTGGGTGGCTCTATCTCTACCGAGATGACCAAGAACTCGTTCATCGCAGTTCTTATCTCGCTTGTTGCCATCGCTATCTACATCATCATCCGCTTCCGCCGTTGGCAGTGGGGTCTTGGTGCTACCGTAGCATTGGCACACAACGCCTTCCTCGTAATCGGTATCTTCTCTATGCTCTACAACGTGATGCCCTTTACCATGGAGGTTAACCAGGCGTTCATCGCGGCTATCTTGACCATCATCGGTTACTCTATCAACGATACCGTGGTTATCTTCGACCGTATCCGTGAGTATATCGGTCTCTATCCTAAGCGCGATATGAAGACCAATATCGATAACGCAATCTGCGCTACGTTATCGCGTACGATTAACACCTCGGGTACTACATTGGTAACACTCTTGTCAATCTTCATCTTCGGTGGTGAGACCATCCGTGGTTTCGTCTTCGCGTTGATTATCGGTGTTGTTATCGGTACCTACTCGTCAGTATTTATCGCTACGCCTATCGCCTACGACTGCCAGTCGAAGAAGGCTAAGGCAGGCAAGACCGACGCAGAGTAACATCGTTTGGTCGATATAAATAAAATGGGTCGCAACTTTTGGGTTGCGACCTATTTTGTTTGTAGATGAAAGGGCAGAGATGAGTTTAGGAAGTTAACAGGGGGATTAAGAGACTGTAAGATAAACCCTGGTCATCCTGAGCGTAGCGCAGCGGAGTCGAAGGATCTTACGAGAGCAAAGATAAAAGAGCAAAGATGAAAGAGATCTATGTGTGTCTTACTCTCTCCTCTTTGCTCTCTGTTCTCTGCTCTTTACTCTCTACTCTCTCTGTTACTCCAGTCGCCACTCGAGTTCCTCGGCAATAAGCGTGCGCGTGGGGCACTCGGGCATGCTCTCCAAGAGCGTAGGGATGCCCACCTTAACCGACTTATCCCTCTCGGCGATATGGCAGACGAGGGCGACAACACCGTTGGCTATATTACGCGATGTGGGGTAGGCTCTAACGGCTCTCTCTGCCGCGATGAACGACACCTCCGAGGTGGTGCGCTCGTTGCGTGCTGCGGCCATAAGCGCCGCATAGGATATAAGCTCGTTGCTCTCGGTGGTCCAGATGCCCATGAGCGAGTTGATGTCGTATATCTTCGAGAGTAGTGCAAAGGCGAGCTCCTCGGCAAGCTCCGCATTGCGTATGCCACGTGCCCAAAATGGGAAGTCGTGGATGTCGGTCTTGTCGGGCTCGGCGAGGTGGCAGGCGATGAGGCGCAATTCGCGCACCTGCTGCTGGTAGAGGTACTTAGCAAAGTCGTTGTCACGCACCTCGGTGGCGGCAATCTCCCTAAGTGTGGCTATTGACACACCGTAGTTAAGGCCGTAGTTCTCGCCATCTGTCGCCATGGTCTCCGCCACGGCGCCATTCATCTGCTTGCGCACACGCCCCAAAAGGGCTATCATTCGCTGTGTATTATCCATAGTATCAGCCCATTTAGCGTGGCATGGTGTAGTATATGGTCTTGCCGAACTCGTAGATGGGGAGCACGCGTTTGGTTAGGGGCACGCTGGCGTAGCTCACCACAACCGTAGCGTTATTAGCGTAGCGGTATGCCACCTGACCCTTGGCATCACCCGCGGGGTAGCTCATATCAGAGGGGGTAATCGAGACCATGACGATGTCGCCTGCGACGTTATCCTTGTCGAGGAGACCCTCCTCGCTGTTGAAGCGTGCAATGACGCTATTAGGGCTCTCTGCCGACACCTGCAAGGCTATGCGATGGTGTGTGGTAGTCACGGTGCGTGTGCCGAAGAAGAGCGCTGTGTACTCTCTCTCAAGGCGGTCAATCTCGCGGAGTGCAGCCTCAAGGCCTGCGCCATAGACGCCATCACCATACTCGCCAAGGATTATATCCTGGCGTGTGGTGCGTAGCTCGTAGAGTCTCTCAGCAGCCTCACGTGCGGCATTCTCGGTAGATTGCTCCTCGGTAGATGAGCGGTCCACGGCGATTACATCCCCTGGGCGCACCTCCTCGCTGTCCATTGCGGGAGCTACGGGGGCGTAGTAGTCGGCAGCAGCGGCCACAGCCACGTCTGCAGCGACAATGTCGTAAGATGTGTAGCTTATGAGCGATGCGCGCTTGCCGAGGAACTTCTGCGCATAGCGGGCATAGGGTCCCGCCTCGAACTCCTCGCACTCGACGGTAAGGTCTACGGCGAGTGTCGTAGCGGCCTCGCTAACCACCACATTGCCACTCTCCTTGTATGTGCCAATGCGCTGTTTAACAATCTGTTGAGCCACGACATCAGTCGAAAGTGACATCACTGCCATGACCATCATTATGATATATGCCTTTTTCATAGTCTCAGTAATTTAGGTTGTTATAGATGCAAATATACGGATAATTATTTACGCGGTCAAAAATTTAGGTAAAATTCTTCGGTTAGACGGCGATATTGCTCCGTGTAGCTGCCATCGGCATGGTGTATCGTGAGGGTGTTGTGGCGGGGCATTAAGGGAGCTGCTGTCAGCTTAAACTCCATGAGTGAGCGCTTGGGGGCCTCGCCCTCGCGTGTTACGACGTCGGTTATTCGCTTGAGCCATAGTCGCTCAAATGCCACGCGGCGAAACTGCATGGCATAGTCGGTTGGTAGCACTACACTAAGCCTACCCTCGGGACGTAGCAGTCGCTCGGCAGCTGTCACAAGGTCGTCGTAGGTGAGTGTCGTGGTGTGGCGTGCTGTGGTGCGTGCCACGTCGGGAGAGTGTAGCGCAGAGAGAAAGAATGGCGGGTTGCTTACGATGTGGTCGTAGCGCTTGTCGGTGGCGTAGTGGCGTATGTCGCTGTGTAGAATTGTTATACGCCCGCTCCATGGTGAGCTGGCGACATTTTGCCGTGCCTCCGCGGCTGCCGCCTCCACGATGTCGATGCCCTCGATTATTGCCCTTTTGTTGCGCTGTGCCGCCATCAGTGCCACGAGGCCTGTACCTGTGCCTACGTCGAGGATGGTGGTCGCCTCGCCAACATCGGCCCATGCGCCGAGCAGTACACCGTCGGTACCTATCTTCATCGCCGAGAGCTCATCGCGTATCTCAAACTGCTTGAATCGAAACATCTCTCTTCCAGTAGGTTAAATGTCGTCGCCCGAGATTCCGAGACCGAAGAGTGCATAGTCGTAACGTGTAGGGTCCGCTGCCGAGAATGTGCGCAGTGCTGCTGTCAGCTCCTCCACAGCCTTCCAGTCACTCTGCTTGCGCTTAAGTAGCCCCAGCTCGCGACCCATGCGCCCAGTATGAATATCTAATGGCATGTATAGCGCCGACATGGGTATACGCTGCCACTGCCCGAAGTCTACACCACGGTTATCGCGGCGCACAAACCAGCGCAGATACATACACAAGCGCTTGCAGGCGGCACCCTTATCTATTGACGAGAGGTGCTTCTCGGCATGTCTGTCGTGCTCCACGCTGAAGAACTCGCGGCGAAACTCCGACAATACGGGACGCAGGTCGCCATAAGCTAAGTATCTCTCCTCGAAGTAGTTACCTATGGAGCCATACTGTGTGAGTATATGTCGCATGGCGCGCACAAAGTCCTGGAAGTCGACGCCGTTGAATGTGCGGTGTACGTAGCTACGCAGATGCTCCATGTCGGCCACAGTGGCGTTACGCACGAAGTCCTCAGGGGCGTTGTCCATGTATCGCATCATGCGGTGGGCGCTCTGCACTATGGCGCGGCGGTTGCCCCACGCAATGGTGGCAGCAAGAAAGCCCGCAATCTCGCGGTCGACGCTATTAGTGAAGCTGTGAGGCACGCTTATAGGGTCGGCCTCAATGAAACTCTCGTTGTTGTACCTATCGTGCAGACGCTCAAGGAGTTCGTACATCTCCTCGTGGCTCATGTCATAGTATTCGGCCATCGCTAATCACTATTTTGCGGTCCGACTCCTCGGCGAGTGTCTCGTCGTGTGTCACGATAATAAAGGTCTGCCCCATGCTGTCGCGTAGGTCGAAGAAGAGCTGCTTAATCTCCTGGCGTGTTGCTGTGTCGAGGTTGCCTGTAGGCTCGTCGGCAAGCACAACAGATGGGTTGTTTGCTAAGGCTCGAGCTATCGCCACGCGCTGCTGCTCACCTCCCGATAGTGCCGAGGGCTTATGCTCCGTGCGGTGCGACATGCCGACAGCCGAGAGTAGCTCCAAGGCGCGCTCTGAGGCCTCCTTGCGGCTTCTGCCAGCTATAAGCATCGGCATCATGACATTCTCCCTCGCCGAGAACTCGGCCAAGAGGTGGTGGAACTGAAACACAAAGCCTATATGCTTGTTGCGAAACTCCGAGAGGGCATTGTCGCTGAGCGACATGGGTGATATGCCATCAATGGTGATGCTTCCCTCGTCTGCCGGCATCAGCGTGCCGATGATTTGTAGCAGGGTGGTCTTACCTGCGCCACTCGCACCCACAATCGAGACAATCTCGCCACGCTTCACCTCCATCGTGATGCCGTGTAGCACCTCGAGCGACCCAAAGCGCTTAACAATGTTCTCAACCTTTATCATAACCTACTCGTTTATAGAAACTTCCTATAATAATTTGCCAGCTTTAGTATCTGTGCCGTCTCCTTGACGTCGTGCACACGTAGTATCGCCTCGCCACTACGCAACGCCTCCCATGCCAGTGCTAACGACCCTGGCAACGCCTCCTCGGGTGTTATATCCAATGGCTTATATATCATGGACTTACGCGATACACCGATAAGCAGTGGGTAGCCCAATGCTCGTAGCTCGGCGATGCCTGCCAACAGCTCATGATTCTGCTCCGCGGTCTTGGCAAAGCCGAAGCCGGGGTCGAGGATGATATTCTTGCGATGTATGCCCGCACTCTCGAGCTCCGCGGTGCGCTTACGGAAGTAGTCAACGACACCATTTACCACCCCCCTCTCATACTCTGTCATGCTCTGCATCGTTGCTGGCGTGCCACGCATGTGCATGGCGATGTAGGGTAGTGAGTACTTTGCCACGCTCTCTACCATTGCGTGGTCTATCTCGCCTGCCGAGATGTCGTTGACGATGAATGCACCATACTCCTCATAGGCGCGGCGCACAATCTCCGAACGAAAGGTGTCTATCGAAGCTACCGCTGCGGCGTCAACCTCGCGTAGCGCACGTAGCCCAAGCTCTACACGACGCCACTCCTCCTCGGTGCTTACCTCCTCGGCACCAGGGCGTGTGGAGTAGCCTCCGATGTCTATAATAGTTGCACCCTCGCTTGTGGCGCGGGTGATGGTAGAGTGTATGTCCGATAGTGTTTGATTGCGACTTGTCGAGTAGAACGAGTCGGGCGTGATGTTGAGGATGGCCATCACATGGCTCTCGCCAAGGTTAATTGTTGCAGGTTTTAGCATCATAGCACAGGCGGCGATGTAGCTGCTCGACATCCTCCTCCAAGTCGTCGAGAGCGATGTTTACTATGGCGTACTTCGAGCGCTCGGTGCGCTCCTCGTCGGTTATCTGATTCTCCATGCGTGCCTCAATCTGCTCGCGTGTGGCGCCATCGCGACGCATGGCACGCTCTAAGCGTAGCTCACGTGGTGCCATCACCGCCACGACAACATCTACATGTGACTCCAATCGCGCCTCAAGGAGTATCGCCGACTCCATAACGACATAGTCGCCTTGTTGCTCCTCTGCCCACGCCTCGAAGTCGCGCATAACGGCGGGGTGGACAATGGCGTTGAGTCGCTTTAGCTCCTCGGCGTCGCTGAATACGCGCTCGGCAAGCCATGCTCTGTTCAAACCCTCCGAGGTGTAGCACTCCGTGCCGAACGCATCTATGAGAGCCTCGCGCAGTGCCGTGTCGTTGGCCATAAGTCCCTTGGCACGTGTGTCGGAGTCGTAGACGGCAATGCCCATGCTGCGGAGTATCTCCGCAACCTTGCTCTTACCCGAGCCTATGCCTCCTGTTAATCCGACCTTATACATCTAACCGTGTGATTATTAGTCCTATACTACTAACGTGTCTGTCATCTCGACGCGTGGTAGAGTCTCCTCCTCTACCTCTACGTCTACGTCTCTCTCGGGCTTCTCCTCTGCGTCTGTCTTGGGCGTAGTCTCCACCTTAGCCTCTGGCTCCTCTACAACCTTAGCCTCGGTTGTTACCTCTTCGCTAGGCTCAGGTGTCTCGTTGCGCTCGGTGATGATGGTTACCGAGCCCACCGACCTTATCTCGATGTTGTCCATGCGCTGAGCAAGGGCATTCTTAAGAGACTCTGCAGTGATGTGCACAAAGGTGTTGCCATCGTTGTCCACCATGGGCTTATCCTGAGTAAGCTCAGTGAGGGGGATGTTGAAGCTGCTACGCTCCGACGATATGGTGTAGTGGATAAGGTCCGTACCCTTGCCATGAATCGTGCAGTCCACCTCGTGCTCCTCGCCGTTAATAACAACGGTTACGGTGTGGTCCGTAGTATACTCCTCGCCCAACTTGGTGATGTACCATAGTATGAACGCTGCTACGAGCAGTGTGACGTAGACGGGTGAAATCCACCCAAGTATCACCTTTATAAAGCTCTTAATCTTTTCCATAGTTTACAATGCCATGAGCATAAGTAGCTGTGCTGTAAGCACTCTGAGGAACATAACCACAGGATATACCGTGGCGTAGCTCACTGCGGGCATGTCGTTACCCGACGAGGTGTTAGCAAAGCCGAGGGCTGGGGGGTCAGTCATAGAGCCCGCCATAAGACCCATCATCGTGTAGTAGTTAACCTTAAATACGAGGCGTGCCAAGAGTGCCACGATTACCAGCGGTACAACCGTGATAAGCACACCGTAGCCCACCCATGTGTAGCCACCATTTACAATGGCATCGATAAAGCCATCGCCCGCACCAATGCCCACTGCTGCGAGGAAGAGCGCCAAGCCTATCTCGCGAAGCATGAGGTTTGCACTCATGGTGGTGTAGGTGACAAGACCAAAATGAGGACCATAGCGACCCAACAGTATGGCTATGATAAGCGGACCACCTGCCAAGCCGAGCTTCACGGGCTCGGGCACGCGCATAAGTGGCAGTGAGCCCAAAAGCACACCAAGGGCGATACCCAAGAAGATGGGTAGCAAGTTGGGGTGGTCGAGCTTCTTGAGTGAGTTGCCGAGCACCTTTTCGGCCTGAGCCACGGCAGCCTCGGGACCTACAACCATCACCTTATCACCCACCTGTAGCTCCATACCCTGATAGGGGATGAGGTCGACACCGGCACGGTGTACGCGGGTGATGTTGATGCCGTAGCGGGTACGTAGACGGAGGTCCGAGAACTTCTTGCCGTTAATCTCCTCACGTGTGATAAGGATGCGGCGCGATACCAGTGGTGTCGACTGCATGGCTGTTGCTCCCCACTCGTCAGCACTCATCTCTATGGGCTTGCCGAAGAAGGCGAGGATTGCCTCGCTGTCATCCTCCGAGCAGATGATGCGCAGACGGTCACCTGTATGGAGCATGGTGTTACCGTCGGCCATGACAATCTCACCCGATGGGTGCATAAGTCGCGATACCACAAACTGGCGGTTGATAAGCGTATGTGCCGTAGCGATGGTCTTGCCATCGAGCATCTCGTTAGAGAAGATAACTGAGTAGCGGTGGGGTAGCTGAGCCTCGTTGCTCATAGCTGCCAAGCCCTCATCCTCCTTCTTGAAGTCGATGCGAAGCACGTAGCGCATGATGATGATGGTCATGATGATACCCACAACACCAAGGGGATATGCCACGGCGTAACCGAGCGATACGGAGTCGGCCAAGGCGTGGTCACCCAATGCCTGCTGTGCAGCACCCAAACCTGGGGTGTTGGTCACAGCACCCGACATTACGCCCACCATCGTAGGCAGTGGCTCGCCTGTGATGAAGTGTATGGCAAGCGTCACGCCCGCACCTAATAGGATAACCAGTGCTGCGAGGCCTATGAGCTTCATGCCACCACTCTTAAATGACGAGAAGAACGAGGGACCCACCTGCAAACCGATGAAGAAGACGAATAGTATGAGGCCAAACTCCTTGATAAAGTGGAGGGTGTCATGGTGTATCGTACCTGGTTCGAGGAAGTGTCCTGCGGCGATACCTGTAAATAGAATCCACGTGATGCCTAACGATACGCCCTTAATCTTGATGCGGCTAAGCGCCATACCCACGGCGATAACCACAGCAATAATAAACACGGTGTGAGCTACAGATGGGTGGTCGGGGTTGCCAGCAACCACATCTCTAAGCCAGTCTAAACTCATAAAAATTGGGGTTAGAAGTTACAATTATTATATATAGGCGACAAAGATAGTGAAACTATTCCTATAAAGCAAATTACTTTGTACTATTGCTTCGGTTTAGGATGTGTTCCATTACTATTACTGTGATTACACCCATCGCAAAGCCATTTCCCAGTAGTGGCTCCACTACTGCTGGGGCGATGCCCTTGGGCATAAGCTGAAAGAGCATTGCCACCATCAGTGGCAGACCCATCGTCAGACCGTCGCTAAAGGTGCGTGCCGACTGCGTCGACTGCAACATCTCGAACGAGGCGGCAAGCTGCGTGCCCATCAAAAAGAGCAGAATCACACCGATTACGGGTGCTGGTATCGCTGTGAGCACCCATATAACGTCGGGAGAGAGACCACACAGTGCCAGTATCACTGTCGCGGGAATCAGAGCATAGCGTGAGGCACAGCCCGTCGAGGCAATAACACCTGGACTCATCGAGTAGTTCACAGGGCCGAGCACGCCCATGCCACCTGCCACAATGTTCATGATGCCGGTGAGGCGAATGCCGCGCTTTGTGCGCCTATCCATATCCTTGATGCCGAGCATGGCACCGAGCGACTCCATAGAGCCGATGTCATTAATAATAAGCGCGATGTAACATATTACGAATGCCGCTACTAAGCCCCAGTCGAACGTAAACTCCTCGATGAACATACCTTCGAGTGAGGCGGCACTACCCGTATGCTCGGGGGTGTCGAACAGTATGAAGTAGGCTACGCTACCTGCAACCAGTGCAATGGGTATAACGAGGCTCTTAGCTACACCCCTAAGCGTGCGGTTGAGCACGACCATTGCAACCACGCCCACGACGGCGAAGATAAGGCCGAACATACGCTCATCCTCGCTACCGCCCGAGAATACCAAAGCATTGGCTATCGTTGGTGTGAGCGTAAAGGCTATCAGCATGAGTATCACCACGATGATGCGTGGCGTAAAGAGACACTGCACGTAGCGCATAAGGCCTCCGATGCTAAGGAGTGTGACCAGCACACCACCCATAGCCACAGAGCTATATATCGCCGAGCTGTCTGCACCCGCCCCTAATGACGATAGCACGCCAACAAGCAGTACGGCAGCGGGGCCCACGACCAATGGAAGCCTATGTCCCCATACCACCTGAACGAGACCCGCTATGCCCATCACGGCAAATAGCTTCTGCGCGTAGAAGAGCTTATCTTCGGGTGTGCCCTGGGCTACGAAGACGCTTGTGGCAACTACCGCTATGCAGAGCACAAACCACTGCACCGAGTATAGGGCGAGCTGTCCCGCGGGGAGCTTGTCGTCTACGTTGTATCTGAGTTTCATGCGTTACACCTATTTAATATACTTCTGAACCATTGCTGGGTTGTCTGTGGTGATGTAGTCGACACCCTCCTTTACTGCCCACTGAGCATCCTCTGCGCTATTGACCGTCCAGATGTTGACCTTTAGCCCCAGGCGATGTGCCTCATTTATCCATCGCGGCACGCGCTTTAGAGCATCCACCGAGTAGCTTATGCCTGTGCATCCCATGCCCTTGACATACTCGGGTGTAAGGTTGCTGCCGAGGTATAAAATAGGGGTGTTAGATGGTGCTAAGCGCACAAACTCGTTGCACACATGCTGGCGGAAGGCTATGTACTCTACTCTCTCTTGCAGTTTATACTGCTTGACCAAGGCTATAACCTTGCGCACCACCTCGGTCTCTATTTGAGGTGTGGCGTGGTCCTTGACCTCTATAATGAGGCGGAGCGATGGCTCCTGTGCAGCCTCTGCGAGGTACTCATCCAATGTGGGCACGGGCTCGCCATTCTTTAGGCGCTTCGAGCGTATCGTTGCGAGGTCGCTGCGCTGCACGTTAAGTCTGTCGGGGTCGTTCTTCTCACCCAACCATGGTCCGTGTACTACCACCAGCTCGCCATCTGATGTCATGTTTACGTCGAGCTCCACGGCATATAGTCCAGCCTCCTGTGCCGCCTTAAGTGCCGCTAAGGTGTTCTCCTCGGCATCCTTTGCCGTGTGGTGACCTCGGTGTGCTATTATCTGCTGCGCATAGGCACTGTTGGCTATACATAGCATAGCGGCAACTACTATGATTCGAAGGTTTCTCATTTTTCGTTATGGTTTTAAGTCGTTAATACTCAATCTTATCACTCTTGTCGTTCCACTTTTCGAATGCAGCCATCGCCTCGTTGCGCATGAAGTGCTCGCAGTGTATCGAGCGGCGGTCGTAGTCGAGGCGCAGCTGGTCGTATATGAACGAGTCGTCGAAATCTATGGCAGCAGCGTCGCGCTTGGTATTTGCATAGCATATACGGTCGATGCCCGCCCAGTATATGGCACTCAGACACATGGGGCATGGCTCGCATGAGGCATATACGGTGCATCCCGAGAGGTCGAATGTCTCCAGCTCGCGACATGCGTTGCGTATCGCCACCACCTCGGCATGTGCCGTGGGGTCGTTGTTTGGTACTACGCGGTTTGCGCCCTTTGCCACCACCTTGCCGTCGCGCACGATGACAGCACCGAATGGGCCTCCGCCCTCATCTATGTTAGCGATGGATAGGTCTATGGCCATCTGCATGAATCGTCTGTCGTCCTGCGAGAAGGTGTTGGTCTCGGGTAACCCGTTCTGCTTGTCTACTGTACTCTGTTTCATATCTATTATAGCCGTTATGTATCTAAAGGTTATAAATACAAATATACAACCATAAGCGCTCAAAGGTAGTAAAAAAAAATGAAAGATGCAATTTATGGCGATTCGAGCATCATGCCCTCACGTAACATGTAGTCATAGGATGGTGTCCGTGAGGCATAATTTTTTGTTAGAAGGGGTTAGGCTTGGCCTCGACATGAAATTAGCCCGGATGGGACATACTAAGCGTATTTCCCATTCGGGCTAATGATTCAGAGGGCAAGAATAGCCCCTTATCACAAGAAATTACTTGATGCGCTCATAATACTCACGAGTACGAGTATCCACGCGAATCTTATCACCAGTGTTGATGAACAAAGGCACCTTGATTGTAGCGCCGGTGTTTACGGTAGCTGCCTTCAATGAATTAGTCGAAGCGGTATCGCCACGTACGCCAGGCTCGGTGTAGGTGATCTCCATGTCAACGATAGGAGGAAGCTCCGCTGAGAGAACGGTCTCCTTCTCAGTGTGGAACATAACCTCGACAATCTGGCCGTCAGCCATAAGGTCTGCGTTGTTAATGAGGTTCTTATCGATGTTGATCTCCTCGAATGTCTCGGTGTGCATGAAGTGTGCGCCGAGGTCATCCTCGTATGTGAACTGGTAGGGACGACGCTCTACGCGTACCTGCTCAATCTTCTGCGATACTGAAGAGAATGTCTTGTCGAGGACGTTGCCATTCTCGAGGTTCTTGAGCTTTGAACGCACGAATGCGGGACCCTTACCGGGCTTGCAGTGCTGGAAATCAACGACGATGAATGTCTTGCCGTCCATCTCTACGCACATGCCAATCTTGATGTCAGATGCTGTAATAGTCATAGTAATATTGTTTTTTAGTTAATTTATGTATCCGTCTTGTGTGTTGTGCTATCGGTTACAACCTCGCAAAGGTACAAAATATTTTGTAATTGCCAAAAAAATAAGCCCTTGTCGTATTCTTGCAGTGCATATAGGGGCTGTTTCGTGCGCCTTGTGGGTGCTACTCTTTGATGTTACGCTTTATGCGGTCGAGTCCTGCACGTGTAAGTGGGGTAGTCCCTGCCATTGCTTCGAACTCCTCTTCGGTCATTGCATGCCACTCTTTTACACCCAGCGCTGTGGGGTCGAATAGTGGGTCGAATAGGGGGTTGGTGTGCAGTGTTGCTCGCTTGTTGTAGGGGCACACCGACTGGCAGGCGTCGCAGCCAAATATCCAGCCGTCGAGGCTAACTTGTTTACCCTCAGCCTCGCGCTCAATGGTGCGACACGATATGCAGCGACGTGTGTCTATTGTTCTGTTGTCGAGTATGGCGTTGTTGGGACATGCCTCAATGCAACGTCGACACTCGCCACATCCCGTCGCCTCCATGGGCATATCGTAGTGATCCACCTCCTCGTCGATGACCAACTCTCCAAGGTGAAGCATCGAGCCGTTGTTGGGCGTTACGAGCAACGAGTTGCGACCTATCCACCCGAGGCCTGCACGTACGGCATAGCTCTTCTCGGCTAATGGTGCAGAGTCGGTAAATGCGCGGTAGCGAAGCTGTGGACTGTAGGTCTTGAGTTGCTCGGCAAGTTTGCTAAGTAGCTCTTTGATAGTGGTGTGGTAGTCGCGTGCTAAGGCGTAGGATGCAATCTTGGTTTTTGCCCCCTCGTTGTAGCCTCTGCTGTAGGGTGATAGGTACGAAATAGCACAAATAACCACACTTCGCGCACCTTCGACCAAGAGGCTTGCATCGAAGCGCTTTTCGACGTTGCGCTTAAGGTAGTCGAGTGTCGAGGCATTTCCCTCTAACAACCACTCATTGAAGTAGTTATGCTCTTTTGTTAGGTGCTCGGCACGCACAACGCCAACAAGATCGAAGCCCACATCGAGTGCAGTTTTTGTTATTATTTTTCGGGAAATCATTGAAAAAATGTTGTGTGGTCGATAAAATTAGTTGTGCAAAAATAGTAAAATTTTCAAAAAAATTAATAACTTGCACCCGATTTGTTGATTAAAGCGACAGATTGGTTTAAGATTATTAACGTAAATCTCACATTATGAAGACATTCAGTACTATTTACGAGATTGTACGCCACAGTATTGAGAAGTTTGCTTCTCGCACTGCCTTTTCGATGCTCGATGGCGAGGATGTATCATACAAGGAGGTTGGCGAGCGTATAGCACAAGTTCAGGAGATGCTGCTCGATGCTGGCGTAGGTGCTGGCGATAAGGTGGCAATCCTCAGTAGTAGCATGCCTAACTGGGGCGTGTCGTACTTCGCAGTGACTACTGCAGGCATGGTTGCCGTACCCATTCTTCCCGACTTCACATCAAGCGAGTTAGACCTAATTATCGAGCACTCAGAGGCTAAGGCGATACTTGTCTCGGACAAGCTCTTCGCAAAGCTCTCGAAGCAGGTTACAGATAAGCTCAATATCGTCATCCGCACCAAGGGCCTTAACGCCATAGTTAAGCATGTCTCGGAGCGTGCCGAGAAGCGCATCCCCGAGCCTGAGGATTTGGCTGCTATCATCTACACCTCGGGTACTACCTCTAAGCCTAAGGGTGTTATGCTCACACACCGTAGCATCGCCACACAGCTTACCGTAATCCCACCGCTCTTCGACTATAATGAGAACGACGTGCTTCTCTCTATTCTACCACTTTCGCACACCTACGAGTGTACGCTCGGTATGATTTACCCCTTCTCACGTGGTGCACACATATATTATATGGACCGTCCACCTGTGGCGTCGGCACTTATGCCAGCGTTGCAGAGGGTTCGTCCCACGGTTATTGCCTCGGTGCCTCTAATCATGGAGAAGGTGTACCGTGCTAAGGTGCGTCCTACGTTCGAGAAGAACGCTATGCTTCGCACACTCTATGGCTGGTCCCCCACGCGTAAGTTGCTCCATAAGGTTGCAGGTAAGAAGCTCATGGAGCTCTTTGGCGGCCGCATGCGCCTCTTTGCTATTGGTGGTGCTAAGTTCGACTCGGAGGCTGAGCGCTTCCTCAAGGAGGCAGGCTTCCCCTATGGCATCGGCTATGGCCTAACGGAGACAGCGCCACTGTTGGCGGGTGCTGTAGGCAAGATGGTGCGCATAGGCTCTACAGGACCTTCGCTTGAGGGTGTAGAGATACGTCTCGACAATGTCAACCCCGCTACGGGTCAGGGTGAGATTGTTGCCAAGACCCCCTGCTGCATGGTTGGCTACTATAAGAATGAGGAGGCTACGCGCAATGCTTTTACCGAAGATGGATGGTTCCGCACTGGTGACCTCGGCTCTATTGCCAAGGATGGCTGGATCTTTATCAAGGGCCGCCTTAAGAATATGATTGTAGGCCCTTCGGGTGAGAATATCTACCCCGAGGATATTGAGGAGGTGCTCAACAGCAACCCCGTCGTTGCCGAGTCGGTGGTTACGGAGGAGAATGGTAAGCTTGTGGCACTTGTTCACTTCGACATGGCAGCGCTCGAGGCCCGCTACGACGTCTTTAAGAAGATGGTATCAGATGGCAAGGAGCAGCTTGGCCAGATGGTGACGGTGAGCAAGGAGCAAATCGAGCAGAAGATGGAGGAGATTAAGCGCGAGCTTATCGCCTATGTTAATGCTAATGTTAACCGTTTCTCGCAGATTACCAAGATTATAGACAACGGCTGCGAGTTCGAGAAGACCCCTACGAAGAAGATTCGTCGCTTTATCTACGAGCAGCGTGCCAAGAATGGCTTTGTGCCCGATGCACAGCTTATGTAATGGTGCTCTAAATAAATATACTCCCCGTAGCCTTGGTGGTTGCGGGGATTTTTATTACATTTGCGTAGGATGAACCTTAATCGACGCTGCTATGAAACGATTATTACTCCTAATATTTGCGCTGTTGCCGTTGTGCGCCTCGGCGCAGTGTTACGTCTATGCCGGCCGCTCCACCTACTCGAGCGATATTATATGCACCTACGATGGTAAGTATCTCTACGCTGGCCGCTCCACCTATTCGAGCGATATTGTCTGCACGTTCGATGGTCGTTCGCTCTACGAGGGGCGCTCCACCTACTCGAGCGATGTCATGCTTACCTACGATGGCGAGCATGTCTATCGTGGTCGCTCGACATATTCAAGCGATATTCTCTACACCTACGATGGTAAGTATATCTACGATGGCAACTCAACCTATTCGAGTGATATACTCTATACTGTCACGGGCAAGCACGTCTACCGTGGTCGCTCCACCTACTCGAGCGATATTGTCTGCACGATAGATGGCTCCATCCCCATTCTGGTGCTCATCGCCATACTTCAGTATTAATAGAGGTACTGATGCAAAAGTTGCGGTTATGTTAAGCAAAAGTGGCCGAATAACAAATTGTTATAGCAATATTTTGTAGTTGTGCTTAATTTTTAGTACTTTTGTGATACTGATTATATAGATTCTGAATATGAGATATTTAACTACTGCACTTATTCTTGTTTTTGCTGTGTGTGCAGCGATGGCACAAAGTCCCAAGGCTGTGATTAAGGAGGCACTCCTTAACGACTACGCGAAGACGTGCGAGAAGCTCGAAAAGATTAATGAAAAGACCCAGAGCGAGATGCCTTATATGTGTATTCTTGCTAAGGCGGTGTGCTATACAATGTCGCAAAGCGACGACAATACCAAGTTGAAGGGCTATGTGTTATTTAGCGATAATTATGCGGAAATTGCTGCCTCGCCCCTATTGGAGAAACTAATGAAGAGTTGCGACACGTCGTTAGCAAACCTTAAATTCAGCATTGAACAGAGTGCAGCAAATGTAGTGTTTAGCGCTGATGACGAGGAGCTTTATAGTATATTTATACCCTATGCTGAGAAGGCTGAGCATAATGATTTGGAGCAGCTACGTGCTAAGTGGGAACTACGCAGTTATGCCAATGTATGTGATGCAAACACCGTGGCGGAGTACTCACGCTTCCTCTCGCTCTTCCCCTCGTCGGAACACTGTACCGATGTCGAGTTGCGACGCTACACGCTGCGCTACGAGGAGGCTACGACAACTACAGACGAGGCAGTTATGGCACGCTTTGTTGAGGAGTTTTGCGGTACGGAGGATGGCGATAGTGTTGCACGCCGCCTTATGGAGCATCGCTACGAGCGCGTAACGAAGGGTCGTAATCTCGAGGATATGAAGTGGTTTGCGACTTTATATCCAGAGTTTGCGGGCATGGCGACGCTGCGTCAGATGATGGCTGATGTTGAGTATCCGACACTCGTCGACAACAAAGATGCGTTGATGCGCTTTGTGGAGGAGTATACTGATGTTGAGCAGACTCGCGATGCTCAGAGACGTATCAAGGCGTTCGAGGTCTTGGAGAGCCCTACGTTAAAGGGTATCTTTGACTATGTGCTGGCGTATGGCTACGACCGTAACTATGTAAGATTCCAGCGCGCACTGATTTTGAATGACTGCAAGGAAGGTATAGTCAGATATATTCTCACTCCCGATATTCGCGATGTTACGCTTGTACGTGTTATCAGCAACAAAAGTTACGATACAGCCATACGTGTGGGCTATGTGGATCTAGATGGCAATGTAGTTATAGAGCCCGCCTATATTTATGGAGAGGTGTGGGGCGATTATGGAACTTACGACCAGCGTATGATGACCGAGTTTACCCGTGACCATCATCTTGCTGCTGTTATGTCAGATGATTATAAGTGGGGCGTGATAGATGCGACTGGCAAGGTCGTTGTGCCATTTAAGTATATGAATCTTACTATTGGCAATAACCGTATCGAGGGCTTTATTAAGGAGGCTCCAAGCGAGTATTTTGATACTGCGGAGTACTACTGCGATATTTATGACTATTCGGGTAAGCTAATCAAGCACAATGGTATGACAAGCATGTCGGCTGATAACATCCACTATCGCGACTTTGTGTTGAATGATGGCACGGTGAAGAGTGATTACAACTACCTTACACCTCGCTATGGTGCAGCATGGGGCGGTGAGGGCTGCAACGTGCTGGTGGATAGAGATGGTAACAAGACTGCGCTTGACGTGATGCTTATTGGTGGCGTTACGGATAGTGTTGCCGTGGTCGAGAGGATAGTGAATGGTTCCACGAATAGATATTTCTATAACCTTTCGACACAGACAATCATCAAGCAGTGCCCCTATGACATTGTGAACGAGATGCAGTGTGGTCGCTCGGCAGTGTGCATCAACAACCTTTGGGGCTTTATCGATGAGAACTTGGATCTGGTTATTCCGTGTATGTTTACCTGCGCTGATGCACCCAACTTCTCAGCTGGCGCTGCAGCTGTTGGTAGCACCGATGTTGGTTATCACCTTATAGATGTTAATGGTAACTATATTACGGGCAGATATAAACATATACAGCCTCATTCGATGTGTAACGAGCAGTCGTACGATGTCCCAGGATTGTTTATTGTCGAGGGCGAGGGTTTTACTGAGATTATCGATTCCAATTGCGAGTTTGTGGAACGTGGAGGTATGAATACTACAATAAAAGGATGCTTCGTTACTGCGAAAATAGATTATAGTACCACACGAACTACACATCTCTACTTCCAAGTGGTGCAGGATGCAATTCAGAGGAGATAAATGGTATGCAAGATGTGGAGACCGTTACATTATTTAGGGTGCAATGTACCAATTTGATTCTCTATATTGGGCAATCTCACGGAAAAAAACTTTGTGGTGATTGATGTTTGCAACTGATTGATATTTGAGGTATTGGGATTTATTGTGGCAGGTGTAGAGAAAAAAAAGATAAAAAAGTTTGCAAAAAGTTTGGTGGATTAAAAAAAGTGTTTTATCTTTGCACTCGCAATCGAAAGGTTGACAATGCCTCTTTAGCTCAGTTGGTAGAGCACGACACTCTTAATGTTGGGGTCCAGGGTTCGAGCCCCTGAGGGGGTACAGAAAGGGAAAGATGAAAATCTTTCCTTTTTTTGTTTTGGCGCAGCTGTACGCGGTGCGTGTAATGAATAGAGTGATGATAGGTCAGTGCACAAGTTCGCGGCTTATTGGTCAAAATAGTACATAAAAAATTCACAGACCTATTTGAAACCAACAACCGAAAACTTAGACATAGGTTTCGGAAAACATCGCCCCGCTTTCAATAATCTGCGATAATCTTTGCAGATAGTTATCAATTAATATATTTATTAATAACGATATATTATAATAAAAGGATTAGACCGAGGCCTAATTCTTTTATTGATAACATATTTTTACCTTCCTTATAGTTCTCAGTAGCATATAAACCAAAGGTTTATTCTATTTTAATAAACATCGCATCAAAGTTAATAGTTACCTTCTCGCATCTCTTAAGTAGCCCCATTCCGAGATTGCCGTATCGTTGTGAAGTTACTATGTTTTCGGTAGGAGTAAAGGCAGGTATATCCCTAAGGGTGATAAGCCTTTCACCGATAGTTAAGGTGTATTCATCCACTCTTACTATTTCGCGACACAGTTTACCTCCGTGTCCCCAACTATTTTGAGTTTCGGTTGGGAGGTCGCTCAAGGTTCCTGCATTCTTTGAATACCATAGTTCCGAGAGGTCTGCTCCGCTATGTCCCGTATCAAGGGTGAATGTCATTCGATGTTCATTGTTATCAAATACCTCAACTACCAAAATATTTTGGTCGAGGTGGATGTTGCTCCCATATTCGGGAAGTGCTGTCTTTTTAGAGGGAACAATCAAAGTCTTATTGAGCAGATCTATCTGAACCTCGCCAAGTCGCTTGATAAAATCCATGCCAAGTACGGCATCTACAGAAATCGGCACCTCTTCGGGAGTAGGATTACTATCTACAAAAGTCAAAACATTTTTATATGAAATAGCTCCAATGTTCATCTCCTTGATAAATGCTCTTTGAAGATCTCCTCCGCCTGTTGCTCCTCCGACATACATAGAATTGCCTATGATCTCTGCTCCAATCTCTTTTGCGATATTATAAGATATCAACGATGTTGATGCTCCTGTGTCAAAGATAAAATCGTACGCCTTGTCATTGATTGTTACTGGGACATAAAGGAGTGTATCTGACATTTCTGAAAATGGGATTATTATGTCCGTGTTAGGCTTTTCGAGTATGGGTGCTGGTAGATAGCGCATAGCATCGTAATATGCTAATAGCTCCTCCATACCACTATTTTCTAATGAGCCACCAGCACTCTTTACGGCATCTACGATATTCTCTATCATATCTGCCGCTACCACATAGTTACCGTTAAACCCTTCGACTGTTGCTCCCATAACTACCATATTACATACCCCCTCAAATCCTATCTCGGACTGGTGTTCTGCAATAAGAGTCGGAAGTTTGCTGCGTAGCTCATCAGGGCGGTTGAAATTTGCAGCAAGCAGCACCTCTGCCATCTGTTTTAGCAGAGGTGTCTGCACATTATCCTTAATATTAGGATATGCTCGTTCTAACTCAAACCAATCGCCAGCATTTATAAGGCTTCCCACCATTACATCTTCTTGCTGAGCAAACACCGATGTAATAGCAAATGTTATTGAAAGTAGTGTGGCATAGAGTCTTTTCATGGCTTATTGGTCAAAATTAGTAGATAAAATCGGGGCAATTAATTGATTTTTATATATTTGCACTATTTGCGTTAGAAATGGATAAAAAGTTTGTCCAAAATGTGGGCAACGCACCCTCGTCAGAGATGGCTACAACGGGG
>JAGATC010000016.1 GCA_017621455.1 Alistipes sp. | reverse complement strand
GTATCGAAAGCTCTTTATAGACGAGTATTTCAAACTCAAATACAAGTAGAAAATGCGGGCAAATACCCGCATTTATCTACTAATTTTGACCAATAAATAAAAATTGCCCCGATTTTATCTACTATTTTGACCAATAAGCCCTTTTCATTCTTGTTTTCAACACTGTTTTGTCCGCTGAGTTTATCAGTAATATATTATACTATTAAATATAAAAATTAGGAGTCCCTTTCGAGGACTCCTTCCATCTTTTTTATAGTGCAGATATCGAGACCTGCCGATACGGGCACTTTGATGGCACAAATATAATATATAAAATGTCTTTTTGCAAGTTTTTTGACAATTATTTTGCGTTAAAGCCTGTGCATTGTTGAATAATCTGGCTTGCAAATTGACTTCTTGGCTTATTTAACAAGTCGGAAATTTCCCTATTCATGTCATTCTGTCTATTTGCAGAAACTATACCAAGAATGTATCTTACAACACTGATAACACCTCGAATATTATGTCGTGTATCCTCAGTAATGGGAACATGCTTACTTCTTCTAACCGCTTTTGCAAGGGATATATTATATATGCAACTGCCATGTGCGCAACTATTACGAATAACTCTAATTGTCTCTATATAGTTGATGAAAACGCCTAAGCCGCATTGGTAGTGTCGTGCAATGCTAATCTTTAGTTGTTCGTCTTTTAAATTGTTGAACAATGAACATAAGTTACCAAGGGTCATAAATTCGATGGTCTTCCATGCTGGTGCAAATCTATCGTTGATATATTTGTTATGATGGCGTTTAATGACAGGATTTTCACGAATAGTTTTATACACCTTCTCTTCAAAATCTGCAATGTAATTAGACTTCATAACTGAAGAATCGACAAACCAAGTTGGGGATTCTTTGTAATGGTTTGAAACGGTGTAGGTTATAAATGTTCTCAAATTGACTTCGATACGATTGAGATAGTAAGTCAATATTTTACGGAGGTCATAATCAAAATAGTATAGATCCAAGACATCTGTAAATGATGTGTTCGGTTTATATTTATGTGAACGGTTGTTCAGATTTGGGAATGACTTCTCAAATGGGAATGAATAGAATCCCAAGCGATAAAAACCTATGTCTAATAAAACTTCTTCAGCCTTATGTTCGTCAGGAATAGACATCCCTCGACTTTTTAATAACGCTATCTGCTCTTGGATGGTAGTTGCTCTTTTTGCCATATGCAAGTGAATTAACAATCACAAAGGTATACAAAATTATAACATAGTGCTATTAATAATTTGAAAAAGTTTAAATTATTGGTTAACAATTTGTGAAAATATGGCAAAAGTAGTATCTTTGACGAAGATTTTAAACTAACTAACTAATTTGCAAAAAGAGAATAGTTAGGCTTAAAATATAGGTTTGTAAAGTTAGACACGATTTAGACAAAAAATCGAAACCTATAGCAAACCATGTCCGCAGATTATTCGTTCTACGCCCTTCTGTGTGGGTATATGCCACGCCCTGAGGGGGTACAGAAAGGGAAAGATGAAAATCTTTCCTTTTTTTGTTTTGGCGCAGCTGTACGCGGTGCGTGTAATGAATAGAGGGCTTATTGGTCAATGTTGGGGCGGTAAGCCTAATATCCTCCGTTGAGAATGTGCAACGAATAATTATTAGCTGCACAAATAGTTATATAAAAATATCCAATATAAATTTCGTCTATAATATTTGATAAGGTAATAGGGTAGTATTATCTTTGCACTGTTTAAAACCAATAAATGATAAAACTATGAAGACTATTTTATACTCACTATTTGCATTAGCGGTGATGGTTGGATGCAATAATTCAAAGGCAACAATGGAGTTTGACTCGGTAGATGCAGCGCGCTTCGCCGAGGTGATTGAGGATGAGCAGGTGCAGATTATCGACGTGCGAACACCTGCGGAGTTCAGCGAGGGGCATATCCCAGGCGCTGTGAATATCGATATCGATGGCGAGGAGTTCGAAGCAATGGTTGCCCAATTGGATAAGTCGCGCCCCGTAGCAGTATATTGTCGTGGTGGTCGCAGAAGCAAGGAGGCGGCCACGCATATGGTCGGTTGCGGTTTGGAGGTTACGGAGCTCGCGGACGGTATCCTATCGTGGCAAGGCGAGATGGAGAAATAATCCTTGCTACAACACCTCAAAAAAAGTGTATTCAGTAAAATCTCTGAATACACTTTTTTATTTGTCCGAGAACTTATACACGCTCCTTAATCGCTATTCCACTCGCCATTGCCATCCTCATAGAAGACGGGGCGGTCGCCAGCGATCCGCTTTGCGGCGAGGTAGGTCTCGTAGAGGCAGATGCCATTGGCGCTATCCTCGGCGAGGTAGTATGCCACAACCGATGGGTGGCGCTTGGTGGTGTGTATCATCTGCACCACACGCTCGGTATACTCCTTGCGCCACTTGGGGTCATTCGACGGGTTGCCACCCTTACGGCGCGAAATGCCCGCTTTTGACGAGTTAATAGGTGCTGTGAGGGCGACATATACGCCATTAGCATCGCACCACTCCAGTAGCTCCTCCGAGGGCATGCCTGCCGAGAAACGAATCTGGCGCTTACCCTCGTTATAGGCCTGCTCCACTTGCTGGATGTTCGATAGTGGCGACATACGATGCCACTCCGATGACAAGCGTTGGCCATTTACGATAATGCCCTCCTTGTCGAACGACAGCTCGCGCAATGCCACAGGGATGTCGTAGACCTCCGCCTCACGACCCGCGATACGGTTAACAAGGCGAAGTGATATACGCTGGGGCGACTGCGCGCTCCATAGCACCGAGTCGGGCGCAGGAGCACCAAATCGCATAGTATCGACGCCATACATGCCGAGCTCTACATCGAGCCTGCCACCCGAGAGGCGAGTGGTGTCGTTGAGGTATAGCTCATACTCCAATCGCGACGACTTTGCGCCAAGCGTAAGATTCTGCATGACGACACCAAAATTGACATTTACAATGCCAGTATTGGCGATATCCGTGCGATAGAAGATGTCGCGTACGCGCACGCGCGGCTGCGATATAACATATAGTGCAGGGCACGTCTCCTTCTCGAAGCACTCGATAGCTGCAACACTCTTACTATCAGCAAGGCGCAATTCTACTCTATTCTTATCCTCGCGCGAGAGCTTTGTGATATTAAACTCCGTGGCGGCGTGGCCATTGGTTGCGCCACCAGCACGCTTGCCATTAACGAAGAGCTCGTAGGGAGCGCCTACACCCTCGACACGCACCACAACCTGACGCTCCAGCCACGAAAAGGGGAATGTAAACTCACCCGAGAATGTATCCTCCGCCGTGCTCTCCAACATTACGGGCTGCATAAAGCGTTGCTTAGCAAGGCTATGCTTCGTGGCCTCCGCAGCTGTGGGGTAGGGTATAAGGCGTGTGCGATGCAGGTCGTTGTTCTGTGCCGAGCTCTCGGTGAACGAAACAACGGCGAGGAGCATCGCTATGGCGTATGTTACGATTTGCTTCATGGTTTTTTGGTGGTGTTACTTCTTTTTGTATGATGGACGCGAATTACGCCACTCGATAATGTTTGGCGTTAGCTCATCCACTCTATCCTCCCACATGCGGTTCTCCGTAAGACGGCGGCGGTCGTAGTTTATGCGCTCGGTGATACGGAAGCGTGGCTTGCGGGCCTCGATGTTATCATCGCGACGTGTGGAGCGTATTGTGCGGTCGACAATATCCTCGCGTACGGGACGGATACTGTCGTGCCATGCGAAGTCGTCGAGGCGGCGCTGCTGTGTCTCGGGAATCATGGTCATGGGGTAGATTACATACTCGGGATTCTGCTTGTAGGTAATCTTATCCATCTCGCCATCAACAAGATAGAAGCTAATGCCTGCGCTCTCGATATACATGAGGCCAGTAACCTCGGGTGAACCCTTATCCTGCAGGAAGTATATGGTCTGGGCGTTGCCATCCACATCGTTACGATATACCTTACCGTTTTCGAAGTAGGCGGTCATATCCTTGCCCTTCACCTGGTTGTAGTACATCGTGTCGATCTCGGCGCCGAGGATTGGGGTGCCCATAAAGTGGGCCTTAGATATCATCTCATTGGCGGTATATATAGCCATCGAGTCGGATGTTACCTGGTTGCTCTCGTTCCATAGTATCGGCTCGCGATAGAGGCGTATGATAGAGTCGGTATTCATGGCTGTGAGTGAGTCGCATCGCAGCTGAATATCGGTACGATACATGCGCACATGGCGGTAGGCCTTAATCAGTTTGTAGCTACTATCCGCGGGGAATGGTACCTCCATGTTGAGCGAGTCCATTGCCATCGAGTCGCGTGCTAAGGAGTCGGCACCCAACGAGTCGCGACCGAGCGTGTCGGCCATGTCTCCACCCATGTTGTCGCGCATGTCACGCATGGTGGTGCTATCGGCAAGGGAGTCGATGGGAGTAAAGTCTGGGCCGGTATACTCCTTGCCGCGGCGTGCTGCGCGTGCCTTGGCTCTCGCTATCTTGCGGTTCTCGCGCTCGATGCTTTTCTGCTTGATGCGTGCGATGCGTGCAGCCTCCTCGTCGGCAACACGTGCACTCTCGGCACGTCGCTTGGCGATGATGGTGTCAATCTTGATTTGAAGTATCGAGTCGCGAATATGGCGTATAGAGTCCCTCTCGCGCGTCCTGATGGAGTCGATGCTGTCGCGTATATGGCGTTTAACGCCTCGAATGGAGTCGCGTACACGGCGCTTCTCCATCTTTTCGTAGTCGCGTAGCTGTTTCGCTGTTGGAATGGAGTCGACAAGCGTAGTGCTGTCTGTGGCAACGCTGTCTACAGCGAGGCTATCTGTGACGATGGTGTTGTGTGCCACCGCTGCTAATGAGTCTCTGTCGCTGCGCTCTATATCCTGCTCACCACGATGCTCACCGCCTCTGGCTGTCTCGCGCTCTCGGGTAGCTGCGGGGTCGCTATGCTGCTCGGTGTGCTCCTTGCTGCCTGGGCGTGCGAGCTGAGGCTCCTCGTCGTTACGTTTCTGTGGGCTATCACCACGAGCTCCATTGTCGCTACGGTCATCCTTACGAGGCGCATCGGGCGTCTCAATGCTCTCGGTGCTCTCAATGCTCTCGGTGCTCTCGGTGCTCTCGGTGCTCTCGGGAGCCTCTGTCTCTGCGGGGAGGGAGTCTGTAGCCATGGCATCTGTGCGTAGGCTATCCGCAGTAGTTGCAGTCGTTGTATCGCGCTGGTCGGGAGGCAATACGGCAATGGTGTATAGCCACAAGGTGTCGGCTGCAAGGAATATAGAGTCGCTCTGCGCAGGGTTGTAGTTAATCATCGAAGGTCGGCGTGTAAACAGCGCATTACCAGGCTCATCCCACCACTCTCCATAGTCTGCAAAGCCGAGAACCTTCTGTGTGGTGTCGTCCATCTGTATGTTGCCACGACCTATGATGTGACCATCGGTGCGATAGTACTCTATGGAGTCGCTCCATATCTCGCGCTCGGGCGAGAGGATGTAGGCATCGCGTGTGAGGTGGTGTAGGTCGCGCGACTTGGTATAGGTGCCCTCGTTGGCAAAGAGGTACTCATCCTTGTCGTTCCAGATATTTGTATTCGAGAAGTAGCGGGCATCCTCGGTCTGTGTGTTGAAGATTACCGAGTCGCCAGTCATTAGATATGTCTCGTCGCGCATCTGGACATTATCCACGGCGATAAGCTCGTGGCTGTCGGTGTAGTAGTAGCCACGATCCGACTCCATCAGGCTCTCGCCCTTCTCTACGAAGCAACCGCCCGAGAAGCGACCCACCTCGTTGGCGGTGTCGAAGGTGCAGTTGTAGGTGTACATCACTGCCTCGCCGTCTACCACCTTGATAAGGTCGTCGTAGAGGGTCGCGGTACTCTTAATACGGTTGTACGAAGCGCGGTCGCCATAGGCATAGGTGCTATTCTGGTTGATGAGCACGTTACCGAAGCACTCGAAGCTCTGGTTGGAGTACCTTACGGCACTATCTGCGAGGATTATGGCGCCGTTGTGGTGCGCGGCGAAGTTACCCACGAGGATAAAGATGGTGGAGTCGCCCTTCTCGATGAGGTAGCTGTCGTCGGCAATCATGTCTACCATACGGCGATCTCCTGTGCGAGGTTGCGTAGCGGCAACGGCTGGTGCGGTGTCACTCTCGGAGTATGATACGTAGCTATGCTCACCAGCGGTGATGTAGAACACCCCGACGATGAGCATGATGACTACTATAGGAAAGATATACTTTATGCGCATAGATACTTCGTTGCGGTTTACTTAATCCATCCGTCGTACTCGAACTCGTCGCTGCGATACTCCGGGTCGATATAGATGTACATCGACTCAATCTTGCTGTTGAGCCACTTGCGATATGCCTGCTGCTGCTTATGCTCGAGGGCCATCTCCTCGATACGTATGTAGTCCTCCTCGAGCGATGCCACGTGGGGTGGAATAATCTCGACGAGCTTCACAATCTTACTCATCTGGTTACCATTGAGGTCGGTTGTCTGGAATGAGTTAGATACCTCGCCCACCTTGAGCTGCATCAGGGCATTGTAGTCCTCGAGAGACTTACCGCCCATCTGTCCGAAGTCCTCCTTAAGGAAGCGTGTGGCGGTGAGACGAGCACCATCGTAGACACCTTGGCGAGCAAGGATGTCGTGGTTCGATACGATACCGCCGTTGTTACGTGTCGAGGCATCGTCCGAGAAGCGTAGTGCCGCATCCTCGAATGTGAGCGAGTCGGCACGGATAAGACGTGCTATGCTGTCGAGCTCGTGTGCGGGCTGCATAAGCTCGTCGCGTGTAAACGTGGGACGCAGAAGGATATGACGGCAGTGGTATATATCGCCGTTCTTGTCGATAAGCTCTATAATATGGAAGCCGAACTCCGTCTCTACAATCTCTGAAATCTGTCCAGGCTTTAGCTTCTCCAACGCCTCAGCAAAGGGGCGTACGTACATTGATGATGGTCCTGGCTCCATCTCGCCACCATAGATAGCCGAGCCATCGAGCGAGTACATGCGTGCCAATACAGAGAACTTTGTCTCGCCCCTAATCACACGCTCACGCATGTCGAGTAGACGCTCCTTGGTACGGCGCTGCGCATCCTTAAGCGATGCTGGGAACTTGGTAATCTGTGCGTAGACATACTGCTCACCGATGATCGGGAGGCTATCCTTGTCGATACGCTCGTAGTACTTCTCCACCTCGCCAGGCACCACCGTGACCTTGCCTACAACCTCCATCTTCATGGCCTGGGCGTATGCCTGCTCCTCGTAGCGTGTGCGCAGCATTTCGCGGTAGGTGAATATGGGCATGTGCTCCTTTATTTCAAGCTCCGTGATGCCACCCGCCTCATCAATAAGCATTTGCAGGTATGCCTCGATACGTCCCGATATGTCCGAGGTGTTCACCTCCACCGAGTCGATAAGAGCCTGGTTGTAGAGCAGTTTCTGCTCCAACAAGGCCTCGAGTGCCTCGTTCATAGGGTCGCGGTCGGAGGTGTAACCCATCTGTCGGCGCTCGGCCACCAGCGCATCGGCATACTCCTGAACCTCGGAGTAGAGGATAGACGAGCCACCCACTACGGCAACCACCTTGTCGAGCATCACCTGTCGACGCTCTTGTGCACTTGCGGGTTCTATCGTGGTAAATAGTCCTGCGGCAAACACCGCAATCATCATAATCTTACGTATCATAGTTTCGCTTTATTTGCTGTTATTCACTCTTTATGCTATCGCCAACAACCACCTCATCCTCAGTAATTGTCTCCTCAGCCTCGCGTATCTCCGTTGTTACAGAGTCGTCCTCTGTGGGGCTGTAGCTCATGGCCTTCATCAGTGCCTCGTCACGCACAATCACACGACCCTCGGCCACAGACTCACGCTTAAGTTCTGCCTCATACTCGGCGACAATCTCGCGGCGTCGCTCGGCATATAGGCGGCGGCGTATATCCTCCTTCACCGATGCTAAAGGCGCTATCTCGCCCTTAAGTGCGCGGTCGGTGATGATGAAGTAGAAATTGGCATCGTCCGACGACATCTGCTGCACGGTGCTTTTGGTGATAAGGTCGTTATATGAGCGTGTGCGCTCTGTTGGGAGGTTACTCAAGAAGTCGGAGTACGACACCCACTGCGCTGTCATGTTCGTTACATGCAACGAGTGTTTCTCGGCCAGGGCATTAAGCTCCTGCCAGTCGCCTGCCGATGCTGAGTTACGCATGGCAGTGGTGAGTGTAGAGGTGTTACGGAACGACTTGGGAACCTTAACAACCACGCCCTGCACTACGTTGTGGTCGAGCTTGAAGGCGGCGCTATTTGCGCGGTAGTATGCCGAGATTTGCTTGTCGGTAATCTCCGTGTCGAGCATGTTGTCGATGTAGTACTGGTCGAGCTGGCGCATCACGAGCGACTGACGATAGCCCTCAACAAGGCGCTCTATATCATCCGATGTGGTTAGCACCTCCTCGGCACGCTTCATCTTCAGGCGGTTTAGCACCCAGTTGTCGACATACATGCGCATGAACGTGATGCTGTCGCTGTCGGTGATACCGGCAGGCATGTCGCGCATAACGTCGGCAATACGTAGCTCCTCGCCATCAACAACGGCGATAACGTCCTCATCGAGTTGGGTATCTGTTGTGTCGGCATCCTCCGAGCAACCCCATACGACGATTGCAATAATGGCGCTTACGACACAAACTATTCCGAGTATGTAATATAGTTTTCGCATAATCAACTTGCAAAGATACAATTTTTCTTTGTATCAACGTACAATAATCACAGATTATTGCGGCCGTAGGGGCAAAATACATTTTTTTGCACAAAAAGAGTGGGCGGAGAGCTATGCCCTCCGCCCAAAATAGTGGGATAGATTATCCTCTACAATATCTTGACAAGTGCTGCCACAGCACGACCACGATGCGATATTGCGTTCTTCTCTTCGGCGCTCATCTCGGCAAAGGTGACATCCTTGCCTTCGGGAACGAAGAGTGGGTCGTAGCCGAAGCCTCCACATCCCGCCTCTTGGGTGGCTATGCGACCCTCAACGATGCCCTCCACCTGCTGCTCTACACCATTGCGTATGAGCGATATAACGGTGCGAAAGCGTGCCTTACGGTTTGTTTTACCCTCAAGCTCTCGGAGTAACTTGCGGTTGTTTGCCGCAAAGTCGTGACCATCTGTAGCATAGCGTGCCGAGCGTACACCAGGGGCGCCGTCGAGTGCCTCCACCTCGAGGCCTGTGTCGTCGGCAAAGCAGTCGAGACCTGTGCGTGAGTAGACATACTGCGCCTTAATTGAGGCATTCTCGTCGAGCGTGGCTCCCGTCTCGGGAATATCTTCGGTAATGTCCACCTCTTTGAGCGTAACCAGCTCATAATCACTACCCAACACCGCCTTAACCTCGGCGAGTTTATGGGCGTTGTTCGTGGCAAAAACTATACGTTTCATGGCTTAGGTTACTCGACAAAAAGTATGCGTTCTGGCCCCTCATAGTCGGGTAGTGGCTTGGGCGTATAGTCGGCATAGCCGATAGATATTACGCACAAGATACGGTAGTCGGCGGGTATCTCGGGCAGAAGCTCCTTAACATAGTCCTCGCTACGCTGGCTCTCGGGCTCATCCTTAAGCGTCAGGTAGTCGCCCACATGCACCCAGCACGACGCCAAACCCTCGTCTACAAGTGCGAGCTGAAGCACCGTAGCCATAATCGCAGCATTTGTCTGCCACATGGGGCTTGCCTCGGGGTCGCCCATTACCACGATAGCTGCTCCTGCCTCCTCCAAAAGGCTTGATCCCCAGTCGCGTAGGCGACCGAGTGCGTGCACCTTTTCGAGGTTGGTTACGGCCATAAGGCGTGTCGAGCGTGTATTCTTTGACGATGGAGCGCGTAGTGCAGTCTCCATGGCTGAGCGAAGTTTCTCTATCTCAACGGGTTTGCCCGTGTAGCGGCGTGTTGAACGGCGCTTTCTTACTACTTCCTTAAATTCCATATTTAGCGTATGTTTTTAATTTACTTGATGATATAGCTATCCTCCTCGGGGATTATCAACCACATGATAAGGTATACCACTAATGGCATGCCAGCAAGGAACATAAGCAATATTACTGCCAGACGAATGGCTACGGGGTCAGCACCCAAATATTGACCTATACCACCACATACTCCTGCTATAACACGATTGCTACGTGAGCGACGCAATTGCTTCTCCATAATATCTAAATCTCTAATTTTTAAAATTTCGTTGTATTTAATGCAAAAGTAGTGATTTTTTTCGTATATTTGAACGATAAAAGCAAAAATATATGAACGATATGATTACCGTAGCGCTAATCTACGATTTCGATGGCACGCTTGCGCCAGGCAATATGCAGGAGTACGACTTTATCCCCGCCGTGGGTAAGAGTAACATGGAGTTTTGGCACGAGGCCAACACCTTAGCAGAGGAGCAGGATGCCGACCAGGTGCTTACCTACATGGCGCGTATGCTTCAGGCGGCGCAGTCGAAGGGGTTGTCGCTACGCCGTGAGGCCTTTCGCGAGTCGGGCCGCAATGTCAAGTTCTATCGCGGTGTGGAGGAGTGGTTTCAGCGAATTAATGCCTATGGCAAGGAGCGCGGCGTGCGTATCTTGCACTATGTCAACTCCTCGGGACTCAAGGAGATAATCGAGGGTACGGCCATTGCTCACGAGTTCAAAAATATCTATGCCTGCTCCTACCTCTACAACGTCGATGGCATAGCCTATTGGCCCGCAGTTGCTGTAAACTACACCAACAAGACGCAGTTCATCTTCAAGATAAACAAGGGCGTAGAGTCGGTGTTCGACACCAAGGATGTTAATCGCTTTATGGAGGAGTCGAAGCGCCCTGTGCCCTTCTCGCGTATGATATACTTTGGCGATGGTACCACCGACATCCCCTGTATGAAGCTTGTGAAGAACTTTGGCGGCCACTCTATCGCTGTATATAACCCCGAGGAGGAGGGACAGCGTACTGTTCTCAACGACCTTATTCGCGACAATCGCGTAAACCACGTATGCCCTGCCGACTACTCCGAGGGCTCCGAGGCAGATACTATCGTTAAGACCATCATCGACAAGATTGTGATGGACGAGCGATTGGCTTCGCTCGAAGTTGCAAGATAGGATTAACCAAAGAAAAAGCAGTAGGCCTCCGAGTATCTCTCGGAGGCCTATATGTTTAGGAGTGGATTATGGCAGCGGGTAGCCGGTGCTTGTGTCGAGGATGTCGATGATAACCTTCTTGTCCTTAAGGATATGTACCGTAATATTGTCGGTGGTGTCGTAGATGGCGTCGTACACGCTGATGTTCATCTCGCCGTCACTTATGCCAGAGTCACTATCGTAGACCAACGCATCTGTAATCTCTGTGGTTATGGTTAGCGGCAAATCCCTACTTGCCGAGTAGTCGGTCATTGTAAGGGTCCCCGTGTAGCTAATGATGGGGTTGTCGCCATACTCAACCTCCACCTCAAATTCTCCCTGGCCAATCAGCTCATTGCGATAGAAGTGGTTAAGGTATACGGCATAGTTGCCATCACTCTCGCGGGTGATGGTCAGGTCGTAGCCGTTACCTCCCGAGCGGCTGATATGCCAACTATTCTCGCCCTCCACAATCTTAACGATGTACGATGTGCCGTAGCTCGTGGTGTGGACGATAGAGTGGATGTTCTGCTCGACGTTAATCGTGGCGTTGGAGAAGTTGGCTATGCGGTATGCTTCGCGCTCGGTCTCATCCTCTATGGAGCATAGATGGTTGTAGCGTGCAACGTAGTCGAGAATCTCGTTCACGCGTGTGAGGTCCTTGTATGTCGTATCCCAAATCTCCTTGCCCATTCGCTCTGGTGCGTAGTATTCGCCGCCATAATATTCGCACGAGGTGATAAGTAGCCCCGCCACGGCGCAAAGTAGTGTGATGATATATCGTCTCATAGCTCTATGTCGTTTAGAATCTGTAACCTATGCCTATTCGCGCAAGGCCGCTGATGCCTCCGCCAAACTCGAAGTAGCCGTAGAAGTCCTTGCCCACCATTATACCAAAGAGTGTCATATCGTACATCGGCGATACTATGCCATCGTTGTAGGCAAAGCGTGCAGCGAGGCCGAAGCCTATGCTCGAGTATAGCTGCACCACTTTGCGGCGCAGATAGTCGAAGCGCGCGTTGACGATAAGTCCCACGGTGTAGCTGCCATCGGTGCGTAGCAGTTCGTCGGTGGCGATGTGCCTATAGCGGCAGTAGAGTGCCGAGAATGCCATCTTGCCACCTAACGAGAACCATCTATTCACGTAGTGGCTATACTCTATGGTGATGGGTGGCACGTAGTATGTCGGTGTCTCGTAGTAGCGGTAGTCTGCAAATTTGCCACTCAGCGTGTTGTTGTAGGCACGTTGCTCGTCGCTTATGCGAGAGTCGGGACCCTCAAGAAAGCGCATCTGCAGGAGGCTGGGCGCACCGATGCCTATGCGGATGTTGTCGCGCCAGCGAATGGTGTCTGCGAGGCGGTGTGATACGTTACGTTCGTAGGCACGCGACGTGGTAACATCGGGCACAATGGCTATCTGCTCTTGAGCTTTAAGCTCCGCGGCGGAAAGTGTGGCTATCGCTGCTATAATCAGCACAATAGCGTGTTGTATATATTTAGGCCTTCTCATAGTGATTAGTGCTACTTGTTGTTAAATCTATAGCCAAAGCCCGCGCTTATGGTGCCGCGGTTGCCGGCGCCAACATCGACATAACCAAACCAGTCGCGACCTACGACGATGCCGACGAATGTCACGTCGAATGCCACACCCCATTTCGATGCGGTTGTGACACCATTTTTCTTGGTATATTCGCGGTCGTAGTATGCGTATGTGGCACCTACGCCTAAGCCAGAGTATAGTTGCACGATGCTGCGGTTGAGCCACGTGAAGCGCACCTCGGGCATCAACGTTATGGCGTTGTAGTTGAGCGCATCCACGCGCTTGTGAGTGGTGATGTCGGACATACGTCTGTAGCCCGTCGTCCACGACGCTACGCCACCGATATAGAGCCAGCGCCTAACGTAACCACCATAGTCGGCATTTATGGTAAACCAGCGCTTGCGGCCAAGCTCCACGTTTGCAGGTGTCTCGATGGGCTCTCGATACCAGCTGACATAGTTGGGGGCATAGCCATTGGGTGTGTAGCTATTCCACGCGATGCCGAGACGCAGCTCCTGGTAGCCCGTATAGTTTGGACGTGCGGGGCGCTCTTTTTGTGCTGCGGCCTGCCTATTTTTGTGAGGCTTAAATTTTACTACGTATGTGCCTAACGAGTCGGAGTATTCGTAGTACTCCGTCTGTGCTGTTGCAATACTGGGTAGCAGCATCACAACTCCTATTACTATTATTAGCGCTCTAAGTCTCATGCGATTTATGGAATTAGTGTCGGTTTCTTTTTGCAAAGATAGTATATGCAAGGCCCTTTTACCAAATTTTTAGATAGAAAGTTTTTCCGTGTACTGCCATTTAAGTTGTTGGAAACCAATGTGTTACAAAACATAAAAATTTGGGTTTTTCATCTTGTTGATTATCAAGCAGTTACGTTAATAATGATTTAGTTGCGTTGCAATATGCTGAAAATCAGTAAAATATAAAAACACAGCAGCCATTACGACTGCTGTGTACATTGTTTATTTGCCATTGAGTACCGCAATACATCTGTCGACATCCTCCTCGGTTGTTGCCCAGCCGGTGACAAGACGAACGATGCTCTCTTTTTCGCCACGCGGCCCCCAGTAGTCGAATGATACCTCTTGTCTGAGGCGGTCGATGGTATCGTTGGGCAGGCGGATGAATTGTTGGTTGGTGGGCGACTCGATGACTACCTCATACCCCGCACTGCGGAACGCTTCGCGCAGGCGGATGGCATGCTTGACAGCCTCGCGCCCGATACGCTCATATAGTCCGTCGCTAAACATAGCCTCAAACTGCACACCTAAAAGGCGACCCTTGGCAAGCAGTGCGCCGTGTTGCTTGACTAACGGGAAGAGGTTGGGCAGCAGGGCGCGATTGGTGCATACAAGTGCCTCGCCAAAGAGTGTTCCGAGCTTAGTGCCACCGATGTAGAAGACGTCGGCAAGGCGCGCTATATCGCCGAGAGTGAAGTCGGCACCCTCGGCAGCCAGAGCGTAGCCCAAGCGTGCGCCATCTATATATAGAGGTATGTTGCGCCTGTGGCACACCTCGCTCAATGCCTCCAACTCATGGCGAGAGTATATGGTGCCATACTCCGTGGGTTGCGATATGTAGAGCATCCCAGGTGCCACCATATGGGGGTATGTCTCGTCGGCATAGAACTCGGCGATGTAATGCTCTACATCCTCGGCCTTGACTTTGCCCGCATAGTGGGGTAGTGTGAGCACCTTGTGTCCCGATGCCTCGATGGCTCCCGCCTCGTGCACGGCGATATGTCCGCTCTCGGCAGCAAGCACCCCCTCCCAGCGTGAGAGTAGGCCGTCGATAGCTGTGGCGTTGGTCTGTGTGCCTCCCACGAGGAACATAACCTCGGCATCGGCAGAGCCTATGGCCTCGCGTATGAGTGCCTTGGCGTGCGCCGTATAGGGGTCGTTGCCGTAGCCCGCGGTATGCTCTGCATTTGTGGCAACAAGCCTACCAAGCACCTCGGGGTGAGCTCCTGCGGTATAGTCTGAGTCGAAGTGTATCATAATATCGAAGGGCTAATTAGCGTCTTATGCCAACAATACCAATATTCGATGTCGTAGGCTCGGCCTCCTCCTCGTCCGATTCAACATAGGCAAAGAACTCCTCGGCAGGGCTTGTCATTTCCGTGCTTATGAGGAAGCTGTCGCCGTAGTATATGCTGCTAAGGTTGCCCTCTGCATCCTCAGCAATACCCGCGAAGAAGAATAGGTCGCCGTTGTCCATGCTGTAGTACATATCCATAATCTCGGGGTTGTTGGCGTAGGGGTACATCAACAGATCCTCCAAGAATGCCTCGTATGTGTAGCCCAGTTTCATCCAATCCTCGTACCACCAGAAATATAGCTTGTCGCAGGGCTCGTTGGTCGTGGCCTCCACTATTGCTACACACTCGCACTCACCGAGCTTACGTCGATAGCTGGGGTCGAGGGCGATAATCTCCTCGGTGTCAAAGAGCTTGAGTAGCTGGATGTCGACAATCTCGGTAGTGCCCGTAACTGCTTTCTCCGAGAAGAAGCGCACCTGATAGAGGTCTGTCGTGGGCATCGTGCCATCAATGCCGAATGCCAGCACCACATACTCCGTATCGGGCATAAGTGGTCCGAGATACTCGTTCTTGATAGGCCCTGTAAATTCCGAGGGTGCGAAGCCTCCCATAAGCGCCTTCATAAGCTGGTAGTCGTTATCGCCGAGGGGCATCTGCGAGGCTGCAATGAATATGCAGGTGTAGGTGTCGTTATTGTTTGAGGGTCTTACGTTTAGGTTGGCCTCATAGGGGGTGATGTTCGTCACCTCGATGTCGAGTTTAAGCGAGCTCTTGGCGAAGTCGCCCGAGGTGAAGTGCTTAACAACGGGTGTTGAACATAGCAGCGGGGTGGTGTCATCGCTCACGGCAAATGCCACAACCATATAGTTGGCGTTGGGCTCCACGCGCTCGGAGATGATGGTGTGTCCCTGTAGGCAGAACTCACCAATGGGAGTGCCATCGATGTTGAGCCACTGGTTGAAGCGGTCGAACGTGATGTTGCTAAACATCTCTATCTGTGTGTCGTTGAGAGTCTCGCCCTCGGCAATATACTCGCGCGATGTCTCGGGAACGAGATAGTAGTAGTATAGCCCCTCGTAGCCCTTGGGGTTGATTGATATATCGACCTGGTTGCCGTCCACGGTGCAGGTGATGTCGAACGTAGCCTCCTTAGCAACGGGCCCCGCCGTCTTAATCACATCGTAGCATACCTCTGTGGTGGCCTCGAAGCCCTCTTCGGTAAACTCCACGCCGTAGCAGTAGACCACATACTCGGTATCTGGGTATAGACCCGTGGCACCATAACCCATTTTCTCGCCCTTACATAGCCAGTTCATTCCCGAGAGGAACTCTCTGATGCTCATATTATACTGCTGGGCGAGACCTTTAATGTAGTATAGGTCGTCATCCAACAACTTCTTTCTGCTGTCTATGTCGTTGATAATAAAGTGCTTCTTCTGTGCTAATAGCACGATATACTCCATTTCGGGATCTTCGGGGATGATGTTTACACTTAGCGCTCGCTGCGACGCTACGGCTTCGGTAAAGTAGAACGCTCCCTCCGTCTTATCGTCGGGTGTTGGGGTCTCTTTACCTGGTTTGTCCTCGTTACATGCCAGGCATAGTGTAATGGCTGCAATTGCTATGATGCTCTGTAAGCCAATCTTAAATAGTCTCATTCTGTTTTGCTTTATTCTATTAACCATAGGACAAAGATAGAAATAAAATTCAAATATATAGCAAGTTTTTCTGCATATATGTGCCAACAAGAGGATTTTTTTCATACCTTTGTCTTAAATGTATTAATCCCAGACGAGATGAGTGAGATTTATCAGATGCAGATACGCACGAGCGTAGATGAGTTGTTTGGTTATATGGCTGAGCACGCAACAAAGGAGGAACTATCACGCATACGTGCCGCCTATGAGCTTGCTGCCGAGGCACATAGCAGTCAGCGTCGTAAGAGCGGCGAGCCATATATCATGCACCCGATAGCCGTTGCCGCTATTGTTGCCGAGGAGCTGGAGCTCGGCGAAAATCCTATAATCTCAGCCTTCCTGCACGATGTGGTTGAGGACACGGACTACACCGTGGAGGATATCCGTGCGCGCTTTGGCGACGATGTGGCATTCCTTGTCGACACGGTGACCAAGCGTAAGAAGGATAGCTATCAGCACTCGAAGCAGGTGGATAACTATCGCCAGATACTCGAGTCGGTGCACTATGATATCCGTGCGCTACTAATCAAACTTGCTGACCGTCTGCACAATATGCGTACGCTCGACAGCATGCGCCCCGACAAGCAGATGAAGATTGCGGGTGAGACCGACTACTTCTACGCTCCGTTGGCCAACCGTCTCGGATTGTACCACATCAAAACCGAACTCGAGAACCTCTCGTTCCGCTACCGCTGTCCGCGCGACTATGCCGTGCTGGAGTCGATGCTTGAGGCGGAGCGCAGAGCCGATAGCGAGCGCCTGACCCGCTTCACAACGCTTATCGACACCATCCTCAAGCAGCACAATCTCGATGTCCGCACCGAGATACGCTACCGTAAGCCCTATAGCATCTGGCGCAAGATGCAGTCTAAGGGTTGCGACCTCAAGCACGTCGATGGCAAGCACTATATACGTATCATCTATCCCGCGAGCGCGGGCGTGAGCGAGAAGGCGATGAGTCTGCTTATCTACTCGGCACTCACCGACCACTTCAAAGAGAAGCCCGGCAGCGTGGCCAACTACATCGACGCCCCAAAGGAGAATGGCTACCAGAGCTTCCACGTAAAGCTCCTTAGCGAGCAGGGTATATGGGAGGAGATACACATATCGTCGGAGCGCATGGTACGTAACTCGCGCCTCGGCTGTGCCGCGGAGTGCACCGAGGAGAACGTGGCGGCTTGGCTCGAGAAGTTTAAGTATGTGCTTCAGGATGTCGCCGACGATAGCCACGATATGGAGTTTATGGATGGTGTCACCTCATCGTTCTATAACGACGACATTATGGTCTTTACGCCCAAGGGTCGTGGCGTTATTCTGCCAAAGGGCGCCACAGCCCTCGACTTCGCCTTCGAGATACACTCTAAGGTGGGTGCGCAGGCTGTTTATGCCCGCATTAACGGCAAGTTGGAGTCGTTACGCACCGTATTGCACCGTGGCGACTGCGTGGAGATAGGCACCTCGGAGGATGCACGACCAGAGCCCGAGTGGATGGGTCATGTGTCGACATATCGTGCTAAACGCTATCTGCGCGGCTACTTTGCCAACCTGCCGCGCCTCGAGTATACGCGTTGCGATAAGTGCCACCCGCTGCCTGGTGACGAGGTTATAGGCTTCAAGGAGAGCGACGGCACCGTAACGCTACATAAGCGCGACTGCCATATAGCTATCCGCCAGGCGTCGCAGTATGGCGACTCTATCGTCAGCGTCAACTTCGCCGAAAACCCGCTATTCCTCTACCCTGTGCGCATACGCATTAAGGGTATTGACCGTTACCACCTTATGAGCGACCTTATCGACTGTATCACCGATAAGCTTCACCTTACCATGTCGTCGCTCGCCACCGAGAATATCGACCGCATAGCCATCTGCACCATCGACTTTTCGGTGCACTCGCTCAGTGAGCTACAGTCGGCAATGGAGTCGATAGCCAAGATTGATGGCATCGACGAGGTGCTACATATCCCGATAATGTAGACGATACACACCATATATAAAACTAAAGGCCCTCGTCAAGAGAGCCTTTAGTTTTATATGGGTGTCGATTAGACTATTTCACACCAGCCTTACCCTTATTGAGGAACTCAACAAAGGCGTCGATGTCGGTGTTGTAGCCACGAGGACCTGCCAATACAGTCTCGCCATCGGGCGAAAGCAAGATGTAGCCAGGCTGTGCGTTTACACCCCAACGCTTCTGAGCAAAGGCAGAGTTGATAGAGCCAAGACGGCCACCCTTAACCTTAGTCATATCATCCACGTAGAGTGCGCAGATTACGAAGTCCTCACGAAGCATAGGCAATACGCGGTCGTTGCTCCATACCATTGTCTCCATCTCACGGCAGTTGTTACATGCGTGACCAGTGACGTCAACGAAGATAGGCTTGTTCTGTGCCATAGCATCCTCAACAGCCTCCTCAAAGTCGAAGTGACCCTCAAGCTGGTGGGGCAAGTGCAAGAAGTCAGCATACTTACGGCCAGCGTTAACGTTCTCAACACGACCATTTACCTGGTAGTCCTGAGTGCTCATAGGAGGAATGTAACCAGAGATAGCGTTAAGAGGTGCACCGAACATACCAGGAATCATGTATACTACGAATGAGAATACACCGATAGCCAAGGTGAGGCGGAATACCGAAATCTTCTCAACCTTATCGTCGTGAGCAAAGCGGAGCTTACCAAGGAGGTAGAAGCCAAGGAGTGTGAATGTAACAATCCAGATAGCGAGGTAAACCTCACGGTCGAGCAAGCCCCAGTGCATGGTCTGGTCGGCAGTCATCAAGAACTTCAAGCCGAGAGCCACCTCGATGAAACCGAGAACAACCTTAACAGAGTTCAACCAACCGCCGCTCTTTGGAAGGTTCTTAAGCAATGATGGGAACCAAGCCAAAACGGTGAAAGGAAGAGCAAATGCGAGAGCGAAGGCAGCCATGGTTACGATGGGTACCCATACCTCAGTACTACCGCTTGTAGCCTGGATAATAACGCTACCAACGATAGGACCTGTACATGAGAATGATACAAGCACAAGGGTAAGCGCCATAAAGAAGATACCAATCAAGCCGCCCTTAGATGCACCCTCGTCGCTCTTGTTTACAAGCTTCGATGGCATGGTAATCTCGAATGCACCAAAGAACGATGCAGCAAATACCATAAAGATAGCAAAGAAGATAAGGTTTGGAATCCAGTGTGTACCGATGAAGTTGAAAATGTCGCCTGATACGTCGATACCAAAGAGTGTCAATGCCATAATCAAAGCGATGGGCAATACGTAGAGTGCTACGATGAAGAAACCATACATCAAAGCACGGAAACGACCCTGTGCAGGTGTCTGAGAGCCCTTAACGAAGAACGATACGGTCATAGGTACCATTGGGAATACACAAGGAGTTACAAGCGCAACAAAGCCCCAAGCAATAGCCTGAAGAATAGCGCTCCAGAACTCGCTCCAGTTGAAGTTGTCGTCCTCAGCAGTAGTACCCTCAGCCGCAGCAGCTACACCAGGCATAGTGATGTTAAACTCAGCAAAGTTTGGAGTACACTGGTTACCCTCGTTTGTGCAGATTGTAGCGCTGATATAGCAAGGTACGTTCTCACCAGCCGATGCCTTAATCCTGCACTGATAGATGGCCTGATTGTAGTAGATGTACGATGTGCCACCGAAACCATCGGGGTGCTCCTCGTAAGGGAGAGTCTCAACAACATCGCCCACAACCTCGTTGTTATCAAATCCGAATGTAGGTGCAGAGTACTGCTCTTTCATGGCGTAGCCGTGATAACCCTCCTTAATTGCACCATCGAAGGTAACGACAAAGATACCATCACCCTCCTCCTCGGCAGTGATAGTCCACTCCACATTGGGGCTACCAGCATCGCCACCTACCTTCATGGTAGTCTTCTCGCTTGCAGCCTCCTCCTGGGCAAATGCTGCGAAGGGCAGCACGAGTGCCAACGAAAGTGCAAGTGTCTTAAAAAGTTTTCTCATAGATTTAATTTGTTAAGTGTTATTATTTGATTATTAGTTGTTTACAGTTGTTGGTTGTTACTCTTCGTCATCACCACATGGCTCTGCTACATAGCCCTCAAGTGTCGAGGCGAAGTCCTTGTTGGCGATAATCTCCTCGGTGCGGCCATCCCAAATCTTGTAGCGCGAGGGTGACACGCCCACTCGCTGCTTGAAGTACTTACCGAAGAACGACTGCGAGGCGAAGTTGAGCTTTAGGGCAATCTCGCGGATGCTCAAGCCCGAATACTTCAATAGGCGCTTAGCCTCGTACACCACAGCCTCGTCGATAAGCTTCGAGGCGTTGCGGCCACTCTTCTTCTTAAGGATGAGCGAGAGGTACTTAGGGGTGATGTTCATCTTCGAGGCGTAGAACTCCACGCTGCGCTCCGTAGAGCAGTGCTCGCGGAGCAGTGCCAAGAAGTTGTTAAACAGCTCGTCGGTGCGGTTGCTCACCGAGCCATTGCCCGGTAGGCTATGCTTCTGAAGTATGCCCATCACGAAGTGGAACATCGCAGCAAAGAGCGAGCTGATAATCTTCTCGCGGTTTGCTGTGGGGGCGTAGTCGCAGAGTACCGAGCGCATAAGCTTCGATATGTCGTGTATGTATGCCGCCTCCTCGGGTGCTACCTGCACACATGGCTCGTTGAGGAAGCCGTGGTAGATAGATATCAGGTCCTGAGTGTCGACATGTATGCTGTTGAGATACTGTCGCGAGTATGTAATCATATAACCCGATGAACGTATCGAGGCCTTTACCTGCTCCACAACCGTATTCTCATTAAATATGAAGAGCGTGTTGGGGCGTAGCTCGTGCATCTTGCCGTTGATCTTAATCTTGGCAGTGCCACTCACGGTCACACCTATCGACACACCCTGAATAAGGGCGGTGATGTCGTCGAGCTCGCGGAACATAACCAGAGGCGTTATGACCATATCCTCCGAGTAGTATGCCGTCTCGAAACGCGATTTGAGCTCGTCTATAGAAGCTCGCTTAATGCCATCCTGCTTCATATCTTGTCTAATCTAACTATTCCTATCTAATACCTAATTTTTAGGCCTCCGTGCTCACAGCTTATGGTGAGCGGGAAGTTGGGCCCTGGCTCGCCATCGATGTCGGTGTCGAGATCTTGCTCTACGGTCACCTCCATGTGTGAGCAGCGGAAGTGATGCACAGCCTCGGGGTTGCCTCCAAGGAGGTAGTGCACCATGTCGCCATACGACAATACCGCATTGCGTGCCTCGAGGATGGCTACATCGAGTAGACCGTCGTCGATGCGTGAGTTACGCGCCAGGTGCATGCGTCCCGCGGTTACGCCGTTGAATGCCAGGAAGATGAGTATATCTCCCGTAAACTCCTCGCTCTCGGTCTTGATGTTCACCCTCACGGGGTGCATCTTGAGCAACTCGTCGAGGCCAGGCTTGATGTATGCCAACTTGCCAAGGTGCTTCTTTAAGTCTCGTGGGGTATGCTGCGACGCAGTAGTACCCATGCCGAAGCTTAGCACGTTGACAAAGTAGCGGTCGTTCACCTTGCCACAATCTATGTTGTGCACCTCGCCCTCAAGGATGCGTTTGAGCGCTCTTTTGTGGCTGCGAGGTATCCCCAACGCATTAGCCATGTCGTTGGCCGTACCCATGGGCACAATGCCGAGCGTGGGGTTTAACCCCTTCTGGCGCATGCAGTTGACCACGTAGTTGATGCTGCCATCGCCACCACAAATCACCACAAGCTCTGCATCTTCATCCCCATCGAATGGGTTTTCGCCGAGCGTGAGCGCTTTGGGCTTAAGGCATATATCCCGCTCAGCAAATAGTGCCACCGCAGCCTCTGCAAATGCCTGCGATCGTCCCCTGCCCGCTTTCGGGTTATATATAATCAGCGCCTTCATAGTTCAGTTGATAACTCACGTTCTTTATTCGTCTCGTTATTTGAACTCCTCGGAACACTCAATGTGGTAGTTGTCGCCATCTGCGAAGATGAAGTAGTACTTCCAGCCGTATGTTGCCTCACACCTCTGTGCGAGCTCTACGGCACCACCCTCCGAGCCGAGCGCCATAAACATCGTAGCTGCGGCATCTGCCTCAGCACATGTGGGTGCTACGACCGTAGCCGACAGAAGACTGCTCGTAACGGAGTAGCCCGTGCGGGGGTCTATGGTGTGCACAATCTTTTCGCCCTCGTCGTTGAGGTAGAAGCGGCGGTAGTTGCCCGATGTAGCGAGCGCACCACCCTCAATCTCCACTATCTTCTCTATCGAGTCCATAGACATGTTGCCGTCGTATGGTGTCTCGATGCCTATTGACCACTTTTTGCCCTGGGCATTGCGCCCACGGCAGCGTATCTCGCCGCCTATGTTGACGATGTAGTCGACTATGCCTAACGACTCTAACTCCTCGGCTACCACATCCACGGTGTAGCCCTTAGCTATGGAGTTGAGGTCTATCTGCGTGCGGCTATCCTCTTTAATGAGCTTGTTGTCAACGACGGCTATGCGGTCGTAGCCCACAAACTCGAGCAACGAGTCGATGTTGGGCTCTGCCACCGAGGCATCGCGACCAAAGCCCCACGCGTCGGTGAGGGGTTTTACGGTGATGTCGTATGCGCCATCGCTGAGGGTGTAGAAACGCTCAGCAAGCTCAATGTTGTAAATGAGGTGCTCGTCGAGGCGGTTGCTCTGGTTGGTGTTTATCGCCGAGATGAGCGACTCGCTGTTGAAAATAGACATCGACGCCTTCATCTCCTGGTCGATTGATGCTATGCGCTCCTCGATGTCAGCAGTAGTGCGTGTGGTGTTGCACTTCACCTGTACGAATGTGCCGAGTGCCTCACCCTCAATGGTGATGTAGTCACCCTTAGAAGTTGAGCACGCCACGGCCATGAGCGATATGACAAATGCAGCAATGAGTAATCTATGTAGTTTTGAAATAACCATTAAATCCTATGTATACATACGACCGACAAAGATAGAAAAAAAAATCCAATTTTCCACTATGTTTACAATGAAAATGTCTCATTTATGCGAAATATAGAAAAATGGTGGTAGGGTATGGTGATGTATATGTGTCTATATTTATTTTAATTATAGCCATTAAAAAGAATATATAACCTTTCAAAAAGATGCTTTATGTATTGCGTGGCTGAGTGATATAATGGCGTAATATGGGTGAATTTTAGTTCCGTTCTATTTGCTGTGTGTTTGTGTGTTATGTCGTCAGATTAGCACCGAGAATATTATTTTTATCTTTTTCTTTGAAAAAGGCTTTGCTTTTCGTAAAAAATGATGTATCTTTGCCGCACGCTCCGGCAGGATCTAAGGTAAGGATGATCTGTCGTGGAGTGGAACCAGGGGCGTAATCCTCGGGAAATGAGAAGGATGCGCACCATAAAACTTTTAATTTTATGTATTTGACACCTGAAAAGAAGCAGGAGTTGTTTGGCCAGTACGGCAAGTCTACAACCGACACAGGTTCACCCGAGAGCCAGATCGCGTTATTCACCTACCGTATCAACCACCTTACCGAGCACATGAAGAGCAATCGTCACGACTACGGCACACAGCGTTCGTTGTTGCGCCTCGTAGGTAAGCGTCGTAAGTTGCTTATGTACTTGAAGGAGGTTGATATCGAGCGTTACCGCGCAATCATCAAGACTCTTAACCTCCGTAAGTAGTACGGATGTGCAGCAAATGAAGGCAGCGCCTTGGTGTTGCCTTCATTTACACCGAAATCAATTTTTATTTGAGATATTTTTTGAGGATTTTTTAAGAGGTTTTTTAAATTTTTTATGGAAGCTAACAAGTTGTACAATGCTGTACAGAAGACAATCACGCTGGCTGATGGTCGTGAGATTATGATCGAGACTGGCAAGCTTGCGAAGCAGGCTGATGGCTCGGTGGTTGTTCGTATGGGTGACACGATGCTTTTGGGTACCGTTGTTGCCGCTAAGGATGCTAAGGAGGGCACCGATTTCATGCCCTTGCAGGTGGAGTATAAGGAGAAGTATGCGTCGTGTGGTCGTTTCCCCGGTGGCTTTATGAAGCGTGAGGGTAAGGCTGGCGACTCTGAGATTTTGGTTGCACGTCTTATCGACCGTGCATTGCGTCCTCTTTTCCCTGCAGATTACCATGCCGAGGTTTTCGTTACCGTTAACCTTATCTCGGCAGAGAAAGATATTCAGCCCGATGCTTTGGCAGGTCTTGCTGCATCGGCTGCTTTGGCCGTTTCGGACATTCCATTTGGTGGTCCTATCTCGGAGGTTCGCGTAGCACGCATCGATGGCGAGTATGTCATCAACCCTGGCTTTGAGGCTATGAAGCGTGCCGACCTCGACATCATGGTGGGTGGTACTATCGACAACATCCTCATGGTTGAGGGTGAGATGAACGAGGTATCGGAGGAGGTTATGCTCGGTGCCATCATGTTCGCTCACGAGGAGATTAAGAAGCACTGCGCTGTGCAGATTGAGCTTATGAAGGAGCTTGGTAAGGATGTTAAGCGCGAGTACTGCCACGAGACTAACGACGAGGAGCTTCGCCAGACCATCATCTCGGAGCTCTACGATAAGGCTTATGCTATCGCTACCAGCGGTACTATGAAGCATGAGCGCGCTGAGGCCTTCGATGCTTTGGAGGCAGAGTTCGCATCGCGCTTTACCGAGGAGGAACTCGAGGAGAAGGCTCCGCTCATCCATAAGTACTTCCACGACGATGTTCAGAAGAAGGCTATGCGTAATATGATTCTCGACGAGGGTAAGCGTCTCGATGGTCGTCGTACCGACGAGATTCGTCCCATCTGGTGTGAGGTGGACTACTTGCCTTGCGCACACGGCTCGGCAATCTTCACACGTGGTGAGACCCAGTCGTTGACCACCGTAACTCTCGGTACAAAGCTCGACGAGAAGCAGAAGGATGAGGTTTTGGTTCAGGGCAGCGAGCAGTTCGTATTGCACTACAACTTCCCTCCATTCTCTACTGGTGAGGCACGTCCCGCACGTGGTTTGAGCCGTCGTGAGATTGGTCACGGCCACCTTGCATGGCGTGCATTGAAGCCTATGGTACCCCTGGGCGAGGAGAACCCCTATGCTGTTCGCGTAGTTTCGGATATTCTCGAGTCTAACGGCTCGTCGTCTATGGCTACCGTATGTGCTGGTACTTTGGCTCTTATGGATGCTGGTGTTAAGCTCCGCAAGCCTGTATCGGGTATCGCTATGGGTCTTATCTCTGACTCGGCTACTGGCCGCTGGGCTGTGTTGTCAGACATCCTTGGCGACGAGGACCACTTGGGCGATATGGACTTCAAGGTTACAGGTACACGTGACGGTATCACCGCAACTCAGATGGATATCAAGGTTGATGGCCTCTCATACGAGGTGTTGGCCAAGGCTTTGGAGCAGGCTCGTCAGGGTCGTCTCCACATCCTCGACAAGCTCGTTGAGACTATCGCTGAGCCTCGTGAGGACTACAAGCCATTCGTTCCTCGTATCGTTCAGATTACCATTCCTCAGGACTTCATCGGTGCTGTTATCGGCCCTGGTGGTAAGGTTATCCAGGATATTCAGAAGACTACGGGCACCACTATCACCATCACCGAGGTTGACGAGAAGGGTATTGTCGACATCTTTGGTCAGGATAAGGAGGCTTTGGATGCTGCATTGGCACGCATCAAGGCTATTGTTGCTGTCCCTGAGATTGGTGAGACCTACAACGGCAAGATTCGCTCTATCGTAGACTTCGGTGCATTCGTTGAGATTCTTCCTGGCAAGGACGCTCTTCTTCACATCTCGGAGATTGACTACAAGCGCTTCGAGACCATGGAGGAGACTGGCCTTAAGGAGGGCGATATGATTGAGGTTAAGCTCATCGCCAAGGACCAGAAAACTGGCAAGTTGAAGCTCTCGCGCAAGGCTCTTTTGCCCAAGCCTGAGGGTTGGGTTGAGCGTGAGCCCCGCGAGCGCAAGCCTCGTGAGCACAACGATGGCGAGAAGCGTGAGCACCGCGGTCCACGTCGTGAGCGCCACTAATAGGGATTACCGTCGTGCACCATATATAATAAAGTATGGTGCCGACGTTATATAAATTGCAAACAGAAAAAACCAATAACTTTATTTACTAACTATTTTTAATGTCTATGAAAAATCTTTTCAAGATGAGCGCTATGCTCGCAGTTGTAGTCTTGACGCTTTCTGGCTGTAACTGTTTCAAAAAGATGGCCAAGAACCAGGATGATGTAAAGCTTACAGTTACTCCTGAGGTTTTGGTGTTGAACAACGGTAAGGTTGAGGCTGACATCACCGTTGAGTTCCCCGTTAAGTATTTCAACGCTAAGGCTGTGTTGAAGGTTACTCCCGTTATGGTATTCGAGGGCGGTGAGGTAGCTGGTACTACTCAGTACTTCCAGGGCTCAAAGGTTGATGACAACTACACAGTTATCGACAAGAAAGACGGTGGCAAGTACACTATGCACGTATCGTTCCCTTACGACGATCGTATGGCATGCAGCCAGCTTCAGCTTCGCGCCGAGATCAAGTGTCCTAAGGGTGCTTGCAAGGAGTTTACTTTGGTAAACCTCAACAATGGTGCTATCCCCACTAAGGAGGAGGCAGCTATCTTGGAGGCAGGTGGTGCTGAGGCTGATGCTTTGAAGCGTCAGTTCGGTCTCACTATCGCTGAGGGTGTTAACACTCTTCAGAAGGACCTCGACTATGCATCTGCTATGCAGCCTATGGCTTCTGGCTACAAGAACGTAACTACTGAGGTTACTAAGGCTAACTACATGTACGCTATCAACTCTTCTAACTTGTCTAAGAAGGCTCAGTCAAGCGACGAGCTCACAGCATTCCAGGAGAATGTAGCTGCTCAGAAGGATAACGACCGCATCAAGCAGAACATCTACGTTAACGGTTACGCTTCACCCGATGGTCCTGAGAAGTTCAACGACAAGCTTTCAGCTGCACGTAGCGAGTCAGGTCGCAAGGCTGCTGAGAAGTTGCTCGCAGACATGGGCTTGGAGCTCGACGCTGCATCGTATGGTGAGGACTGGGAGGGCTTCAAGGAGCTTGTTGCCGCTTCAGACATCGAGGATAAGGAGCTTATCCTTTCAGTTCTCGAGAGCTACGAGTCATCTTCAGAGCGTGAGGAGCAGATCAAGAACATGTCACAGGTATTTGGCGCTTTGAAGGAGGAGATTCTTCCCCAGTTGCGTCGTGCTCAGCTTGTAAACAGCTCAGACATCACTGGTAAGACCGACGACGAGATGATCGCATTGGTTCGCGCTGGTAAGTTCGACGAGCTCACCGTTTTGGAGAAGCTTCACATCGCTTCTACTGGCAAGCTCACTCCTAACGAGGACATCGCTGTATTGGAGGCTGCTACCGCTGAGGGTGGTGCTGTAGCATACAACAACCTTGGTATCGCTTACGCAAAGGTAGGTGAGGGTAAGAAGGCTGCTGAGGCTTTCGCTAAGGCTGTAAAGGCTGGCAACGCTTCAGAGATCAACAACAACCTTGCTCTTGTTAACCTTATGAACGGTGACACCGAGGCTGCTAAGGCTTACACTGCTAACGCTTCTAACGAGGCTAAGGCTCTTGCTGCAGCTGCTGAGGGTAACTACGCTCAGGCTCAGTCACAGCTCGAGGGTTACAACGCTGCTGTTGCTGCTACCATGAACGCTGACTACACTGCAGCTAAGCAGTACATCGCAAACAACACTACTGCTGAGGCTGACTACCTCCGTGCTGTAATCGCTACTAAGCAGGGCGACTTCGCTACAGCTACTGCTGAGCTTAAGAGCGCTATCGCTAAGGATGCTTCATACGCAGAGCGTTGCAAGAAGGATGTTAATCTTCGCAACTACATTGGCAAGGAGATCACCTTGTAATTTCTTGTGATAAGGGGTCTACTTCGGCCTCTCAGTCAGAAGCCCGAATGGGAAATACCTCAAGTATGTCCCATCCGGGCTTCTTCGTGTCGAGACCAAATTAGACCCCTTCTGACAAGAAATTTACCGTGATAAGCCGCAATCTGCGGCACATTATTAAAAGTAAGACCCCTCGGGCTGTACTATGAGTACTATCCCGAGGGGATCTTCTTTTGCGATAGACCAAGCGTAACATCTTTTGATAGCAGGGACAACAGAGACAACAGAAACGCAGGGACAACAGAGACAACAGAAACGCAGGGACAACAGAGACAATAGAGAAAAATGATACACGACTTCGTTGTCGTCTCTTACGTCTCTTTCGTCTTTCTCTGCTTCTCTCAATCCTATCCCACTCATCTCCCTGCTCCTACTCACTCACGCTGAAAAAAAATCTACCTATCCCAATTTTTCTTGGGCTTTTTGCCGAGATATAGTTTTTTTTGTTTATCTTCGCATCGTGAAAGTGTGTCTACATGGTTTAGAGCATCTTCATAGTGCTATGTTGATGTAATAATTGCCCACTGTGTGGCGTTATTTATGTTAGTAGCACAAAACAGAAAAGACGAGAAACAACTTTTAACTTATTTTTTAATATTAACAAATCAATTATGAAAAAGTTTTTTTCAATGATGATGATCGCTGCTGCTGTATTCGCATTTGCAGCTTGCGGTAATGATGAGCCCGGTCCACAGGGCGGCGGTAACGAGGGTGGTAAGCTCGCTACTCCTGAGCTTTCGGAGACTCACACCGAGACCTCTATCACTGTATCTTGGGGTGCTGTTGAGAACGCTGAGGCTTACCGTGTAAACCTTAAGGGTAAGAACTACACCACTGAGGAGCTTTCTTACACTTTTGAGAACCTTAACGCTGGTACTTACGACATCCGTGTAATGGCTACAGCTGAGGGTTATACCGATTCAGAGATGGCTAAGATTTCAGTTACCATTACAGGTGCTACCTCTGTAGACTGGTTCACTCAGACCCTATCTCTTCCCGAGGTTGACGAGACTGTTGATTATGGTAATGGTCAGGTTATGGTATATCAGCCTTACAATGGTGTGAAGGCTCTTTGGAAGGGTACTGATGTTGCTGATATCAAGTATGGTTTGTTCGCGACTGAGGGTCTTGAAGGTGTTTCTGACGCTCAGATCAAGGGTAACTTGAATACTTTCGACAATATCACTGGTGCATTGGAGCTTATCAACTCTGCAGATGGCCTTGAGATAATCTATGGTGGTTGCTCAGCTAATACAAGCTATACAGCTTATGTATGGGTTAAGAACGTGGCTGGTCAGGAGTTCTTTACAAGCAACGAGATTACTACTTCTGATTTTGAGGTTCCTGCTGAGACTCAGGCTTGGATTGGTACTTGGAATGCTAAGACTTCACAGGTTATTTCAATCGGTGATAATGGTGCTGGTACATTGTCAGCTAAGGATGAGACCTTCACTTTGACTATTGCTGCAAGCGCAACTGCTCCCGACATGGTAGTTATCGACGGTCTCAGCGTATTGGGTGAGGATAATCCTACCGTAGGTTACGTTGTGGAGAACACTCTTACAATCGCAACTAACTTTAGCATTGGTTCTGATGCGGATGGCATAACTTATATGTGGTTGCCATTTGTAGCTGTTGATGGCGAGTTGTTGGGTCTTAACGATTTCGGTGGCGAGGTTCCTGCTCACACTCTTACAATGGCTGAGGATGGCACAGTAACAGGTGAGACTGGTAAGTTCGGTGTTAAATTTAATGATGGTACTGAGGCTGAGGCTGAGGTTGTATGCACAGAGCTTTATGGCGTAAGCCAGGAGGGTCAGCTCTATTTCTTCATCGAGTCATTCCCCGCAGTATACCGTGCTGGCGCTTTGGAGCTAACCAAGGCTGCAACTCCTACTGCTAAGGTTCTTAACAAGGAGGCTCGCAACTTCCCTATGTCACTCTCTTCTGTAGTTTTCTAAGCCTACACTAAAGAGATAACACTCACTGCCCTGCCAATTGGTGGGGCAGTTTTTTTGTATATATACGAAATATTTCCACTTCGTGCCGCTAAAAATGGATGTTGTAGTTGGTAGTTTGGAAAAATAATATTAAATTTGTGATTACAAAATTAGTGTGACTATGGACTACGTTAAGGAATTGGAGAAATATGCCCCCGCCCACAATGAGGACCAGGTGGCCAAGGAGGTGGCAAAGATTAAGATGGCAGCAAATCGCAATGGCAATGTCGATGTATACAAGTTCTGCTACTCGGCAATCGACCTCACCACACTCTCGTGTACCGACTCTGTGGAGTCTGTGCAGGCATTCGTGCGTAAGGCTGTCGACTTCTACGAGAAGTATCCCCACATCCCTAACGTGGCATCTATCTGCGTCTATCCTCCCTTTGTGGAGACCGTAGGCCTCGAGATTGACGGCACTCCTATGCGCATCACCAGCGTGGCAGGTGCCTTCCCCGCATCGCAGAGCTTCGTCGAGGTTAAGGCCCTCGAGGTGGCAATGGCCATAGAGAATGGCGCCGACGAGGTCGACATCGTCCTCAACCCAGGCATGATGCTCTCGGGTCATGAGGCTGAGGCTGCCAGCGAGGTGGAGCTACTCCGCGAGGAGGCTAAGGATGTAGTCCTCAAGGTCATCATCGAGTCGGGAGCACTCAAGACCCCCGAGCTTATACGTCGCGCATCGCTCGTCTCTATGTTTGCGGGTGCCGACTTCGTAAAGACATCTACCGGCAAGATAGACGTCGCAGCAACCCCCGAGGCGGCATTTGTCATGTGCCACGCCATCAAGGACTACTACAACCTCACTGGTCGTAAGGTGGGCTTCAAGGCCGCAGGTGGCGTTAAGACCCCCGAGGATGCTGCCCTCTACTACACCATCGTCGAGGAGGTGCTGGGCGAGGAGTGGCTCACCACTGACCTCTTCCGCATTGGCGCATCGTCGGCAGCGAATAATCTTATTTCAGCAATAGAAGACAAAGACATCAAATACTTCTAATTTCTTGTGATAAGGGGCATCCTTCGACGCCTCAATCCAAAGAGCGAATGGGAAATACGCCAAGTATGTCCCATCCGCTCTTTCTCTTTATCGGCGCCAAATTATACCCCTTCTGACAAGAAATTGGGGTCGTGGGGGAGTTTTCAGAGAGAATTTCAGGGAGGTTTCAGGGAGGGCGGTGTGCGTTTGGCGCGTCGTCTCTCTGTTGTCTCTGCTCTATCTCTCTGACCTCTCTCTGTCATTCTGAACGAAGTGAAGAATCTGGTAATTAGGGCGATAGTATCTTTGCTCTCGGCAGATCCTTCGACTACGCTGCGCTACGCTCAGGATGACAAAGGGAGGATTTAGGGAGGATTCATGGAGGGCGGAGTGCGTTTGGCGCGTTGTCTCTGTGCTCTCTCTGTTTTCTCCCTGCTCTCTCTGTCCTCAAGATGACACCCTTACTCTGGGTGGTATTGCAGCGCTTTATTACCACCATAAAAACACTAAAGGCGACCGATTGGTCGCCTTTAGTATTAGCACCCTTGCGGGCATCTAATCCAAATTATTTCTGAGCGAAGAATGCCTTGATCTCCTCCTCATCCAAGATGTTCTGTGACTGGAATACGTAAGCACCGGTCTTCTCAGACTTAACCATCTTGATACACTTTGTGTACTTCTTGGCAGTACCCGTCTTAAGGGTTGCAACTACTTTCTTTGCCATACTTTCCTACTGTCGTTAAAATTACTTAATCTCGCGGTGAAGTGTTACTCGCTTCAAGTAAGGATTGTACTTCTTACGCTCCAAACGGTCGGGAGTATTCTTCTTGTTCTTAGTGGTGATGTAGCGTGACATGCCTGCAACGCCGCTCTCCTTCTGCTCGGTGCACTCAAGGATTACCTGCACTCTGTTACCTTTCTTTGCCATTTTCTGTTACCTGTTTTTAGTAAACCTTCTTAGCAGCCTTAGCCTCACGAAGTGCAGCTGCAAGACCCTTCTTGTTGATTGTTTTGATGCCGGCAGCCGAAACCTTCAAAGTGATCCAGCGGCCCTCCTCCTCCGACCAGAAACGCTTAGTTCTCAAGTTAGGTGAGAATGTGCGCTTGGTGCGGATGTGCGAGTGAGAAACATTGTTACCCACCATCGCTACCTTACCAGTGATTTCACAAACTTTCATTGTACTTTATTTTTACCTTAAGTGCCACCGCGGCACAAAAGCGCACAAAGATACACAATTTTTCTCAATCTGCAAACTTTGCACGCTTTTATTTATTATGCAATAATAAAGTAAGGGTATCTCTAAGCTCATATTACCAGTAAAATGTACCCAATATCGGTAGTATTGACTATGCAAATAGGTCAAGACCTCTATTTTATCGGCTTTATATGCTTCTTATATAGCGACCAACCGTATGCGTGTTTATATCGTTTCACAGACTTTTTGGGAACATATATTATCAAGTCATCAGCGATGTTTACGTCCCAAAATAGAGGTGGTATTGTGGCAAGGCAAGTGATGCTCGTTAGGTTCTCGCAATTCTTAAATGTTTCAGCATGGAGGTTAGTTACGCTATTGGGGATAGTGGTGCTTGTAAGATCTTTGCAACCTTCGATGGCCCAATTTCCAATCTCAGTTACACTGTTTGGAATGTTGATGGTTGTTAGACTGAGGCAGTAGCTGAATGCCCTATCTCCAATGCTTACGACACTATTGGGGAGAGTGATGCTTTGTAGATTTCGGCAACCATAATATGCATCGTTACCAATATTTGTTACAGGCTTATCGAATCGAATGATGCCCTTACCATCTTGATAAGTGTGTGCGATTACAGGCTCTCCCAGTTTCTCGGTGGATACCTTCGCCCCATCAGTCGTGGTGTACCAAATCTCATTGGTGGGGCATTGCGCTGAGACTGCAAGTGCGGTTGCAAAGATGCAGGCAACGAGTATGACAATTCTGCGTGGCATAGGCCTGTGATATTTATATGAAACAAATGGGGTAGACGGTGGTCTACCCCAAATCTCTGTTAAGCGTGGAAGCTTAGTTCTTCGCCTGGTTGCGCAACAGGTAGCGGTAGACCTTTACCTCCTCGGGGTCGCCCATCTCCTTGCCCATGACATCCGAGAGCTTCACGCAGAGCTCCTTGGGCTTGCGCTCGTTAATCTGGCACGACGAGAGCTTCATAACGATATTGCAAGAGGCGTGGCCCGTGTCGCAGGTGAGGTTGGTGCCGATGCCGAACATACACTTAATACGTCCCTCGCAGGCCTTCTTAATCTCTACGCACTTCTCGAAATTGAGCGAGTCGCTAAAGACGATAGACTTGGTCATAGGGTCGATGCCGAGCTCCTTATAGCGGTTGATAGCCATATCGATAAAGGCGATAGGGTCGCCCGAGTCGTGGCGAACACCGTCGAAGAGGCAGGCGTGCTTCTTCGAGAAGTTGTTGAAGAAGACCTCCGAGCCGAAGCTATCGGTAAGTGCTGTGCCGAGATAGCCATCGTAGACCTTCACCCAGTCCTCCATCGTGAGGTAGTTGGCATTACGTGGACCACCATTAACGGCTGCGATAAACATCGGCAACTCGTGGGGGTAGGTGCCTATCATTTTCATATCGAGCTCCATAGCGAGGTGACAGTTAGAGGTGCCAGTGCAACCGCAGGGGTTATTTTTGAGGTGCTTGACGACCATACGCTGCACGTCGTACGAGAAGCGGCGGCGTGTGCCGAAGTCCGAGAAGATGATGCCATTCTCGCGGGCGATCTGTTCCTTCTTCTCCAAGCGGGCAATCATCTCCTCAGCGTCGTAGCTATTGCGCAGGTGGAAGAGCTCCGACACGGTGGCGAGGATAGGAATCTCGTAGAGCGTAACCTTATACATATAGTCCGTTACGTTGATCTGCAGGTGGCGCTCCTCATCGAGCCAAACGTTGATCTTCGAGGCGTCGAACCTAAAGCCGAGCAGCCACTCGAAGTAGTTCTGTGGGATATACTTGCAGTTCTTGTTCATATACTGGAACTCATCGTCAGAGAGCGATATGCGCTCCAATGCCTTGAGTTCGGCCTTGAGGTCCTCAAGGAAGTCGTCGTCATACTCCACCTTTGCGCGGTCGTTGAATGTGAACGTGCCAATAGCCTGGGGGTATAGCTTGAAGTAGGCGTACGAAGTGGTGAACTTGTACAAGTCGGTGTCTAAGATTGAACGTATCATAGTTTTAGGTGTTTGTGTCGTTGGGTGTTATAGATTTTTTAGTTCGTTGTATAGCATCTCTATGGTATATGCCGAGGCGCGGCTGATAATCTGTGAGCGGTCGGTGCCCGAGTTGCGCATTATGGCGATGGTCTTGGTGGGCGTGGCTACCGCCATCCATACCGTGCCCACGGGCTTCTCCTTGGAGCCGCCACCAGGGCCTGCAATGCCAGTGGTGGCTATGGCGTAGTCGGCCTTACTCACGCGGCGTACGCCCTCGGCCATCTCGCGTGCCACCTGCTCGCTAACAGCACCATAGGCGTTAAGGCTGTCCCAGCTTACGCCGAGGATGTCGTGCTTAGCCTCGTTGGAGTAGCTTACGACGCCCGCCATAAAGTATGCCGAGGCGCCAGCCATGGCGGTGAACTTCGCGGCGATGGTGCCTCCCGTGCAACTCTCGGCCACGGCGAGCTTCTCGCCACGAGCCGTAAGTATCTCGTGTATCTGCTGCTCTACGCTGCTGCCCTCATAGCCCACGATGTTGTCGCCAATGATTGAGCGTAGCGTGTCGAACTGTGCCGTAATCTCCTCCTCGGTGGCAGCACCCTCGACATCGTATGCCGAGAGGCGTAGGCGCACCACATTGGGTGCTGGTAGATAGGCCAGGTGGAGGTGCGAGGGTAGTGCATCCTCCCACTCGGCGATGCGTGCAGCGAGTATCGACTCGGGGATGCCGCGCGTGATGAGCGTGCGGTGTACTATCGCCTTAAGCTCGAAGTGCGCCTTGAGGCGTGGTATCACCTCGTCATCCATCAGGTGCTCCATCTCGAAGGGCACGCCTGGCAGCGATACGATAACCTTGCCATCACGCTCGAACCACATGCCTGGGGCTGTGCCGTGAGCGTTGTGCAACACGGTGCAACACTTGGGGAGCATCGCCTGACCGCGGTTGAGGTCGGTAAACTCTATGCCACGACGTGCTAATAGCGACTTAACGTGCTCACCCTCAGCCTCATTGTACACAAGCTCTGAGTTGAATATTTGTGCCAAGGTGTGCTTCGTAATATCATCTTTCGTGGGGCCGAGGCCGCCCGTGATGACCAATACATCTGTTGCCTTTAGTGCGCGGTCTATGGTCGAGACGATGGCCTCGCGTGTGTCGCCAATCGAGAGTTTCTCCGAGATGGTGATGCCTATGGCGTTTAGTTTCTTAGCTATCGAGACGCTGTTGGTGTCGACTATCTGGCCGATAAGTATCTCGTCGCCTATGGTTATTATCGTTGCTTTCATGGTGTTGTTTCGGGTTTGGGTTGTGTGGTGAGCCCCTTTGCGGCTTTTTTAAGTAGGCGCATGCCATTTTGGCGTAGTCCCGAGTTGAGGGCCACGAGCGATGCTCCTGCCTCGAGCATGCGCTTCACATCCTCGGGGGTCATCATACCTCCCGAGCCGATGATGGGGTAGTTGTGCTCGGTGCGCTCGGCGATGTAGCGCACAGTCTCTATGGCGCGCTCGGTGAGCAAGGCACCACTGATGGCTCCATTTGCGATACCCATCTTCTCGGCCATCTGCGTGGAGCCTGCCACAGCCTCGATGCCGTCGAGGGGGGTCTCAATAAGGATGTCGATGACCATGTCGAGCTCATCCTTTGTGAGGTCGGGAGAGACCTTGAGGAGTATGGGGCAGTAGTCGGGTTGGCCGCGACGGAACTCGAATAGGGGGTCCAGAATGGCGCGTATCTCCTCCTCGGTGCGAGGCTCAAATGGCTTTGTTGATGTGTTGCACGCAATGTTAATGACAAAGAAGTCGACATACTGATACATATTACGAAAGACGCGTAGGTAGTCCTTGGTAATATCTTCGGGGTGTGTCGATGTCATTTTGCTGATATTGCAGCCTATGACGAGCTCTTTGGTATGCTTGCGGCGCTTACGCACGTTGCCGAGCACATGCTCTAACCCCTGACTGGGGTAGCCTGAGTTGTCGATGAATGATGGCGTATTAGCCGTCTCCTTAACGACCTTTTTAAGTCGCTTCAGCCTTGGGCGTGGGGTGCCGGGGTGGCGACGTGGCGTCACCGAACCGATCTCGACAAATCCGAAACCCATTGCTCCCAACTCGTTGATTCTGTTGCCGTTAGGGTCAAAGCCTGCAGCCACACCTATAGGGTTGCGAAAGGCCAAGCCAAAGACCTCGCGGTGTAACTCGTTACCCTTCGGTGCATTTAGAAGCTTCATCCATCTGTGCCCTGTGGGTAGCATGCCAGCGAATCCCATCAGACGCATGCGCACGTTGTGTGCGACCTCTGGTGGGAGTACGGAGAGTATATGTTGAAATAGCGACATAGTCAACCTAAAATTGTATTGATACTCTGTATCAACGGATATAATTATACAAAGATAATCATTTTTAGGTGATGTTGTCCTACTAAGAGCGAAAAAATATGCTCTCCTCTTCGTTACTCACGATTATCGGTCGCCACTCGGACATCTATCGTGAGGCCGATATGACCGAGGCGTTCGCGGAGCTTCGGCAGCTCCTCGTCCATAAACTTCTTGCGCTCGAGCTGCTTGATATGGTCCTTGGCACCCGACGCGACGAAAAAGCCGATGCCGCGGCGGTTGAAGATGATGCCGTCAGCCTCCAAGCGTTCGTAGCTGCGCATAACCGTATTGGGGTTGACACCCACCGTGGCAGCCATCTCGCGCACCGAGACGATGCGCTCCTCCTCGGGCCACTCGCCCGAGAGGATACGCATAGCTATAAGCTCATATATCTGTCGCCAAATAGGCTTCTCTTCGTTAAACTGCATTTGCATAGGCTACCACTTTACTTGACGACGACGCAATACCGAATAGGCTAAGGCGTAGAAGACAATGGGGATTGACACAAAAATAGCGATTATTATCCATCGTACCAACTCGGCATTGGCCTCGATGTCGGCAACCATAAGGTCTACCCACTCGCTGCTCTCCATATCGTAAAGGGCATTGGCGAGCTGTACCCCAGCATATGAGGCGCCAACAATAAAGGCTATAACTCCCACAATAGCACAAATATATGCCACAATTAGGCTACGGCGTGCCGCGAGGTTGATAAGCAGAGACGCCGAGGCAACAATCTGCACAATGACATATACCGCCCACTCGAATGCAAACCTCAAGAAATAGTCGTTCATAGCCTCCGCAATAGTGCCCTCCATGCTAAACGGTGCGACGAGAAGTATCGAGAGTGCCGCCACCGCAAAGCAGGCCAACGGATAGGCCACGGCAAGATTAAAGAGCATAAATGTGAAGCGCTCACCCTTCGACACGGGCAGTGCGCTATCCAAGACAAGCGTACCCTTATTACGCATAGCCCACGTTGTGCGCAGGGCAAAGGCGATGCCGGCAAAGAGATAGATGGACATCGATATTTCAGCTGCCACACAGGTATCCTTATCCATAATGCCGAATACCACGGGGAATGCCAACATCGTAAGCAGCACACCGAGGTAGTTGTTGCGCATTGAGGTGTAGTGGTAGCGAGCATAGTGGGCTACTCTACGTATAGAAAAACTCTTCATAACTTACTGTCGATTAAATAGTTCAACAATATGGTCGCGGTTGGCCGAGGTGGCGTTGAAGAGTAGCTCGATGTTGAGCATAGAATCCTCCTCTGTCTCATTCTCCGCTACTGCCATCTCGCCTGCGATGGTAGGCTCCGAGTAGATGACCTTGTCACCCTCCGCGGCGCGACCAAACTTCAGGCGGCGACATATCTCCATAGTGGTGGCAGCGAGTGCTACACCCTTGGCATCGAGGATGATGATGTTGTCGATAAGTTTCTCTACGTCAGCCACCTGGTGTGTCGATATTACCACCATGCGCTCCTCGTCGACATACGATGCCAACAACCTACGGAACACACCCTTCGAGGGGATATCAAGGCCATTCGTGGGCTCGTCCATAAGCAGCGTGCGCACGTTTGTAGCTAAAGCAAAGGCTATGTATGCCTTCTTGCGCTGACCCATCGACATAGCGTTGAGCTTGCGGCGTGTGTCTACCTGCAACTCCTCGGCATAGTGCATCATCGAGCCACGGTCGAAGCGTGGGTAGAAGGGCGCTGTTATGGAGGCATACTCCTCGAGTGTGATGTTCGGCAGGTCGAACTCCTCGGGGATTATCATCATATCGGCGAAGGTCGCTGCGTCGTGCTTCGCGGGGTCGGTGCCATTGATGGTGACCCTGCCACTCTGGGGGCGCATAATGCCCACAAAGAGCTTTAGCAGCGTGCTCTTGCCTATGCCGTTGCAGCCCAATAGACCGTGGATATGTCCCTTGTCAAGCTCAAGCGTGATGTCGTTGAGCACCTTGTGGCGACGGCTGTAACCAAATGTCAGATTCTCTGTCTTAATCATAGCGAACCTAATTTTGAAATTAGTAGTGTGCGGTCAGTAACTTTATTGCCGCAGTGGTGTATTAGTTAATTAGTACACTGCAAAGGTAGATATAATTTTCGAACTACCAAATTTTTCTGCAACTTTTTTCTTAAAAAGAGCTATTATAGCGCTATACAGCTAATAAATATAGGTATATAAATTAGTCGAAAAATAATGGGTAAAATGTTTGGAGAATTAGGAAATAGCCTATATATTGCAGTGTATTAGTAAGGTAGTACACCACGATTAAGAAAAAATTAACGCTCGATGTTACAAAAACTATAGGTTATGCGTTATATTTGTAAAGCGACAGAAAAAACATATAAAACATATCATATTATGAGAAGTTCGAGAAGAGTGAGTAGGACACAGAGATTTTTAGTTATTGCTATGGCGTTGTTGCTAATGAGTGTAGCGACTACGGCCTCGGCACAGCGTTATCAGCTTTCGGGTCGCATCGTCGACAGCGAGGCAGCACCCATAGCCTATGCCACGGTGGTGGTGTTGAACGATGGCGGTCAGGTGGCAGGTGGCTCGACCAACGACCAGGGAGCATTTGCTCTTTCGGTGCCCGCGGGCGACTACACCTTCAGCGCGCGATATGTGGGATATAAGAGCGTGGAGCGCGAGGTTAGCATCAAGGCAGCAACCGACCTTGGCGACATTATCCTCGATGCTGACTCGGAGGAGATTGACGAGGTGGTCGTTACGGCACAGCTTATCCGCCGTGAGGCCGACCGCTTTGTGGTGGATGTGGCAAACTCGCCAATAGCCCTCGGTAAGGATGGCGAAGAGCTACTAAAGAGCGCCCCAGGTGTATGGATTCAGGACGACAAAATATCAATTAATGGTGCCTCAGGCTCAAAGATTTACCTCAACGACCGCGAGGTGAAGTTGGAGGATGCACAGCTTATGGCCTATCTGCGCTCGTTGCGTGCCGACGACATTCAGAAGATTGAGGTTGTGCCCCAGTCGGGTGCCGACTACGACGCCTCATCTTCGGGCGGTATTATCAAGATTACAACCAAGCGCCGCATCGACTCTGGCCTTATGGGCTCGGCATCGCTCGTGGTGAATGGCTCGAAGGGTGCATACAACGTAATGCCCTCGCTGTCGCTCAACTACAACCGCGGTGGCGTCAATGCCTATGGTCGCATCTGGGCAGGTGGCAACGGACAGAACTACACCACAGAGGAGCATACCGACTACACCTCGGGTACGGTAATCGATGCCGAGACCGAGATGGATGAGCGCTCGAAGTGGGCTGGAGGTAACGTGGGCATCGTCTACGACATCAACGACCGCCACTCGATAGGTGCAGAGTTTCAGTACAACTATTGGGGCTATAGCGACAACACCGACACCTGGACCGAGCATCGCATCAACGAGCTTACAACACGTACAGACGGTACATACGACGGCACAAACAACAGCCATATGTACACCGCCACAGCGAACTACATCTATAAGCTCGACGACAAGGGCTCGACGCTAAAGTTTATAGGCGACTATACCAACTCGCGTATGCCCCGTCAGTACAACTACTTCGACACAGAGTATATGTTCCATACGCCCGACATCTTGCGCGACTCTACCTATCGCTACGCCTCGGATAGCCGCTATCAGCTTGCTACAGCGACCGTAGCCCTCGAGCAGGTACTCTCACCAAAGGTAACTCTTAAGGCGGGCTTGAAGTACACCTATAACAGCAACGCCAACTGGGCAGATTATGAGTATCTTAAGGGTGAGACTTGGCTGCCTAACACCACACAGAGCTACGACATTGGCTATAGGGAGAATATCGGTGCTGCATACGTTATCGCCACAGCACGCCTCGGTCGCGTGAGCCTTGTGGGAGGTCTGCGCGGTGAGTATACGGCGTTCCGCTCGGCAGATAAGCTCGTCAAGCAGGACTACTTCGACCTCTTCCCCAACGCCAACATCTCGTATGCCCTCACCGCAGATGGCGCCTACTCGCTTATCGCTCAGTATTCGCGTACCATCAGCCGACCCTCGTTCTGGGCGCTATCACCCAACGAGACAAAAATTTCGGAGTATATGATACAGCGCGGTAACCCCAACCTTAAGCCCTCGTACAACAACTCCGTGTCGGTAACTGCCGTACTTAAATATAAGTATACCATCAGCTTTGGCGTGCAGATTATGGAGAACGCCATACAGCAGACCACACTGGTGGATGCCGAGAATCCTGAGTTGCTTATATTGCAGACCATCAACTATCCTACGCTCAACAACTTCTACGCCTCGGTAAACCTGCCGTTCCAGTTCACCAAGTGGTGGAGTGCCAACTTCAACCTTACGGCGATGTATATGGGTCAGCGCATCTATCCCGACGAGCCCGTGCGCCGCAACTTTATGGGCGTAGCCAATGGTCAGATGTCGTTCACACTACCCAAAAACTTCTTTATCGAGCTTGACGGTATGTATATCCACGGCGCTCAGGCGGGTAACACCAAGATTGCCGACTTCGGTAACCTCAACCTCACGCTCAAGAAGCGTATGTTCGACAATAAGCTGACGCTCGCCCTCGGTGCGCAGAACCTTGTGTCTACAAAGCAGCGCATCACCATCAAGGAGCCTACCTTCGAGCGCGTGATGGTAGCGAACCAGCCCTGGCAGCGCCTCGGCGTTAAGTTCTCCATATCGTATAACTTCAACTCTGGCAAGCAGTTCCGCGCAAAGAGCGTAGAGAGTGGCTCGGCCGACGACCGTGGTCGACTGGGTGGTGGCGGCAATGGCAACTAAATATATAAGATAGGAGCATAGAGAATATAAAAAGAATATAAAACATAAGCATTATGAAAATCAATGTTTTAGCATTTACGACAATCGCTCTGATGGCAGCGTCGTGCATTGTGCAGCAACCCGCCAAGGGAGCTATTGAGGATTACGACTACGCCGTTAGCGGTGAGGTGAAGGCGCTCTCTGTATCTGGAGGCGTGGATGTCATTGTCGACGATACGCTGCAACCCGGTGAGGTGCGCGTACGTACCAACACCGACGTGATAGAGAATGTGGAAGTCTACATCGAGGGCTCGACCCTCTGCATCAAGCAGACTACGAGCAGACTACGCCCCAAGGTTCTCGAGGTGCGTGTCCCTGCCTACGACTATGAGGGCTTGGCGGCATCGGGTGGCTCCGACATCACTTGGCGCAGCTGCAATGTGCCCGTGCTCACGGTAGCGGCATCGGGAGGTGCCGAGGTGGACATCGAGGCGAATAGCGACACTATTACCGTTTCGACCTCGGGAGGTGCAGGTATAGAGATTTGGGGTAGCTGTCGACAGTTCGACGTTGCTGCCTCGGGAGGTGCGGATGTTAGCGCTGAACGTCTTGATGCCGAGTATGTTACCGTATCGGCTTCGGGTGGAGCGGATGTGGAGGTCTACGCCACAGAATCCATCACGGTGCTTGCCTCGGGTGGCGCTGATGTATCATACGGTGGCAACCCTGCAATCAAGGACATCAACACCTCGGGCGGCGCAGACGTAGAGCGCGACAACGATTAGTTGCCCTCATTGTGAGATTTCTGCGGATTGATTATCTCCTTGCGTTAGCGCAAGGAGATTTTTTATTATCACGCTGATTACCAGATTCTTCGCTGCGCTCAGAATGACAAGGTTAGTGGAGTAACGAACGCCTACATCAACAGAAAAATTATTTCTAATTGCTCATTTCTAATTGAATAGGTCAGCGTCCTTCAAGCAAGCGGTGGGGAGTAAATAAAGCGTCATTGCGAGAGCCGTTAGGCTCGTGGCAATCTCTTCAGTTGTTTCGGTATGAGATTCCCACGGTCGCTACGCTTCCTCGGAATGACGCTCTTCCGTGTAGTTCATCCCCTCTCAAGCGCCCTCTCAAGCGCAGCGCCCGACTAAGAGATGAAAGAGCAAAGAGAAAAATGATTCCTAATTTCTAATTAGGATAAGTGTTGCTATTTTCTGAAATTTTTCGTATCTTTGCCAAATTGAATAAATAGTCAATAAAAAACAAGTTTATTATGTTAAGTATACTCTACTACATCATCGTTTTTTCAGTAGCAATAGTGCTCTATATGCTGTCGTGGGTGGCATTTTTTATCTGCTATCCGTTCGATAAGCGCCGTGTGGTGGTGCACACCATCTCGAAGTGGATCACATGCGTATTCTTCGAACTACCTCCAGTGTTTGGCCGCGACACAATCGGCGTTGAGCATGTAGACAAGAATCAGCCCTACGTCATCGTTCTCAACCACAACTCGATGGTCGACATCATGAGCATCTACCACATACCGCTCATATTCAAGTGGGTGTCGAAGCGCGAGGTGTACAAGATTCCGCTTATCGGTCGTCTCTTGTTTATGCACGGCGACATCGTTATCAACCGCTCGAATCCTAAGGAGGCAATGCAGTTTGTGCACGACCAGGGCATGAAGTGGCTTAAGCGTGGCGCCTCGGTGTCGATATTCCCCGAGGGTACACGCTCGAAGGATGGTGAGATTCACGGCTTCAAGGCGGGAGCCTTCATCTTGGCTAAGGATGCTGGCGTGCCCATCCTCCCCGTAGTTATCGACGGCACCGACCGCATCATCCGTAAGGGGTGGCTTATGAACTGGCGCACGCGTGTTACCATCAAGGTGTTGCCCCCAGTATCGGCCGAGGAGGTACAGGAGCGCTCCATCAAGGAGGTGATGAACGAGGTGCACGACAAGATGGTAGAGACATTGGCAGAGATTCGCAGTGAGAAGGGTATAACCAAAAAGGAGTAGGAAACCTAAGCATATATATGGCAGAACAGACAGCAACAGCAGCATATAGCAAAGATTCGATAGTTACACTATCGCCGCGTGAGCATATCCGCCTACGTCCCGGTATGTACATCGGTAAGTTGGGCGACGGCACACAGTCGGACGATGGTATCTACGTGCTTATCAAGGAGGTTGTGGATAACTCCATCGACGAGTTTATCATGGGCGCAGGTAAGCGCATAGAGATTACCATCGATGGCGATAAGGTGTCAGTGCGCGACTACGGCCGTGGTATTCCGTTGGAGGCGCTATCGGATGCTGTGAGCAAGATGAACACTGGTGGTAAGTATGGTGGCGAGGCATTTAAGAAGACCGTGGGTCTGAATGGTGTCGGCGTCAAGGCCGTAAATATGCTCTCGAGCCACTTCCTCGCCCGCTCGGTACGCGATGGCGAGGCACGCACCGTGACATTCTCGCAGGGCCTGGAGCTCACCGACCGCTCGGAGAGTGGGGTGGCGGAGCCTAACGGTACCTATGTGGAGTTTGTGGTAGACCGCGAGGTATTCGGCGAGTATGCCTACAACTTAGAGTATGTCGAGCAGATGGTCAAGAACTACACCTATCTGAACCTCGGCCTTACGGTAGTGCTCAACCAGAAGCCCTATATCTCGAAAAATGGTCTCTTGGACTTGGTTAACGACAACCTCTCGTCGGAGCCATTGTATGCCCCTGTTCACATCTCGGGTGAGGATATTGAGGTGGTTATAACCCATGGCAATGGCTATGGTGAGGCATACTACTCGTTCGTAAATGGTCAGTACACACCCCAGGGCGGTACGCATCAGGCGGCACTGCGCGAGGCTGTGGCCAAGACCATCAAGGAGTTTTATCATAAGGACTACGAGCCCGCCGACATACGTACTTCGATAATCGCTGCGGTGTCGGTGCGCATCAATGACCCCATCTTTGAGTCGCAGACAAAGACAAAGCTCGGCTCTAAGGATAAGGAGGAGGGTGTGACCATGCGTCAGTTTGTGGGCGACTTCCTCGCCACAAACCTCGACAACTACCTGCATAAGCATCCCGACGTGGCGCAGACGCTCCAAAAGAAGATTGTGGAGAACGAGAAGGAGCGCAAGGCTATATCGGGCGTGCAGAAGAAGGCGCGCGAGGCGGCAAAGAAGGTGTCGCTAAACAATAAGAAGCTGCGTGACTGCAAGATACACTATACCGACAAGCACGAGCTTGCGGACGATACCATGATATTCATCACCGAGGGTAACTCAGCGTCGGGCTCTATCACCTCGAGCCGCGACCCACGCACACAGGCCGTATTCTCGTTGCGCGGTAAGCCGCTCAACTGCTACGGACTAACCAAGCGCGTGGTCTACGAGAATGAGGAGTTCAACCTGCTGCAGGCGGCACTCAACATCGAGGAGGATATGGATAACCTGCGCTACAACAAGGTTATCATCGCAACGGATGCCGATGTCGACGGCATGCACATACGTCTGCTACTCACCTCATTCTTCTTGCAGTTCTTCCCCGACGTGATTCGTCTGGGTCACCTCTACATCTTGCAGACGCCACTCTTCCGTGTGCGTAACAAGAAGGAGACTTTCTACTGCTATACGGACGATGAGCGCCAGGCCGCTGTTAAGAAGTGTGGCGCGCAGGCCGAAATCACCCGATTCAAGGGTCTTGGTGAGATCTCGGCAGCCGAGTTTAAGGAGTTCATAGGCGAGGGCATGCGACTCGACAAGGTGCGCCTAACGAAGGATGACCCCATTCACGACCTTTTGGACTTCTACATGGGTAAGAATACGCCCGACCGTAAGGACTTCATCGTAGGCAATCTGCGCGTGGAGGAGGATATTATCGAAAACCTCAAACAATTTAGCTAATGGAGGATAATAAAGATATATTGGATGTTGAGGCTCAGGACATCGAGGCTCAGGAGGTAGATGTGCAGGATGCTCCTAAGGGTAAGTACGGACAGCTTACCGAGGCGGATGACAGCGTGCGTAGGCTTACGGGTATGTACAAGAACTGGTTCTTGGACTACGCCTCGTATGTTATCTTGGAGCGTGCCGTGCCCCACTTGGAGGATGGTCTAAAGCCCGTGCAACGCCGTATTCTGCACGCCATGAAGTGCGTGGAGGATGGCCGCTACAATAAGGTGGCAAACGTCGTGGGTCAGGCCATGCAGTACCACCCCCACGGTGATGCCTCAATCAAGGATGCCTTGGTGCAGCTCGGACAGAAGGGCCTGCTTATCGACATGCAGGGTAACTGGGGTAATATCCTCACGGGTGATGAGGCTGCGGCAGCTCGATATATCGAGGCACGTTTGTCGAAATTTGCCCTCGATGTTGTCTATAACAAGAAGACCACGGAGTGGATGTTGGCCTACGATGGCCGCAAGGAGGAGCCTGTGACGCTACCTGTTAAGTTCCCATTGCTCTTGGCGCAGGGTGCTGACGGTATCGCCGTAGGTCTGGCATCGAAGATTCTACCACACAACTTTGTGGAGCTTATCAACGCCTCGATAGCCTATCTGCGTGGCGAGGAGTTCCAGCTCGTGCCTGACTTCCAGACGGGAGGTATCATGGACGCCAGCAACTACAACGACGGCTTGCGTGGTGGCACTATAAGGGTGCGTGCCCGCATATCGAAGATAGATAAGCGCACGTTGGCAATCACCGAGATACCCTACACAACAACCTCGGAGAGCATCAAGGAGTCGATTATCAAGGCCAACGATAAGGGTAAGATTAAGATTAAGAAGGTGGATGACAACACGGCCGAGAAGGTGGAGATTGTCATCCAGGTGGCTGCCGACGAGTCGTCGGATAAGACCATCGATGCGTTGTATGCCTTTACCGACTGTGAGGTCTCTATCTCGCCCAATGCTTGCGTCATTGTCGACAATAAGCCTGTGTTTATGGGCGTTAGCGACATTCTTCGCTACTCTACAGACCACACTAAGGCGTTGCTCGGCAAGGAGCTCGAAATCAAGCTTGGCGAGCTTAACGAGGCATGGCATGCGGCGTCGCTGGAGCGCATATTTATCGAGAATAAGCTATATCAGCTTATCGAGGGTTGCCGCACTCGCGAGGCGGCATACGAGGCTGTGGATAAGGGCCTCGAACCATTCAAGTCGAAGCTCAAGCGAGAGGTGACACTCGAGGATGTGCAGCGCCTCACTGAGCTTAAGTTCATACGTATCTCGCGCTACGACTCCGATAAGGCCGACAACGATATTAAGCAGATAGAGAAGGATATCAAGCAGACGAAGCACGACATCGACCACCTCACCGACTACGCCATTGCCTACTTCGAGCGTATCAAGGCTAAGTATGGCGAGGGTAAGGAGCGCCGCACCGAGATACGTGAGTTCGACACCATCGAGGCGTGGAAAGTGGCATCGTCGAACGCTAAGCTCTACGTCGATAGGGCAGAGGGCTTCTTCGGCTTTGGTAAGAGCATGAAGGACTCGGAGTTTGTGTGCGACTGCTCGAACCTCGACGATGTGATAATAATACTAAAGGATGGCCGTTATAAGATTACAAAGATCTCGGAGAAGGCATTCTTCGATAAGGGTATATATTATATAGGTATATATAAGCGTAACGACGAGCGCACCATCTACAACATGCTCTACCGCGATGGCCGTGGTGGCGCTATTATGATGAAGCGCTGCGCCATTAAGTCAGTCACGCGAGATAAGGAGTACGACCTGACGAAGGGTACCCCCAAGAGCGAACTTCTCTACTTGTCGGTTAACCCCAACGGTGAGGCGGAGATATTGAAGCTCTACCTACGCCCCAGGGCGCGCCTCAAGAAGTGCATCATCGACCTCGACCTCTCTACATTGGCTATCAAGGGACGCCAGAGTGTGGGTAACCTCGTTACGCGCTATCCGATAAACAAGATAGTGCTTAAGGAGCGTTGCGCCTCAACCCTCGGAGGCCAGAATATATGGTACGACGAGGATGTACGCCGCCTAAATACCGATGGTCGCGGTATGCTACTCGGTGAGTTCAAGGGCGAGGATAAGATTGTGGTATGGACACGTAAGAATCAGTACTACATTACGGGCTTCGATGTGCAGCAGCACTTCCCCGACGATACCATCCTCGTTGAGCGCTATGTGGCCGATAGGGTATATGCCCTGTGCTACTACGATGGCGAGCAGAACTACTACTATATGAAGCGTTTCCAGCTTGAGATGAGCGATAAGACTCAGTTCTTCCTGGAGGAGGGTGCTCCTATGCGCTTTGTGGCTATAACACACCGCAAGGGTGCCGAGTTGGAGATTACGTTTGGTGGCCAGCATGAGAGCCGTCCCGTGGAGATGGTCGATGTGGAAGGTTTTATCGCCGTAAAGAGCCATCGTGCTAAGGGTAAGCGACTTACCAACTACGAGGTGGCATCATTGCGATTTATCGAGCCTGAGGAGCCCGAGGTAGAGGAGGTTGACGAGGAGATGCTCAACGAGGCACCTATCTCGATGGACGAGGGTGAGGATATGGTGGCGATGGAGGATGAGGAGCCCATCGACATGGACGACATTGTAGGCGAGGATATTAAGGCTGACCCCAATGTCGACTACGACAAGCGCGATGAGGCAGATACGGGCTTTGGCGCCGAGCAACTCAACCTCTTCTAAACAACGACGACGATGCTAATCTTTCTTGTGGGATATGCTGGCTCGGGTAAGAGCTCGTTAGGCAAGCGTCTTGCGCGTAGGCTTGGCGTTAAGTTCATCGACACTGATAAGGAGGTGGAGCTCAGCGAGGGTGCCTCGGTAGCCGACATCTTCCACTATGGTGGCGAGGAGTACTTCCGCAAGTCGGAGCGTATGACCGTGGAGAGAGTTGCAAACGATGGCATCGACATGGTTGTCGCTACGGGTGGAGGTCTGCCCACATGGCAGGATAACATGGAGTGGATGATACGTAGCGGTATCGTTATCTACCTGCGTCGTAGCCCCGAGCAGATACTCTCGCGCCTCTCGGCGTATGGTCGCGAGAAGCGCCCCATGTTCCGCGGTAAGAGCGACGAGGAGCTGTTAGTGTTCATGCGCCAACAGATGGCCGAACGTGAACGTTTCTATCGCATGGCACACTACGAGGTGGACTGCACGACGATGTGTGACGACGATGTGGTGGAGATGATAGTTAACAAATTGTAGAAAAGCGAGTTATATACGATGAATAATGCACCCATAGGAGTCTACGACTCGGGCTTTGGAGGCTTAAGCGTATGGCGAGAGTTGAGGCGTATGCTGCCCAACGAGTCGCTCATATATCTCGGTGATGGTAAGAACTGCCCTTATGGCGGTAGGCGTCGTAGCGAGATAGAGGCTTTTGCTGTGGAGGCCGTCGAGCGCTTAGTGGCGGAGGGTGTGAAGATGGTAGTAGTGGGGTGCAATACCGCCACCACGGCTGCCGTGAAGCGACTTCGAGAGCTGTGGCCTGATATGCCCATCGTTGGCTTGGAGCCTGCGGTTAAGCCCGCATGCTTAACCACACGCACGCGCCGCATAGCGGTGTTAGCCACGGAGCATAGCCTAAAGAGTGATATGTTCCTCGATACGGCACGACGCTATGCCGAGGATGTGGAGGTGCTGAAGGTCGTTGGCGAGGGCTTCGTGGAGCTCGTTGAGCACGATATGGAGGGTAGCCCCGAGGCTGAGCAGATGGTGCGCAGGGCTGTCGAGCCATTGCTCGAGTGTGGTGTGGACAAGATAGTGCTTGGTTGCACACACTATCCGTTCCTACGCCCAGAGATTGAGCGTGTGGTGGCTGGACACAACATTGAGATTATTGACTCGGGCGAGGCTGTAGCACGCCGCGTGGTGTGGCTGTTGGAACGCTACGACATCGCCGCAGAGAACGATAACAACCCAATAATGAGATATTTGACATTTGCTGATGAGGAGTATTTGAGACGCCTCGAACGTAAAGCAATGAATATAGAGAGAACGTTATAAAAGAGTAATAATATGGCAAGAGATAAGGGACAGAAAGCAGAGACTAAGCCCGCTAAGCAGACTAAAAAGGGTGGCGAGGAGCAGAGCCAGGAGCGCATGTCGAATATGGACAATGTGCGCCTTATTGTAGGCTTTACATTCATAATACTCAGTGCCTTTTTGATCTGCTCAATAGTGTCGTACTTCTTCTACTGGAGACAGGATATGAGTGCGCTGAACGACCCGCTCAATGAGATGGAGTGTAGCAATATCTGTGGTCGCATGGGTGCTGCTGTGGCGCAACAGCTCGTGGGTGACGGCTTCGGAATCTTGGCCCTTGTGCTACCTATATTCTTTGCTGTATTGGGCTGGCGTATGTTCCGTTTCAATGCCCTGCGTTTGCATCGTATTGTGACAATCTACGCCCTGATACTTGTCGTTGGCTCACTTACGTTAGGCGCTGCCTTTGGTGATATGTGGAGCATGTATGGCTCGGGCTTAGGTGGTAGCTACGGCTTGGCACTAAGCGCCTGGATCACAGGACATATAGGCTTTATCGGCACGCTACTCGTAATCTTAGTAGGTTGGATAATAACGGGTGTCATCATCAACCGTAACTTCCTGAATTGGCTTGGTGACGCTGTGGTTGAGGGCTACGAGAAGCTTGTGGCATCGATTAAGAGCATGCGTGATAAGAGACTTAAGCGCAGTGTTGCCATGGATGTTGAGGAGCAAGATGAGGATGACAAGGAGAGCGTTGAGGAGGATGTCGAGCCAGAGCCTACTGAGGAGGATGACGACGACATCTTCACCGTGGAGCCTGTAGAGAAAGAGGAGGGTGGTGAGCCAGAGCCAGAGCAAGAGCCACTCCCTGAGCCTGTGGCCGATGTTGATGAGGATGACCCCTTTATGGTGGTGCCTCGCGATGGTGAGCTGCCAGAGGATGAAGTAGTCGACGGCGAGGATGTCTCAGAGGGTGAGCAGACGGAGCCAGAAGATGGCGAAGAGGGACTTGTTGTTACGGTTACGCACAACGAGCCTAAGGAGGTGGAGGACGATGATATAGAGTCGTCGCTATACGACCCTATGCGCGACCTACACGACTATCAGCCACCTATGCCTACGCTACTTGTCGACCATAAGTCGCAGTCGGTATTCGATGAGCAGGAGATATTCCAGAATAAGGAGCGCATACGTGAGACGCTACTCCACTTCCATATACCCATTATCAGCATGCACGCCACGGTGGGTCCTACTGTCACACTCTACGAGATTGTGCAGGAGCCAGGCGTAAAGATTTCGCGCATCCAGGGCTTGGAGAACGACCTCGCGCAGAATCTTAAGGCGGCGAGTGTGCGTATCATTGCCCCTATTCCTGGCAAGGGTACTGTCGGCATTGAGGTGCCCAACCAGACGAAGCAGACCGTGTCTATGCGTTCGGCAATATGCAGCGAAGAGTTCCAAAACTCTAAGGCTGAGCTCCCCGTAGTCATAGGTCGCACCATTCAGAATGAGAACTACACCTTCGACCTTGCACGCATGCCCCACCTCTTGGTGGCAGGTGCTACGGGTCAGGGTAAGTCGGTGGGTCTCAACGCTATCATCACCTCGTTGCTCTATCGTAAGCACCCCGCAGAGCTTAAGTTCGTGCTTATCGACCCCAAGATGGTGGAGTTCTCGCTGTACAACAAGCTCGAACGCCACTTCCTCGCAAAGATGGAGTCGGAGGATGAGTCTATCGTTACCGACCCCAAGAAGGCGGTGTACACGCTTAACGCCCTCTGCACCGAGATGGCTAACCGCCTGGAGCTATGCAAACTGGCGCACGCAAAGAATATAGTCGAGTATAATGAAAAGTTTGTGGCACGCCGCCTAAATCCCGAGAATGGCCACCGCTACTTGCCATATATCGTGGTTATTATCGACGAGTTTGCCGACCTTATCATGACCGCCAAGGAGGTGGAGGCTCCCGTTATGCGCCTTGCACAGAAGGCTCGTGCCATCGGTATTCACCTTATCGTGGCTACGCAGCGTCCCGATGTTAAGGTCATCACTGGTGGTATCAAGGCTAACTTCCCTGCGCGTATCGCCTTCCGCGTGATGCAGATGACCGACTCGCGCACCATCATCGACCAGCCTGGTGCTAACCAGCTTATCGGCCGTGGTGATATGCTCTTCCTCAGCGGTGGCGAGCCTACACGCATACAGTGTGCCTTTGTCGACACGCCCGAGGTGGAGAACATCGTCGAGCATATCGGCAGACAGCAGGGCTATCCCTCGGCATATAACCTCCCCGACTACACCCCCGAGCAGGGTGGTGGTGAGGGCCCCGTGGGCTTTGGCTCGGAGGAGGGTGGTGCTCCCCAGAAGTTCGACCCCAAGTTTGGTGAGATTGCCCGCGAGGCGGTGTCGAGTGGTGTTATTTCAACCTCTATGATTCAGCGTAACTTCGAGGTGGGCTTCAATCGCGCAGGACGCATCATGATGCAGCTTGAGCGTGCCGGCATCGTAGGCCCGCAGATAGGCTCAAAACCACGTGAAATAAAGTATTACGACCTGCCCTCACTGGAGGCTCGCCTTCAGGATTTGGGCGTATTCTAACATGTTATGAGAAAGCTATTTATGATGTTGGTGGCGATGTTTGCCACCGTGACATACTCTTCGGCACAGAGTGCTACGGAGTGGCTCGAACGCCTCGATAGGTCGCTCGGTGAGCGCTTTGCTATGGATATATTCGTCGAGGTGGGCGAGGTGGAGAACGTGGGTGATCAGCTTGCGGGCTTCCTTATGGTTGAGGGTGATGGCTACTACATGACGCTCGGCACCATGGAGGTATATAGCGATGGCAAGCTACGCTACGAGATAAACAACGAGCGCAAGGAGGTCGTTGAGGATAGGGTGAACCTCGAGGCTGTGGACCTGCTTACAAACCCCACACGCGCCTTCGACTTCGTGCCCGAGGAGTTTGACGCTAAGGTTGTGGCGGCAACAGCCGATAGGGTGACCCTCACACTCAAGCCCCGCAGCGATGCACTGGGTATCACGCTTATTAGACTTGTGCTTAAGCGCGACGGTGAGCGCATAACACCCAAGGTCATAACCTACGACTACGATGGCGACATCATTAACATCAACCTCACGCGCGTTAACGATAAGGAGCTTACGTTGCGCCGTTGGGATAAGAGTGCCTACCGCGCCTACGACATTGTTTCGTTCCTATAACATGCTAATAATTACATAGATGAAGAAGATTGTATTCCTGTTTACACTCGTTGCATTTGCCGCATTTGTTGCTTGCGACAACGAGTGGGTCAACGACGTTAAGCCCCGCGTGTATGTAGAGAGCTTCGAAGCGGAGTTCGATTGCGACTACCGCTATGGTTACGAGACCGACAACTTCAAGTTCGAACACTTCTACAACGAGGAGTTTGGCTACTGGGGCGGCTTTGCGCTTACCAAGCAGTTTGATGGTGATGCTGCTAATGGCCTCTACGAGAACCAGTATGCCGTATATAACGAGTCTGCATCGCACGGCACAGCTGCGCTTATCTACTACTACGATAGCTACAACGAGCCCTGCGATATTATCCTCAAGGATGCTACCATGCTCACCTCCGTGCGCCTAAACCTCACCACATACACCTACGCATCTATCACCAACGAGGATATCAACACCTTTGCCCGCGTCTTTACCGATGGCGACTACCTAAAGGCTGTTTTCACCTCTTACAATGGCGATAAGGAGGTAGGTAAGGTGGAGTGCTACGTTGTCGACTACCGCGAGGGTAAGCGCCTTATGGCTACACGATGGGATATGTTTGACCTCACGGCTCTTGGTAAGGACTACGACCACGTAAGCCTCAAGATTGAGACTACCGATGTGGGTGAGTGGGGAGCGAATACGCCTTTGTACCTCGCTCTGGACGAGCTAAGCTTCTTGTAATTAGGGGCTACTTCGGCATATTCAACAAGATTAAATGGCCACGGGCTGTACGTCTAAGTACAATCCCGTGGCCATCTCTTTTGCGATGCACGAAATTAACCACTAGCGACAAGAGGCTGGGTCGTGGGGCTAATTAACGTTGTGAGCATGGCATCCACTACTCCCTACCCGCCTAAATCTCTCTAAATCTCCTATCCTTACTCTTATGGGTGTTTTTTGCGTTACAATATTTGGCTATTTGACAAATTTTCTATACCTTTGATACGTTGTATATACATGTATATAGTTACCCGATTATGGCACTAAAACGAATAGAGGAGCACCTGTCGCGCTTAGAGCGATTAGTCAACAACTGGAATAGAGAGGGCGGCATGTCTCGCATAGAGCGTGATATGGCACTCGAGGAGCTGCGACGCATCTACGACGCAATACTCGACTACGAGCCCGCCGAGCAGAATAATAATCAGGCGGAGAGCACCCCAGCAGTGGTAATACCCCCTGTAGCACCACCATCGGTGGAGGAGGCAGCCGTGGAGGAGGTAGTGGCCGAGGAGCCCGCTGAGGAGGTGGAAGCACACGCCGAGGAGCCTACCGAGGAGGTGTCGATGCCCGTTGTGGTGAGTGTCGATGAGGTGGGTGATGCCTTCGACGATGCCCTCGATATAGATGCCCTTTTGGGCCTTACGGGTGATGACCCCATAGTGGGGGAGCCACAGCTTGAGACGCCTATCATCGAGGACGTAGCCGAGGAGAAAGAGCCTGAGGATAAGCCCGAGCAGGAGTATGCCCCTGAGCCTATCGTTGCCGAGGAGAGCGCTGTTGAGAAGCCCATAGGTGGCGGTCTATTCGATATTGACGACATCCCTGTGCGTAAGACGCATGGTCGCAGGATGATTTCGCTCTACAACGAGCCAGTGACCCCCGTAGAGCCTGCCGAGTCAGAGCCCGAGCAGGAGAAGCCAAAACCCGAGCCTGCCCCTGCCCCAGAGCCAGTACCCGCACCCGCACCTAAGCCTGCACCTGTACCTGTCCCTGAGCCACAACCTCAGCCACAGCGCTTAGGCGATGTTATAGCCAAGGATGTCAAGGTGCTTGGCGATAAGATGGCAGTAGAGGAGCAACCCACGGCATTCAATCGTATAAAGGAGATACGCAAGGCGATAGGCCTCAACGATAGATTCCTGCTTATCCGCGACCTATTTGGTGGCGATGCCACACTATACGACCAGACGATAACACGTCTTGATGAGTTCGACGACCTCGACGACTGCATGATATACATCGTCGAGAACTTCCGCTGGAATCCCGACTCGGCGGGTGCCAAGCTGCTCGTGTCGCTTATCGAACGCAAACTATGTTAACCTATGGCTAAGCTATATATTGTACCCACGCCCATTGGCAACCTCGAGGATATAACCCTCCGCGCTATTAACGTGCTTAAGGAGGTGGACTTCATCCTTGCCGAGGATACCCGCACCTCGAGTCACCTTATGCGTCACTTGGGCATAGAGAAACCCATGCACTCGCATCATAAGTTCAACGAGCACGCCACGGTAGGCCGTGTGGTTGAGGCTATAGCTGCGGGGCGCGATGTGGCACTGGTGTCGGATGCTGGCACGCCAGGCATATCGGACCCAGGCTTCCTGCTTGTGCGTAAGTGTGTAGAGGAGGGTGTAGAGGTGGTGACACTGCCTGGTGCTACAGCACTCATTCCCGCCTTGGTGCAGAGTGGCTTCCCGTGCGATAGGTTCTGTTTTGAGGGCTTCCTCCCACAGAAGAAGGGGCGCATGAAGCGCCTTGAGGAGCTATCTTCGGAGACGCGCACCGTTATCCTCTACGAGTCGCCATACCGTGTTGTCAAGTGCCTTGAGCAGATTGCCGAGACCTTTGGCCAGGAGCGTCGTGTGGCGGTGGTGAGAGAGATAACCAAGAAGTTTGAAGAGACCGTGCGTGGCACCGTGGCGGAGGCTATTGCTCACTTCAAGGAGCATGAGCCCAAGGGTGAGTTTGTCATCGTGGTTGCTGGCTACGACCCTAAGGCGGAACGTAGACGTGGCGACCAGGAGGATGAGGATAACGACGAAGAGGAGTAGGCGAATGGCACGACTTAGCGTAGTCATACTCAACTGGAACGGACGTCACCATTTGGAGCGTTACCTGCCGAGCGTCGTGGCACACACCACGGGCGATGCGGAGGTTATTGTTGCGGATAATGGCTCCACGGACGACTCGTTGCAGTGGCTACGCCTTACGTACCCCGATGTGCGTGTTATAAGGCTTGAGCGCAACTATGGCTTTGCTGGGGGCTACAACCGCGCACTTAAGGAGGTGGCGGCGGAGTATGTGCTCCTGCTAAACTCCGATGTGGAGGTCACCGCAGGGTGGTGGCAGCCACTTGTGGAACTGCTTGATAGAGAGCAGAGTGTGGCAGCCGTAGCACCTAAGCTCTTGGCAGACACCGAGCGCGATAGGTTTGAGTATGCAGGTGCCTCGGGAGGCTTTATCGACTACTTAGGCTACCCCTTCTGTCGTGGTCGCATACTCTCTGCGGTGGAGCGTGACGAGGGTCAGTACGACGACTGCCGTGAGATATTCTGGGCAAGTGGCGCTACGCTATGTTGCCGCCGTGAGGTGTTTGAGGCGATGGGAGGCTTCGATGAGGACTTCTTTGCCCACATGGAGGAGATTGACTTGCAGTGGCGCATGCAGCTTGCGGGCTGGCGCATAATGGTGGAGCCTCGCTCGGTGGTTTACCACCTTGGTGGTGGCACGTTGCCCGCCTCGTCGCGTAAGATATACCTAAACCACCGTAATAACCTCGCTATGCTATATAAGTGTTCATCACCCATGCAGCGTGTCGTGGTGGCAGTGGTGCGACCCTTCACCGATATGCTTGAGGCTATGGTAAACCTCGTCACGTTACACCCACATCGTGCATGGGCCATCGTGCGTGCCTGGGGAACGTTCATTGCATGGCATGGTGAGTTGGGTAAAAAGCGCAAGGCGGTAGAGCGTTGCAGTAAGCCCAAGAACATATACCGATACTCAATAGTATTACGTTATATCTTCGGTAAGCGTAAGTTTAACAATATGATGTAATGAGACGACTGATAATCATACCCACCTACAACGAGCGTGAGAACATCGTGCGCATGATTCACCGTGTGATGAGTGACCCGTTAGGTTTCGACCTGCTTATCGTCGACGATGGCTCACCCGATGGTACTGCTGACCTCGTAAAGATAGAGCAGAAGGAGTTTACGGAGCGCCTACATATCATAGAGCGTGAGGGTAAGCTCGGCCTCGGCACAGCATACATTGCGGGCTTTAAGTTCGCTTTGGAGCGTGGCTACGACCGTGTCTTTGAGATGGACTGCGACTTCTCGCACAACCCCGACGACCTCACACGCCTCGATGCCATGCTCGAAGATAGGGATGTGGCTATAGGCTCGCGCTACTCTAAGGGTGTGAACGTGGTGAACTGGCCCATGGGACGCCTCTTGATGTCCTACTTCGCCTCGAAGTATGTGCGTATCGTCACGCGCATGCCCGTATGTGATGCCACGGCGGGATTTGTGGGCTACAGACGTGAGGTGCTCGACGCCATAGACTTCGACCGCGTCAAGATGAACGGCTACGGCTTCCAGATAGAGATGAAGTACACGGCATGGAGGCTTGGCTACGACATTGGCGAGGTGTCGATTATCTTTATTGATAGGGTAGAGGGCACATCTAAGATGTCGTCAGGCATATTCGGCGAGGCATTCTTCGGAGTGCTGAAGCTACCATTTAGAACGATTAAACGCAAAAAATAGGAGTGACTATGAATAGAAAAGAGGCCGAGTTGGCAACATCGCGCCTACTCGACGTTATGGACAAGCTACGCGCCGAGTGCCCATGGGATAGGGAGCAGACATTCGACTCGCTACGTAACAACACCATTGAGGAGACCTACGAGTTGGCAGATGCCATCACCGACAAGAATATGGAGGGCATAAAGGAGGAGCTTGGCGACCTGCTGCTGCACGTCGTCTTCTACTCGAAGTTGGGCGATGAGCAGGGTGCGTTCAACTATACCGATGTAGCTAATGCCGTGTGCGACAAGCTGATATACCGCCATCCGCACGTCTATGGCGACATCCATGCCGATACGCCCGAAGAGGTGAAGCAGAACTGGGAGGCACTCAAGCTGCGTAAGAAGAAGCGTAAGAGTGGCACGCTGGGCGGTGTTCCCGTATCGCTCCCCGCCATGGTCAAGGCCTACCGCATTGGCGAAAAGGCAGCAGCTACGGGCTTCGACTGGGAGAAAAAGGAGGATGTGTGGGATAAGGTCAAGGAGGAGCTTATGGAGGTGGATGCCGAGCTTGAGGCTAAGGATCAGGAGCGCCTAACCGACGAGATGGGCGACCTCTTCTTTGCCCTCATCAACGCCTGTCGCCTCTATGGCATCGACCCCGAGGGGGCGTTAGAGCGCACAAATAAGAAGTTTATACGCCGCTTCAACCACGTAGAGAGCCGCGCCGAGGAGCAGGGACGCTCGCTGCACGATATGACCCTCGCCGAGATGGATGCCCTATGGGATGAGGCTAAAGCATTGGAAAACAAATAAATAACATAACACTTTTATGGCACTTATAAGAGAAGTACGTGGCTATACGCCCGAGATTGGTAACGACACATGGTTGGCGGAGAACGCAACCATCATAGGTAACGTTAAGATTGGTGAGAACTGCTCGATATGGTACAACGCCGTGCTGCGTGGCGATGTCAACGCCATAACCATTGGCGACCACACTAACATCCAGGATGGCGTGGTTATCCACACCCTCTACGATGGCTCGAAGCACCCCTCACAGACACATATCGGCAACTACGTGTCGGTAGGTCACAACGCCATAATCCACGGCGCTATCATCGAGGACGACTGCCTCATCGGCATGGGCGCAACCATCCTCGACAATGCTGTAGTGGGCACAGGATGTATCGTTGCGGCTAACGCCTTGGTGCTCTCAAACCAAAAGCTCGAGCCCTTCTCGATGTATGCTGGAGTCCCTGCCAAGAAGGTTAAGGACGTAACCCCCGAGCAGCGTGAGGAGATTATCAAGCGTACGGCACGTGACTATCGTAAGTATGCCTCTTGGTACGAGTAATTTGTTGTGATAAGGCATTATCTACTGCCGCTAACGAATTATCTCAGCAATGGGCAGTACGCTATAGTACAGCCCATCGCCTCGAAATTCACCGAGCGTTGTATCTAATACCTTCTGACAACAAATTGGGTTCTTTGTCGTGGTAAGGGGGGCATCTGCGGCACCAAGCTCATTGCCCCGAATGGGAAATACGTCAAGTATGTCCCATCCGTGTCAATCTCACTTGACACCACATCTACCCCCTTCTGACAACAAATTGGGTTCTTAATTGTGATAAAGCATTATCTACTGCCGCTAACTACTAACTATCTGCCTATGAAGAAGTTTAGACTATATAGCATCCATATCATGGTGGCGATTGCGCTGAGCCTCGTCATCAACTTCTCGTACCTGTTGATGCCCATAATCACCGAAAATGGCATGGACCAGCGAGGCATGGCGAGTGAACCTGTGGGTGAGCACAACTCTGGCGTGTTGCACATCGAGCGCGACCTGCATGGATATATTATATGCGACTGCGAGCAGCGCGATAGCGTCTACATCTCGGCATGGCAGATACATTCCTATAAGCTCCAAGATGGCGACCATCTAACCTTCGCTACGCGCGAACCCTTTGAGCATGAGACAAATAGTAGTGGCCTGGAGCCGCACCTACGCCTCGATGAGCTATATACCGTCGATGGTCATCCCTTCGACTTCGATGCCATCTACGACCGCCCAAGTCGCACCGTGGAGTTCGTGTGGCAGATACTCTACTACGCAGCAGTTGCCTTCCTGATGATTCTCATCCTCGCCTGGGGAGGTGTCTCGCAGCAAAAGCGTAAGTTGAAACTTATGCGCCGTGTAGTATTGCTATTGGCGCTAACGGCCGTGGCTATATACTTTGCACCGGTGATGTCGTTCGACCATGGTACCATGAAACTCGACTTCTTCTTCCGCAGCGATATGCACGACAGCACCTACATCGTGGTGCTTACGAAGTGCGTATTCACGCTTGTGGTAACGGCGCTATATGCCCGCATCTACACGCTTATGCGCCACCAGCAGAGCATCGTTGTGGAGAACGAACGACTAAAAAACGAGAACCTATCTACGCGCTACAACATGCTCGTGGGGCAGATTAACCCTCACTTCTTCTTCAACTCGCTGAACTCCTTGGCGATGCTCGTGCGCGAGAGTGACCAGCAGCGCTCGTTGGAGTATATCGACCAGCTATCGTACACCTTCCGCTACATCATCCAGAATGGTAAGTCGAGCACCACAACACTCAAAGATGAGCTGGAGTTTGCCGAGGCATACGCCTACCTATTCAAGATACGCTATGCCGACAAGCTATTCTTCGATTTCGAGATTGATGATAAGTACAAGGAGTGGACACTGCCCGCACTATCGCTGCAGCCGCTGATAGGTAACGCTGTGAAGCACAACACGATAACCACTAAGTCGCCCCTACGAGTAGTCATACGTACTACGGCAGAGGGTGTGCTCGAGATAGAGAACCGCAAGAACCCCAAGCTCGACGTAGAGCCCTCGACAGGCATCGGCTTGGACAACCTACGTAGTCGCTGGCAGATAATCACAGGCCGCGACATAGAGATTATTAACGAAGCAGAGCGCTTTATGGTGCGTCTGCCCCTGGAAAAACCTGATAAGAAATGATTAAGAAGGTAGTCATCGTAGAGGATGAGACCGCCGCTGCGGTAAATCTTCGTAGCATGCTCAAAACGATAGTTCCCGATGTGGAGGTGCTCACCGTGCTCGAGTCGGTGGAGGAGGCTGTGGAGTACTTCTCGGCGGAGGTAGAGGCCGACGTGGTGTTTATGGATATACACCTTGCCGATGGCGACTCCTTCCGTATATTCAAGAGCGTAGACATTGCCATCCCTATTATCTTTACCACGGCATACGATGAGTATGCCCTTGAGGCATTCAAGGTAAATAGCATCGACTACCTACTTAAGCCCTTCAAGGAGGAGGATTTGCAGCGTGCCTTAGATAAGCTCCAGCGCCTTACCTCCAGCGAGCGTGACGAGGGTCGTGAGCGCGTGACAAAGATGGTGGCGGATGCGCATAACGACTCCCTGCAGACGCTTCTTGTGCGATATAAGGATAAGATTATCCCTGTAGCCATGGAGGATGTAGCCTTCTTCTACACCTATGCCGAGCGTGTTACTCTCACCACACTCGATGGTAAGACATACCCCGTGGATAAGACCCTTGAGACACTCACACAGCAGCTCGACTCCGAAAAGTTCTATCGTGCTAACCGTCAGTTTATTATCTCACGCCGTGCTGTTAAAGACATCGCCGTATGGTTTGGTAGCCGTCTCGCGTTAAACCTCACTATCGAGACCCCCGAGCGTATAATTATCTCGAAGGCTCGTGTGCCGGAGTTTAAGCGCTGGCTATCTTTCTTGTGATAAGGGGTCATTCTCGGCCCATCACTAAAAGTAGAGTGTCGCAGGCTGTACGTCTTTGTACTATCCTGCGACACCCTCTTTTGTGATAGACCAAGTCTAACCCCTTCTGACAAGAAATTAAGGTCGTGGGGGAGGGTTTCAGGGAGGTTTCAGGGAGGGCGGAGTGCGTTTTCCGTGTTGTCTCCCTGCTCTCTCTCTGTCATTCTGAATGAAGTGAAGAATCTGGTAATCAGTGCGAATCTCTCTTCTCTTTGCTCTCGGCAGATCCTTCGACTACGCTATGCTCCGCTCAGGATGACAAAGGGGAGGGGCACTCCGCTCAGGATTACAAAGAGGGGAGGGGCGCTCCGCTCAGGATGACAAAGAGATAGCACGGGCACATTGCGGCTCCGTTCAAATACCCACTCGGGGATATAACCCCGCGGAGGAGGAGGTGGTGGTGTTTGTTTTGTTTGTTTGTTGGAAAACCCTATGTTTTCCAACAAACAACATATTATTCATCTTGCAATAGGGTATAAACCGAAGAGCGGTTTTTATACCCCAGCTCGTCAGCTATCTGTTGCAGTGTCTTGCCCTCCTCGCGCATGGCGCGGGCAAGTTCCGCCTTTTCGTCACGCTCCTCGTTGCGCTTTCATCTTAACTAAAGTTGTCTGCTCAAAATTTGCATGTCTCACTAAAAATTCTTACCTTCGTATGATATTTTACTCACTACTAAAGAATAACCTAAAAAACTACTCTATATGAACTGCATGTTTACCGACCAGGAGCGTCGCGAGATTATCGCCCTAATGAACCGTGAGATTGTGCCCGCCATCGGCTGTACCGAGCCTATAGCCGTAGCGCTATGCGTAGCCAAGGCCACCGAAACACTCGGCCGTGAGCCCGAGCATATCGAGGCACGCCTGAGCGCCAACGTCCTCAAGAATGCTATGGGCGTAGGCATTCCTGGCACTGGCATGACAGGCCTACCCATTGCCATGGCTCTCGGTGCGCTCGTGGGCAAGTCCGAATATGAGCTCGAGGTATTGAAGGATGCTGACAAGGCTGCCGTAGAGGCTGGCTGCCGCCTTATCGACCAGAAGCGTATCTCTGTGGACCTCAAACAGAACATCCAGGAGAAGCTATACATAGAGGTGGAGGTAAAGGCTGGCAACGACACCGCCCTTGCCATCATCTCGGGCGGACACTCGCGCTTTGTGCTCGTTAAGCGTAACGACGAGGTGCTCTTCTCGGCAGATGCCCCCGCAACAGCGGAGGGTGCTGCGCCCGCAGCTAACAACGACCCCGAGCTTACGCTACGTCGCGTGTGGGACTTCGCTATGACCGCACCACTCGACGAGTTGGAGTTTATCCTCGAGGCTAAGCGTCTGAATATGAACGCTGCATACGAGTCGCTAAAGGGCGAGTATGGCCACTCTATAGGTAAGCTCATGCGCTCGGAGTCGGAGCGTAACATCATGGGCGACACGCTCCACTGCCAGATTGTGGGCATGACAACGGCGGCGTGTGATGCGCGTATGGCTGGCGCCATGATTCCTGTTATGAGTAACTCGGGTAGTGGTAACCAGGGACTTACCTCGACCGTGCCCGTGGTAGTATACGCCGAGCAGACGGGTGCTAACCACGAGCAGACGGTGCGCTCGCTTATCCTTAGCCACCTCACCGTAATCTACATCAAACAGAGCCTCGGACGCCTCTCGGCGCTATGTGGCTGTGTGGTAGCTGCTACAGGCTCATCGTGCGGTATCACCTACCTTATGGGTGGTGGCTACGACGAGGTAACTAAGGCCGTAAAGAATATGATTGGCAACCTCACAGGTATGATATGTGACGGTGCTAAGCCATCGTGCGCTATGAAGTGTGCCTCGGGCGTATCCACAGCTGTAGTATCGGCGCTTATGGCGATGAATGGTCGCTGGGTGAAGAGCGTCGAGGGCATTATCGACAACGATGTAGACCGCTCTATCCGTAACCTTACGGACATTGGTCGCGATGCTATGAGTGAGACTGATGCTATGATTCTAAAAATCATGACGTCAAAGAGTTAACCTCTCGTGCGTAGCATGCGCATAAAGTGATTTGGGGTTTCTGTTTCGATAATTTCACACCTCGGTGATAGAAAATCGAGAGCAGAAACCTCTATTATAAACGTATGGTGTGCGCGGCACACCAACACACACAACAACCCAAACAACAATGACTGATATTGAAATTAGAGACGCTCTGATAGCCAGAGACAACACGGTGACCTACGACTTCTTCTTTGTGAAGTGTCAGCCACTGTTTAAGAGCGTCATACGCAGAGTATTCTCTTACGAAGTTAACTACGATGAGTGTATCAGCGAGCTATACATCTACCTTATGGAGGATGATGCTCGCCGCTTCCGCCAGTTCGAGGGTCGCAGCACCATCTTCCAGTGGCTGAAGATTGTGTCGATACATTTTTTCGTGGCAAAGCGTAATCGAATGATAGAAGATCGATCGCAGGAGCCTCCTTTATATCAAAGAGAGCGCCTCAGCCGTTACGACGACCATGAGAAGAACGAGGCAGCCATGGACCTTGAGACCATGCTCGACGAGATGGCTAACGAACGCTATGTTACTGTAATCAAGCGCCTTGTTCTTGACGATGAGTCCCCGGAGGATGTAGCCGAGGAGATGGGCGTGACGGTAGCCAACCTCTACAACATTAAGAAGAGGGCCATAGCGGCGCTGACGGAGATAGCGATTGATAAAAGAATGTAATTAAGAGTATTTGATATGAAAGACGGAATCATTGTAAACGGAATCACAGATGAGACCTTGGCGTCCTACTTCGATGGCACGGCAACGGCCGATGAGTGTAGACTCATCCTCGAGTCGTTAGGCGAGAGCGACGAGCTTGCCGAGATTATGAGCATCTCTATGGCTGTAGACAAGGATATGGCTTTAGGTCTATCCCTTGGTCAGCGACGTGTGGAGGTTATCCCCATGCAGGCTGCCGCAGCAGCTATGGGTAGCAGCTGTGCTTGCTCGGTGGAGTGTGAGAAGTATATCCTCAACCGTCGCGGTGTGGAGTACGATGAGAGGCGTATTTCGGAGCTCGCGCAAGAGTTCAACTGGCAGACGGAGCTGGGCACGGAGTTGCATAATATTGGTCGCCATCTTGAGGCAAGTGGCCTGCGTGTTGTGCGCAAGTATAAATGCACCATCGACGACATCGTCGAGGCACTCGCTACTAACGAGGATGTCATCGTAGCGGTGGATAGCACCGAGCTTACTGGAGACCTGGCTAAGGCCCGCCAGACCGATATTCTCGTGGGCGAGAAGCCCGACCATGCGGTGGTTGTGCTCGCATGCAACAAACTCACGGATTCTGTTACAATATTCGACCCCAATAGCCCCAATCCCACCGATACCTATCATATCGAGCAGTTCCGCGATGCGTGGGAGGACTCTAAGACATATATGGTTACCGCATGTGAGCGTGGCGCTAAGCCCTATGCTCCCTCGCCAATCCTCTTGGACGATGTTGTGCTACATAGTGGCATCAATGGTCTGCGCGAGGCTATCGCTGAGAATGCACACGAGATATGGGCGCGTAACCGCATGAATGAGGGCTGGAGCTATGGCCCCCAGCGCGATGATAAGCTTAAGCAGACGCCCGATATGGTGCCTTATGCAGAGCTTAGCGAGCTTGAGAAGAACTACGACCGTAATATGGCCATAGATACCATTAAACTCATCTATAAGCTTGGTTACGACATAGTTAAGTTCCACAATACGCCACTATATGCCGAGCTTCGTGAGCGTCTTGCACATGCCGATAAGCAGGATACCTGCCCACGTTGTGGTGCCTCGATGTACGATGGTCAGCGCTATTGCGACCGTTGTGGTGAGAAGATAGCTAAATAACCTTGCTATGAGCGTTAAGGAGTATAGACCTAAGCCCCTGGAACTTGCTGACGTGGAGCTTTCCGACGACCTTATGTCTTTGGCTGAGACCATGGCTCGCAACGTCCATGAGCAGTGGGCTGCCACCCGCATAGAACAGGGTTGGCGCTATGGCGAGGAGCGTAGCGATAGCCGCAAGGAGCACCCATGCCTTGTGCCCTACGACGAGTTAGATGAGTCAGAGCGCGTCTACGACCGCAATAGTGCCATCAGTACGCTAAAGCTAATCACCCGACTTGGCTACAATATAACGAAGAGGTAGAATTTCTTGTGATAAGCCGCAATCTGCGGTACATTATTAAAAGTAGACTACCACGGGCTGTACCTTAATGTACTATCCCGTGGCAGTCTCTTTTATAATGCACCACATCTCACGACTTCTGACAAGAAATTTCTCGTGATAAGGGGGCATTCTCGGCCCATCCCAAAAGATTAAATGACCACGGGCAGTACGTTTGAGTACTATCCCGTGGTCATCTCTTTTGCCCCCCTCGCTTATGCGCTAAAGAGTCTATCTACGGCGATGTCGTGGGGAGCGGTGGGGAGTGTGTTGAATATCTGAGAGGCGAAGGCTATGCCGAACTTCGTGGCACGGAACTCGCTCTGTGACATATACTTATCGTAGAAACCACCACCGCGGCCAAGTCTCTCACCGCGTGGCGTAAAGGCGCGCGCAGGCACTATCATAAGGTCTATTGCCGAGGGCTCAACCTCAACATCGCCCACAGGCTCCATAATGCCAAAGGCGCCCTCTCTCATCTGGTCGGGAGAGTAGTCGTAGTAGCGCATAATATCCCCCTCGACACGGGGTACAACCACACGCTTGCCGAGTATCCTCCAGCGCTCCAGCGCCTCGTTGGTGGGTACCTCATCCCACATCGCTGCAAAGAGCGCCACGCACTCTGCTTCGATAAACTCCTCCGTAGCCTCCACAGCCTCGAATATCGCTCGGGCTGCCGTCTGCTTATCATCCTCCGACATCAGCTTTATACGTCGTCGTACCTCGCTGCGAATACTCTTTTTATCCTCCATGGTCGTGAAAATTGGTAGCTATATATTATATAAGTGTATAGTTTTTCGTAAAACTCTCCATTTGGTGGGCAAAAAAGTGCATTTTGGTATTGTTATTATGCAAACAATTGTTATCTTTGCGGTAGCAAATGTTGCGTTTGAACGTAACAGACGCACTTTTCTAACACCAATAGACGCAAAACTATTTACAAATATAATTAATTTTTTTACACTATGGGATGTTTTTTAACTAATTCATCAGTGGGTAAGAAGGTTGTTATGAGTGTTTCGGGATGTTTCCTCGTGCTCTTCATCCTCTTCCACATGGCTATGAACCTAACAATGTTATTTAGCCCCGAGGGTTACGACATGGTATGTGAATTCCTCGGTGCGAACTGGTACGCTCTTGTGGGTACAGTTATCTTGGCCGTAGGTGTTCTCGTACACTTCGTTTACGCCTTCATCCTTACCATCGACAACTACCGTGCTCGTGGTAAGCAGCGCTACGCTGTAACCGTTCAGGAGAAGGGTGTGAGCTGGGCTTCGAAGAACATGCTCGTGTTGGGTATCATCGTAATCCTCGGCCTTGGTCTTCACCTCGTACACTTCTGGTCGGAGATGCAGCTTCAGGAGATTTTGGGCAAAACGACAACCACTGTTGGTGGCTATGAGGTTCACGCTACAAGCGGTGCAGCTATCATGATGATCACCTTCTCGAAGTGGTATAACGTTGTTCTCTACCTCGTATGGTTCGCAGCGTTGTGGTTCCACCTCACTCACGGTGTATGGTCTATGTTCCAGAGCGTAGGTGCTGCTAATGATACTTGGTATCCACGCTTGAAGCTCACCTCTAACGTTATCGCTACTCTTGTATTCCTCGGCTTCGCTGCTGTAGTTATCTTCTGCTACATCCAGGCTAACGAGACCACAATCGCTGAGTTGGGTGCTACGCAGATTGAGGATGTAAAGGTATTCGAGTAATTCTTGATGGTTGTAAACAATAAAAACTGAATATATTATGGCTTATAAATTAGATGCTAAAACTCCGGCAGGTGAGTTGGCTCAGAAGTGGAGCAACCATAAGGCAGCCATCAAGGTTGTTAGCCCGGCAAATAAGCGTAAGTTGGATATCATCGTTGTAGGTACCGGTCTTGGTGGTGCTTCTGCAGCTGCTTCACTCGGTGAGCTTGGCTACAACGTTAAGATCTTCTGCATCTCTGACTCACCACGTCGTGCACACTCTATCGCTGCACAGGGTGGTATCAACGCTGCGAAGAACTATCAGAACGATAACGACTCAGTATATCGTCTATTCTACGATACAATCAAGGGTGGTGACTATCGTGCACGTGAGGCTAACGTATATCGTCTTGCTGAGGTGTCAAACCTCATTATCGACCAGTGCGTAGCGCAGGGTGTACCTTTCGCACGTGAGTACGGCGGTCTTTTGGCTAACCGTTCATTCGGTGGTGCTCAGGTATCGCGTACGTTCTATGCTCGTGGCCAGACCGGTCAGCAGCTCCTCTTGGGTGCATACGCTGCATTGAACAAGGAGATTGCCGCTGGCTCAGTGAAGTCATACCCACGTCACGAGATGTTGGATGTAGTTATCGAGAATGGCGAGGCTTGCGGTATCATCGCACGTAACCTCGTAACTGGTGAGATTGAGCGTCACGGTGCTCACGCTGTTGTTATCGCAACTGGTGGCTACGGTAACGTATTCTTCCTCTCTACCAATGCTATGGCATCTAACGGCTCGGCAGCATTCCAGTGCTACCGTAAGGGTGCAGGCTTTGCTAACCCCTGCTTCACACAGATTCACCCCACATGTATCCCCGTACACGGCACTCAGCAGTCGAAATTGACCCTTATGTCTGAGTCGTTGCGTAACGATGGTCGTATCTGGGTTCCTAAGAAGATGGAGGACGTGGAGGCTATCCGCAAGGGCACTAAGCTTCCTTCGGACATCGCCGAGGAGGATCGCGACTACTACTTGGAGCGTCGTTACCCCGCATTCGGTAACCTCGTGCCACGTGACGTTGCTTCACGTGCCGCTAAGGAGCGTTGCGATGCAGGTTATGGTGTGAACGAGACTGGTTTGGCAGTGTTCCTCGACTTCAAGACCGCTATCGAGCGCTTGGGTAAGGAGACTATCAAGCAGCGCTACGGCAACCTCTTCGATATGTACGAGGAGATTACCGACGTGAACCCCTACGAGCAGCCTATGCAGATCTTCCCCGCAGTACACTACACCATGGGTGGTATCTGGGTCGACTACAACCTTATGACCACTATCCCTGGCTTGTACGCTATCGGTGAGGCTAACTTCTCAGACCACGGTGCTAACCGTCTTGGTGCTTCGGCTCTTATGCAGGGCTTGGCTGACGGTTACTTCGTATTGCCCTACACCATCGGTGACTACCTCGCTAAGAAGATTCAGGCACCTAAGGTTAAGACCGACACTAAGGCCTTTGACGAGGCTGAGGCAGGTGTTCGTGCACGTATCGAGCGCTTGTTCGCAATCAAGGGTAACCAGTCTGTTGACGACATCCACAAGCGTCTCGGTCTCATCATGTGGGACAACGTAGGTATGGCACGTACTAAGGAGTCTTTGGAGAAGGCTATCGTTGAGATTCAGGCTCTCCGCAAGGAGTTCTATAGCGACCTTAAGCTCGTGGGTAACAACGAGTCGTTCAACGTAGAGCTTGAGAAGGCACTCCGCTTGGAGGACTTCTTGGAGTTGGGTGAGCTTATGGCACGCGACGCCTTGAACCGTGAGGAGTCGTGCGGTGGTCACTTCCGCTCGGAGCACCAGACAGAGGATGGCGAGGCTTTGCGTCACGACGACAAGTTCGCATACGCCGCTGTTTGGGAGTACAAGGGCATCGACAACGTTCCCGAGATGACTATCGAGCCTCTCGAGTATGAGTTCGTACACCGCGCACAGCGTAACTACAAAGACTAATTTTTGACGTTAACCTTTAATAAAAACTGAAATTATGAATTTTACATTAAAGATATGGCGTCAAAAAGACGCTAAGTCACAGGGTGCTTTCGAGACCTACAAGGTTGAGAATATCTCTGCGGATACCTCATTCCTTGAGATGATGGATATCCTCAACAACGACCTTATCCACAAGGGTGAGGAGCCCGTAGCCTTCGACCACGACTGTCGTGAGGGTATCTGCGGTATGTGCTCTATGCATATCAATGGCCACGCTCACGGTCCTTCACAGGCTGTGACTACCTGCCAGATGTATATGCGTAAGTTCCAGGATGGCTCAACCATCACCATCGAGCCATGGCGCTCGGCTGCCTTCCCCGTAATCCGCGACCTCGTAGTAGACCGCTCTGCTTACGATAAGATTCTTCAGGCTGGTGGCTTTATCTCAGTGCGCACCAACTCAGTGCCCGATGGTAACGCTATTCCTATTCCTAAGGCTGATGCCGATGAGAGTATGGATGCTGCAGCTTGCGTAGGTTGTGGTGCTTGTGCTGCAACATGTAAGAATGGCTCGGCAATGTTGTTCGTTGCTGCTCGCGTATCGTCACTCGCTAAGCTCCCACAGGGTAAGGTTGAGGGTGCACGCCGTGCTAAGGCGATGGTTGCTAAGATGGATGAGCTTGGCTTCGGTAATTGTACCAACACTGGTGCTTGCCAGGCACAGTGTCCTAAGTCAATCTCTATCGCGCACATTGCACGCCTTAACCGTGAGTTCTTGGCGGCGAAGCTTAAGGACTAAGCAGATTTCTTGAATTTCTTGTGATAGCGGCGCTACTGCGACGCATCCCAAAAAGTAAGAGGACTGAGGCTGTACGTTTAAGTACTATCCTCAGCCCTCTTCTTTTGCGATACGCCACATTAGCACCACTCTGACAAGAAATTATCTTGTGATAAGCCGCAATCTGCGGCACATCTCACGACTTCTGACAAGAAATTGGGTCTCGGGGCGCCTGATGAAATGTCATCCTGAGCGTAGCGCAGCGCAGTCGAAGGATCTCAAGGTTAGCACTACGGTTTGACGGGCGTGCAGACCGAGAGATTCTTCACTTCGTTCAGAATGACGGAGTGGGGTATCATGCTGACCACCAGATTCTTCGCTGGCGCGGGTAATTTCTTGTCAGAGTGGTGCTAATGTGGCGTTGACACGAGAAAGCCCGGATGGGACATACTTGCCGTATTTCCCATTCGGGCTTTTGACTGAAGCGTCGCAGTAGCGCCGCTATCACAAGAAATTACTGTTTGAAGTATATGTCTAACAGCTCCTTAGCTGCTATAAACGACGATAGCTTGGCGTCCAATACGCGCTGCTCGACCTCGGCCATCTTAGCCTCAATCTCGGGGTTGTTATAGAAACTCGACTTCAAGGTCTCGTTGATGGTCTCATACATCCAGTACTTATTCTGACGGTTGCGGTTGGCCATAAAGTAGCCATTAAGCTCGATATGCTGCAGATACTGCTCCACGCCCTGCCACACCTCCTCAAGGCCTGTGCCCTCGAGCGATGAGCAGGTATATACCTGTGGTCGCCACTCCGACTCAGGGAGTGGAAAGAGGTGCAGAGCACCCTGATACTGCGCCTTGGCAAGCTCCGCCTTAGTCACATTCTCGCCATCGGCCTTGGTGATGACCATCATGTCGGCCATCTCCATAATACCGCGCTTGATGCCCTGAAGCTCGTCGCCAGCACCAGATATTTGCAACATCATAAACATGTCGACCATAGAGTGTACGGCGGTCTCCGACTGACCCACACCCACGGTCTCGATGAAGATGACATCGTAGCCCGCAGCCTCACACAGCACGATGGTCTCACGCGTCTTGCGTGCTACGCCACCCAAAGAGCCTGCCGAGGGCGAGGGGCGCACGAAGATGTTGGGGTTGTGGCAGATGCTCTCCATACGTGTCTTGTCGCCAAGGATAGAGCCACCGCTACGCTCCGACGAGGGGTCGATGGCTAACACGGCGAGCTTGTGGTTGAACGAGGTGACCATGTTACCCACAGCCTCGATAAAGCTCGACTTACCAGCACCTGGAACTCCCGTGATGCCGATACGTACGGACTTGCCAGAGTGGGGTAGACAGCGCTCGATAATCTCCTGAGCCTGAGCATAGTGCGTGGGGTTGTTGCTCTCGATGAGGGTGATGGCCTGCGCTAAGATGGTGATATTACCCTCGAGGATGCCTGCGACATACTCATCGGTGGTCATCACGCGGCGCTTGCGACGTACAAAATAGGGGTTAACGACGGGCTGGTCCTCGACGCCCTGAGCGACGTTGAGAGCACTGTCGTGGTGCTTATCTAAGTACTCTTTCTCGTAGTGTTCTATCTTGCTAAAAGCCATATACTTAGGATTTTATTTATTTACTTCGTTTGCTTGTTCGTTGGAATGTCGATGTCTCGATGTGGTGCATGGGGCCGAACCACTCTATGTGAGAGTTTTTGGTGCGGTATATCACAGCAAAGGGGACATAGTGTATGCCAAAGGCCTTGAACGTGCGACCATGACTATCGAAGGCGAGGATGTAGTCCTCGACGCCTAAACGCTCGGTGATAACCTCCCTGTCGAGTTCACTCTCCGAGGTGATGACAACGATGGCGCACTGCTTGCTTATAGCCTCGGCAGTGGGGGCGAAGTTGCGTAGGGCATCCACACAAGGCTCGCTCTCGGAGTGAGCAAAGATGAGGCATACGTAGTCGCGGTTGTAGATAGCGAGGGTCTCGTCTATGGATGACTGCAGGCTAAGCGACGGCACAGGCTCGCCGAGACGTATGCTCTGGGCTTGTGTGCCAACAGTCGTAGCCACCATAAAGAGTAGTATTGCGAAAAATCGTCTCATCGGTATTATGGTTTAATATGCGAAGATAGCGCTTTTTCTGCAATAATCAAACCCCTCAATCCACTTTTTTCACTATATCACTGCTTTTTGTCAACGAAGTTGAAACTTGTGTAGGCGATGTGGAAAATAAATGCAAAAAATAGCTTAAAATATTTCGTTGTTTCAAAAAGTTGAAGTAACTTTGGGTGATTTTTGTATAACAAACACGCTAAGACAGCAACAAAAAAATATTAAGTTAAACTTTATAAAAACAAAGCACGATGAAAGTATCACACATTGAGCACCTCGGCATCGCCGTGAACAGCCTTGAGGAGGCAATTCCCTACTGGGAGAACGTATTGGGTTTGAAGTGTTACGCTATCGAGGAGGTAGCTGACCAGAAGGTTAAGACCGCATTCTTTATGCTTGGTCAGACTAAGATTGAGCTCTTGGAGCCTACATCACCCGAGTCAACCATCGCTAAGTACATCGAGAACAAGGGCGTGGGTATCCACCACATGGCTCTCGCTTGCGAGAACATCGAGGAGCAGCTCGCTGACGCTGAGGCTCACGGCATCCGTCTTATCGACAAGACTCCACGTAAGGGCGCTGAGGGCTTGACCATCGCTTTCCTCCACCCAAAGTCTACACAGGGTATCCTCACCGAGCTCTGCGAGAACAAGAATAAGTAATCTAATTTGTTTGTTTTGGCGTTGCACTCATTCTCGAAATCCTCATTTACGATAGGTAAACTGCGGTTTCTGAGAATTTCGTGCGCCTAAAACCAACTCAAATTATATCACTTATTTACGACCAAAAATGTTTGGGTAAGACTTAAAATGTGTTGCCCGAAGATTTTAGAAAAACAAAAATTAATTAAATCAAAAATAAAACACTATGAGTGAAATTCAGAAGGCCATTGATAAGTTGATGGAGAACCGTCAGACCGCTCGTATGGGTGGTGGCCAGAAGGCTATCGACAAGCAGCACGAGAAGGGTAAGTACACCGCACGTGAGCGTATTGCTATGCTTTTGGACGAGGGCAGCTTCGAGGAGTTCGATATGTTCGTTACTCACCGTTGCTACGACTTCGGCATGGACGCTAAGCACACCTTCGGTGATGGCGTGGTAACTGGTTATGGTACCATCGCTGGCCGTTTGGTTTACGTATTTGCTCAGGACTTCACCGTGACTGCAGGTTCGTTGTCAATCTCTTTGGCTGACAAGATTTGCAAGGTTATGGATATGGCCGTACACAATGGTGCTCCCTGCATCGGTCTTAACGACTCGGGTGGTGCACGTATCCAGGAGGGTGTAAACGCCTTGGCTGGTTACGCTAACATCTTCCAGCGTAACGTTATGGCTTCGGGTGTTATCCCTCAGATTTCGGCTATCTTCGGCCCTTGCGCTGGTGGTGCTGTTTACTCTCCCGCATTGACCGACTTCATCATCATGCGCCGTGAGACCTCGAACATGTTCCTTACTGGTCCTAAGGTTGTTAAGACCGTAACTGGCGAGGATGTAACTCAGGAGCAGCTTGGTGGTGCTAACATGCACACAACTAAGTCGGGTGTAGCACAGTTCGCCGTAGACTCTGAGGAGGAGGGCTTGCAGCTTATCCGCGACCTTCTCTCATACATGCCTCAGAACTACACAGCGTTGGTTCCCGACCAGCCCTGTACCGACGATATCGCTCGTAAGGAGGACATCTTGAATGACATCATTCCTGACAATCCTAACAAGCCTTACGATATGATGGAGGTTATCAAGGCTATCGTTGATGATGGTAAGTTCCTGGAGTCGGCAGCAGCTTATGCTAAGAACATCATCACTGGTTTTGCTCGTTTCAACGGTCAGAGCGTGGGTATCATCGCTAACCAGCCTAAGTTCATGGCAGGTGTACTCGACATCAACGCTTCGCGTAAGGCAGCACGTTTCGTACGTTTCTGCGACGCCTTCAACATTCCTTTGGTGACGTTGGTAGACGTTCCTGGCTTCTTGCCTGGTACTGCTCAGGAGTACGGTGGTGTTATCACCCACGGTGCTAAGCTTCTCTTCGCATACTGCGAGGCTACAGTGCCCAAGATTACCGTTACCTTGCGTAAGGCTTACGGTGGTGCTTACATCGTTATGTCGTCGAAGCACATCCGTGGTGACGTTAACTACGCATGGCCTACAGCTGAGATCGCCGTTATGGGTGCAAGTGGTGCCGTTGAGGTATTGCACGCTAAGGCTTTGTCAGCATTCGAGAACAAGGAGGATAAGGCTAAGTTTGTTGCCGAGAAGGAGCAGGAGTACCGCGATAAGTTCTCTAACCCCTACAACGCAGCGCGCTACGGCTATATCGACGATGTTATCGAGCCACGCAACACTCGTTTCCGCGTAATCCGCGCCTTGGAGTCGTTGCGCAACAAGCGTATGCATAACCCCGCAAAGCGTCACAACAACATTCCGTTGTAGTCTATATTAATAATATAAGGTAAGTTATGATGATTCTTGTAGCAACCAATTGGGTGAACGCATCGCTTATCGCGTTGGTGAGTATAGGACTTGTATTCCTTGTGCTTGTTCTGCTCATCTTCATCTTGAAGCTCTTCGGTGTTATCTTCCGTGAGCGCAAGAGCGCGGTTAAGGCGGCGCCAGCCCCAGTAGGAGCATCATCTGACGAGATTACTGACGAGGAGGTGGCAGCCATAGCTATGGCTGTCAACCTCTTCTTCAATCGCCACGATGAGGAGAGTGATGTGCTGACCTTCCGTCAGAATCACGATGTATCGGCTTGGCAGGTGCGCAATATTAACAAGCCGCTGTAGCCTAAGTTATTAATAAACAAACAAAAGTTAACTAAAACGCATTATGCAGAAATTCAAATTCAATATTAATGGCAAGGGCTACGAGGCCATCGTTGAGGAGACCGACCGTAACACTGCCCGTGTAGAGCTCAACGGCAAGAGCTACACTGTACAGATTGAGAAGGAGGAGGCTATCGTATCGCCTAAGATTGCTGCCGTTAAGCCCTCTTCAACTGGTGGTGAGTTTGTTGACGCTCCCGCACAGCCTATCACTGGCAATGCTGGCTCTATCAAGTCGCCACTTCCAGGTAGCGTAGCTAAGATTAAGGTGGCTGAGGGCCAGGCTGTAAAGGCTGGTGAGGTGCTTATGACCATCGAGGCTATGAAGATGGAGAACGAGATTATGGCTCCCGCAGCTGGTACCGTTAAGAAGATCTACGTAACGGAGGGTAAGGCCGTACAGCAGGGTGAGGCTCTTGTTGACCTTGAATAGCTCTAACTCTTTAATTATTAGTGTAATATGAAGAGTCTGAAATTATATTTTTCATTGCTCCTCGCAACCGTGATGTTCGTGATGCCCTTGCAGGCACAGGAGAATAATCCCGTCGAGCCTGTTGTGGGCACGACAATTGAGACTCCTGATACTCATGCAAACAAGGATATTATGCTCATCAACGATGTTGAGGAAAATATTGTAGACAATACTGAGTCTGAGGCTAACAACGTTGCTGTAGCTAACCAGGGCTCTGAGGGTCGCGATAACACCGATATCGATAAGAACTTCAGCCCTAAAGCAGCTATCGAGAACTTCGTATACCAGTCGGCATTGACTGGCGACGAGGAGCACCCAGGCTTCGCTATGGAGGGCGGTTGGAAGTATGCAGTGATGCTACTTATCTCGTTCGTCTTGCTCTACTTGGCTATCGTTAAGAAGTTTGAGCCACTACTCCTTATGCCTATAGCATTCGGTATGTTGCTCACCAACCTTCCTGGCGCTGGTATGTTCCACGCCGATTTCTTCGCTAATGGCCACGTACATTGGGAGAACTTCGCACTCGGCTCAGCGGGTCTTTTGGACTACCTCTACCTCGGTGTTAAGCTCGGTATCTATCCCTGCTTGATCTTCGTGGGTGTTGGTGCCATGACCGACTTCGGTCCGCTGATTGCTAATCCTAAGAGCCTGCTTTTGGGTGCTGCAGCGCAGATTGGTATCTTCGCTACGTTCCTTGGTGCCTTGGCTCTCGGCTTCAACTACTGGGAGGCAGGTTCTATCGGTATCATCGGTGGTGCTGATGGTCCTACGGCTATCTACATCACCTCGAAGATGGCTCCCCACCTCTTGGGTCCCATCGCTGTAGCGGCATACTCTTACATGGCGCTTGTGCCTGTAATTCAGCCACCTATCATGAAGCTCTTGACAACACAGAAGGAGCGTATGATCGAGATGAAGCAGCTTCGCACCGTGTCGCAGCGTGAGAAGATTATCTTCCCCATCGTTATCACCGTTATCATCGCCATTCTTCTTCCCTCGGCAGCACCACTTATCGGCTGCTTGATGTTGGGTAACCTTATGAAGGAGTGCGGCGTTACGGAGCGTCTGTCGAAGACCGTACAGAACGAGTTGATGAATATCGTAACCATCTTCCTTGGTATCTCTGTAGGTGCTACAGCTACCGCAGAGTCGTTCCTCAACCCCCAGACCCTCTTCATCCTCACCCTCGGTATCGTGGCCTTCTCGTTCGGCTCGGCTTCGGGTGTGCTTCTTGCGAAGCTTATGAACCTATTTACCAAGGAGAAGATCAACCCACTTATCGGCTCTGCAGGTGTGTCGGCTGTGCCTATGGCAGCCCGCGTATCGCAGACCGTGGGTCAGCAGTATAACCCCGGTAACTTCCTCCTCATGCACGCTATGGGTCCTAACGTAGCAGGTGTGATTGGTTCGGCGGTGGCAGCGGGTATTTTGTTGGCATTCCTCCCACTGTAAATTGTTAAGATAAGGCAGCATCTGCTGCCGCTAACAAAAGTAAATGCGAATGGGCAGTACGCTTTAGTACAGCCCATCCGCATTTCTTTTGCCGAGCGTTGCATCTACTACCTTCTCCTAACAAATTAATTTCTTGTGATAAGCCGCAATCTGCGGCACATTATTAAAAGTAGACTACCACGGGCTGTACTATTTGTACTATCCCGTGGGGATCTTCTTTTGCGATATGCCAAACTTAACCCCTTCTGACAAGAAATTTGGTCGTGGAGCTAATGATGGTCGTGTTCAAAGAGCAAAGAGCAAAGAGGAGAGAGGGAAAACTCTCTGTGGTCTTTATCGTCGCGTCATTCCGAGGGAGCAGAGCGACCGTGGGAATCTCATACCGAGACAACTCAAGAGATTGCCACGAGCCTAACGGCTCTCGCAATGACGGCGTAGTAACAAAAGTAACAGAGTAACAGGGGTGCCCCCAAGTGTTACTAATGTTACTAAGCCACTCGCGCGCAATGACGCCACGGAAGAGTGTCATTCTGAATGAAGTGAAGAATCTGGTAATCAGCGCGAATCTCTTTGCTCTCTGCTCTTGGCGGCTCCGCTCAAAGACCCACTCGGGAATATAACCTCGCGGAGGTGGTGTCTTGTTCAAATGTCCAAAATCATAGGGTTTTTGAACATTTGAACAAGACTTACTCTCCTTTATCACCTCCCTATGGTCTCTTTCATCTTTTTTTGTCTTTGACGCAACCTGTCAAAATAGGGTAGTAGTTTTGCACCAGAAAACTAAGTAAAACACCTAAAACCCTTGCGACAATGAAGCTGACATACGACATCGAGTGCCGACACTGCGGAGCGCATACACGCCACTCAACCACCGTCTACTACCCAACGCTAAGCATCGAGCAGATAGAGGCACGCATGCACATCGACACCGAGTGTGCCATACGTTGCCCCGTATGTCGCTACAGACTGAATAGCTCGGAGGAGGAGTTCCGCTCGCAGGTACACATCACACGCGAGGCATAACTGACTCTTATAGACCTATAAATAAAAATTAGTGGCGATATTTCTCGGTTTAGGAAAAAAATAGTAACTTTGAGTGGAAAAATGTAATAACACTATAAACGACTATAATATGAGCAAGTTAAATATAAAGATAGGTGACCTTATTCCCGACTTCGTAAGCGTAACGCAGGCGGGTGATAGCTTTACACTCAACGACCTAAAGGGCACGCCCACGGTGCTATACTTCTATCCCAAGGACAACACCTCGGGATGCACGCTCGAGGCCAAGAGCCTGCGCGATGCTAAGGAGGAGTTGCTCTCGCGCGGCTATAAGATTGTCGGCGTAAGCCCCGACTCGGTGAAGTCGCACCAGAACTTCTGCGCGAAGCACGAGCTTAACTTTACGCTACTGGCCGACACCGACCACTCGCTTGCCGAGGCGTTAGGCGTATGGCAACTAAAGAAGATGTATGGTAGAGAGTATATGGGCATCGTGCGCACAACGTTCATTTTGGATGCCGAGGCGTGCGTGACACACATCATCGAGAAGGTCGATACGAAGGACTCCTACGGTCAGATTATCAAGGTCTTAGGCGAGTAGGTTTAGGTAGAAATAAACGTTAAAAATATAATATTATGGCAGAAAAAGTACAGGTTAGCGCCGACAAGTTGAAGGTGTTGTCGGCGGTGATGGATAAGATTGAGAAGGACTTCGGTAAGGGCTCGATTATGCGTATGTCGAGCGAGACCGTTGCAGACGTCCCCGTTATCCCCACAGGTTCTATTACGCTCGATATGGCGTTGGGCGTGGGAGGCTACCCCAAGGGTCGTGTTATCGAGATATTTGGCCCCGAGTCGTCGGGTAAGACCACGCTGGCAATTCACGCCATTGCCGAGGCGCAGAAGGCGGGAGGTATCGCAGCCTTCATCGACGCGGAGCACGCCTTCGACCCATACTATGCGCAGAAACTGGGCGTAGATGTGGATAACCTGCTCGTATCGCAGCCCGACAATGGTGAGCAGGCGTTGGAGATTGCCGACTCGCTTATTCGCTCGAGCGCTATCGACATCATCGTCATCGACTCTGTGGCGGCGCTCACGCCTAAGGCCGAGATTGAGGGCGATATGGGTGACTCGAAGATGGGTCTTCAGGCTCGTCTTATGTCGCAGGCACTGCGTAAGCTAACAGCGTCAATATCAAAGACTAAGACCGTGTGTATCTTCATCAACCAGCTCCGCGACAAGATTGGCGTGGTATATGGTAACCCAGAGACTACGACGGGTGGTAACGCCTTGAAGTTCTACGCCAGCGTACGTATCGACATCCGCCGCTCGTCGGTAATCAAGGATGGCGAGGAGCAGCTCGGCACACGCACCAAGGTTAAGGTCGTGAAGAACAAGGTGGCGCCCCCATTCAAGAAAGCTGAGTTCGACATCATGTTTGGCGAGGGTATATCTAAGCTTGGCGAGATTATTGACCTCGGTGTAGACTTTGATATCATCAAGAAGTCGGGCTCGTGGTTCTCGTATGGCGAGAAGAAGATTGGCCAGGGCCGCGACTCGGTGAAGGAGGCTCTGAAGAACGACCCCGCACTTATGGAGGAGATAGAGCTCAGAGTGCGTCAAGCTATGGCTGAGGGCTCACATTAGTGGCGTAAGACATAGTTATAAACTTCCCAAACACGGCTACCAGTAGGGTAGTCGTGCTTTGGCGTATATGAATGATTTAGACAGGTTTAGCTATGAAGTATACACCCGAGGATGAAATACTCATCGAGGAGAAGTGGCAAGAGTTGCAGGATGAGTGCCGCAAGGCAAAGGTGTGCCGCAGGGAGGACGACTGGCAGTTTGTCAAGCGTGCCTATCTGCTGGCTAAGGAGGCGCACAAGGGTGTGCGTCGTCGTTCGGGTGAGCCCTACATCATCCACCCCATAGAGGTGGCCATCATCTGCGTTAGGGAGATAGGTCTCGGCAAGAAGTCGGTGGTGGCAGCACTGCTGCACGACGTGGTGGAGGATACGGAGTACACCGTAGAAGACATCTCGCGCATCTTCACTCCCAAGATAGCCTCGATGGTAGATGGACTGACGAAGATGGCGGGAGTCTACAAGAACGACACCTCGGAGCAGGCGGAGTACTTCCGCAAGGTGTTGCTCACGCTCTCAGACGATGTGCGTGTCATCATCATCAAGATTGCCGACCGTCTGCACAACATGCGCACGCTGGGTGCCATGCCGCAGAATAAGCAGATAAAGATTACCAGCGAGACCATCTATCTCTTTGTGCCTCTGGCATATCGTCTCGGCTTGCATGCCATAAAGTCGGAGCTTGAGGACCTATGTATGAAGTCGCGCTTCCCGAAGGAGTATGAGGAGATACGCCTCAAAATCGAGGCCACGAAGAGCCGCCGCGAGGAGTATATCGAGCGCTTTATGGCACCCATACGCGAGGTGCTCGACAGAAATAAGTTCCAATACGAGATGTCGGCACGCGTCAAGAGCATCTACTCCATCTGGAACAAGATGCGCCGCAAGGAGATACCCTTCGAGGAGGTGTACGACCTCTTTGCCATACGTATCGTCTTCAAGGCGCTGCCCTTCCCATCGGAAAAGACGCAGTGCTGGCAGGTATATTCCTGCGTTACGGACATCTACACGCCTAAGCCCGACCGCCTACGCGACTGGATTTCGATACCTAAGTCGAATGGCTACGAGGCGCTACACTCCACGGTTATGGGCCCCGAGGGCACATGGGTGGAGGTGCAGGTGCGTACCGAGCGTATGGACGACATTGCCGAGCGAGGCTTCGCGGCACACTGGAAGTATAAGCACGCCTCCATTACGCAGGAGGAGGATGGCCTCGACCGCTGGCTGAAGAAGGTGCGCGATGCGCTGAATAGCCCTACGGAGAATGCCTTGGAGTTCCTCGACAACTTCAAGCTCGCGCTGTATAAGAGCGATATCGTGGTATTCACGCCCAAGGGTGAGCCTCAGTCGCTGCCGTATGGCTCGTCGGTGCTCGACTTCGCCTACGAGATACACACCAAGATTGGTGACCACGCCATAGGCGCAAAGATTAATCATAGGATTATGCCCGTAACGACGCTGCTAAATAGTGGCGACCAGGTGGAGGTCATCACCGCCGAGAATGCCCACCCCAAAGCTGAGTGGCTCGATGTGGTTGTCACGTCTAAGGCACGCCAGTCTATCCAGGACTACCTGAAGCGCGAGCGCGAGGATAACATCAACTATGGTATGGAGCTGCTGCGTAGCCGTCTGGAGGAGTATAACGTGACGCTCAGTGGCCGTGTGCTGCGTAAGCTGATGCCGGCATACGAGTGCCGAAATAAGGATGAGCTATATAGCAAGATAGGTGCGGGCATTATCTCGCTCGACAACCTCGATAAGTTGCTCAAGGAGAACTCATCACGTAAGATTTTGAAGTTCTGGAAGCTCTTTATTCCGGGCTCTGCAACTGCCCAGCAGGGCGAGGAGGATGACGATTTAGACCTGGACGATGAGGCTATCTCGCTCGACGATACCATCGCTCAGGAGGAGGGTAGTGCCGACGCTCCCGAGTTTGTCATGGCTGAGTGCTGTGAGCCTATTCCTGGCGATAATGTTGTGGGTTACCGCGATACGCAGCGTGGAGTTATTGTCGTGCATAAGTCTACGTGTGATAAGCTTATCAAGCTCGCTGCGCAGTTTGGCGAGAATATAGTAAAGGAGGAGATTAAGTGGTCGCAGCAGAAGGCCGTAAGCTACCTTGCAACGGTCGAGATTCAAGGCATCGATCGCCCAGGTGTTGTCCTTGACATCACGCGCCTTATCACCTCGGACTTTAGCATCAACATGCGTACGATACACTTCCACTCGCACGATGGCATCTTCGAGGGTACGATAAGCCTCTATGTTAAGGATATTGTTAGCCTGAATACGCTTCTGGATAATATCCGCAGAGTTAAGGGTGTCGATACGGTGAAGCGTATGCTTAACACCTAATCGTGGCTCTATTTGTCGCGATTTTCTTCGCACTTCGGCTGCTATACTCCAATATGTTATATTTGGTCTAATGGTCGAATAACTCTAAAGATGCTCGGCCGCGGTAGTTGATAGTTCGGCGTGTTAGAGAGGTCGACAGGTGGGGGGATTTTCGGAGAAATAGGGTAGCGACGCCAAAGCCTACATGCTAAACAGTGATTTTAGAGTGATGTGAAATATTAAACAAATTTATACTAAATTTCATTATTAACTATGGCGACAATTTTTTCAAGAATTGTAGCGGGTGAAATCCCCTGCTATAAGGTTGCGGAGAACGAGCGCTTCTTCGCTTTCCTCGACATTGCTCCCTTGGCAAAGGGTCATACTTTGGTTATTCCAAAGCGCGAAGTTGACTATTTCTACGACCTCGAGGATGACGAGCTTCAGGAGATGATAGTTTTCGCTAAGCAGATTGCGAAGAAAATTGAGGCAACTACACGATGCAAGAAGGTGGCAACAGTGGTTTTGGGCCTCGAAGTACCCCATGCACACATCCATTTGGTGCCTATGAACACCGAAAAGGATGTAGATTTTAGCAAGGAGAAGCTCTCTTTAACTCCAGAAGAGTTCGCAGAAATAGCTGCGTCGTTGCAGTAAAATATTGTTGTTAACAACTTGTAAGTTGTTGATGTAGAGTAGGGTACAGTGTTATTAACACTGTGCCCTATATTATTTATTAACATAATCTAACCGTGCTCCCTTCCTCGGGTATTTTTCGCACTTATTTTCGCACTTTAACAATGTAAATTTGTCAACTCTTTACACATGTAATTACAATTGTAAAGTGATGACATCTGTAATCTCACCACTACCATTACAAATGTAACAATAAATAGCACTGTTAATAACTCTTTATTATTACAATTGTCAATAGCTACGATACATGCCGTGCCCCTCTTAAAATAACAATTTACACGGTTGTTAAAACACTTGATTATATTTTTTACACTACTATTATCCAAGTAGTTACAAAGTTTATATAAAATACAATATAGCGAAAAGGGCTGAAAATAGCCATTTCTTAAATATAGAGTTAAATAATGCTGTTGATATTGTGTAAAGTGCCTAAATATAGGTAGATAGATATTTTTACCTAATTTGATTTATATCTAAACTGAATTATCGAAATTTACATAATAGCGCTATTTACAAATGTGAAAGTTATTAACACCTTCTGTTGTTTTACTTTTGTAATAAAATTTGTTTTACAAAAATAAAATTTATACCTTTGTAAAAAATACGGATTATGAAGGAAAAATTGGAGTTTTTGCTAAAAAACAAGTCTCTTACAGCAACAACATTTGCTCGCCTACTCGATGTACAGCCTTCGAGCATATCTCATATTATGTCGGGACGCAACAAGCCGAGCTACGATTTTGTAGTGAAAATCCTTAAGGCATTTCCCGATATTAATCCCGACTGGCTACTCCTTGGTAGCGAGCAGATCTTTCGCGAGGAGCAGGCGCAGCTCTCCCCTACACCTACCACTGGCAGCGAACCGACGCCTCATGAGCCAGTGCTACATTTCGATGAGTCGGAAAATATCGAATCCTCAGAGAGTTTGTCGCAACAAAAAAATGATAGCACGCAAAGTTTCTCGTTGCCCACTTCTTCCGGAAAGAGGATTGAGCGTGTGATAGTCCTCTACTCCGATCACTCGTTCGAGAGCTACACATCCATATAGCCCATTGGTCGAACTCTCTGCTGTGGGCATGAAATTCATTTTGGTCGTTTTGTCGAATGGTGGTTTTGGCAAAGCGGCCTTTATTGTTGGTGGCAGATGCTGTTTTTAGCCAATCTGCTGCGCTCGTCTCGGTTGGGCCAACTCGTACTATATGTAAAAAAGTGGTGCTCTATCGTTGCATCTTTCAGCTAAAATTAGTACTTTTGTAAGTTGGTCAATGTAAATGTGACGATGGAAAAAATTAAGAACGTAGTCTTCGATCTCGGTGGCGTGGTGTTCGCACGCGACCCCAGAAAGTTCGAACCAGAATTTATAAAGTTCTTCTCGTATATACTGCTTCCTAAAATGCCCGAATTTTGGGAGGAGTATGACCGCGGTGTGGTATCATACGAGGAGGTAATCTTGGCTCTCGCTGCCTACAATAGCTGCGATGTGGAGCTCGCTCGAAAGAACCTCGAGCGCTCTATTCTCACGCAGGAGCAGCTCCCTACAACGAAGGCACTCATCGAGGCGCTCAAGGCCTCGGGCTACCGCCTCTATGTGCTCTCGAATATGTCGAAGGAGTTTATCGAGTTTCTGCGCAAGCAGGAGGTATATGCCAACTTCGATGGCGAGGTGGTGTCGTGCGAGGAGCATATCATCAAGCCCGATGCGGAGATATATCGCACGCTTATCTCTCGCTACGGCCTAAATCCCGCGGAGACGCTCTTTATCGACGACCGTAAGGCCAACATCGAGGCGGCTATTGCTGAGGGCTGGCAGGGCTATCATTTCGATGCACGCGACCCCAAGGCGAGCTGTGAGGAGCTACGTGCAATGCTACTATAGACAACACTGATAACTATTTTAAAAGTAATAAATATAGGTATGATACTGAATTTAAGATTGGAGTATATGACGGCGTATGGCGAGGAGCTATACGTTGTTGTGGATGCCGCTAAGGAGAAGGCCTACCCCATGCAGTATGTGGGTAATGGTCGTTGGGAGGCATCGTTGAAGCTTGCAGCTGCTTCGGAGCTTACCTACCGCTACGAGGTGCGCTATGGCGAGAGTGTTATACGCAAGGAGTGGGGCGCGAAGCACCACCTGAGCCTCGATAAGAAGGTGGCTACGCTGCGTGTGGCTGACCGTTGGCACGACATGCCAAGCGACCGCTCGTTCCACTCATCTATGTTCACCGATGGCGTATTCCGTCGCCCTAAGGCTAAGAAGCTACAGCCCGTAGCTGAGGGCTATGTGACGTTCCGTGCCGACATAGCTACGGTGCGCTCTACGCAGCACGTGGTAATGGTTGGCGAGGGTAAGGCGCTGGGTAACTGGGATGTAGCTAAGGGTGTCGTTATGAACGATGCTGAGGCACCCATCTGGAGTGCCCGCCTGAAGGCTCCTAAGGCTCCCTTTGCCTACAAGTTTGTCATCGTAGACACAGCCTCTGGCGACGTTGTAGCATGGCAGGCTGGCGAGAACTACTACTTCGACCTTGCGCTTACTGAGGGTGAGGCGTTGGTTGTTGAGGGTCTACGTCCCCACTTCGACCTTGCGCCATGGCGTGGTGCAGGTGTTGCCATCCCCGTATTCTCACTCCGCTCGGAGTCGAGCTTCGGTGTGGGTGAGTTCAACGACATACGTCTCATGGTGGACTGGGCAGCAGCCACAGGACAGTCTATCATACAGATTCTCCCCATCAACGACACCACAATGACGGGCACATGGCAGGACTCGTATCCCTACAATGCCAACTCTACCTTTGCGCTACACCCACAGTTCCTGCACCTTGAGCATGTAGGCGTGCTTAAGGATAAGGAGGCTATGGCGCGCTTCGAGGCCCTCGGCAAGGAGCTTAACGCACTGCCTATGGTCGACTACGAGCGTGTTAACGACGCCAAGAACGAGTATCTACACCTCATCTACGCCCAGGATGGCAAGAAGACCCTCGCATCGAAGGAGTTCAAGTCGTTCCTCGCGGCTAACGAGGAGTGGTTGCGTCCCTACGCTATCTTCTGTGCGCTACGCGATAAGCACGCTACGCCCGACTTCAGCCAGTGGGGCGCTATGGCTAAGTACACCAAGGCTAAGGCTGCGAAGTACGAGAAGGAGAACCCCGAGGCTGTGGCATACCACTACTTCGTGCAGTACCACCTATCGAAGCAGCTCCGCGAGGTGCGCGACTATGCACACTCTATGGGCGTGGTGCTCAAGGGCGATATCCCCATCGGTATCTCGCGCACCAGCGTCGACGCATGGGTGTACCCCGAGCTCTTCAACATGGACTCGTCGGCGGGTGCTCCACCCGATGACTTCTCCGTTATGGGTCAGAACTGGGGCTTCCCCACATACAACTGGGCTAAGATGGCCGAGGATGGCTACGCTTGGTGGAAGGCGCGCTTCGTGAAGATGGCCGAGTACTTCGACGCATACCGCATCGACCACATCTTGGGCTTCTTCCGCATCTGGGAGATTCCGCTAAATGCCGTAAATGCCCTCTTGGGTCGCTTCAACCCCGCACTGCCATACTCTGTGGACGAGATTCGTAGCTACGGCTTCAACTTCGAACCTTGGCATACGGGCAATATCGCCGAGACCGACAACGTCCTCTTCGTTGAGGATAAGTTGCAGCTCGGTAAGTTCCACCCACGCATCTCGGCACACTCTACCGACTGCTACCGCTGGCTTGCCGACGACCAGAAGGAGGCATACAATCGCCTCTACGACGACTTCTTCTATCGTCGCCACAACGACTTCTGGAAGTGGGAGGCACTCAAGAAGCTACCACCACTTACCGAGACTACAGGCATGCTCGTATGCGGTGAGGATCTCGGCATGATTCCCGACTGCGTGCCCTCAGTGATGGCGGGCGAGCAGATTCTGTCGCTCGAGATTCAGCGCATGCCTAAAGACCCTAAGGTGGAGTTCGGCTCAACATACGACTACCCATACCTCTCAATCTGCACCACTGGCACCCACGATATGAACCCCTTGCGTGCATGGTGGGAGGAGGACCGTGGCGTCACCCAGCGCTTCTACAATCAGGTGCTTGGCGCATGGGGCGATGCTCCCTACTACTGTGAGCCATGGATCTGCGAGCAGGTGGTATCTATGCACCTCAAGTCGCCCGCGATGCTCACCGTGCTTCCTCTTCAGGACTGGCTTGCTATGGATGGCAACCTCCGCCGCGAGAACCCCAACGACGAGCGTATCAACGTGCCTGCCAACTCACGCCACTACTGGCGCTACCGCATGCACCTCACTCTCGAGGAGCTACTCAAGGCTGATGAGCTTAATGATATGATTACGCATAAGATAGCTGAATCCGGCAGGTAATTTCTTGTGATAAGCCGCAATCTGCGGCACATTATTAAAAGTAGACTACCACGGGCTGTACCTCAGTGTACTATCCCGTGGCAGTCTCTTTTATAATGCATCACATCTCACGACTTCTAACAAGAAATTTATTGTGATAAGGGGTCATTCTCGGCCCATCCCAAAAGTAAGACCCCACGGGCTGTACTATTTGTACTATCCCGTGGGGATCTTCTTTTGCGATAGACCAAGCCTAACCCCTTCTGACAAGAAATTAAGGTCGTGGTGCTAACGGCAGTCTCTTTCATTTAGCACCACATCTCACGACTTCTGACAAGAAATTTCTTATGATAAGGGGCATCCTTCGACGCCTCAATCCAAAGAGCGAATGGGAAATACGCCAAAGTATGTCCCATCCGCTCTTTCTCTTTATCGGCGCCAAATTATACCCCTTCTAACAAGAAATTAAGGTTGTGGTGGGTAATCGCGGTAGTGATTAGGAAGTTTAAGGAAAATGTCGGTCGTGCACTCTCTTTACTCTTTTTTCTTATTTTTTTGCATAATCGTGTGTATATATTCTAAAATATTGCATATCTTTGCGGTAAACGATTAACGGTTTTCCAATATGAAGCTCTCAACAACACTCAAAACATGGCTAATGCTTATCCCCTTTGCTGTGGCTGTGGCATGCGCACCCGAGGTGGAGCTAACACCAAATGACGACGTCGACGACGTCGTACTCCCCGACGACAATAGTGGTAATCAGACTCCCGACGAAACGGAGACTCCCGACACCCCAGAGGACCCTGACACCCCAGAGGACCCCGACACCCCAGAGGTGCCCGACACTCCAGAGGACCCCGACACCCCAGAGGTGCCCGACACTCCAGAGGACCCCGACACCCCAGAGGTGCCTAAGGAGCCAGAGGCGGGAGAGCGTCCTGAGCCATACTACGGCGTGGAGGCGTGGGGTGGCACCAAGGCTATGGATGGAGCCGACGACAGTGTGGGCACCAATGCTGACTTCTACCATGAGCTAAACAGCTTCCCTAACCTTGTGGTGGTGACATACAGTGGCACTACGGCAACCGTGGTGAGCACTAATAGTCAGATTAAGAGCTACATATATGGCGCGCATGTGGCGTTAGACATGGCTACAAACGGTGTTAGTGGCGTGGAGGTCATACTGCTTGGTGAGAGCTCCGACGGCAGCCTTAAGCTCTACAGCGACAACAAATTTAAGCTGTCGCTATATGGCGTAGACCTCACCTCGCAACGAGGCCCTGCCATCAACTCACAGTCGAAGAAGCGCATATACGTAGACCTTTACTCGGGTACCACAAATAGACTGGCTGACTGCGCTGAGTATCAGGATGATATATACACCATGCCAGGTGCTGTGAATGAGGATCGCAAGGGAGCATTTTTTGCTGAGGGCAACATCATACTTAGCGGCGATGGAGTGCTCGTGGTTGCGGGTAAGCAGAAGCATGCCATAGTCACCGACGGTTGCTTCTATCAGCGTCCTGGTGTCACTGTGGCGGTTACCGAGGCGGCTAAGAACGCCATACACGTCAAGGGTGATAGTGACGATGGCACAGGTGTTCACATCGCAGGAGGTGCCATCGTGGCAACGGTGGCGTCGACAGCGGGCAAGGGCATAAAGTGCGACATGGACGTCGTGGTGGATGGTGGCACGGTGGAGATTACCACATCGGGCGATGCCTATTACGACACCACCGAGGCGGACACATCATCAGCAGCGGCAATAAAGAGCGACTACGACATCACGATAAATGGCGGTAACCTTACCCTCACGTCGAGTGGTAAGGGAGGCAAGGGTCTCAACGCCGATGGCAGCATAGTAATAAACGGCGGCTCTACGACGGTGGCAACATCGGGTGCCCGCTACACCTACTCCTCATCGCTAACATCCTCACCTAAAGGCATCAAGGCGGATGGCGACATCGTAATCAGCGGTGGCCTTACGCGTGTTAATGTCACGGGTAAGAGCGAGGGCTCCGAGGGCATGGAGAGCAAGGCTTCGATAACCATAAATGGTGGTGAGGTGATATGCGAGGCCTACGACGATGGTGTAAATGCCGCCAAGGCAATCACCATGAACGACGGCCGTCTCTACGCATACGCCTCGAACAACGACGGCATAGACTCCAACGGCACGATGACGATAAACGGAGGCCTTGTCATAGGTGTTGGTGGCAACGCTCCCGAGGCGGGCATAGACATTGATAACTCAAACAATTTCAAGGTATATGGCGGTGTGGCTATAGGCTATGGTGCCTCGCTGCAGTCGACGCCATCCACCTCGAGCACACAGTGTTCTGTAGCATACGGAGGTGTCTCATGTACCCAGGGTAAGATGATAGCTCTACTCGATGCCTCTGCCCAGCCCATTGTCACCTTCGAGTTCCCTCGCACCATATCGAGTGCTACGTTATTTATCACCTCTCCCGAGATTGTTAAGGGCTCAACCTATTCATTCTCAGGCTCTGGCACACTTACTAACTATACGGACACATGGCAGGGATGGTATCAGTCGGGCACATGGTCCTCTGGTAGCTCTCTCACCACATTCACGCCCTCAAGTGTTGTCACCACCATAGGCTCGGTAGGCGGAGGACCTGGTGGCGGAGGTGGTGGCGGAGGCCGTCCATGGTAATTTCTTGTGATAAGCTGCAATCTGCGGCACATTATTAAAAGTAGACTACCACGGGCTGTACCTCAGTGTACTATCCCGTGGCAGTCTCTTTTATAATGCACCACATCTCACAACTTCCAACAAGAAATTATGGTCGCGAGGAGAGCTCAGAGAGGGTTCAGGGAGTTTTCAGAGAGGGCGGAGTGCGTTTTCCGCGTTGTCTCTGACCTCTCTCTCTGTCATTCTGAACGAAGTGAAGAAATAGTATCTCTGCTCTTTGCTCTCGGCAGATCCTTCGACTACGCTACGCTACGCTCAGGATGACAAAGAGAGAGCATGGGCATATTGCGACTCCGCTCAAAGACCCACTCGGGAATATAACCCCGCGGAGGTGGTGGTTTTCGGTGTTCGTTCGTTTTCATAGGAAAAACGAACGAACGAACACCAAACATTATTCTTTGTTTAAGAGTGTGTGTACACTTGCTACACTCTTGTACCCCAACTCTTCGGCAATCTGGCGATAACTCTTGCCCTCGTCGCGCATGGCGCGGGCAAGTTCCGAGGTCTCTTTTTTAGTACCCACAAGCAGATGCAATTCTTTGCGATGACGAGGTTATTGTTAAGACGCTTGCGCGTGCAGTTGTCACTGTTGTCACAGGGGTGGGGATAGTGTGACAAGGTGAGACAGATGTGAAATGTGTTAACGCTTTGTCTGAGCGTGTTGCTCCTTTAGTGCTTGAAGTTCGCGCATACGGTCGCGGTGGCGGGCTGCTGCAACAAAATCTAAGGCCTTAGCCGCAGCCACCATATCACTATTTGCCTCCTCGATAAGCCTATCTATGGAGTCCATCAATGTGCTCGCAGTAGGCGCGGTGGTGTAGGTGTTATTCGTTTCAGCCACCGTAGACGAGGGGTGTGGCGTGTTGAAAACAGCGTCGTATAGTGCGGGACGTATGCCATCCTCCGAGGTGGGGCGCTCTGCCAGGAGGGCACTCTGTCCCGAGCCACTCTTCTTAGCACGGCGCGGCAGAACACCATGCTCTAAGTTGTAGGCTATCTGCTTGGCACGGCGGCGGTTACTCTCGATAAGCGAGGTGCGTAGCGTGCCAGTGAGCCTATCGCCATAGAGGTTTACCTGACCATTAGTGTGGCGGGCGGCACGGCCTGCAATCTGCGTGATAGCCCTCACATTACGCAGGAAGCCCTCCTTGTCGGCGTCGATGATAGCCACGAGGCTCACCTCCGGAAGGTCGATACCCTCGCGTAGGAGGTTGACACCGACGATGACGTCGATGCGGTCTTCGCGCATATCTTCGAGTATCTGCACGCGGTTAAGTGTCTCAATATCAGAGTGTATATAGCGATTGCGGATGCCTATGCGGTCTAAATATCCCGACATATCCTCAGCCGAGCGCTTCGATATGGTGGTGACGATGACCTTCTCGCCACGGCGCACAACGCGGTTGATGTCGTCCAGAAGGTCGTCAATCTGGTGCTCCGAGGGACGCAGTCGTAGCGGCGGGTCGACGATATGTGTGGGGCGGATAAGCTGCTCGACAATCTCGCCCTCGCTCTCCGCAATCTCATAGTCGGCGGGTGTCGCGCTGACGTAGATAGACTGAGGCACAAGGCGTTGGAACTCCTCGAACTTGAGCGGGCGGTTATCCAGCGCTGCGGGGAGGCGGAAGCCATACTCCACAAGGTTCTCCTTGCGTGAGCGGTCGCCACCAAACATGCCACGCACCTGAGGCACAGTGACATGGCTCTCGTCTATGACGGTGATAAAGTCCTTCGGGAAGTAGTCTATCAGGCAGAAGGGGCGCGAGCCTGGGGCACGGCCATCCATATAGCGTGAGTAGTTCTCGATGCCCGAGCAGTAGCCCAGCTCGTTAATCATCTCTATGTCGTACTCCACGCGCTGCTTAATGCGCTGAGCCTCAATCTCTCGCTCCTCGCGCTCGAAGAAGGCGATCTGCTTTTCGAGGTCGGTGCGTATCTCCTCCACCACGCGCTTAATCTGGTCGCGGGTGGTGACAAAGAGGTTCGAGGGGTAGATGGTGACGCTGTCGAGGCTTGAGAGCTTCTGTCCCGTCTGAGGGTCGATGGCGTAGATGACCTCAATCTCGCGGTCGAAGAACATGATGCGGAAGCACTGGTTGCCGAACTCGCCAAACGACGCCATGATGTCGATGGTCTCGCCCGTGACGCGGAATGTCGAGGGCTGCAGCTCAAGCTCTGTACGCGTATATAGTGCATCCACAAACCTGATTAGCAGGTCGTTACGGTTGTGTCTGTCACCCACCTTAAGCTCTATGGCGGCGCTATGGAACGCCTCGGGGTTACCACAGCCGTAGATGCACGACACGCTCGACACCACAATCACATCGCGGCGTCCCGAGAGTAGCGTGGCCACGGTCTTGAGGCGCATCTGCTCAATTTCGTCGTTTATGGCGAGGTCTTTCTCAATATAGGTATCCGTGGAGGGGATATATGCCTCGGGCTGGAAGTAGTCGTAGTACGACACGAAGTACTCCACGGCATTTTCGGGGAAGAAGTTCTTGAACTCGTTATATAGCTGAGCTGCAAGGGTTTTGTTGTGGCTTATGACGAGCGTTGGGCGGTTTAGCTGGGCTATGACGTTGGCCACGGTGAAGGTCTTGCCCGAGCCGGTCACACCGAGTAAGGTGGTGCCGCGATTACCCTCTGCGGATATCGAACGCACCATCTCGGCTATAGCCTCGGGCTGGTCTCCCGTAGGCTCGTATGAGGCAACCAACCTAAAGTCCACGAATCAATGAATTTGTCACACTTGTCACACGCCACCACACCCTGTGACAACAGTGACAGCAACTCCGCAACAACGAAGAATAATTACTATTTTCTCATTAATCTCACCCCTCTACTTTATCAGTGAGCGGATGTTCTCAATAAGTATGCCCACGGCAACCGAGTTGAAGCCACCCTCGGGGATGATGACGTCGGCATACTTCTTCGAGGGCTCAACAAACTCCTCGTGCATGGGTTTCACCGTGGTGGTGTACTGGTCGATGACCGACTGCATGGTGCGGCCACGCTCGCATACATCCCTCAAGATGCGGCGGGCAAGGCGTATGTCGGCATCGGTATCAACGAAGACCTTGATGTCCATAAGCTCTCTCAGCTCCTTATTCTCAAAGATAAGGATGCCGTCGACAATGATTACCTTCGAGGGCTTGACCACGACGCGTTCATCGGTGCGGTTGTGGTCCACGAACGAGTAGACAGGGTGTTCGATGGGCACGTTCGACTTCAGCGTGCGGATATGCTCCACAAGCATATCGGTGTCGAAGGCCGCGGGGTGGTCGTAGTTGAGCTTGGTGCGCTCCTCGTACGTAAGCTCGGGGTGCGCCTTATAGTAGAAGTCGTGGCATAGCGTAGCCACATCGTCATTAATAAAGGCCTCCTGCAGACGCTTAACAAGGGTAGACTTACCCGAGCCAGTGCCGCCAGCAACGCCTATAACGGTAACATTCATGGTTGTAGCTATTTAGAAAAAGGGGTCACACTTTAGCGCAACCCCTTAGTTATCAATTGTTATGCGTCGATGTTCGCGTAGTGTGCGTTCTTCTCAATAAACTCACGACGTGGGGGCACCTCGTCGCCCATAAGCATTGAGAATATGCGGTCGGCCTCGGCAGCGTTCTCCACGGTCACCTGGCGCAAGATGCGCGACTCGGGGTTCATGGTGGTGTCCCACAGCTGCTGAGCGTTCATCTCACCAAGACCTTTGTATCGCTGGATGTGTATGCCCTTCGAGCCAAACTCAGCGCTAATCTCGTCGCGCTCCTTCTCTGTCCAGCAGTAACGCTCCTGCTTGCCCTTCTTCACGAGGTAGAGCGGTGGCGTAGCGATGTAGATGTGGCCATTCTCGATGAGTGCCTTCATCTTGCGGAAGAAGAAGGTGAGCATAAGTGTTGCGATGTGCGAGCCGTCGACATCGGCATCGGTCATGATGATAATCTTGTCGTAGCGCAACTTCTCGAGGTTCAAGGCCTTGCTATCCTCCGCAGTACCGATAGACACGCCCAAGGCGGTAAACATGTTCTTGATCTCCTCATTCTCCCACATTCGGTGCTCCTGAGCCTTCTCCACGTTTAGAATCTTGCCACGTAGCGGCATGATTGCCTGGAAGTTACGGTCGCGACCCTGCTTTGCCGTACCACCCGCAGAGTCACCCTCGACGAAGAATATCTCGGCGATAGAGCGGTCGCGGCTGGTGCAGTCGGCGAGCTTACCTGGAAGACCAGCACCCGACAACACGGTCTTACGCTGCACGGCCTCGCGGGCATTACGTGCTGCATGGCGTGCCTGTGCCGCAAGGATCACCTTCTGCACGATGGCCTTGGCATCCTTGGGGTTCTCCTCGAGGTAGTGGCCGAGGGCTGCCGACATTGCGCGGTTTACAGCGCCTGCCACCTCGTCGTTGCCGAGCTTCGTCTTGGTCTGACCCTCGAACTGAGGCTCTGCAACCTTCACCGAGACTACAGCGGTGAGACCCTCGCGGAAGTCATCACCCGAGATGTCGAACTTCAATTTAGCGAGCATGCCACTCTCCTCGGCATACTTCTTAAGTGTACGCGTGAGGGCTGAGCGGAAGCCTGTAAGGTGAGTACCACCCTCTATGGTGTTGATGTTATTTACGTATGAGTGTACGTTCTCCGAATATGAGTCGTTGTACTGCATCGCCACCTCCACGGGGACACCACTCTCCTCGGTGTCGAGGTAGATGATGCTCTCGATAATCTTCTGGCCACGTGTGGCGTCGAGATACTCAACGAACTCCGAGAGGCCATGCTCCGAGTAGAAGTGGTCAGAGAGCGAGTTGCCCTCCTCATCCTTCACGCGGTGGTCGGTGAGCGTGAGGTGAATACCCTTATTGAGGAATGCCAACTCGCGGAGACGGTTAGCTAAAATCTCGTACTTATACTCCTGGGTGAGTGTAAATATCTCAGCATCAGGCTTAAAGGTGATGGTCGTACCGCGGTCCTCGCAGTCGCCAACAATCTCTACCTTCGATGTGGGCACACCCTTAGAGTATGTCTGCTTATATATCTTGCCACCGCGGTGAATCTCGGCAATGAGCAGCGTAGAGAGCGCATTTACGCACGATACACCCACGCCGTGGAGACCGCCCGACACCTTGTAGCTACCCTTGTCGAACTTACCACCCGCGTGCAACACGGTGAGCACCACCTCGAGTGCCGACTTACCCTCTTTCTCGTGCCAGTCGGTGGGGATACCACGACCATTGTCGCGCACCGAGATAGAGTTATCCTCGTTGATAGTCACGTAGATATCGGTACAGTAGCCAGCTAACGCCTCGTCGATAGAGTTGTCCACAACCTCGTAAACAAGGTGGTGCAGACCCTTCTCGCCGATGTCGCCGATGTACATTGCGGGGCGTTTACGCACAGCCTCCAAACCTTCGAGGACCTGAATATTCGACGCTGAATACTCCTCCTCGTGCTTCATTACTTTTTCCTGTTCGGTACTCATATATTTTGTTTGTTTATATTTTCAATATAAAGTCGTCGTATAAAACGCACAAAGCTACAAAAAAAAATCGAATCTACCAAACATTTTTTAGCATTTACTTGGGTAGTTGCTTGTCACATATATCACACCCGTCACACTACCCCATTGTAACTGTATTTATTGTCAGAAGGGGTTAGATGTGGCCTCGATTAAGAGAAATGGCGGATGGGATATACTTGTGTGTATTTCCCATTCGGGCCAATGATTGAGAGAGTGATGATGGCTCTTTAGTGCAGGTAATTTCTTGTTAGAAGGGGCATAATTTGGCGCCGATAAAGAGAAAGAGCGGATGGGACATACTTGGCGTATTTCCCATTCGCTCTTTGGATTGAGGCGTCGAAGGATGCCCCTTATCACAAGAAATTTTACTCGTTAGCTATGCCCATGGGTATATGCACCGCAGGCACATTGCGCAGGTGGTCGAGGTGCGACATCTGGTCGTCGAAGAAGATGTGTGGGCGCATAATCTCCAGCACGCGATCCTTCGATATGCCACCGAGGAAGAAGGCCTCGGTTACCTCCACGCCCCAGCTTTTGAGGGTGTTTACCACGCGCTCGTGAGCGGGAGCATTGCGTGCCGTGACGATGGATATCTTTAGCCAACGACGGTAGTCGGCACTGGCGCCAATGCGCTCAGTCTCAAGCTTCTGTAGCGCCGAAATCTTCATCAGCAGGTCTGCCAAGGGACCCGGGTCGAGGGGACGCATGGTAGATGCCTCGTGGTTGTGGAACGCCTTGAGGCCATGCTCCTTGTATATCTTCTCGGACTCGTCGTCGGCGATGACGCCGTCGAAGTCGAAGGCTATGCGTAGCTCGTTATCCGAGGTGTCGTCGTTGACCTCGCTGTCGAGGACACGTCCTGCGGCATATCCCGCCTCGCAGGCACGCTTAACATCGCGCTCCGATGCCGAGAGAAAGAGCGAGGCATTGAACGCTGGAAGGTACTTGTAGGGCGATTCGCCTGAGAAGAACGAAGCACGCGAAATGTCTAAGCCATAGTGCTTTATGGTGCGGAATACGCGCAGTCCCGTCTCGGGAGAGTTGCGCGAGAGGAGTACCACCTCCACGGGTTTCTCCTCGGCGAAGATGTCGTTGAAGCCCAGTAGACGTTTTACGAAGGGGAATGCCACACCCTTGGCGAGGGGCACGTCGATATTCTGCTCCTGGTAGCGGCGATACTCCGCCAGTCCGCGCTCGTTGTAGACCTTATCCGACTCTGAGAGGTCGAAGAGTGCCGACGACGACACCGCCACAACAAGCTTATCTTCAATAGGAAATGCCATACGTTGTTGGTTAACAATTAGGAATTAGTTAGGGCAAAGATACGAAAATTCTGGTAAACGCAACCTATTATTGTCGCACCTGCCAAAAAAAAACACCGCGGGATATATCTCCTGCGGTGGTGGGTGGTTGAGCTACCGAGATTCGAACTCAGAATAACAGAACCAAAATCTGCTGTGTTACCGTTACACCATAGCTCAATCGTTGCTCGTAAGCGGTGCAAAGATAATGGAAAGTTTTGAAATGTCAAATTTTAATGTGCATATTCGACGAGTTTATACCAAAAAATATTTGTAAGTATGATTTTTTTTACTATTTTCGCGCCATAAATGGTATTTTACCATTTGGTGTAGCAAGCCGCAAAACTAAATTTATAACACATAACCTAATTAAACCATGAGAAAACTTTACTTTTTTATTACGCTTTTTGCAGGCCTCGTGCTTGCAGTGGGCTGCGAGAACAATCCGCAGAATGAGGATAAGCCCCAGCCTCCAACCCCTGGCACAACCCCCGAGATTACCCTTGAGCAGGCTGCTCTCGAGTGCAACTCTTTCACCTTCACGGTTACAACAAATGTTGAGGGTGAGCTCGGCTATGCTGTAGTGGCCGAGGGTAACACAACGCCCAAAATCGACGAGCTCTTCGCGCTAAATAGCGCCGAGGTTAAGGATACGGCTACGCTTACCGTGTCTGACCTCAACGATAACACGGCCTATACGCTTGTGGCAATCCTTCGCGCCAAGGAGGATGGCATACTCAGCGAGCCCGCTAAGTTGCAGTTCACAACACCCGACGACGGCATTGATAACCCTATCGTCATCGATGAGGTTACCTACAACACCGTAACTTTCACCATTAACATTGCTGGCGACTACCTCTTCCAGTGCATCGACAAGGCATACTTGGAGCACAATGGCCAGACCCCCGAGTCGTACATCAACACTATGGGTATCGGTATCCCCGAGAAGGGCGTACAGACCTACGAGTGGATTGACGGCTCGAAGTATGGCAGCTACGATATGCACCTTCGCGAGGATAGCGAGTACTACGTTATCGCAGCCATCAGCGACGGTAAGCAGAACGTGACTGGCGACATCTTCGTTAAGCCTTTCCGTACCCCTAAGCGTCCCGTATCTGAGGCAGGTATGACCATAGAGCTTAAGGACATCGACTCTATCTCGGTAAATATTGCGACAACTCCCGATACCACTGTTGCTGAGTACTACGTATGGGTAGAGACCCAGGCAAACATTGAGTACTACGTTCAGGTTGGTGGTGGCGAGACTTTCCTTAACTCGCTCATCAAGAATGCTAACTCTGGCGCATGGCACCTAACACAGGCTAACGAGCAGACTTGGGGTGGCCTTACTCCCGACACCGACTACTACTGCTTGGTATATCTTATCGACAACAAGGGTAGCGATATGATGCAGAAGGTTGAGTTCCGCACTTCGGGCAAGCAGCTTGGCGAGCCTCAGGGTGAGGTTAGCGTAACCACTGCTGCGGAGAACCCTCACAAGACTATTAACGTAAACATCTTCTCGGAGGATGCTGCATATGTTAAGGTTGCGTTCAACACTGCTGCTGACATCCAGGCGGAGCGCAACCAGGATAGAACAGACTCAGATATCGCACGTCTCTATGGCTTCGAGCTCAATGCCGAGCAGGTTGAGGCTGTTCGCACCACTGGTCTGTCGCTTATCAACGAGGAGCTTTGGCCCAATACAGAGTATGTCGCTGTTGTAAGCATTAAGAATGCCGAGCAGACCGAGACAGTCATCTGCGCATCGGGCAATACTCCCAAGAAGGCACTTCCCACACGCGTGGAGTCAGACCTCTTCGAGACATTGCAGGGTGAGTGGCTTGTATCGTACGAGCTTGTTCAGGTGAACGGTGTAAGCGTATCTATCACCGATGCAAAGGTTACCATCGCAGCTGGTGCTGACGACAAGAGCGCTAAGGAGTACCGCGATTACAACCGTCTTGTAGTTCTTGACTGGCCATTCGATGTAACTTCGCAGGGCAACTTGAAGGATACCCCATACTACTCGCCTGCCGACCTTCTCGATTCATCAAGCTACTGGCGCAACTACGAGTCGTTGGCATACCGCGACTACGGTCCTAAGATCTTCCTTGAGATTGGCGAGGGGGACACCATCACTATCCCTTCAGAGAGAAACCACTACCTCTATAACTGGGGTGATGATGGCTACGTACTCTACTTCTTCGGCGCAGACTACAATAGCAGGAAGTCGGCACCTGCTACATTCCCCGTAACACTTTCGGAGGATGGCAACACACTCACAATCGGTGCTCACCACTCTGGTGCTGAGTTTGATTATGGCGTGTACCGTCCATCGGTATTCCGTAATATGACCGAGATGTGGGCGGTGGCAACATCAGACATCGTGCTTAAGCGTGTGAAGTAATAGAATGACTCTATCATAATATACCTTTTATATATATGAGAAAGATCCTATTTATGCTATTGGCTATCGCGGGCTTTGTGGCCTGCGATAGCAAAGAGCCATCGTTCGAGCTTAAGCCACAGCTTTTAGTCGATAAGGCAGAGATTATTGCTAATGGCGAGGACTGCGTAACATTTGCAGTAAAGTTTGATGGCAAGGATGTGACCGCAGATGCGACAATCCACTTTGCCGATACTCACGAGGCCTTGGAGGGTATGACCTTCAAGACTAAGTATGCTGGCGAGTATGAGTTCTACGCGCAGTATGGCTCGGCAAAGTCTGAGATTTGGCAGGTCTATGCCAAGGAGGATAACAACACCCCTGGTCCTGAGCCTCAGGATAAGGAGCTTAAGCTCACGGTAGAGCCTGCAACCATCTATGTCGATGAGAGTGCTACCTTCAAGGTGGAGCTTGATGGCAACGATGTGACGGCTGATGCTACCATCTACCTTGAGGAGGGTAATGTAGCTATCGAGGGCGCTACCTACACAGCAACTGCCGAGGGTGACTATATCTTCTATGCTAAGTATGAGGATGTTACCTCTAATAAGGTGACTCTTAATGTCAACAAGAAGGTTGTCGAGGAGGAGAAGCCTATCAAGCTTGTAGCCACCGAGACTACCATTATGGCTAATGGCGTGGACTCTACCAAGTTTACCGTAACGCAGGATGGTGCTAACGTAACCGACAAGTCGACTATCTATGTCAACGAGAGCATCCTAAATGGTAGCCGCTTTATCACTACCACCCCTGGCACATATATCGTCTATGCTGTAAAGGGCGAGCAGAAGTCTAACGAGTTGACAATCACCGCTGAGGAGGTTGCATCTACAGGCAAGTCTATCGTCTTTGCCGAGGGTGTGACGCTCACCTCGGGTTGGTACGATGTAAACAAGAAGGGTGCCGGCGACAACGGTGATATAAACATGTGCTGGGCTGCCGCATCATCAAATATGATTCAGTGGTTCCAGGATCGCTACAAGGCAGCTGGTAAGACTCTCCCTGCAGGTGCTACGGATGGTCCTGGTGTTACGTCATATACCAACTATGGCCCATACGAGTTGGAGCTTATGAACATATTCCACTCAGAGTGGGATAACTCGCGCGGAGGACACATGCAGGAGGCTATTCCTTGGTACTTCGAGGGTAAGCTCAATGGTGGTGAGTTTGCTTCAGAGGGCTCGCAGGCTGTGCCTAAGACTGCGGGTGGCTACTGGAAGAGCATCTGGGATACAGAGGTATTCCCATATATCTATCACGGCTACGAGAATGTCATAGTTCCAGGTGTTGAGGGCCTCGACCTTAAGAACTTGTATATCACCATCTTCAACAACTACTACCTCTGGGGTAATGGCACAAGTTATCAGGGCACAGAGCGCTTGGCTGAGTTCTCTAAACTTATTGTCGAGTCCTTCGAGCATGGTATGGCAGGTCTTACAGTCAACCTCGGTGCTAACCTCAATGCCCTAAGCCACGCTGTTACATTGTGGGGCTATGAGATTGACAATGCCACAGGTCTCGTAACACGTCTCTGGATTTCCGACTCTGACGACCTGATGTCGGAGCCTAAGACACAGCTTTTGAACGAGTACAATGTATCTATCGACGAGGGCAAGTCGCATATCAAACTTACGGGTAATACCCGCTACGGCGCTTGCTACGTGGTATCAATTCACCCATTCGCAGGCTACGGCGTTGGTATATAGAACTAAGATAATCTGGCCAAGATAGCGTTGCTACGCTGTGCTATAACGATAATGGCGGGTGGGGATAAATAATCCCACCCGCCATTTGTCGTATGCTTGGGCTCTTACTCTTTTGCCCTCTTAAACCAGCTCTTCACTCTGCGCCACCCATCCACGCCGATGATGGCGAGTCCTGCATACTGCGTGGTCTTAGCCATGCCAAAGAGCACGAACCACAATACACCCTTTGCCGCAGCAGATATGGGTAGCAGCGCCTGTGCGAACGACAAGATGTAGAATACTACGCACGAGGCGAGTACGATGACCCCCGTGCGGAACGACAGCTTCGATAGTAGCTGCTTTATGCGTTCGATAAATCTCCTCATCCTTATAGCGTTTATACCTCGCCGAACTCCTTGCGATATTGGTTAGGTGATACTCCCTCCTCGCGCCTAAATACGCGCGTGAAGTGGTGTGGATACTTGAAGCCGAGGTTGTAGCTAATCTCGCCTATGGATGTTGTCGTGTAGACAAGTCGTCGCTTTGCCTCCTGAACTATTATGCGTCGTATGTAGTGGTGTGCCGAGCAGTGTAGCTTCTTGCGTACCACGTCACCAAGGTAGTTCGACGATATGTGTAGGGCCTCGGCAAGCGATGCCACTGAGGGTATATCACTGATGATCGTTCTATCGCCTCCCACGTAGCTCGTCAGGAGCTTGCCCAGGCGCTCTATGATGATGTCGGCAGAGTCCTTATGGACGTTGCGCTGACGCTCGTAGTAGCGCATGCTCAGGCTGAGAAGCACAGCGATGCCTGCGGCGAGGATGCGCGCCGAGAACCTGTCTTCGGGTGTCTGTAGCTCCTTGGCTAAACTCTGCATACAGCTGATAATCATAGACCTCTCCGTGGCGCTTAGACTCAGAGAGGTTGACGTATTCTCGTTGAAGAAGGGGTACTCCACCATACGGTTGGCCAGCAGTGTGTTCTCTATGAGTGCCGAGTCGAACGTTAGCAGCCAGCCCACAGGATTGTCGTAACTACCTGCGTTGAACACGCCCATGTGGCCAGGCGAGTAGAAGCGTACACAGCCGCCATCCTTGTCGTTATCCTCCCAGTAGCACACAATGGCATAGACACCGAGTTTCTTTTTCTGCGAGTGCACACGCTCCAGGCGACTAAGATCAACAACGTTTACGTGCTCATAGAGTGTTGGTACACCTAAATGGTCATTGCAGCTGGCGACACTATCTATCTCCAGTATCTCGTTTTTATTAACTATTTGTGCCATATTCGTGCCTCATCGTTAGTGGTTATGGCTAATTTGAACGCTGAGAAATAAAAATAAGTAATATTGGTTATTTCTTCAGTAATGTGTCTATTGTGTAGTATGCCCTGACATGCTACTTTTGCCACCGATTTACAGCCGGTGTGTATATTCGCTAACGAAGGTTGATGAGGCTTTCATTTGGGTAATAGTTAGCGTAATAATGGGGGAACACACCGGCTATCTTTGTGCCTATACCTTATAGCTTTGCAAGGAACTTCTCGCGATTGACCACATAGCGTATATGCTCACCCTCGCCGATGACCACATCTCCATCGTATGCCGTAATCTTGAACATGAGCTTGCGTCCCTCCACCTCCGTAAGCTCGGCAATGGCGCTAATCGAGCGACCAATCTTCGAGGGCTTAAGGTGGGTTGTAGATATCATCGAGCCCACGGTGGTCTCGCCCTCCTCAAGGTGCAGGGCTACTGCCATCATCGCGGCATTCTCCATAAGGGCTACCATCGCGGGTGTTGCCAACACCTCCATATCGCCCGAGCCTATAAAATTCGCTGTATTACCTTCGGTGACAACCATCACACTCTGGTGTTTCAATCCACTCTCTAACATAATTATCTCTCTTTAAATAGTGTTCAACACTAAGCAAAGGTACAAAAAAATCGGATACAGTAGACTATATTCCGAATTTTATGCGTTATCTTTGTAAGTGTTAAGCTCGACTCCACCGATGAAACGCTTCGTTCACATACTCCTTGTTGCCCTAATGCTTATTGTTGCTCTGCCCACCGATGCCTCGGCACAGAGCCGTCGTCAGCGTGTTACGGGCGCCTCGGCAGCACGTTGGAGTAGGGATAGGAATGGCGACTCGGTGCTCAACATCACGCTGCTACCTATACGCATCGACGAGGGCATCGACCTCGAGAAACATGCCCGCATGGTGCGTGCCGTAAAGAAGGTGTACCCCTTGGCTAAGGAGGCTGCCGCACGCCTCGACGAGCTCGAACTACAGCTTGCTACCATCGACCGCAAAAAGGATGAACGTGCCTATACCAAGGCTGTGGAAGATGCTCTGAAAGAGGAGATTACGCCCATGCTGTGGAAGATGACCCGCTACGAGGGTAAGATACTCATCAAGCTTATCGACCGCGAGACCGACAACACCGTCTTTAAGATAATCAAGGATGTGCGCTCGGGCTTTGTCGCGGGCTTCTACCAGACCATTGCCCGCCTCTTTGGTGCTAACCTCAAACTCGAGTATGACCCCGAGGGTGAGGATGCTGTGTTGGAACAGATTGTGCAGTATTATAATGCCGGACTGCTGTAGCTTTCTTGTGCTAAGCCGCAGTCTGCATCACCAAACATATAGTCAGAATGGGAACCACGCTTAGTATGTCCCATTCGGGCTAATTTTATGCCCAAGAGAGAGAACAGGGAGCAAAGAGCAAAGATGAGAGAGGCTTTGGAGAGGAATCAGGGAGTTTCAGGAAGTGCGTAGTGTGTTTTCCGCGTTGCCTCTCTATTCTTTTATTATCATTCTGAACGCAGTGAAGAATGACAGAGTGGGGGTATTCAAAATGATAGGGTTAGGGTGCATAATGACGCCACATACATGTCATCCTTTTTGTTGCACTCCTCGTTATTCGCACCTCTTCAAACACCCATAAACAAAAAAGATTTCTATTTTCTAATTGCTAATTGCTAATTTGTTTCGTATCTTTGCAGAATGATTGATCGCGAAACCATAGACCGCATATACGCTGCTGCCAATATCGTAGATATTGTTGGCGACTATGTCACGCTCAAACGCAAGGGTGTGAACTACGAGGCGTGCTGTCCCTTCCACCAGGAGAAGACCCCCTCGTTCAAGGTATCACCCGCACGTGGCATATATAAGTGCTTCGGCTGTGGTAAGAGTGGCAATGCCATAAACTTCGTCATGGAGAGTGAGAGTGCCACCTATCCCGAGGCGCTGCGCATCATCGCCAAGCGTTATGGAATCGAGGTCAAGGAGGAGGCAATGACCGATGAGGCCATCGAGCGCAACAACAACCGCGAGAGTATGTTCGCCCTAAACCAGTGGGCTGCAGACTACTTCCAGCGCTATATGTTCAACGAGGATGAGGGTCGCAGTGTGGGCTTGTCGTACTTTACCTCCGCGCGAGGCTTCTCGGATGCCACCATCCACCGCTTCGGCCTCGGCTTCTGCCCCTCTACGAACAACCGCTTCACGGCAGATGCCCGCGCGGCAGGCTATAAGGATGAGTTCCTGCTATCTACGGGCCTTGCCATCGCCCGCGAGACCGACGGCAAGCTGCGCGACAGGTTCTACGACCGCGTGATGTTCCCCATACACAACATCTCGGGACGTGTCGTGGGCTTTGGTGGCCGCACGCTGCGCACCGATAAGAAGGTGGCCAAGTATCAGAACTCACCCGAGAGCGAGATATACAACAAGCGCCGCGAGGTCTATGGCCTCTACTTCGCTAAGAAGGCGATACAACAGGAGGACTACGCCATACTTGTCGAGGGTTATGCAGATGTTATTTCGATGCATCAGGCTGGCATAGAGAATGTTGTGGCATCGTCGGGTACGTCGCTAACGGAGGAGCAGATACGCCTCATCAGCCGCTTTACCACCAACATCACGCTTATGTTCGATGGTGATGCTGCGGGTGTCAAGGCGGCGATACGTGGTGTAGACCTCGTCATCAAGGAGGGCATGAACGTGCGCATCGTGCTGCTGCCCGAGGAGCACGACCCCGACACCTTTGCTCGTGCCCACACCTCAGAGGAGCTACGTGCCTACATCGCGGAACATGCAGAGGACTTCCTTGCCTTTAAGGCGCGCCTACTGCTTGGCGAGGCCACGAACGACCCTCTTAAGCGTAGCGATGCCATCAACGACATGGTGCACTCCATCTCGCTTATCCCCGACCAGATTAAGCGCTCGGAGTATGTGCGCTACTGCGCCGAGATAATGAACGCCGACCAGCAGACCTTAGCTGTGGCCGTGGCACGCAACATCGACGCCCTTAAGGGTAATGTTGAGGCGCAGAACTTCCTGCAGCGCCAGCAGATGCGCGACCGTCAGCAGGCTACGCCCCAGTCGCTCTATGTGGCTAAGCCCGAGATTCCCGAGCAGCCTGTGCATAAGCAGCTTACGGCGGGCACCACGCAGGAGACCCTCGAAAGAGAGATTACCAAGTACCTACTAAAGTATGGCCACACGAACATCATCCTCGAGGAGGAGCGCGAGACCATAAAGTATAATCTTGCCAGCTACATCTTCGACGAGCTCGACGACGACGGCCTCAGCCTCGAGATAGCACCCTATAGCACCATCGTGGCGCTCTATCGCGCTGAGTATGAGCGCTTAGGCGAGGGCGTAGAGGTGCCCACACATAGCTTTATCAACCACCACGACCCCAATGTTAGCCGCGTAAGTATCGACCTGCTTACCTTGGACGACAACTATGTCATCAGCAAGATTTGGGAGCAGAAGGAGGTGCACCTCACCACCGATGAGGAGCAGCTGAGCGAGGGTGTGCCTAAGGTTGTGGTTATGTTTAAGTGGCGCACGCTGGATAAGCATATCATCCAGCTACAGAGTCGCTTAGCTGAGGGTGACGACGATGTTGCTGTTATGCAGATGCTGTCGAAGTATCAGGCGGCGCGTGTAGCCATCGCCAAGAAGATGGGGCGCCTGATATAGTCGTGGGGTAGTGAGCGATGCTCTCAAAAAGAGGGTGGCCCGGGGCGCCTACGTATCACTACGCGGCAGTGTGCAAACAGAAAATAAACTTAAAAGATGTGTAAAACATATCAAAGATAAAAGAATTAGTTACCTTTATCCGGGACCACCCGCTTCAGAGAGTTTCAAAACTTGTGCCGTGGTGGCGCGGTAAGTGTATAAGATTGAGTAATGGCAGATTATAAGAATATAAACATACGTAATAAGCGTGCTACGTTCGACTACGAGATTATCGAGGAGTACATCGCCGGCATCGTGCTTGTGGGCACCGAGATTAAGTCGTTGCGCTTAGGTAAGGCGTCGCTTGTCGACTCCTACTGCTACTTCGAGCGTGGTGAGCTCTGGATACGTAACGTAAACATCGCCGAATATACGTGGGGCACGTGCAACAACCATGTCCCCAAGCGTGACCGCAAGCTACTGCTTAACCGCAAGGAGCTCAATAAGTTGCAGCGCTCACTGCAAGACCGTGGCCTCACGGTTGTGGGCTTGCGCATCTTCCTCAACGATCGTGGCTTGGCTAAGGTGGCCATCGGCCTGGCACGTGGACGTAAGGCCTACGACAAGCGCGAGTACATTAAGGAGAACGATGCTAAGCGCGAGATGGATAAGGCACTCAAAAATAATCGTAGATAGAGATACTATGGCACTAATACTTTCGATTGAGACAGGAACAGATATCTGCTCTGTGGCATTGGCCAACGATGGCGAGCTTATGGCACTCCGCGAGAGTGACGAGGGTCGCGACCACGCTAAGAAGGTGGCGATGTTTGTCGATGAGCTACTGCGCGAGACTGGCGTTCAGCCCTCCGACCTCGACGCTATAGCCGTGGGCAAGGGCCCAGGCTCATATACGGGACTACGCATCGGTGTATCCTTTGCCAAGGGCATGTGCTACGCGCTGAATATCCCTCTTATCGCCCTCGGCTCCCTCGACGCCCTTACTGAGGTGGCCCGCGAGGACTACGACGCAGGCATCCTCGACATCGAGGAGGAGGAGTGGTCACACGCCCACCTCTGCCCTATGGTCGATGCCCGCCGTATGGAGGTATACACACAGATATTTGATACTGAGGGCGTTGCAGTCTCTGAGGTCGCTGCCGAGGTTGTCACCGAGGAGAGCTTCAAGCAGTGGCGCAGCGGGGGTAAACTCGTTATCTTCGGCAATGGCGCAAAGAAGTGTGCAGAGTTGCTTAGTGATGCTATATTTGTTGAGATAGCACCCTCGGCACGCGGTATTGTTCGCTTGGCTGAAGAGGCATTTAAGGCAGAGAGGTTTGAGGATATAGCCTACTTTGAGCCCTTTTATCTCAAGGAGTTTTTGGTTATTCCTTCTAAAAAGAAGCTCCTGTAATTTGTTGTGATAAGGCAGCATCTGCTGCCGCTAACAAAAGTAAATGCGAATAGGCAGTACGCTTTAGTACAGCCTATCCGCATTTCTTTTGCCGAGCGTTGCATCTACTACCTTCTGACAACAAATTATTTGCTGTGATAAGGGGGGCATTCTCGGCACATCCCAAAAGATAAAACCACCATAGGCTGTACGTCTTGTACTATCCTCTGGTGGTTTCTTTTACTATGCACCACACCTTACGGCTTCTGATAACGTATAGTGTTGCGGTGTCCCTATTTGCTTAGCAGTATGCGTGCCTGCTTGCGGGCAGCCTCCGTAATCTCGCTACCCGAGAGCATCTTGGCAATCTCATCCACGCGCTCGGCCTTAGCCAATCGGCGGATATTGCTGCGACCCTCCTCCTTGTATACCACAAAGTGGGCACCGCTCTTCGATGCCACCTGTGGCAGATGCGTGATGTCGACAATTTGCATGGTCTCGGCCATGCGTGCTATGATGTCGCCCATGGCGTCGGCAATACGTCCCGATACGCCCGTGTCTATCTCGTCGAATATTACCGTGGGAAGCATCCTCCTTTCGGCAATCAACGCCTTGAGTGCTAACATGATGCGCGAGAGCTCACCTCCCGATGCTATGCGCTCTACGGCTGCGGGCTTGGTGGTGCGGTTAGCTGTGAAGAGGTATGCCACATCGTCCGTGCCAAGTGGGGCGTACTGCTCGCGCTCTGCGATCTCCACCACAAACTGAGCATCCTCCATGCCGAGCATGCGTAGCGTCGCTACCACGCTCTCCTCTAATCGCTTAGCCACCTCCACACGTGAGTTGTGTAGCGCCTTTGCTGCCTTGCGGCACTCGCCATCAGCCTCCGCGATGCGTGCCTCGAGCGCCTTAAGCTCGGCGTCGCTGTTGTCTATCGTTGCGAGGCGTGCCTCGAACGTTGCAGCCTTAGCGAGCAGGTCGTCATACGACTCTGCGCGGTGCTTCATCTCGAGCGAGTAGATGGTGTTGAGCCTATCGCTCAGCTTCTGTAGCTTCTCGGGGTCGGCATCTATGCGCTCTGTCTCATCTGCGGCAGTTGCGCTAAGGTCCTTAAGCTCGGCAACCACCGACTTCAGACGCTCGGCAATCGCTGCGCCAGTGGGGTAGCTCTCGCCCAATGCCTCAAATTCGCGCTCAGAGCGTGTGAGCATAACAAGCGCACCTAACTCCTCGTCGTCCAGCGTGTTACGTAGCGTTGTCAGCGCCTCGCCTATGCGGTCGGCACTCTCCAACGTGGCTAATGTCTGCTCGGTCTCTGCCTGCTCGCCCTCCTTGAGTTTTGCTGCGCGGAACTCCTCCACGGTGTAGCGCAGCCACTCCTCATCCTTGCGTGCCGCCTCAAACTCCGTATGCATCCTGCGCTCCTCGGCACGTAGTGCGTTGAGTGTAGCAAGCTGTGCGGTGTATGCCTCCATAAGAGGGTCATTTGCTGCCAAGGTGTCGAGCGTGGTTGTGCGGAACTCCTCCGAGGCGAGTATAAGGTTCTGGTGCTGCGAGTGGATGTCGACAAGGTGGGCACCTATCTCCTTGAGTGTCGCAAGCTGCACAGGCATGTCGCCGATAAATGCACGGCTTTTGCCCGCGGGTGTTATGATGCGACGTATCGTTATCTCGGGCTCGTAGTCGAGGTCGTTTGCCTCGAATATAGCCTCAAGGTTGAGCTTAGCGATGTCGAACGTAGCCTCCACCACGCAGTTGCGCTCGAGGTCCTTGGTCGCTTGTCCCTCATTCTTGGCACCGAGCAACAGACCCAATGCGCCGAGCAATATCGACTTACCAGCACCCGTCTCACCAGTGATGATGTTGAGGCTCTCGTCCCACTCCACGTTGAGTGAGTCGATAAGCGCATAGTTCTCTATCGTTAGGCTCTTAAGCATTGTATATTAGCTATTTAGCGTCTCAATCTTATCTACAATGATGGCTGCCACCTCGCGCTTCGACATTAGGGGATGCTCCTGGCTGCCCGTGTGGTCGATGAGCGTAACCTTGTTGGTATCTCCCGCGAATCCTGCACCCTTGTCGCGTAGCGAGTTGAGTACCACGAAGTCGAAGTTCTTGCGCTGGAGCTTACCCTCGGCATTGGCCTCCTCGTTGTCGGTCTCAAGTGCGAAACCGACAAAAATGCGGCTACCCTTGTTGGCACCGAGTGCTGCGGCGATGTCCTTTGTGCGCTTAAGCTCTATGCGCATGTCGCTATCCGACTTCTTGAGCTTGTGGTCGGCAACCACCGCGGGGGTGTAGTCTGCCACGGCAGCACACATCACGGCGCCGTCAGCCTTGTTCCACTCCTTGACTGCAGCGTTATACATATCCTCTGCCGTGAGGACGTCTATGCGCTCCACGCCCTTAGGTGCGGGTAGGGTAGTGCGACCACTGATGAGCTTCACCTCGGCACCACGTCTTGCCAGCTCCTCGGCAATGGCATAACCCATCTTGCCGGTAGAGTGGTTGGTAATGTAGCGAACGGGGTCGATGGGCTCTATCGTAGCACCTGCCGTGACGATGTAACGCTTGCCCGCAAGTGTGCGATGCTCAGCCTCAGCGAATATAGCCTTTACCTGCTCTACAATATCCTCAGGCTCGGCCATGCGTCCCTTGCCTATAAGGCCACTTGCCAGCTCTCCTGCCGCAGGCTCGATGATAGCCACGCCACGCTGGGCAAGTGTCTGGAGGTTCTGCTGCGTGGTGATGTGGGCATACATGTCGAGGTCCATGGCGGGAGCCACGGCCACCTTCGAGCGTGCCGAGAGGTAGGTGGTGAGCAGGAGGTTGTCCGCAATGCCTGTGGTCATCTTGGCGATGGTATTGGCCGTTGCGGGGGCTATAAGGAGCATATCTGCCCACTCGCCGAGCGATACGTGTGAGTTCCACTCGCCATTCTCGGGGTTGAAGAACTCCACGAGGATGGGGTGCTTCGAGAGTGTCGCCATCGTAAGTGGCGTGATGAACTGCTTAGCTAAGGGTGTCATTATGACTCTCACCTCAGCGCCCTCCTTCACTAAAAGACGGCACAGCATAGCTGCCTTGTATGCCGCTATGCTGCCAGTTATTCCGAGTATGATATGCTTACCGTTGAGCATAATCTATCCTATTAGGTCGATTCTGTTGCCTACTACTTGTCGCCGTGACGGAAATAAACCTCACCGTCGAGGAACTCCTCTGTAGCGATGATTGCGGGCTTTGGAAGACGCTCGTAGTAGCGTGAGATCTCTATCTGCTCACGGTTCTCGAAAGTCTCCTCCACAGAGTTGTCTGTAGGTGCTGAGAAGTCGGCAAGCTTGCGGTTGAGCTCAGTCTTAAGCTCTGTAGCGATCTGATTAGCACGGCGTGCGATGATGTTGATGCTCTCGTAGATGTTGCCTGTGGGGGCGTCGAGGTCTACAAGCTTACGAGTGATTGTGTTGTTTGGAACGTTCTTCTTAATCTCCATAGTCCTATATGTGTTTTATCTTAATTATCTACTTTATCTCTTTAGTGTTGTCGTTCGACTGTTACTGCTCCACCTCGGTGTTTTGGCTCTTGTCGAGGAAGTTACGTGCAGCCTTAGCCATGCGGTCGAGCTCCTTTATATGCTTCGACTCGGGGTACTCTGCTACGAATGAGTAGTAGGCATCGAGCATTGCGAGGTATCTATCCTCCTGTTTCGACTCCACTGAGTTCTCTGCGAGACGATATGCCGATACGGTCATGTAGTACATCATCTCCTCCATGTGTGGCGACTCGGGGTATCGCTTCATAGCGTTGCGGAAAGCCACGATTGCCGCCTTGTATCTACCCACCTTGTAGTAGGTGTAGGCATTCATGTAGCTCTTCTCCATCAGGCGGTCGGTAAGCTCGTCGAGCATCTCCTGGAACTCATCTATATTCTCCGACTCGGGGTAGCGCGACATAAACTCGGTTATGGCGATTATGGCCTGTGTTGTTATTGTCTGGTCACGCTCGGGCGGTGGCGACATGTAGTAGTGGCATAGCGCATACATACCCTCGGCATCCTCGATAAATGGGCTACGTCCGAACTTACGACGGTAGGTGTCGAGCTGTGTAGCTGCCTCATCCCAGTCTCTGTTCTTGAACTTACAGCGTGCATTGTAGAACGACAGGGTATCCTCGCGCGGTGTTCCCATGTATATGTGTCGGCATGCCTCAAATAGCGACGATGCCTGGTCCCACTTCTCGTTTTCGTATAGTGTAAGCGCCTGCTGGTAGGCGTACTGAGGGTCTCCCGACTTGATAGCCTCGTTCACCACGCTGCATGCCGCGGTAGCGACGATTGCTATGGTAGCGAGTATATATCCAAAAATGCGCTTCATTTTCTTGCTATTTCTTGCGCTTATGTGTATAAGCGCACAAAGTTACATAATATTTTCGAATAAACGACCAATATTTGGAAATTATTATATTCTATAATAAAGAAAATGTGAGAGCAGCGATGCGCGCATGCGAGAGCAGATAGAGCAAAGATAGTTTTCCACAGCTGTCATTCTGAACATAGCGAAGAATCTCTCAGTCTGTACAGATTTTTGATTTTAGTGGAGAGGTTCAGTCTATCGCAATAAGAAAACCCGCAGGATAGTACCTAAGTACAGCCTACGGGTTTTTGTTTGTGATGGGCTAAAGATGCCCAATAAAATCTAAAATTACTCAGCTACAACTGCAAACTTGATAGTAGCCTTAACCTCGCGGTGAAGCTTAGCAACAGCCTCGAACTCACCAAGAGTCTTAACAGAGTCTACAGTGATGTTCTTGCGATCTACCTCGATGCCCTTCTCCTGGAGAGCAGCAGCGATGTCGGCAGCGGTCACAGCACCGAAGATCTTCTCCTCCTCAGCCTTAGCTGTGATAGTGAGGTGAAGGTTTGCGATAGTCTCAGCCAAAGCCTGAGCGTCAGCCAAAATCTTAGCGTCCTTGTGAGCGCGCTGACGAAGGTTCTCAGCGAGCACCTTCTTAGCTGAAGCGGTAGCAGTCTTTGCGAAACCCTGAGGAATCAAGTAGTTGTTGGCATAGCCAGGGCGAACGTTAACGATGTCGTTTGCGTAGCCCAAGTTCTCTACGTCTTTGATAAGAATTACTTCCATAGTCTATCCTCCTCTTTATTATTTCATACAATCGGTTACGAATGGAAGGATTGCAAGGTGGCGAGCACGCTTAACTGCCTGAGCAACCTTCTTCTGGAACTTCTGAGAAGTACCGGTAAGACGACGGGGCAAAATCTTACCCTGCTCGTTGAGGAACTTCTTCAAGAACTCACCGTCCTTATAATCTACGTACTTGATGCCGAGCTTCTTGAAACGGCAGTACTTCTTCTTCTTAACGTCTACTGAAACGGGGTTGAGATAGCGAATCTCAGATGCACCCTGCTGTGTATTCTCTGCCATGATTACTCCTGTGTTTTGTTAGCAAGCTTAGCGCGACGCTTCTGAGAGTACTCAACAGCGAACTTGTCCTGCTTGAAGGTTAAGAAACGAATGATGCGCTCATCGCGACGATACTGAGTCTCGAGAGTGTTGATGATTGAGCCCTCACCGGTGAACTCTACGAGGAAGTAGAAACCGGTAGTCTTCTTCTGAATAGGATAAGCGAGCTTCTTGAGGCCCCAGTTCTCCACATTCACAATCTGACCGCCGTTCTCGGTGATTACGCCCTGGAATTTGTCAGCTACCTCCTGCACCTGTGCGTCAGAGAGCACGGGAGTGACAATGAAAACGGTTTCGTAATTGTTCATAATGTTTTAATTAATTAAAGTTTTGTGCATAAAGCGGTGCAAAGGTAGCAATAATTTTTTATTTTGCAACCACTGCAACCTATTTTTTTACCTTGTTATATAAATAATTGAGGTGCTCAGCTGGTGAACACCTCAATCCGAACTACTCTTCCGCCTCGAAAGCCTCTTTGCCTAAGCCACATAGTGGGCAGGTCCAATCCTCGGGTAGCTCCTCAAAGGGAGTGCCTGCGGCTATGCCATTTTCGGGGTCACCCACCTCGGGATTGTAGAGGTAGTCGCATGCTGTGCAACGATACTTTTTCATGGTCGTGGTCTTTTTTTGGTTAACTTATATAAATATAAGGTATCGCAAACAATAATCGTACCACTGCCTCTTCTCTGCGTCGTAGTATAAAAATAGAGACGTCCATCTAGCCGATGCCATTGGACGCCTCTCGCTCGTGTGAGTGTTATGCTTACTCCTCAGGAGTAGTCTCCTCGGTAGCAACCTCAGCAGCAACGCCCTCCCCAGCAGTAGCCTCGTTAGTGAAATCGAGGTCCGCAGCCTCCTCTGTAGCAGCAGGAGTATCGAAGAAATCACCGTAGTTCTCCTCGGTCTCAGTCTCGCCTGTAGACATAGCAACCACTGAAAGGAGTGTGAAGAATACCACTGCAGCAATCATAGCCCATGTGAACTTCTCAAGGAAATCGGTTGTCTGACGAACACCCATAGTCTGGTTAGCAGCACCGAAGTTAGCAGCCATGCCGCTCTTGGGGCTCTGTACCAACACAGCAAGTATCAGCAAGATACTTGCAATAGCAGTCATAATAATGCAAAAAGTATAAAACATATTCGTTATATAAATTTAATTATTCTTCTTTATTTTCTTTTCATCTTATCCTCGATTTCCGCGATAAGTCCTGCAAAGTAAATACTTTTTTCTGAATTTAGCAAACTTAATTTGCGATATATCGCTATTGCTTCGCTATATAGCCCCTGATTTTTGTAAATTTCTGCCAAATCCTCGCTCGAAGTATCCTCGTCATCTTCGATTTCCACCTCTGCGAGGTCGTCGGCAGCGCCCTCCTCGGCAACTATCCTAAAGTTGTCGCGCTTAAGGAAGCGGTCGATGAGGTCGTCGGTCGAGAGGTGTGTCAGTCGCGAGGCGTTAATTTGGCGTCGCTGTAGTAGTGCCGTGGGGCGTAATATGGTCAAAAGGCGTGTCTCTACGTTGTGCTGCTCGGGGCTCTGCTTGCGCGCTATAGATAGGCGTGCAGCGCTCCACCAGGGGTATCGCTCTACCACCTCCTGAAGCTCACCAATGCTAATATGTTTATTGTCGTTTAGCATATCTCCTCCTACCAGTTACCCGCAGCTGCCATGTAGATGTCGTTCACGAGGTCGTCGACAATCTCCTCGATAAGCTGGTCCTGCACATCTGTCAGTAGTTGCGATGCGTCGTAGTCGGCATACGACGAGAAGCTCTTGGCGTTGAACGATGTGGTCTGGTCTACGGCATTCTGGAAGTTGACCCTCACGGTTATTGTTAGGCGGTTCTGCAGGGCATAGTCGCCGCTCGATACCGATGCTGTTGTAGAGGTGTAGTTTGTTATCTCGCCCTCGAATGCGAAGTCGCCACCCTCCTCAACCTGCTGTAGGCGTGTCTGTCGCGAGAACTTGTCGCGAAGAGCCTCGGTGAGCACGTTGCTTAGTGTGGGTGCCACCATGGGAGCATTGTTCGGAAAGTATGCCACGGAGAATGTCTGCGCCTCTGGGGGTATAGAGCCTCCCGAGAGGTTGTACGTAACCTTATATCCGCAGCTGCTTACGGTTAGTAGCGATATTGCTGTGAATAGCACCACCACTAATAGTGAATATATCCTTTTCATAATCGTTGTCTGTTATTTGTCGTCGTCAATGTCTAATGCCTTCATTCGGCGGTATAGGGTGCGCTCCGAGATAAATAGCTCGCGTGCTGCCTCCTTGCGTCTGTTGCCATGCTTGCGTAGTGCCTGCATTATCTGCTCGCGCTGCACATCCTCTTTCGTAAGCTCCTCGGCAGGTGTCTCGTCCCACTCGTCGCTGTCCACCTCGTTGTATTCGTAGTTTGTGGCCTGCGGTGTGGGGTGTGCCGGTAGCAATCCTACAATATCTTCGCGAGTGGGGTGGTTTGTGCTCTGTGGCATATTGCCGCGCATCGCCTCGCTCATCATGCGCTTAAGCTCGTTGATGTCGCTACGCATGTCGAAGAGTATCTTGTATAGTAGCTCGCGCTCTGTCGCCATGTTGTCGTAGTCGCCGCCACTGCTGCTCCCCTCCGACATAGGACGCATGGAGTAGCCCTCGTTGGGGATATACTTGCTGAGAATATCGGCAGTGATGTTACGGCTCTGCTCAATGGCCGAAATCTGCTCTGCCACATTCTTTAGCTGACGTATGTTGCCGCGCCAGTGGTAGTTCTCGAGCATGGCTCGCGCACCCTCATCGAGGGTTATTGCGGGCATCTTGTACTGCAACGCCACGTCGCTTGCAAACTTGCGGAAGAGCAGATATATGTCCTCTCTGCGCTCACGCAATGGGGGAACAACGATGGGTACGGTGTTAAGTCGGTAGTATAGGTCTTCGCGGAAGCGGCCGTCAGCTATCGCCTTCATTAGGTCGTTGTTTGTTGCAGCCACCACGCGCACGTTTGTTTTCTGTACCTTTGCTGAACCCACGCGCATAAACTCGCCTGTCTGCAACACACGCAAGAGACGCACCTGCGTAGATATGGGCAGCTCACCCACCTCATCGAGGAAGATGGTGCCGCCATCTGCCTCCTCGAAGTATCCCTTGCGGCTGTCGATGGCACCAGTGAACGAGCCCTTCTCATGTCCGAATAGCTCCGAGTCGATGGTGCCCTCGGGTATTGCGCCGCAGTTCACGGCGACATATTTGTTGTGCTTACGTGCCGAGTAGGCGTGTATCACCTGTGGGAAGAACTCCTTACCCACGCCGCTCTCGCCTGTTACCAATACCGAGAGGTCGGTGGGTGCCACGCGCATTGCCACCTCCAGTGCTGTGTTGAGTGCTGGGGTGTTGCCTATGATGCCGAAGCGCTGCTTTACCGATAATATCTCGTTAGTTGTCATAATCGACTATAGGGGATTTACTTGTTTGTAGTCTCTGTTCGAGGAACTGCTCCATCGATGAGCATGCTGTCGATAGATGGAATGGTGTCGTTTAGTAGGCTGTCGCACGCCTCCACGCGTGGTGCCTCCACGCTAAGTGGTGCTGCCTTAGGTCTCTTCTCGGGCCAGAATATTACGCCTATTGCTACGCCTAATGCCACCACTGCGAGGATTATTAGCAGCCACTTGCCACTGCCTCCTGGGCGTGAGCTACGACCTCCCTCCTCGCGTTTCTTGTTCTTGTTGCTGTCGTACTTCAAGCCGCGTAGGTATGCCTCGGGCTTACCTAACGATATCTCCTGCTCCTCGCCTCGCTGGGCCTTTGCCTTGCGCTTGTCGATGCTCTTTGTCTGTTTCTCGGGCTGCTGCTTTGGGTGTAGCCTCTCATGCTCTGTTAGGCGCTGCTCGAGCACCTCGATGGGGGGCTTTATTCTGCCGCCCTGCTTCTGAGGTGTTACCTGCTGCGGTTGCGTGGGGGCTGTTGCCTGCTTGAAGGTTATGGTGTTGTTTATGTCGGCAGTAAACTCACCGAGCGTGGCTATGACAAACTTGCCATCTATAGCCACGGCGTGATGCACCTCGAATACGAAGCGGTCCATCATGCCCTTAGCCTCAAGCTCCTTGACGCCGTATGCCAATAGTAGCGAGCATAGCACGCCGTCATCGTTACGCATAAGGTCCGAGAACTTAATCTCGCCCGATGCCTGCTTAACGATGAACGTGCCTAACTTGGGCACACATAGTCGTTTGTTGTACTTCAGATACTCGACTATTATGTTAGTAATCAGCTCCACGTGCTCCTATATATACATAAATCGCACAAAGGTACGAAAAAAAATTAAAACTATAATACGCCGTCGCAGAAAAGAGCAAAGAAAAAGATAAATATGCTTGTGGTAAGTTAACGAGGAACAGGGTGTTACTTACAGCTAAAAAAAACTTAGGGAATTTAGCGAGGTGCTGACAACAGCTCTTCCCTAAACTCCCTAAATATTACTCTTTGATTATACTCCTCAATTTGTAAACGTGTTTTCGTTCATGGTATTTATGGGTGTAATTGATTGCTATTCAGACGATAATGGTAGGTGTGTTATGGCGCTATACATGCCATCATCGTTACGCATGTAGCAGCAGGTTGTTAGGCCGTTGGTGATGGCTACGTAGGGCGCGCCAAGCACCGAGTTGTAGCGTACGACCTGGGCTAACACCTCGTCGTCGATTTTGACGTTGGGCTCTTTGCACTCCACCACAAGGCGTGGCTTAAGGTCGCTATCGAAGACTACAATGTCGGCACGTTGCGCCATGCCGTTGAGGCATACGGGGTACTCCTCGGCAATCTGCTGGGGTTGGTAGCCACACTCTCCACGCAGATACTCCACCACATGACGGCGCACCCACTCCTCGGGGGTGAGCACAAGCCACCTGCCACGCATGCGGTCAAAGACCTCAATGCGTCCGCCATCGCCGTGTCGTGCACGCAGATGAATAGGAGGGTAGTTTAGCGTAGGGTAGTCCATTTCCGATATTTTAATATACAAAATTATGAAATTTTTCACGAAACAGCAAGCTTATAGCTCCAAAATAGCTATCTTTGCAAAAACTTACTTTAGCGAGAACCAGTTATGAATATAAACGTTGAGGAGCGCGTGGAGCGTGCTCGAGGATATTTCTTAGAGGGTTACAACTGTGCACAGGCTGTGGTTATGGCTTTCGACGATGTTATGGGTATGGATACCACCATGCTGGCGCGTCTTGCTGCGTCGTTTGGTGGCGGTATGGGTCGTATGCGCGAGGTGTGTGGCACGGTTAGCGGTATGGCCATGGTTGCTGGTGCAATAGAGCCCTCGACAGACCCTAAAAATATGTCGCAGCGTCAGGCAAACTATGCCCTTGTGCAGACGTTCGCCAACCGCTTCCGCAGTGTGAATGGCGACATCGTATGCCGTCGTCTTTTGGGCTTGGAGCCTATGGCTGAGCGTGCCGAGACGGCCATGCCCTCGGAGCGTACGGCTGAGTACTACAAAAAGCGCCCATGTGTGGAGTATGTGGCGTGTGCTGCGCGTATCGTTGCCGAGGAGTTAGCATCGCGCGAGTAGTCTGTATATTCAGCAGAATCGACTATTTTATCAACGAAATATTATATTCTCCAGCGCCTCGTAAGTTCCAAATGTAGAAGTGTTGGTGCAAAAGAATAATGTTCCTATTTTCCCTCGAAATATAGTTGTATTTTAATAATAAATTTCGTATCTTTGCGTTGACCTTATATGTGTAAAATATGTAAGGTTGTAAACATATTTGTAAATCCAAAGGATTGTGCAATATAACATGTCAAAGGAGAATCTTATCTACTCGAAATCGTGCCTTCACGACGACGATGCCATCGTTCAGTCGGGTAAGGGACTCAATATCATTCCACCTCCCGAGAAGGAGCCTATGTGGAAAGCCTATTTAGCCAAGTTTAAGGACCCTATCATCATCGTTCTTCTTGTCGTTTTTGTCTTTTCGGTAGCCCTGTCGCTATATGAGATATATGTCATGGGCGACGACTGGTCGCTTATGTTCGAGCCTGCGGGTGTGCTTGTGGCGCTGTTGCTTGCCACAGGCGTAGGCTTCATCTTCGAGGTTAAGGCCAATAAGGAGTTCGAGATATTGAATAAGGTTAAGGATTCGCGCCCCATCAAGGTCATGCGCTATCCCAAGGGTGGCAAGAGCCCTAAGCTGATGCTTATCCCGAAGCAGGATGTTGTGCGTGGCGATATTGTCCGCATAGAGAGTGGCGATGAGATTCCTGCCGATGGTGTTCTTCTTGAGAGCAAGCAGTTGCGTGTCGATGAGTCTAACTTCACGGGCGAGACCTATGCCAATAAGTATGTCGACGAGAAGGACTTCGACAAGGATGCTACCTATAAATCGAACTTCCTCCTAAGAGGCTCTACCGTTATTGAGGGTAATGGTATTATGCGTGTCAATGCCACGGGTGTCGACACCGAGGAGGGCCGTGGTGTAGCTCTTGCCAGCGAGGGTAGCGATGTTAAGACTCCGCTTAATCGTCAGCTTGAGCAGTTTGGTGGCTGGATATCTAAGGCGAGCTTCGTTATCGCCATCTTCATAGTCGTTGGTCGTTTGCTCTACTTCTGGCTCACGGGAGGCTTCGATGATGGCGTTACATGGGTGAAAATCATGGAGTTTGTGCTCAACTCTATTATGATTGCCGTCACGCTTATTGTCGTAGCTGTGCCCGAGGGTCTGCCCATGAGTATTACGGTGAGCTTGGCGCTAAGTATGCGTCGCATGCTTAAGGAGAACAGCCTTGTACGTAAGCTCCATGCCTGCGAGACTATGGGTGCTGCCACAGTTATCTGCACCGATAAGACGGGTACGCTTACGAAGAACCGTATGACTGTCATGGAGTTTGAGGCGTGCGACGAGTCGTTTATGGAGGATGTCTACACTAACATCGCTACTAACTCTACAGCAGAGCTAACGGTCGAGGATGATGGCTCACTCACGGTCATAGGTAACCCTACGGAGGGCGCTCTGCTGACATGGCTCAAAGGTCGAGATAAGTCATATGCGGAGTATCGTGAGAGGTTTGCCATCTTGGAGCAGCAGCCATTCTCTACCGAGACTAAGTATATGTCTACCACGGTGCGTAGCGCTGAGGATAGAGGTGCTGCCGCTGTGCGTTACATTAAGGGTGCTCCCGAGATTGTTATGGCCATGTGTGACCGTATTGCTGGCGACCGCAAGCGCGAGGAGCTTGAGGCGATGCTGCTCTCGTATCAGAATCGTGCCATGCGTACCTTGGGCTTTGCCATGCAACCTATCTCGGAGGATGGCACTGCGGGAGAGGTCGTCTTCTTGGCTATCGTGGGCATTGCCGACCCCATCCGCGACGATGTTGCCGAGGCTATCGACACATGTATGAACTCTGCGGGCGTGAGGGTTATCATCGTCACGGGTGATACTCCAGGCACAGCCACCGAGATTGGCCGTCAGATTGGCCTTATCACCACGGATGAGGAGGGTCAGATTATCACAGGCCCCGACTTTGCTAAGCTCACCGACGAGGAGGCTCGCGAGCTGCTTAAGGGTAAGAGGCTGAAGATTATCTCGCGTGCACGCCCCGACGATAAGGCGCGCTTGGTTATGCTTCTTCAGGCTAATGGCGAGGTTGTGGCAGTTACGGGTGATGGCACAAACGACGCTCCCGCTCTTAGCAAGGCGCAGGTTGGCCTCTCTATGGGTGACGGCACGTCGCGTGCTAAGGAGGCGAGCGACATTACCATCATCGACAACTCGTTTGCCAGCATCAATAAGGCTATCATGTGGGGCCGTTCGCTCTACTTGAATATCCGCCGCTTTATCATCTTCCAGATGACCATCAACCTCTGTGCCTGCCTTATCGTGCTTGCGGGAGCCTTTATGGGTCTCGACTCGCCACTTACTGTTACGCAGATGTTGTGGGTGAACCTCATTATGGATACCTTTGCGGCTATGGCTCTGTCGTCGTTGTCACCCGATAGGAGTGTGCTTAAGGATAAGCCTCGTAAGCCCGATAGCCATATTATCGACCGCGGCATGGTGCGCTTCATCGTTGGCGGTGGCTTGACCTTCTTCGTTGTGCTTGTTGCCTTGTGGCAGTTCTTGTGGCACTCGCATATTGGCAGCGTTGCCGATATGTTTACGGCCGATTCTCTGCGTATCTTCTTTGTCGAGATATTTGACTCGCATGAGGCCTCTGCCCATTTGTCGGGCTATGAGATGGGCGTATTCTTCACCATCTTCGTGATGCTTCAGTTCTGGAACTTGTTTAATGCTAAGTACTTCCGTACGGGTCGCAGTCTGCTTCAGGATATTGGTGATCTGTTCCGCGCGCCACACCGTGTCAAGGAGTCGTATAATAAGATGTACCTTGCCATCTTGGCAGTTATCCTTGTTGGTCAGGTGCTTATCGTCTCGTGCGCAGGTCAGTTATTTAGCGTGTCGCCACTTAAGCCATTGGACTGGTTGCTTATCATCGTTATGACCTCGCCTGTGCTTCTTCTCCCCGACCTCTTCCGCTTCTTCAAGGGCTTAGGCAAGGGTAGAGAGTAGCATTGGTGACAGGGTTAGCCATTAATATCATGGAGATAGTTGCACCGCGAGGCGTAACTATCTTTTTTGTTATTATAGTTTGTATATGAGGATATTTTGTGTATATTTGTACACAAATAAATCACCTAAAAACATTATTAACCCTATGAAGAGATTTCTATTTGCTATATCTCTATTCGCATTTGTAGTAGGATGTGGAGGAAATTCAAACAAAGCGAATAATGAGAGTGAAGATACCCAACTAAAAGAGACATCAGGCCCATACAAGGTGGGTGATCTATACTTTGAGGGCGATGTGCTTGGAGTTGTCTTCGAAACTAAAAGTGGAGGTATGCACGGTAAGATAGTTTCGGTGGATGAGGAGAAAATGCAGTGGTGTGATGATTCGGTTTATGAAATTGCGACGTATGCAACAAATGAATACGATGGTGCTGTGAATACTGCAAAACTGATGGATCGTTACGATGCTGATAAATATTACGCTGCATATTGGTGCGCCGACTATGGCTATGGATGGTATATGCCAGCTAAGAAAGAGTTGGAGAAGATATTCCTGAATAAGTCAAAGATTAATAGTACACTCTCTAAGTATGGATATTCTCAATTAGAACACTGGTGTTGGTCCTCAACTGAATCGGTAAATGATAAGTTCTGCGCGTGGGGTGTCGGTATGTACAGTGGCTTCACCATCGACAGCAATAAGAGCGACTTCAACTATGTGCGCGCCGTCTCCGCTTTTTAGGAATTTAGGCTTGTTGGCAGATGCCGCAGTTTAATGCTTTCTCCTCGCGTTTTCTCGCGAGGAGATTTTTTATCCGCCATTGCGAGGCGTAGCCGTGGCAATCTCTCTCCCACCTACCCACCTACTCACCCTCCCTCCGAGTACCCGCTGCGACACGGGTATTAAAAATAATACCCGCAAACATAAGGATGGTCAGTTCGTCATCCTTGGCATTCCCTATCATTCTAAGCCCCCTCCTGTCATCCTGAGCGTAGCGCAGCGGAGTCGAAGGATCTCAAGGTTAGTAATAAGGTTGGACGGTCGTACAGATCGAGAGATTCTTCACTTCGTTCAGAATGACACTTTAAGCGTCATCCCGAGGAGCGGAGCGACGTGGGGATCTCATTAGATTGCCACGGGCAGAGCCCTCGCAATGACGCGGTATATGGTTTGATATCACAAGGCGGTGAGTGGGTGTGATAGGGTAGAATAGCTTTCCTGTGTTCACTCCTTCTCTCCAAATACCAGTCGGCGGCTATGCGCGGGGGTGGCGTTGGTGCGGTGCGCGGGGCTATCAAGTGGTGCCCCAAAGGGCATCTCGGCCTTTAGCCTCCAGTCGGGGTTTATCAGCCAGCGCTCAGCCACGGCATGGTCTATAAGGGGATTGTAGTGCTGTAGCGACGCGCCATAGCCAAACTCCTCGAGGGCTGTCCATAGCGCAAATTGCAGCATGCCCGAGCTCTGCTCCGACCATATGGCTACGTTGTCGGCATAGGCGGGGTAGTTGCTGCGCATGTGGTTTAGGGCATCCTCATCCTCATAGAATAGCAGTGTGCCACGCCCTGCGAGAAAGGCGCGCTCGATTTTCGTCTTGCTCTTTTCAAAGCGCTCGGCGGGGACGATGTGGCGCAGTGCCTCGATGACTATGCGCCATAGGTCGCGGTGTTGCTCACCAAAAAGCACAACGACACGTGCCGACTGCACATTAAATGGTGAGGGCATGGTGGTGAGCAGCTCGTCGACGACACCCACAACGAGGCTATCATCGACCATAGCTCGGTCTGAAAGGTGATAGTAACTGCGGCGATGCGCCACAGCCTCAATAAAATTACGGCTCATAACATAAACGTTTTTGAGCCGTAGAGCAATTACGATACCAATTAGCCCTTAGTAGAGCTTAATATACTCATACGTGTTTCCCACAGCTGTGAGGTAGCGCTCGAACTCCTCGCGTGAGATAACCACCGTGAAGCGGTTGTCGTTGGGGTGGAAGCTCAGCGCGGGCTGCTGGCGTAGGGTCTCGTCGAGGAAGAGGTGCACGTGGTTCTCCGTATCGTTGATAAGGCCGAAGGGCGACACCGAGCCAGGTGAGAGGCCGAGCCATTTAAGCATACGCTCGGGTGATGCAAACGAGAGCTTACCCTGGTGCAGTATATGCTCCAAGTCGTGTATCGCCATCGACTGCTCCGAGTCGAAGACGACCAAATAGTGGCGGTTGCCCTTGTGGTTGCGGAAGAATAGGTTCTTGCAATGCTTCGAGCCATCCTGGCGCCAATACTGGCGTGCTATCTCGATTGTGGGAGCCTCGGGGTGCTCATACCACGAGTACTCTATGCCGTGCTCATCGAGCCATCTGAATACGTTATCGCGTCTTTCCATAGTGCAAAGGTAATAAAAACTGCCTATAGTCGTTGCATTATCGGAATAAAATTCCTAACTTTGTAAGGATAAACACGCATATAAATAACTAAAATATAGACGCTATGAACGTAAATCTTATCAACGAGAAATTCGCGGAGAAGTTCGCCACAAAGGGTGAGCTCTTCACATCGCCTGGTCGTATCAACCTTATCGGTGAGCACACCGACTATAACGGAGGCTTTGTCTTCCCTGGAGCTATCGACAAGGGCATGGTTGCCGAGATTAAGCTTAATGGCACCGACCGTGTGCGTGCCTACTCGGTAGACCTCGATGATTATGCCGAGTTTGGCCTAAACGAGGAGGATGCCCCCGCAGCAAGCTGGGCACGCTACATCTTCGGCGTATGTCGCGAGATTCAGAAGCGTGGAGGTAAGATTGCGGGCTTCGACACAGCCTTTGCGGGTGATGTGCCCCTTGGCGCAGGTATGTCATCTTCGGCTGCATTGGAGTCTACATTTGCTAACGCCATAAACGAGCTCTTCAGCCTCGGCATCGACCGCTTCGAGCTTGCACGCATCGGCCAGTCTACCGAGCATAACTACTGCGGTGTGAAGTGTGGCATCATGGATCAGTTCGCCTCGGTATTCGGCAAGGCGGGACATCTTATGCGCCTCGACTGCCGCTCTATGGAGTTCGAGTACTTCCCCTTTAACCCCGACGTGCATGGCTACAAACTTGTCTTGCTCGACTCTGTGGTTAAGCACGAGCTTGTGGGCTCTCCCTACAACGACCGCCGTGCCTCATGTGAGCGTGTAGCTGCCGTCCTCGGTCAGGAGTTCCTGCGCGGTGCTACTATGGCCGAGCTCGATGCCATCAAGGATAAGATTTCGGAGGAGGACTACAAAAGAGCACGCTACGTCATCGGCGAGGAGCAGCGCGTGCTCGACGTGTGCGAGGCACTCAAGCGCGACGACTACGAGACCGTGGGTAAGCGTATGTATGAGACACACTGGGGCATGTCTAAGGACTACGAGGTGTCATGCGAAGAGCTCGACTTCCTCGCTACCGTAGCCGAGGAGTGCGGTGTAACAGGCTCACGTATCATGGGTGGCGGCTTCGGTGGCTGCACCATCAACCTCGTGAAAGCCGACCTCTACGACAACTTTATCGCTACCGCCAAGGCGCGATTCAACGAGAAGTATGGTCACGAGCCTAAGGTGTATGCTGTTGTTATCTCGGATGGCGCCCGTAAGATGTAATTTGGTGTGATAAGGCAGCATCTGCTGCCGCTAACAAAAGTAAATGCGAATAGGCAGTACGCTTTTAGTACAGCCTATCCGCATTTATTTTGCCGAGCGTTGCATCTACTACCTTCTGACAACAAATTAGGCCAGCGCCACTGCTACACCAATCTGACAACAAATTATGGTCGTGGGGTGGCTTGATTGTCGTATTAGTTATACGCTACTTCGTGCGAGGAATGTGGTAGGCTTTGAGCTCACGGTTATAGTCGCGCTCATGGCCATCGACAAGCCTATTAAGAAGTGTGTGGAATGACGCAGAGTGGTTGTGGTGGCGCGTGTGGCAGAGCTCGTGCAGGAGGATAAACTCGCGCAGATGCTCTGGTAGAAGCATCACAAAGAGCGAGATGCTGATACCATTACGGCCACTACACGACCCCCAACGTGTATGTGCAGAGGATATACGTAGCGAGGAGTAATTGAAGCCGTGCTTGCGGGCAAGACGCTCCAATGTCGCGGGGATATAGGCGCGGGCCTCACGGCGTAGGCGCTCAATATCTGCGGGAGTGATGGTGGGGTAGTTGGCTGTGCGCTCTTTGAGTCGTTGGCGTGTGCGTTCAATCCACTCGCGTTTACTCTCAGCAAAGTCTATAGCGCGTCTACGGTTGCCAAAGAGTGGATAGGTAATGCGTAGCGAGCCATCTACTCGTACTACAAGACGAATAGAGCGTGCACGCACGGAGCGCACACACTCTATAATTCCAAGCTCGGGATGCTCTATGCGGCTCATTAGTCGCCTATGCGCTGACGGACAACCTCGAAGAGCATAATAGCGGCAGCGGCAGCCACGTTCAGCGACTCGGTGTGGCCGATAAGCGGAATGGCAAGCTGCTCGTCGCAGAGCTTCAATACCTCCTTCGAGATACCCTTATCCTCGGCACCCATGACGATGACCGTAGGTCTCTTAAAGTCGGCATCGTAGAGTAGCTTGCGGCTCTTTTCGGTGGCGGCAACAATCTGGAAGCCCTCCATCTGCAGGCTCTTGAGCGTGTTGCGTATAGAGCCTACGCGGCATACGGGGATGTTCTGCAGAGCGCCTGCCGAAGAGCGTATGGCGTCGCCATTCACGGGTGCAGAGTTCTTGAGCGGTGTGATAAGACCATGAGCGCCAGCGCACTCTGCCGAGCGGGCAATGCCACCGAAGTTGCGCACGTCGGTAACGCCATCGAATACCACGATAAGTGGTGTCTCATCCTCGGGAACACGCTCCAAGATATCCTCCACGCTTACGTAGTCGATGGCGGCAATCTGTGCCACGACACCCTGGTGGTTGCCACGTGTAAGGCGGTTGAGCTTCTCGATGGGCACCTCCTGCCAGTGGATGTGGTGGCGTGCCATAAGGTCCTTGAGGTCGTTCATAAGCTGACCATCAGCCCCCTTCTTAATATATACGCGCTCAATCTGCTTGCGTGCCTCCACAGCCTCCGCAACGGGGCGTATGCCAAAAATAATGTTTTCCATATCTCTCTTTTTACTGATTCTCACTGCTAATCTCCAACTCGTACGACGCCTTCTCCCACTCGTGCATAAGGTGGTCGTAGCGCTGCTTCAGGGCGTCATACTTGGCGTAGTCGTCGGCATTATACTCCGTAGCCACGGCAAAGCGTGCGTCGTAGTCGGCAATCTCCTTTTCGACCTTTGCCAGCTCCTCTTCGATGCTCTCCACAGCCTTACGTAGCTTGCGTAGTAGCTTCTCTTGCTCCTTCTTCTGCTCGTACGAGAGCTTGCCTCCACTACTCTCCGTGCTCTTAACCTCCGTGGGGCGCTCCTTGCGTTCAATCTCTGCGAGCGACTCCACCTTGCGCTTCTCCAAGAAGTACCATATATCGCCAAGGTACTCCCTTACGCCACCATCCCTAAACTCGTAGATGCGATCCACAAGACCATCCAAGAACTCACGATCGTGCGACACGACAACCACGGTGCCGTCATACTTCTGCAACGCATTTTTAAGGATATCCTTCGAGCGCATATCCATATGGTTGGTAGGCTCATCGAGGATGAGTAGGTTATATGGCTCAAGCATCAGACGTGCCATAGCCAGGCGCGAACGCTCACCTCCCGAGAGCACCTTTACCTTCTTGTCGATATCCTCACCGTGGAAGAGGAAGGCTCCGAGGATGTCCCTAAGGCGTGTGCGGATGTCACCCACAGCGACACGGTCGAGGGTGTCGAATACGGTGAACTCGCCATCCATCAGGTCGTCCTGATTCTGTGCGTAGTAGCCTATGTTTACGTTAGCGCCAAGCTTTATCGTACCCTCGGTAGGCTCCAACTCGCCATTAAGCAGACGGGCAAAGGTGGTCTTACCCTCGCCATTACGTCCCACAAGGGCTATCTTCTGTCCGCGCTCGATGGTAAACTCTGCGTCGGAGAATATGCGCTTCGAGCCAAAGGCCTTGCCTATGCCCTTAACCTCGGCAACAATCTGTCCCGAGCGGGGTGCGGGTGGGAACTTGATGTTTAGGCGCGATAGGTCCTCTTCGTCGACCTCTATGCGGTCAATCTTCTCGAGCTGCTTTATGCGCGACTGCACCTGATTACTCTTCGTGGGCTTGTAGCGGAACTTCTCGATAAACTCCTCGGTCTTCTCGATCATGCGCTGCTGATTCTCGTAGGCTGCCATCTGCTGCTGGCGACGCTCGGCGCGTAGCTCCACAAACTTCGAGTAGGGCACCTTGTAGTCGTAGACCTTGCCCAACGATAGCTCTATGGTGCGCGTGGTCACGTTGTCCAGGAAGGCCCTATCGTGAGAGATAAGAAGCACCGCACCGTTGTAGTTCTTGAGGTACTCCTCGAGCCACTGTATACTCTCGATGTCGAGGTGGTTGGTAGGCTCATCGAGGAGGAATATCGAGGGTCGGCGTAGTAGTAGCTTTGCCAGCTCGATACGCATGCGCCAGCCTCCCGAGAACTCGCGTGTGGGGCGCTCGAAGTCGCTACGCTTAAAGCCTAAGCCGAGCAACGTGCGCTCGATATCGGCCTCGCGCGTGTCGCCACCAAGGATGTGGTAGCGGTCGTTAGCCTCGTTTAGGCGGTGTATAAGCTCGGCGTATGCCTCCGTCTCGTAGTCAGTGCGTGAGGCAATCTCAGATGTTAGTCGCTCGATGTCGGCCTCTATGCGTAGCACCTCGTCGAAAGCCTTGGCGGTCTCGGCCACGAGTGATGTGGTGTCGGCCACGCGCATCTGCTGTGGTAGGTAGCCTATCGAGCACTCGCCATTGATTGATACGGCACCCTCTGTGGGCTGCTGCTCACCCGTGATTACACGCAGTAGGGTGGTCTTGCCCGCGCCATTCTTGCCCACAAGACCTATGCGGTCCTTGGGGTTTATCATAAACGATATGCTATCGAACAGCGTCCAGCCTCCGTAGCTTATGGTGAGGTTATCGAGCGAAATCATTCAGTAGTAGGAAGTTATGAGTTAAGCATGTCGATGATGGCCTGCTCGGGGCTCTCGGCACCAAATACCGAGCTGCCTGCAACCAATGCCTCGGCGCCTGCGTCGAACAGTAGGCGAGAGTTAGCTGCCGAGATACCGCCATCCACCTCTATAATAAGGTCGTTCAAGCCAAGCTCCTGCTTCTTGCGGTTGAGGTACTCGCACTTAGCAATAGAGAATGGCATAAACTTCTGGCCACCGAAGCCTGGCTCTACGCTCATCACAAGGATAAGGTCGAGCTGGGTAAGCCACTCATCCAAGACGTTAGGCTCGGTGCCGGGCTTGATGCTTATACCCACCTTAGCGCCCGCCTTGCGGATAAGGTCGATACACTCCTGTATGTTCTCGGTAGCCTCGTAGTGGAACGTAACGTAGTCGGCGCCAGCCTCCACAAAGCGCGTAACATACTTCTCGGGGGCAGTAATCATAAGATGCACGTCCAATACCTTGTCGGTACCCTTACGTAGGGGCTTCATTAGCGGGAAGCCGAACGATATGTTGGGCACGAATACGCCATCCATAACATCGACATGTACCCACTCAGCCTGTGAACGCTGGAGCATCTCCATATCGCGGTTGAGGTTTCCAAAGTCGGCAGAGAGCACCGACGGAGCAATTATTCTTTTCATAGTTTATAGGTTGTTTTAGGCTTATTTGGGCAAAGATACAAAAAAAATGGCAATGAACAACACTTCCCATCGCTAAATGCGCCATCGTTGTTTTTTGGCACAGCTCTTGCTCGCAACCGATAAAATTGTGTAAGCGATGAGAGTAAATACAGGTAAAGGAACAATATCGGTCATGGCGCTGGTGGCCATTTGGTCTGTCTCGGCAATAGTGTCGTTGCCAGGCTTGGCAGTGTCGCCCATGCTCGACGATATGCAGTCGATATTTCCGCATGCGAGCGAACTCGAGGTTGAGATGTTAGAGTCGCTGCCCTCGCTCCTTATCATCCCCTTTATGCTCTTGGCAGGACGCTGGGCAACGAGGGGGAATAAGCTGCGACTGCTTGTGGTGGGCACTACCATCTTCCTTGTTAGCGGCATCTGGTGTATGTTGGCAACCACGCTTGTGGAGCTCATTGCCGCCAGTGCGCTTGTGGGCGTGGGTGCGGGCATGATTATACCCCTATCTACGGGCCTTGTTGTCGACTACTTCACGGGCGATAGGCGTGTTAAACAGCTCGGCATAAGCTCTGCGGTGAATAATCTTACGCTCGTTGTTGCCACCTCGGCTGTAGGCTACCTTGCCGATGTGGAGTGGCACTTAGCATTTGCTGTCTACCTGCTCCCCGCCGTCACGCTCATGCTCATCCCCGCGCTTAGGCGTGCAACGCCCGCTCCTGAACCCTCCACGAGTGCCCAGAATAGGCAGACTAAGCTCAACGTAAAGGTTATCATCGGCCTTGTCCTCTTCTACTTTGCCATTACCTACACCTCGCTTATTGTCACCTACAACACCTCCTATGTGGCGTCACTTGCGGGTATGCGTAGTAGCGATGCGGGTATTGTTATCTCGCTCTTCTTCCTCGCCATCATGGCTCCAGGACTTATGCTCAACCGCATAGTTGCCATCTTTGGGCGCATGACCAACCTATGGTCGCTCCTCGCAATGAGCTTAGGCCTGCTACTTATGTCGCTGCCGCATCCTACGTATGTCACCTTAGCCTCGGGCGCCATACTCACGGGCCTCGGCTATGGCGTTATGCAGCCTATAATATACGATAAGGCGGCAACAAACGCACCGCCTCATCTTGCCACGCTTGCGTTGGCTATAGTTATGACCACCAACTACTTGGCTATCCTTGTTGCGCCGTTTATGATTGACGCCATCGATAGGGCGTTCCACGCCACGTCACACACCTTTGCCTATCTGTTTAATAGCATTGTGGTGCTTATTATTGCCATCGTCACGGTGTTTACCTATCGTGAGAACCGTGTTCTCGGTAGCGACGACTAAAACGAGATAGATATCAGAACACAGATGAATGAGACGCCCGCAGTTTATTCTATATTGTCGTCATCGCACTTGGGAGACTGTATAACAAGTGCATATTCCCTAAATTCTGTGGCCCTTGATGGAGCGTGGCACTCAATGTCTACAAAGCGGTGATAATCTGTTGTGTTTTCTGTAAATGTTAGTATTAGTTTTAGCGGGTCTTCGGTGTAATTTATTGTTAGCCAATCACAACTATACATATCTGGATACTCTAATTCGACATTTAGAACATCTAAATATTTCTTTGCATAATTATCTCCTATCACTATCGATAACTTTGGCTGATTTCTAAACTCTATTATACACTCCTGTGCCTTGCAGTCTATCTCTATTGGGCCACTCTGTGGAGCAAGTTGCGTAGAACGAATATATTTATAGGGGGGGGAGTTGGTCTACGATATTAACGCAACCGATAGCTAATATTGATGTAAAGAGAACTCCAACAAATTTTATCACTTTCATAAATTTATGCCTTAAAGTTTGTGCGTTAATATTTTCACAATTCTCTAATTAGTTACACGTGCCATCCTGCGCCAACGAAGGTAGCCCGCAACGGCTAAGATGCAGTAGATGGTATATAGTCCTGCGGTGATGGGGATGCCCTTATATATGTAGAGACCCACGCTAATCATATCGACAACCAGCCATACGAGCCACTGCTCGACAAGCTTGCGAGAGAGCATCCACATTGCTACGATGCTTAGTGCTGTGGACATCGAATCGAAGAGGGGCACGCGGCTATCGGTACACTCCACAAGGAAGATGTAGAGTGACACATGTAGCACAACATAGACCGCAACAAGCGGTATAACCCAACCGAGGGGCGTATGACGTATGCGCCCCTCGCTGTTTTTCTTAGGTCGGCGCTTCCACACTGCAAGGCCATAGACACCCGCCAGCACGTAGTATAGCTGCATGGCAGCATCGGCATAGATACCACTCTCTAAGTATAGTATGCCATGCACCATGGGCATAATAGCCCCCACTACCCATAGCCATATATTTGCCCTATATTCAAGCCATAAGTAGAGTAGTCCGAGGGTGGTGCCTACGATTTGCAGTATGAGAGCGAGGTCCATAGTCTAAAAGTTTACAGTTACGTTTGCAAGGAAGTTGATGGGGGCCTGTGGGAAGAAGAAGGCGTCGTCGTAACGCTCGCCATCCCACATATATGAGTAGCCATAGCCATTCGACTCATAGAGCGTCGAGAAGAGGTTGTTTATGGCCAAGCCGAAGCGCACCTCGCGCTCGCCCTTGGTCTTAAGCGAGTAGCCGAGGTTGAGGTTTGTCACGCAGTAGGCATCGAGACTCAAAGCCTCAATCTCGTTATTAGTAAAGTACTGCTTACCAACATACTGCGTATGCCATTGTGCGCTGAAGCCACCCACGTGGAAGTCGGCAATAACGGAGCCTATTACCGAGGGTGAGTACGATATGGTCATATCACCGAGGTTCTCGCCGTATGTTGGGCTATCCTTCAATTCATCAACATAGTCCTTAATCTTGTTTTGCGATAAGGTAGCATTTGCCGAGAGCGTCAGCCACTTAGCCACCCTCCACGACGCCATAAGCTCCACGCCACGGCGATAGCTCTTCTCCACATTCGTATTTAGTGCATCATCGCCATCGTTTACCATACCCGTAGCCACGAGCTGGTTGTGGTAGAGCATATAGTAGAGGTTAATGCCAAGCGTTAGGCGAGGTGCGATATAGGTATATCCCAGCTCGATATCTATGAGGCGTTCGGGCTTGGGGTAGCTATCATCTGCCGAGAACATATAGCGGTCGGTGAAGTCGGAACGTGTAGGCTCGCGGTGTGCCACGGCTACCGATGCAAACACATTGTGACGATGGTGTATGTAGCTGATGCCGAGGCGAGGATTCAGGAAGTTGTAGCGCTGGTCTACATCTATAGGCTGCATCGTAACACCCTCATCACCCCAGATGGCATTGTCGTTAGTGCCCCATGCCTTGTAGTGTACGTAGCGATACTGCAAGTCGGCAAAGAGGTGTAGCTCATTATCCTCCCATCCGCGAAATACCCTCCAGTCGGCACGCACAAAGGCGTTAGCATCCTGCTTCGTAACATCGTTATCGTACCAGCACCCCCCTATGTCGCCCTTGTCGAGGCCGTCAACCCACGACAGAGTGCCCCAGTGCGGGCAGGTGTAGTAGCTCCACGAGCCACCAAACGTTAGGTCGAGAGCCGATGTGGTGTAGTGCGCCGCAAGGTTAGCACCACCGAGGTGGTTGCGCATAATCTTATGGCGGATAAGGTCGCCCTGCTCCTTGTCGGTTGCAAGGTTGAGATAGCCTGCCAACCAGGCATCCTCCTTGTACTGATTGTAGTAGCCGTAGCCGTATGTGTAGAACAGTGTGCCGTTGAGTTGCCAATGGTTGTTAAAGCGGTGGTTTACTACAAGCTGGTTGTTTATTTGTAGGTAGTTGTCTGTCTGGTCGTCGTAGTAGTCTACGTGTGTGCCATCGGCCAAAACAAAGGGACCATCCGATGTCTCGTACTGTCCCGAGTCGTGGTATCTGCGGCCATAGAGCGCCATATCCTCGCGCGACACGCCATTGTAGGTAAGGTAGGTCTTTGCCGATCCACCGAACGATAGGAGCTTAATCTTCGTGTTGCCACCATAGTAGCCCACCTGCGCCATATAGCTCTTAAGGTCGGTAGAGCCTCGGTCGATGTAGCCGTCAGAGCCGATATGCGTGAGGCGTGCATCCACCACCCAGTGGCCACGCATAAGTCCCGAGGAGATGTGTAAGGCCTGCTTGTTTGTGTTGTACGAGCCATAGGAGAGCGATGCCGAGCCACGGAACTCGGGCGAGAGGGCATCGGTAGTCATCGCCACCGAGCCACCAAAGGCTCCTGTGCCGTTGGTCGAGACACCCGCACCACGCTGCACCTGAATTGAACCTACCGACGAGATAAGGTCGGGCGTATCGTACCAATACATCGAGTGTGAGTCGGGGTTGTTCATAGCCACTCCGTTGATTGTGACGTTAATGCGCGTAGCATCCGTGCCACGCAGACGTATGGACGTTGCACCAATGCCAATACCTGTCTCGTTGGTGGCAACCATTGAGGGGGTTAGCGCGAGTGCTGATGGTAGGTCGGTGCCATAGCTTGAACGTACTATAGCCTCCTTTGTAAGGTTATCTTGCGCTACGGGCGTGGTGCGCTTGGCTGCCGTAGTAGATACCTCCACAATGTCGATGTCGTAGTGTAGTGAGTCGGTGCTCTGAGCCCAGAGCGTTGCCGTAGATAGTGTGGTTGCGGCGAGTAAAATAAAAAACCTTTTCATACTTTAAATTAATTAAGTTTGAAAAGGGGCTTCGTAAGATATTTATCCAATCCTGGTCTCGGCATTACCCGTATCCAGTACGATGGGTTTAATCTCAGCCAACCCTCCACCTCTACGACTATCGCTGTCTGCGCACAACAACGACTTTATCGCACAAATGGGAGTTAGCACCCCTTATGTGGCGACAAAGATACGAAAAAAATTCTAATTACAACCCGTAATCTAATATTCAAGGCTCTTCATCACCTCTTGCAGCTTGTTTAGGAAGCCTGTCGAGATGGGGCCATCCATCTGTGTGTGGTGGAACTGGAACGAAAGGGTGAGTGTGGTGCGAAACCAACCTTTGCGATACTTACCCCACACCACAAAGGGGTTGTTCCAGCAGCCAGCATAGACATTGACCACCGAGTCGAGCTCACATTTAGTGAGCGCCGAGGAGCCTATAACCATGTAGCTGTCGTCGAGCGTAATCTCCTCGTTGCATTGGCTCGCCTCGTTGGTAAGTCGCAGATAGTCAGCCTCAAACTGCTTTATGTCGTCCGAATAGGGGATGTCGCAGGTGTTTATTCCGCCATCCTTGGTCATCACTATGGTGTTGATTGCCAGATGGTCGAACTCCATGAGCTTGTCGCCCACGGGCAGCATGTAGAACTCCTTGAATGCTGAGGCAGCCTTGACCACGGCGTAGCACATAAGCATATTGAGCTTCACGCCACGGCGCTTAGCAATGCGGCGCAGATGTGTGATGTCGTAGCTCTTTGTCATCGTAACCATAGGCATTGGAGCCTTCATCCATAGGTCAAAAGCCTTGGCGCGTGATGTGGTCTTGGGGTCTACCTCTCTCATTGTCGTTGGTTTTAGTTAGCTACTACAAAGATACTTAATTTTTCTTAAATCCAAATTTCAGTCACCGCATGAATAGAGGAAAGAGCAAAGATGAAAGCTTCTTTGTTGGCTCTATCATTCTGAACTATACTACCTATGTCATTCTGAGCGCAGCGAAGAATCTGGTAATCAGTACGATAGTATCTTTGCTCTTTACTCTTGTCAGATCCTTCGACTTCGCTCCGCTCAGGATGACAAGGGGGGGAGTTCTCGGGGAGAATTCAAGGAGAATTCAGTGAGGGTTCAGTGAGAATTCAGGGAGTTTCAGGGAGGATTCAGGGAGGGCGGAGTGCGTTAGGCGCGTTGTCACTAACCGTTCTCTGCTTTCTCTCTGTACTCTCTCTGTTACCTCTCTGCTTTCTCTCTGTTTCCTCTCTGACCTCTCTCTGTCTTCTCTCTGTCTTCTCTCCAATGCTGGTAGGTAAAAACCTACCAGCGTTACGGTAAGGGGCGTGGTGTATGGACGCGGGTATTAAAGATAATACCCGCATTACAAGGGTGGGTGCTGCGTGTGAGGAGGTGGTGGTGCGTGGGTGTCATCCCGAGGAGCAAAGCGACGTGGGGATCTCTTTAGATTGCCACGAGTCGTGCCGACTCTCGCAATGAGGAGTGAGAGGGCCGCGGGCATAGCCCTCGCAATGACGAGACTCCTATGGATGACGTTCCCGCAACACATCCCGATACTCCACACTATGCGGGTATACACAAGTATACCCACAACATCCTATAGCCACACCCATACAATGTGGGTATTATTTTTAATGCCAAGGAAAGGGCGCTCGGAGGGGGCAGCGTGAAAGAAGGCGAGATTGCCACGGGCAAAGCCCTCGCAATGATAGATAAAAATGCCACGGCGACGCCTCGCAATGACGTAGAGTGATATAGTAGGGTAAATGTAGCCACCGAGGAGAGGTGTTCAAGAAGAGCCGCTGCGTGTAGCGACAACGCGCCAAACGCACACGGCCCCCTCTCTCTGTTCGCCCGCGGTAGCTCGCGGGAAGCGTTATTTGGCCTTGGGTAGGGTAAAGGTGAACTCCAAACCTCCCACCTTACGGTTGGCTACGGTGATGTCGCCACCATGGAAGAGCACCGCATTCTTCACGATAGATAGTCCGAGGCCTGTGCCTCCGAGCTTACGCGAGCGACCCTTGTCGATGCGGTAGAAGCGCTCGAAGATGTGACCGATGTGGTCCTCATCCACGCCAATGCCATTGTCGGCAAACGTTATGGTGTAGTTGGCGTCGTCCTCAGCCTCGCAACGGATGTAGATGTCACGGCCGCCAGAGTATGCTATGGCGTTGTCTGTGAGGTTCTTAAATATCGACATTAGCAGTGTCGAGTTGCCCAATACAGGCATGGGCGATGGCAGGCTTATGTTCATACGCATGCGCTTGTCGTCGGGCAACAGCGCCACCTCTGAAGCAATCTCGTCGACAATAGCGCGCAAATCAACACTCTCGCGCTCGATACGGCTGCTACCATCCTCCAGGCGGGTGATTGTAGATACGTCGTTGAGCAGCTGCGTAAGACGCTGACAGTGTGCGTAGCTCTTGGCGATAAAGGCGTCGCGCTCCTCGGCACTCATCTCCTTCGACGAGATCATGGTCTCGAGGTAGCCCTGGATTGCTGCCACGGGGGTCTTAAGTTCGTGGTTGATGTTGTTTGTCAGTTGGCGCTTGATGCGTAGCTTCTCCTGATGCTCATGCAGAGCGTTGTCGTGCTCGCGCTTCACCTCGTTTGTAGCCTCCTGCAAACGACCATAGAGGTCGATAATGTGGCGTGCAAGGTCGCCCAGCTCGTCGTTGGCAAACTGAGGCATGGAGCTAATGTCGGCGCCACTCTCCATGGCTGCCACGGCACGGTCGAGGCTACGTAGATTGCGGCTCATACGCATGGCCAACACCAGTGCGATGACTATCGATACAGCAGCCACGCCAATGATAGCGAAGAAGATGCCCTCGTCGCTACTATTGATGCTCGTGTGGCTCAAGAGCGAGAAGTGATAGGTAATAAATCCGCTGATGAGTGTAAAGATAAGAATCGTAAGCAGCAGATACATGCCACCGCGATAGCTGAAAATCTTAGATCTTGAATCCATAGCCATAGCCTGTTCGTGTTATTATATGGTTCCCGTATTTCGCTAACTTTTTACGTAGGCGGGTGATGTTAACATCGATGGTGCGGTCGAGTACCACCACCTCCTCGCTCCATACGCGTTTCATTATCTGTTCGCGCGAGAGTATGGTGTCGCGATTCGAGAGCAGCAGTCCAAGAATATCAAACTCCTTGCGTGTGAGCTGTATCTCCTGGCCATCTATAGTGCAGCTCTTCGTGCGGTTATTCACTACCAAGCCCTCAAATTGCAGTGTGTCATCCTCACTATGCTCGTTCTCTGCCACTGGGGCGCTTACCGTTGCTGTGGGTGTCACACGTCGTGAGCGGCGCAACACGCTACGCACACGCGCTAACACTTCCGCCACGGAGAACGGCTTCGATATGTAGTCGTCAGCACCAATATCTAAGCCCTTAATCTTGTCTGCCTCGGAGTCGAGTGCCGTGCAGAAGATTATGGGAGTCTCGGCCGTCTCCGAGCGTTTGCGCAGGATGCGTGCCAGGCCGAAGCCGCTAAGCTCGCCCATCATGATGTCGAGAATCATTAGGTCGAAACTGCCCAACTCCAGAGCCAATGCCTCCTCGGCACTCAGTGCTGTGGTCACAGCATAGCCCTCTCGTTCAAGGTTAAACTTCAATATCTCGCATAGCGACTCCTCGTCGTCGACTACAAGTATTCTGTATTTATCCATACTTCAAAATCTTTCGACAAATATACGATGATATATCGTAAAGTCTACTTTAAGCCATACAAATGTAACTAAAATTTCACAATCCACAAAACTTTAGTGGCGTTTTTTGCCAGACATAGTAATAACATTGAAATATTTTTGTAACACTATTGTAACAATTATTTCATATCTTTGTGCCGATAACTATTTTTGTTATGGATCTATTTATAGTAATTATCTTGGCCCTATTGGCCGTAATGGGTATTGTTGTCGGAGTCTCGAACGATGCCGTAAATTTCCTTAATTCAGCATTTGGCTCTAAGGCTGCTACGAAAAATGTCATCCTCACCATCGCAGCGATTGGCGTTATGGTCGGTGTCATGACCTCGAGTGGTATGATGGATGTGGCACGTAGTGGCGTATTCCATCCTAACATGTTTAGCTACCAAGAGATTATGATACTCTTCCTGGGTATGATGCTCTCGAATATCATCCTATTGGATATATACAACTCGTTGGGTCTGCCCACCTCTACCACCGTATCGCTCGTCTTTGGCTTGCTCGGCTCGGCATTGGCACTGGCGCTGTTTAATATCTGGAGTGGTGATGCCTCTATGGCGGAGCTCAGCCAATATATCAACGCGAGCAACACCCTCGGTATAGTGTCGGGTATCCTGCTGTCGGTGGTCTTGGCATTCTTCACCGGTCATCTGCTGATGTATATCTCGCGCGTGATATTCTCTTTCCGCTACCATAAGCTCTTCAACCGCTTTGGTGCGCTTTGGTGCGGTGTCACTTTGGCTGGTATTATATATTTTACTGTATTTAAGGGTCTTAAGAGTACGACGCTTATCCCAGATGTCGTTAAGGACTACGTAAACGAGAATACAGCCATGGCGCTACTTATCCTATGGCTTGGTAGCTCACTGTTGTTGTGGATATTACAGCGCTGCAAGGTAAACATTCTACGCGTTTCGATTCTTGCGGGCACCTTCTCGTTGGCCTTGGCATTTGCGGGTAACGACCTTGTGAACTTTATCGGCGTGCCCTATGCTGGCTACGACTCATATATGATTGCCAGAGCGGCAGGTGAGGCACCACAATCTATGGAGGCTCTCATGAATCCCACCTCGGCCAACTTCTGGATTATGTGTGCTGCGGGTCTGGTGATGGTTGTCACGCTCTTTACGTCGAAGAAGGCTATGCGAGTAATCGAGACCGAGCGCAAGCTCTCGTCGCAGAGCGAGGAGGCACCCACAGATAGCGAGGCAACAGCCGCATCACGTGGTATTGTGCGTGGTGCTCGTGCCGTAAACAACGCCCTTGCAGCCATCACACCTAACTCAGTTAAGGAGTTCATTAACAACCGCTTCACTCCCCTTACCGAGGAGGAGCGTGGCGATGCCAACTACGACCTTATTCGCGCTACGGTAAACCTTACGGCTGCGGCAATCCTTATCTCCATAGGTACGCAGCTAAAGTTGCCATTGTCGACTACGTATGTTGTGTTCATGGTGTCGATGGGTTCGTCGCTCGCCGATAGAGCATGGGGACGAGAGAGTGCCGTATACCGTATCACAGGCGTAACCACCGTTATCATGGGTTGGTTTATCACCGCATTAGGAGGATTCCTCATTGCCCTTGTCGTCACACTGGTACTTGCCTACGGTGAGTTTATCTCGGTTAGCGGCTGGAACATCGTAGCCATCGCCGTTACGGTGATATGCCTTGCCCGACTCATCGAGAGTAACATCGGCAAGAAGGGAGAAGATAAAAAGACAGAGGAGTCTGCCGTGTCGAAGATAGGCGATACACTTAAACAGAGCCCCGAGGAGGCGCTTATCACCTACACCGAGCAGGTATGTACATCGATGGAGAAGGTTACTCTCATCTACGACCGCACGATTGTCGCCGTATTTAAGGAGAACCGCAAGGTGCTCCGCGACATGGTGCGCGAGGCTGAGGAGTTCTACCACTCTACACGTCAGCAGAAGTACGAGATTATCCCATTGTTGCGTAACCTCGAGGAGAGCGATGTCAACACAGGCCACTTCTACGTGCAGGTTGTCGACTACATCTCGGAGACCAGCAAGGCGCTGCTTCATATCACACGACCCTGCTATAAGCATGTCGACAACAACCACAGCGGTCTAACCAAGGAGCAGGTCTATGACCTTAAGTGCATCAACGACCGCGTGGAGGAGATATTTGGCGATATCAACCACATGCTTCGCACCCGCTCGTTCGAGAATATGGAGTCGGTACTCACCAAGCGTGACGACCTATTTAATCTAATCGACGAGGTTATGCAGAACCAGTTGCGTCGTCTGCGCGACACGGGTGGCTCGTCATCGGCCAATATGCTCTTCTTCAACATCCTTACCGAGACTAAGACCATGGTTCTTCACTCGCGTAACATTGTTAAGTCGCTGGAGCACTTCGTCGACACGAAGTAACCTCATATTAAAGGGTGGCATTTGCTACTAACAAGATAGAGTGCGAATAGAGCTTACTAATAGCCTATTCGCACTCTGTTTTATTGGGCATTGCCCGCATCAGCCGATGCTTACAACTGATACGGGCACCCTCTATTGTAGTTAGTCTACCTCCGGGCGCATTACTACCAGCGTACGGTTGCCATCAGCAAGAATCTTTCTGGCAAGTGCCTTAACATCATCCACCGTTACGCTATCCAAGATGCCGAGGTACTCATCCTTGTAGTTATATCCCTCCTCGTACCAGTTATATATGGCCGACATCCAACCGCTGTTATTCTCCAATACGTTAGCGTAGTTCTTCTGTAGGAACTCTTTCGACTTGGCTATGTCCTCTGCCAATGGCCCCTCCATGGCAATCTTACGTAGCTCAGCATCACATATTGCTATAAGTTCGTCTGCCATCTGCTCATTGGTATCAAAGCTAATGGTCACCATATACTGCTCCTCGGGGTACTTCGCTATGCCACCATTCACGCGAACACCATAAGTGCCGCCCTTCTCCTCGCGAATAGATACCATATAGCGTGAATCAAGTGCTCGGTTGAGCAAGTCTATCGCGACGCGATTTTTAGCACTGTTTTCAATGTTGCCCGAGTATGTGAGATTAACCGACACTTTAGGTTGCTGCATCGTTGCGCGGAAGTCGTTGGTGACCTCGCCAGTAGCGGTGCGAACGCCGTCGTCAACCACGGCGTAATCAACCTTATTAGATGTGGGCAATGAGCCTAAATACTTCTCAACCAATGGTCTTAACTTTTCAATATCAACGTTTCCAACAATGCAGAAACGGAAGTCATCTGCATAGGCATATAGCGACGAATGGATGCGAGCCAATGCCTCAATGGAGAGCTGTTCGATCTGCTGTGCAGAAGCCACCTGACGGCGAGGGTTGTTCTGATAGAGGGTGCTATTGAACTCCTTGGCCATAATGTAGTTGGGGTCATTCTCCATATTACAGAAGTAGGGGACATACATCTGCTTAAGGTTATCCAAGTCGGTCTGGTCGAAGCGTGGTGCTGTGAAGTTGAGGTATACGAGTTGGAGTATGGTCTCGATATCCTTGGGTGAGCCTCCACCACTTACCGAATGCTCATAATCGCCAACACCCACCGTTGCATAGGCACTCTTTCCTGAAAGCACTTTATTGAGTTCCGTGGCCGGGAAATTACCGATGCCCGACTCTTGCATTACCATAGCGAGATAATCCGCCTGCTCGGCATCTTCAGCCGAGAGCATAGACTTACCGCCCTTCGATATGGCCGAGATCATAACCTCATCGGCACGCAATGTCGACGGACGAACAACAACCTTGATGCCGTTCTTCAAGGTCCACTCGGTATATCCAAGAGACTCATTCTGAGCAGTACTCTTAACCTTTGCCCCCTTCAACTTCATCGCAGGGTCGATAAGAGGCTCGATAATAGTATTATCCGAATAAGGCTCTATCACTGAAGCCTCTACCTCTGCGATAATGTCCATTATATCACTCTCTGACGCCACTTCAACGCCCTCTTTCTTGGGAGAACGTACAAGGATTACAAGATTCTCGTTGGGGCGAACCATCTGGGCGTACGCCTCATTTATCTGTTCCACCGTAAGGCTATTTATTAGTGCCTGATCGAGCTGCCACTCGGTCTCAGCATCCATTATTGTATTACCATACTTAATATGATCCAAATAACGTTCTGCATACTCGTTGTTGCTAACATCGTTGCGATTGGTATAGTGACGCTCTGCCCACCTTAGAATCTCCATTCGGGCACGCTCGAACTCCCCAACGGTGAAGCCGTGGCGACGCATACGTTCCATTTCGGTATACATAGCCCTAAATGCCTCGTCGGTGCGACCTTCGTGAGCTGTTGCATAGAAGTGTGTGGCCTCTAATGTGGGACACACGCCAATGCCACCTTCAGACATGCCGCCACCCAGGAAAGGGGCATTTGCCTGCTTGGCTATCTCCTCGAAGCGATTGTTCATCATCACCGTTACGAATGTGTTGATATAGTCGGCAGAGACACCTATGGCTGTATTTTTATACTCTTTAGGCATCGCTTCGCGTCGGGCAAACATCATCACGCTCGACTGCGTCAACTCCGCATCAGTAAAGATAGAGATAATAGGCTCTTCGGTTGCGGGTATAGTAACTATCTCTTTCTGTGCTGCATTGGTGGGTGATGCCGGAATATCGCTCATCAATCTCTTAATCTTTGCCTCAATCTGGTCTACATCAACGTCGCCAACTATTACCAAATATTGATATTCGGGGCGATACCATTTCTTGTAAAACGCCTCCAATGCCGCGTGGTCAAACGACTTAAGTCCCTCGAGGTAGCCGATAAGGTTACGATGCTCATAAAGCGAACCCTTAAATAGGTGCTGGAACATATCGTTCTGGGCACGGAGCTGTGCTCCGTCGCGTGTGCGTAGCTCCTCCATAATTACGCCGCGCTCCGAATCAATCTCCTCGGGCTGCAGGGCGATAAACTGCGACCAATCGTGAAGAATAAGCAGCGCAAGGTCAACATTCTCTTCCGTCACGGGACAATCCTTAATCATATACTCGGTATAGTCCCACGATGTAGAGGCGTTGAGGTTGAGACCAAATTGCACACCAGCACTCTCCAGACGCTCAATCATCTGCTTGCCAGGCAGATTCTTAGTTCCGTTGAACGCCATATGCTCGAGAAAGTGGGCGAGTCCCTGCTGGTCATCATCCTCCTGAATGGCACCCACATCGTGGAGAATGTAGAAACTTGCCTGCCCCTTTGGCTTGTCGTTGTGACGGATGTAGTAGGTCATACCATTATCCAACTCTCCAAAACGAACCTCTGGGTCGATAGGCAATTGGTCTACAGCACTCTGCGCATAGATACTCGACACACCTATAAAGATAGCGACGAGTGAAAAAAATAATCTTCTCATAACTCCAAAATTTTAGGCTTATTTGCTACTGCAAAGTTACTCGTAACGCTCCAAATATAAGAGAAATTCAGTGACAAACCGCCTAACAAATTAACTGCCTAAATATTTGAAAGTCAACGAAATAAATAGGCTGTTAGATTCTGGTTTTCTAACAGCCTATATCCTCTCCGTGTAATTGCTTGATTTTCAGTAATATGCGGAATGTGTTAATATCGTTACGTGTTTTACCTGCTGATAATCAACATGTTACTGTAGATGGTGTAAAATAACATCTCTATTTTCGGTATTCGACTGGGATATCTTTGCCTTTAGTCTCGATTTGCGCATATAGATATTACCTATGCTGTCACCCGTAAACACACTAATTGCTTTTGCTGAAAAACCTGCGTAAAGGAAGCATAGCAATCTGTAATCCATCTCACTAAACTCAGGCATCGACTCGCGCAGCACACGCATCACATCCCCCTTATGCTTATTCACAATATCCTCCAACTGCTGGATATATCGCTTGTTGGTCTGTAGTTTCTCGATCTCGCTACGTACCTGTGTATATATAGCCTCTTTATCGCGTTTCGTGCCGTGCGTTTCGTAGTAGGTATTACTCAACTTATCAATTAGCGAGAATTGCGACTCAAAGAGGTGGTTGATTTGCTCGGTCATATTATCGGCGGCCATATCCTTTGTAAATAGCGACTGCTCCAAATCCTGCATAGCCTCCATATAGCGGTTAATCTCGCTATTCTTGGCTGCAATTTTGTATCGGATATACATAGCAACCACCACCATTATCAACACTATAATAATAGATATGGTGATGTATATCTGGCGATTCTTCTCCAAGCGATACGCATTAAACTCGGCTTGGTCCTGGAAATAGTCCTTCTGTGCCGATACGACAGGTTGTTGTAAGGCGCGGTGTAGCTCCCTGTTTTGTAGCTGTATGCCTCGCTCAAAGTAGTGCATCGACTCATCGTTGCGCCCCATCAACTTCATCGTATTTGCCGTCTTAAACGACATATCAATGGAGTCTCCCACATTGGCAGTTCTCTCCCAAGCACGTTGCAAATACTCCTCGGCTCGTCTATCGTCGTTCGACTGAGCATAATAGCTTGCAAGAGACCCGAGGCATTTTGGCGAGTATAACTCCTCGTCAAACTTATGCGTTAGCACATCGACCACCTCGCCACACTTCTCATACTCGTAGATGATGTCGTATAGCATTACGAGATTCTGATAGCATATCATCTCCAGGTCCACATCCTCTAATTCTACAGCCTGCTCAAGTGCTATGTTAAAATAGCTAATCGCCTTTTCAAACTCATCGAGGTTGCCATAAGCCATACCAATATCGTGGAGTGCGTGCGCCCTATGATACTCCAAGCCCGCTAAAGAGTAGTGGTCACACGCCGCTTCGAATGAAGCAAGACATCTATTGTAGTCGTAGAAGATGCGATATAACTCGCCAAACTGCGTATATAGCAAGCCTGCCAAGTAGTCATCATCAACCTCTTCAAGCAGACTCTCGGCTTGAGTATAAGTGACTATTGCATCGGTATACTCGCCTCTATTAAACAATACACGACCATAGTAGTATAGCGATAGAAACTTGTATCGTGCATTGTCGGAGTCGGCATAATACTCCTTAGCCTCACTCACAAGTGATATATTGGTCACGTCGATATAATTCTTATCCAATGCCATAGATAGAAGCAGCGCATACCTTGCCCGCTCCTCATCTCCCGATAGCTCATCACGGTCGATACTCCTCAAAACAGTTAATGCACTGTCGGGGCGTTCCGAAATGATAGTCTCCATTTCGTTCAGCGTCTTCCAATGCTCCGAATGTTGGTTGCAAGAGACCAATCCTAATATGGCGAGAATGAATATTGCGAATCTTTTCATAGGACATAGCATATTACCCAACTACAAAGTTAGTAGAAAAATAGATATTTGCAATATGACATAATGAATGAGGTTGACTAAAATGCATTAGTCAACCCCAAAATTTGCTGCTACCTATCTATTATATAGGCTATGCGTTTAGCTTGTTGAAGTGCTCCAGGAATCGCTCCTTGTAGTTCTCGCCAAGGGGGATGTACTCGCCGTTATCGAGGAAGATGCGACCCTTGGTGTAGCTTGCAATACGCTTGAGATTAACAATGTAGGAGCGGTGTACGCGCAGGAAGTTGTCCGATGGTAGGGTGGTCTCCATATTCTTCAGACGGAAGAGTGTGGTGATGGTTGAGCTGCCCTCGATGTGTAGACGTACATACTCACCAGCGCTCTCCAAATATACAATGTCGGCAACCTTCACAAGCTGTGTCTTGTAGTCGGCCTTTACCGAGATAAACTCCTTGTCTGCCGCTTCTGCCTCGTTCTGGGCTATGACGCTCTCTGCCGTATGGCAGCGCTCAACAAGGTCTACCAACGAGATAACCTTCTGCGATGCCTTCATAAACTCCTCATACGAGAATGGCTTTAGGAGATAGTCTATGGCGTTTAATTTGAATCCCTCGATGGCAAATTCGGGGTGTGCCGTGGTGAAGACGATGTAGTGTGTGGTTTCGAGGCTACGCACGAAGTCTACGCCATTCATGTCGGGCATGTTTATATCGACAAAGAGCATATCTACATTGGTTGTGCTCATTATCTCCTGTGCCTCGGCAGCGCTTCGGCAGGCGGCAACAAGCTCCAATTGCTCGGTGCGCTCGATGTAGCTTTTAATCTGTCGGAGAGCCATAGGCTCGTCGTCAATTGCAATGCAACGTACCATATAATCAGTCTGTTATAGTTGTTTACTTAAAGGAATTACCAGCTCCACGATATACTTATCGTCGCTCGAAGCATCGGTCGTAAGCGAGTACTTATTGCCGAAGATAAGGTCGAGGCGTTTGGTTATGTTGTTCAATCCTATGCCGCTATGCTCGGTTGTCTGTGAGGCGTGGCGGCTGTTTGCCACAACGCATGTGAGCGAACCGTTATCCACCGCAATATTGATGCTAATATAGGAGCGTTTGCGGTAGCTTATACCATGCTTGAAGGCGTTCTCCACCAATACGATTAGTAGCAATGGAGGCATGGTCACCTTGCGACAGGTGTTTATGTTGGGTGTGTTTATGGTAATCTCCACATCGTCTATGTAGCGTATGCGCATTAGCTCGATGTAGTTGTGTAGAAACTCCACCTCCTTGTCCAGTGTGGTGCTACTGCCACTCGAGTCGTAGAGCACGTGGCGCATCATTCGCGAGAGGTCTATGATGCTCTGCTTTGCAAGCTCGGTGTCTATGTCAATCATCGCGTGGATGTTGTTGAGCGTATTCATCAGAAAGTGGGGGTTGATCTGATACTTCAGGTACTGCATCTCATTCTCGATGTTCTGTTTCTCGAGCTTATCCATGCGCTGGTCTATCTCGAGCGCACGATAGTAGAGCTTAATCATTGAGTTTGCTCCCGCCATGAATACGCCAAGCAGTACGTTCCAGTACCACTCCAAATCGGTGAACGAAGCCTTGTCGCGCAGGTGTATATCCGACTGCCAATAGCGGAAGTCGAGTATCTCGATGGTGCCAAATATGGCGAAGAGCATCACCAATAGCAGGATGCTATACATCCAGTAGCGGTGGCGAAGCAGTAGGCGAGGAGCTAACACCGCGGTGTTAATCATGAATATAAGGAAGTAGGGCGCAATCTTACCCCACGATATGATTACCTTGTTGAAGTCAACAAGGTTCTCCGACATCAGTTGCGCGTTCATAAATGGGATAAGGAATATGGCTATCCACACGAGGGTGTATAACATATTCTCTCCCAGTCTTAGATTCTTAAATATCCTCATACTTGTGCAAAAATAGTTAATTCGTAAAAATAATCAAAATATTGGGGCGTAGAAATAAACTAAATGCTTGAAATATTAAATAAAAGTTTCTAACTTTGTATGGTTTTGTGGTACTGTTCCCACAAAAGATAGTGATAAACCAACTGGCCCCAACAATGAAAGCTTCTCTACAGTTTAGCACGCGCGACGAGTTTTATCGCATACCGATAAGTCGTATAGTATTCTTTGTTGCCGACAAGAACTATACGGTCTTGCAGCTATCGAACGGCAAGACCTTGCTCTTTACCTTCTCGTTGCAGAAGATGCACGACTATATTATCTCGACCATGGGCGAGGAGCTTGCATCGCGCGTATTCTCCCGCGTTGGTCGCTCACACATCATCAACCTGTCGTTTGTCTACCACATCGACATGATAAAGCAGCGCTTGGTGCTCTATGCCGAGCATGAGGCGCTGGAGTATATCGTGCCAGTCTCGAAGGATGCACTACGAACGTTGCGTGCGCTATTGGAGAGGCCTGCTACCAAGCTTGAAATAACAAATGAAAAAAAATAATAAATCGTTGTAAACTATGGAATTTTTATTAGGTCGTGCAGTCAGTGGCGAGAATGCCCGTAAAATTGACAATCCCTATGTTAGTGCGACACACTGCCGTGTATGGTGTGATGACAAGAGCAACATATATTATATAGAGGATATGGGCTCTACGAATGGTACATACGTAAATGGTGTACTTGTTCGCCAGATGGCCATTAAGGGTGATGACAAGATTTTATTGGGTGGCGAAGGTGGCTATGCAACCACTCTTGAGGAGCTACTCTCTACCTCGACACCTCGCCAGATGGAGCATAGCATCGAGCATCTACGAAAGATTTACGAGGATTATCATCGCGATATGACGAGCTTCAAGACCAAGGCTCAGGTATATTCATCCATTCGTATTATACCCTCGGCTCTAATCTCTATAGTTGCCGTGATGTTCGCTGTGAACGATAATCTTATCATTGCAGTTTTGTCGTTTGTGGCGGTTATCGCATGCCTGCTACTTAGTACCATCCTCATGCGCAAGAACGAGGAGAAGATGAAGGAGCGCATCACCAAGTTCCAGCTCACCTATGTATGCCCACGCACTCGTCGTTTCTATGGCGATAAGTCATGGCAGGTGCTCCAGAATGAGGCGAAGTGTATGTTCTGCAACTCCAACTTCCAGTAGTGTAAAGATGCAAAAAGTGTAGAATGTCGTTTTTGAAAAGTCACCGAAAACCCCATGGTTCGTCATACAAACCATGGGTGTTAGTGATAGCTGAGCAAAAAGTGATAGCTTGTTATAAAAATGTATATTACATTTGCAGTAACAAAAACGACAAACAATAAAAAACTACCACTATGAAAGAGAATAATACACAGAATGTAGAGACTAAGGTTCTTGATGACGATCTTATTTCGATGGGTGCTCATGAGGAGGATACACTCGTGTCGGATAATCATGGCGAGAACGAGGGGGATAACATCGATGACCTATTGGCTGACGAGCCTATCGTTGGTAAGCCCGAGAAGAGCTCCAGTGTTGGTAAGAAGCTCGCTGCAGCTGCTGGCATTGGCGTTGTAGGTGCTGCTGCCGCAGGTGTGGGTGCCTATGCCGTTGCAAACGATGGCCTCAACATTAATGCCGCGGATGACGATAATGTTTCTTCAGATGCCGCCCACAACAACGATGATAGAATCGATCTCCAGGAGTTCCTCTTTGGTGACCGCAATCAGGCTGAGGAGATTGATGTTGACTCGAATGGTGAACCTAAGCTTGAAGATATTATCGACCCTACGGATGAGGTAAAAGTGGAACTTGTTGAGGGCAACTACACTGAGCCTGTCGACGACAACCTTGTTAATATGGATGATGGCGTCCTGCTTGATGAGTCTAAGGTGGGTGACTTTTTTAACAAAATCTTCAATAACAGAGAGGATAATATTGTTGAGGAACCAGTCGTGGAGCCCGTTGATGAGTCAATCGAGGAGTCAAATGCTGAGCCTGTTGAGGAGTTAATCGAGGAACCAATTGTTGAGCCTGTTGAGGAGCCAGAGCCAAGTGTGGTTGGACAGGCTGTTGACGTTAATGTTGTGGTCACTCCCACCAATAATAGCGATAGCTTGGTGTCGTTGGCTTCGGTCAACACCGACGGCATGTCTTTCAATGAGGCCTTTGCTGCGGCGCGTGCTGAGGTAGGTGCTAATGGCGTATTCCAGTGGAATGGTGGCGTTTATGGTACATTCTATGAGAACGAGTGGGCTGAGATGAGCGACGAGTTCAAGAGCGAGTTTAGCAACCACAACTGGGCTGCGGAGTACCAGGATGGTAATATGGAGGTTGCACTTGGCGACCAGGATATTATCATGGCTAACGACGGTGTGTTCGACTTTAACGAGGATGGCCTCATTAATGATGTCGACGTGGAGCTTATTGCCGATAATACTCAGGACTTTAGCATGTCGTTTATTGCCGATGGCGATGTGTCTATGACCGAGATTATGGATGAGGTTAACGAGTATTTGCCTGGTGAGATTCTTGCTGGCGACTTCAACGTTGAGGTTGAGGTTGTAGGCATGGAGCCTATCTACGAGGCGCCTATCGAGTCGGACTTTGTTGCTATGGATGTAGATGACAATTTGCTCGAAAACGACCTGTTGGACGATGTCATGATTGACAATGACGATTTCATTTGCTAACTTATAATAGCTTCATTTTGCTATGAATGTATATAAAAGTTGTCCCAGTTGTGGCGCTGTCCTTAAGATTGATAGCGCCGCCAATGGAGCACTCATGTGCCCAAAGTGTAAAAATAAGTGTCACACCCGCGAGTTGAAGGATGTGCCCAGCGTAATGCTCGTCTGTCCTGAGTGTAAAACAAGCCTCAAGAGCTATGTCTCTGATAATAGGACTCCCATCTGTTGCCGCAAGTGTGGCTACCAGGGCTTGATTAGCACCTATGGCCGCTATAATGCTCAGTCGCTCGTTGGCGAGCAGCCTGTTCGTAGCTCTCGTGATGGTCACACCCAGATTAATACACCCACGCCTCAGCCTCATCGCATTATTCAGTCGCCAGGTGTTCGCGCTGATGCCACGCAGACCGTTATCCGTTCTGGTGGTTCTGTTCGTCGCATCCCTATCTATGCCCGCCCTCTGTCGTTGCGTCTCTACTCGGAGCGTGATGGTGCCATGTGGTATGGCGAGAAGGAGTTGCCTCGCCTACGCCAGGGCCGTCAGGTTATTGGCCGCATAGGTAAGAGTGCCGACATTGAGTGCCCCACGCGCGACCTCTACTTCAGCCGCACACATTTTGCCATCGAGGTTGAGTATAACTCTCGCATTGGCAGCTTCCGTCACTATCTCTGCCACAATGGCCACGACAATGCCATACAGCTTAAGCAGCAGGGTGGTGCTTGGATTGAGGTGAGGGCTAACGACATGCCTATAATCAACGCTGGAGACCTTATTCGTGTGGGTCACACCGAGCTTGAGGTATACTACGAAGTAGCTCACAAATAGATTATTAGATAATACCTAAAAAGGCTACCGTTGGTATAGCCTTTTTGGTGTTTTAATGAATATAAAACATTTATATTATGAAACTTGGAATGCCCTATGCTCTCAACGAAATTGGAGGGCGCAGCAATCAGGAAGACTCTATCTATCCCGCTAAGGGTGAGGCTAACGAGTCTGCACGACTCTTCTTGGTGTGCGATGGTATGGGCGGCCATGAGAATGGAGAGGTTGCCAGTGGCTTGGTATGTTCTACGTTTGCTGCCAATCTCGCAAATATCGACCATGAGGAGTTCACGGTAGATATGTTCAACTATGCACTCAATGCTGCGTATGATGCTTTGGATAGGGAGGACCCCAATCCTGAGAGCATGCGTAAGATGGGCACGACGCTTACTTTCCTGCACCTGAACGACCACGAGGTTGTTGTTGCACACATGGGCGATAGCCGTGTCTACCATGTTCGTCCCTCGGAGCGCAATCCTATCCTATACCAGTCGTCGGACCACTCGTTGGTCAACGAGCTCGTACGTGCCGAGATAATCACCCCCGAGGAGGCTCTCACGCACCCTCGTCGCAATGTTATTACACGTGCTATGCAGCCTCGTCTGGAGACGCGCCACAGTGCCGATGTACGCACGTTCAACGATGTTATGGCTGGCGACTACTTCTTCCTCTGCTCGGATGGTATCACCGAGACCATTACCAACGATATTCTTGTCGATATTCTTCGTCGCGATGTCTCTGATGCCGAGAAGATTGAGGCTATTCGAGCGTTGTGTGCCGAGTCGAGCCGCGATAACTTCTCAGCCTATCTGGTGCCTATTGCTGAGGGCTTACCCCCTGTCGTCCACGATGTTGTGAGCGCAGAGCTTGTCGAGGATGTGAACACACAGATTGTGGAGGAGGCGAGCGATGAGGATAAGACTATGCCTCCCATCTATGCCAATGACCAGAATAAAGAGGGTAATCGACGTACTCGTTTTACGCCTATGAACCTAGGTCTTGCTGTGGTGGTTTTGATCGCTGTATGCTTGGTTATATGGTTCGTTGTGGGAAATGTTGATGTCAATGATGATGGTAAGCAGTATCGAGAATCACAGCCCGCAGTTGCTAATCCTCCCATCGAAAACATAGATGAGCGTGACCCCGCCGATACCAATCTCTTAGATGGTCCCAAGGCTGTTGTGGAGCCTATGGCTGTCCCCCTAAAAACGCTTACGAGCGGAATGGACAATTAATATTTAGGTTTCGATTCGAGCAGTCGCTACAATGTGGTGGCTGCTCGAAAGATATAGAAAGGTTTATGCTTAAGGGTTTACTATTTGATATGGATGGCGTCTTGGTGAACAACTTGGAGGTTCACCGCGAGGCCTTTGCTGAGTTCTTTCGCCGCTATGGCGTAGAGCGCTCGTTCGAGGAGCTAAGTAGGGTGTTTGGCATGGGTAACGACGACATTATGGGCGAGCTTATGCCCCGCGATATTGTTGAGCGTGTCGGCATCCGCGAGCTTGGCTACGAGAAGGAGGCTATCTACCGCGAGATATACGCTCCGCGCATTGTGCCACAGCCGGGTCTCTTGGAGTTCCTTGCTGAGAGTGAGCGCGAGGGCTTGCGTTCGGCTGTAGGCTCTTCGGGCTATAGGGCGAATGTGGACTTTGTGTTGGAGAGGTGTAATATCGGCCGCTACTTCTCGGCTGCTGTTGCGGGTGATGAGGTTACGCGCTGTAAGCCCGACCCCGAGATATACCTCACGGCTGCTGCGAAGCTCGGCCTTGAGCCTCACGAGTGTGTGGTGTTTGAGGATGCCGAGGCGGGTATCGAGTCGGCAAAGCGTGCGGGTATCAAGGTGGTAGCGCTGGCCACAACCTTCGATAGGGCGTTTCTTGAGGGTACCGATGCCGATGTTATTGTCGACGACTTCCGCAATGTGAATGTGGCGATGCTCCGCCGCTTGGTGGAGGGTTAGACTCGCTCTAATAGCCTCTTTATGGGGCCTATGCGTAGGAATAGGTCGAGCACACGTGCCGGTAGTATGGCGCATATGCCCACCACGAACTTAGTGAAGAGGCCTGGCGTCAGGCGCCTGCGACCGCGGAACATGGCCTTTACGCCACGGCGTGCTATGGTCTCGGGGCGGTGCATGATGCCGAACGTTACGAACTGCTTGCGACGCTTGTCGCTGAGGTTGTAGAATGGTGTGTCTACGGCGCCTGGGAATACGGCTGTTACGCTTACACCATGGCGGTGTAGCTCATACCATAGCGCAAAGGCGAGGCTCTTTATGTACGACTTTGTTGCGCTGTAGTGCGATATGGTGGGGTAGGGTAGCCACGCTGTGGATGAGGACATTAGCAGTATACGGCCACGGCCTCGCTCCTTCATCGCCTCACCGAAGTATCGACAAAGGAGTGTTGTTGTGGTGCAGTGCAGGTCTACGATGGTGGCTAAGCGCTCGGGCTCGGTGCGTGTGAGCGTTGAGAATAGCAGCATGCCTGCATTGCAGATAAGCACCTCCACCTCCCACGCCTCGGTTACACAGCGGTCGTAGATGCTCTTTGCGGCATTGCGCTCAGCGAGGTTGGCGTAGATGGTCTGCACCTCGACGCTGTATTTGGCGCCAAGCTCCTCGGCGAGTGTCGATAGCTCCTGCTGCTGGTTGCTTACGGCAATAATGCCATAGCCGCGCTTGGCCATCTCATGGGCGTAGCAGCGACCTATGCCCGACGATGCTCCTGTTATTAATGCGTACTTCATAGGCGCAAAGGTACGAAAAAAATGTGATATGAATGCAAAAAAGATAGATAAGACAAATGCTGCACGCCTCTTGGACCGTGCTAAGATAGCCTACGAACTTGTACCCTATACGGTGGATGAGGACAACCTCGCCGCCACGCATGTCGCCGAGGAGCTTGGCGAGGATATAGCTACGGTTTTTAAGACGCTTGTCCTTAGGGGTGAGCGCACGGGGCTCTTCGTCTGCGTCATCCCTGGTGATAAGGAGGTGGACTTGAAGGCTGCTGCGCGTGTTGCGGGCGATAAGAAGGCCGACCTTATCGCCATGAAGGAGCTGCTGCCCACCACGGGCTATATACGTGGCGGCTGCTCGCCCATAGGCATGAAGAAGCCACTACCCACCTTTATACACTCGTCGTGCCTCGACCACGCGCGTATATACATAAGTGCGGGAGTGCGTGGTCTACAGATTGCCATCAACCCCAACGACCTTATCGCCTACGTAGGCGCCACGGTAGCGGATATTACGAATGAATAATCTACAAAATAACAACTATGACCCAACAAGAGTTCTCTAAACGCTATGTCTATGATGCCTCCACCGATGAGCTTGGTGGCGGTGGCTTTGCTCATGTATATAAGGCGTGGGATAACGAAGAGGAGTGCTTCGTGGCGCTGAAGATTCAGCCTGTGGATAGTAGATATCCCGACCTTAGACTTAAGAACGAGGTGGATAGGGCAGCAAGCCTTCGTCACCCCAATGTTGCCCGCTATAAGGCATGCTACACCTTTAGCACATTCGATGGTAATAAGGATATCGCTGTTATGAGCTACTACGAACATGGTAGCCTCGATAAGCTACTCTGCTCGCAGCGCCTAACCGATGCTGAGCGCGAAGATATCCTTAAACAGATACTTGCTGGTGTAGACTACCTCCACTCGCAGGGCATCATCCACCGCGACCTTAAGCCGCAGAATATCCTCGTTCTGCACCATGGTGGCCGCTATGTGCCTAAGATTACCGACTTTGGTATCTCGAAGCAACTCGCCGATGGTGAGAGCTCTGCTGTGCATAACTCGATACTCGGTGGCACCTACTCATACGCCTCACCAGAGCAGCTTAAGGAGACGACAATACGCAAGAATACCGACCTTTGGAGCTTTGGCGTTATCGCCTATCAGATGTTCGCAGGGGTGCTTCCGTTCAATTGTGGCACATTCTCCCCCACGAGCCAGGAGGGTCGCCTGGAGCAGTTCCGCCAGATGACTTCGGGTGTACTCCCTGAGGCTTTGAACAACATCCCCGAGCCATGGCAGACGCTTATACGCGAGTGCTTGGTTGTGGATAATACCCAGCGCCTTACCCATGTCGTGGACTGCATGGCTATACTCAACAACCAACCCGAAGATGTTACGGTAGACGAGTCCACCATTGTCGAGACACCAGTGGAGGTTGATGTTGTTGCCAAGCCAGTCAAGGAGGAGGTTAAGCCCCGAATTGACACTCCAAAACAAAAGGAGCAGCCAAAGAGGAATGGAAAATCTCGTAAGATGCATACGGCTTTTATGACGTTTATTGCTTTAGCTGTATTGGGTGGCCTTGCTTTATGGACTTATACTTCATTCTTTAATGAAGAGACAACTGCTCCATATGAAATTGGCGACTACTATAACGAGAATGGTAAACGAGGTGTTGTATTCGAAGTATGGGATGGCGGCCGCCACGGTAAGATAGTTAGCCTCGATGAAACCGAAGCAGCTTGGGACTCGCGAGTGGATTATTATGATGAGCTTACAAATGGTACTCGCACTTATGCAGATAGCGAGAGTGATGGTAAGGCTAATACAGATAAGATTATGGCGCGCTCCGATAGTCAATATTTCGATGCCTTTGAGTGGTGCCGAGCAAAGGGTAGTAGTTGGTATCTGCCTGCAAAGGATGAGTTAGTGCAGATATACAACAATAAAGACAAGTTAAATTCTACGCTAAGACAGTATGGCACAGCATTAAGAGATGGTTATTGGCATTGGACATCAACAGAATATGTTGACTATAAACCAGAGTTCCGCGCGTGGTTTGTCCGTATGTACAATGGCGACACCGACAACGTCACTAAGCGCGGCGGCAACTATGTGCGCGCCGTCTCCGCTTTTTAGTATTTAGGCTTGTTGGCAGATGCCGCAGTTTAATGCTTTCTCCTCGCGTTTTCTCGCGAGGAGATTTTTTTATTTAACCCACGTCATTGCGCGGCGTAGCCGTGGCATTTTTATCCGTCATTGCGAGGGCTTTGCCCGTGGCAATCTCACCTCCCTCCGAGCCCCCTTTCCCTATGCGGGTATTAAAAATAATACCCGCGAACGTGGGAGTGCTTGTCATCCTGAGCGAAGCGTAGCCGTGGCATTTTTATCTGTCATTGCGAGAGCTTTGCCCGTGGCAATCTTGCCTTCTTTCACGTGCCCCCCCCCGGGTCCCCACCCCGACGCGGGTATTAAAAATAATACCCGCATTGTATGGGTGTGGCTATAGGATGTTGTGGGTATACTTTTGTATACCCGCATAGTGTGGAGTGCGGGATGTGTTGCGGGAACGTCATCCCGAGGAGCGAAGCGACGTGGCAATCTCACCAACCCCTCATGTTGCCCCTCCATAACACGGGTATTAAAAATAATACCCACATTGTATGGGTGTAGCTATAG
>JAGATC010000015.1 GCA_017621455.1 Alistipes sp. | reverse complement strand
CCGTTGTAGCCATCTCTGACGAGGGTGCGTTGCCCACATTTTGGACAAACTTTTTATCCATTTCTAACGCAAATAGTGCAAATATATAAAAATCAATTAATTGCCCCGATTTTATCTACTAATTTTGACCAATAAGCCGGGGTTAGATACAACGCTCGGCGAATTTCTTGGCGATGGGCTGTACTATGGCGTACTGCCCATTGCTAAGATAATTCGTTAGCGGCAGTAGATGACCCCTTATCACGAAAAAAAACGACCCTCAAAACTGAGAGTCGCTATAGTTGGGCTACCTGGATTCGAACTGCAGCAATGGCTTGCCCATTGCAAAGTAGAGCCGATACCTTATAAAAAAAGCGCAGGCTGAAAGCCGAGCAATAAATCACTATCATATCGGCTCAACCAGCGCAAAGTGAGAATCAGGTAGAACAACAACACGAACTCCAGTTGCGGACTCAATGGCGAGGGGAACAGCTTGCTGTGGCGATGGTGGGGCATCGGCTGATGCTTGCATCAATGCCGATGCAGCAGCTTCGACAGTAGCCGTAGGCTACCCCTAGCCACACACACTACCCCAACAACAAAAAAAAACGACTCTCAAAACTGAGAGTCGCTATAGTTGGGCTACCTGGATTCGAACCAAGAATGACAGGACCAGAATCTGTAGTGTTACCATTACACCATAGCCCAATGTTTCTGTTTGACGGTGCAAAAGTAGAACAATATTTTTTAATTACAAAGAAAATTGCAAAAAAATTTTATACCTTTGTTAGGATTTTTCAGTTGCATTAACTAATAACAGCATAAAACTCACTGATTATGAGAGCAATTAAGTCTCGATTGATTATTATGAACTTCCTGCAGTTTGCAGTGTGGGGTTCATATTTGACATGCGTAGGTCAGTTCCTTGGTAAGGTAGGCTTGGGTGATTACATCTCATGGTTCTACATCGCACAGGGTATTGTATCTATATTTATGCCCGCGATTATGGGTATCATTGCCGACAAGTATGTGCAGCCCCAGCGTCTGTTAGGTATCTCGCACCTCTTGGCTGCAGGCTTTATGCTTGTTGCGGCATATTTCGGCTATGAGGCTACACAGCTTGCAGCTGCAAACGCGGGCAATACATCCTACGTAGCAGATATCTGGCCAGTGTTTATCCCCTACGTGCTGAGTGTAGCGTTCTATATGCCTACCATTGCGCTGTCTAACACCGTAGCCTTTGGCACGCTCACACGCGCGGGTCTCGACTTTGTCAAGGCATTCCCACCTATCCGTACTATTGGTACCGTGGGTTTCATCGCCTCGATGTGGCTCGTAAATAGCGTGTCGTTCGGTTTGGAGGCCTCGGCACAGCAGACATATATGCAGCTTGTGGTGTGTGGCATACTTGGTTTGATACTCGGCCTCTACGCGTTCACACTGCCTCAGTGCCCATTGAGCCAGAGCAACGAGAAGAAGAGCATCGCTCAGCGCTTGGGTCTCGATGCCTTCAAGCTCTTTAAGAGCAAGCAGATGGCTATGTTCTTCATCTTCTCGATGTTGCTTGGCGTATCGTTGCAGATTACCAACGGCTTTGCTACGCCATTTATCGAGAGCTTCTCGGCAACGTCAAATAGCTGGTTTGCCGAGAACCCCACCATGCTTGTGTCGCTATCGCAGATTTCGGAGGCATTGTGCATCCTTCTAACGTCGTTCTTCCTTATTCGCTTTGGCATTAAGAAGGTTATGCTTATCGCGATGTTTGCGTGGGTATTGCGCTTTGGATTCTTCGGCGTGGGCGACACCGAAACCATCTGGGGTATTGCTGCACTCATCATGTCTTGTATCGTGTATGGCGTCGCTTTCGACTTCTTCAACGTCTCGGGAGCAATGTTCGTACAGCAGGAGACCCCAAAAGATATGCAGGGTAGCGCACAGGGTCTATTTATGCTTATGACCAATGGTATTGGTGCCTCGGTGGGTACATACCTCGCAGGTAAGGTCGTTGACTACTACTGCTATTGGGACGCAGCTGGCCACCTCGTTTCACGCCCCGAGTTTGCTAATGGCTGGCAGTCTACATGGTTTATCTTCGCGGCTTATGCGCTCGTTGTGGCCCTGATGTTTATGATACTCTTCCGCTATAAGCACGACCGCTCGAAGATGACATCTGTAAATCATTAATACTAAATAGGTAGTGGCACAACCTTTGGCCGAGCGCCTGCGCCCACAGAGCCTCGACGACTACATAGGGCAGAAGCACCTCGTTGGTGATAACGGCGTATTCCGCAAGTTTATCGCCACGGGAAGTGTGCCCTCGTTCATACTGTGGGGCCCTCCGGGTGTGGGCAAAACCACGCTTGCCAAGATTGTAGCCAACACCCTCGACCGCCCCTTCTACACCCTATCGGCCGTGACGTCGGGCGTTAAGGAGGTGCGTGAGGTTATAGACAAGGCGAAGAAGCAACACCTATTCAACGCCCGCCCCGCCTTCTTGTTTATCGACGAGATCCACCGCTTCAATAAGTCGCAGCAGGACTCACTACTCGGCGCCGTGGAGCAAGGTGTGGTGACACTTATTGGCGCTACCACGGAGAACCCATCGTTCGAGGTTATCTCGCCACTACTCAGCCGTTGTCAGGTATATGTGCTTAAGCCTATGGACGATAGCGAGTTGCAGACACTGCTCAACCGCGCACTCACTACCGATGTGGAGCTTAAGAGCCGCAATATCGAGGTGCGCGAAACCGAGGCACTGTTCCGCTTCTCGGGTGGCGATGCGAGGAAGTTGCTCAATATCCTCGACATCGTTGTCGGCGCATCGGAGGGCGACATCATCATTGATGACGACCGCGTCACGGAGTGCCTGCAGCAGAATATTGCCCTCTACGATAAGTCGGGCGAGCAGCACTACGACGTTATCTCGGCCTTTATCAAGTCGGTACGTGGCAGCGACCCTAATGCCGCTATCTACTACCTCGCGCGCATGCTTGCGGGTGGCGAGGAGCCACGCTTTATCGCCCGCCGACTGGTCATCCTCGCTTCGGAGGATGTGGGCCTTGCTAACCCCAATGCCCTACTTTTGGCCAATGCCTGCTTCGACACGGTACATAAGATTGGTATGCCCGAGGCGCGTATCACGCTGGCGGAGACCACCATATACCTCGCCACAAGCCCCAAGAGCAACTCGGCATACGTGGCTATAAACAAGGCCTTGCAGATGGTTGAGCACGACACTACGAATCGTCCCGTGCCACTACACCTGCGCAATGCCCCCACGAAGCTTATGGATAAATTAGGCTATGGTGCCGATTATAAATATGCCCACGACTATGCGGGCAACTTCGTCCAACAGGAGTTCCTGCCCGAGTCGTTGAGTGGCACACGCTTCTACACACCCAACGAGCAGAATGCCCAGGAGGCAAAGATTGCCGAACGTATGCGCGCCCTCTGGGGTGACAAATATGGCAAATAGGCGTAGCCAACGAAGCCCGCGAACGATAATACGAGCCCCACTCGCAAACGATAGGACGAGCTTAACACGCATATACCCGCATTACACACAGCTGTTTTGCGGGTATTAAAAATAATACCCGCATATAAGGTGGCAAATAATAATCTAAACTCACTACACTGCAAACAACCCGACATAGTTAATAAAAGCCTCTTTTAAAGAGGCTTTTATTATTCATATTAAAACAAATGCTACTTACTCCTATTTCTCTCTACTTGCGCTAAAACCTCTGAATCTTCACGCGCCATCTCTATAACAAGATCTTTATCTATTTTTAAGTGCATATGCATACCCCATATAATTTACCTGTATAGCAGCCTCTAACACCTCCTCATCACTTGGGGGGACATCATATTTCCACTCATAAATTACCACATCAGCAATAAAAAGAGCTACAATTATGCCTAACAACCAGTTCCTCCATTTCTTAAGATGCTTAATTTGGGCTTCATAATTCATATATTCCATTTTCATAATCTTAAACTACATTTTTTTATTTCTGTTCTTTCTCATTTGCTCTTGTACCTCTGGATCATTACTTGCAGCCTCTATATATAAGTTTTTTCGGCTATCACTCCACCATAAAACGTTATCCTCTTGACCTGCAAAATTTATATCTATTCCCGCTTTTATTATCTCGGCGTCACTCGGTTCCTCCACCTCAGACGCACTTTTTATATAAGAAACTATCACTACGACATTGACAACTACAAAAGCAGTGACAATCACAATTAGTAAAGTCCTAATCCTCTTAAGACTCTGAATTCGTTTTTTATATGTATCGACTTTCTCTGCTAATATCTCTTCTTGTGTTTTTATCACAACCTCTTTCTTTTCATTGACTTCATTACACCCTACAGGCGCGCACTCTTCTATCTGTTTTATAACTACTGCTTGAATTGCGAGAGGTTTAATCATATTGGCCGCATTGATTCTTGATGTTGTATCAGTGCCTATAATATCATCAATTTGAGAGTAATACTCTGAACTCAACATATTCATTCTACGCGCCATATTTGTTTGGCAAGATATTATTTGTAATGTCTCAGGAGATAGCGATGCAGCTTCAAGTATGTTAAGAATATCACTCTCAATTTCTTCAATATTCTTACTTGGTTGGACATATAGCCCCATCTCACTTAACACAACATCAGGGTGTGTAGCTTTAAATTCGACATTCTCACCCCCATCATCGTTCGCCGATTGTTCAGTATTTATCTTCTCCTTTAATATCTCAGCCGCTAACCTCTTATTTTCTTTTGCTTTCTGTTCTTCCCTATTCTGTTGTTCTATAAGAGTTTCTTCCTTCTCCTTGCTGATATTATATTGCTTCATCAGGAAGAATGATGCAAAATATGATCCAATATAATATAAAATACACACTATACCAGAGCCTATTACTTTGGGGATAAAATATAATACTATAATATTTTCTATAGAAAAAATCCCAATTATTATATTGATTAGTAGGCTAGATATAATGGAGGTGCCAACAGCTATGCCTACCATTGTTACAATACTAACGATTATACCCGACACTTCTCTTCTTTTCCATAAAACTTTATACAATAAAAGGAAATGTTTGTATGCGAATATTATACATATGAATCCTATTCCCATACCTAAACCTGATTCATGGGACATAAAGACCATCGTTATTATCGAACAAATACATGACAGTATAAATCCCAATATTAAAATGATATGTGCCATAATTGTATTAAATATTAGTTAAACCTTACCAAGACTCACCTATGTATATTAAAGCTTGCTTTGCCTCCGAAAAATTTTGTCTTGCAGCTTTTTTAAGCCATTTAATGGCCTCATTATCACTTTGAGGGACACCATTGCCATTTGCATAGCATATCGCCAAATTATATTGAGCTTCCGCGCAGCCTTGTTCAGCTGCTTTTTTTAACCATTTTGCACCTTCTGTGTAATTAACCGCAATACCTATCCCCTGACAATAATAAGTACCTAAGTTATATTGAGCCTGCACAAGACCTTGCTCAGCAGCTTTCCTATACCATTTTACAGCATCAGAATAGCTTTTTGTGACACCCCATCCATTTGTATAGCAATTACCCAAATTGTATTGAGCATTAGCGTTTCCTTGTACAGCTGCTTTACGATACCACTTAACAGCTTCCGTATAATTCTGGGCCACACCAATTCCTTTTTGATAACTAACACCCAACTCTGATTGAGCTTTTATATGACCCTGTTCGGCTGCTTTTTTTAACATTTCAGTCGCATAGTAAGGATTTTTAGCAACGCCATTACCCTTTGCATAACACATTGCTAAATTATATTGAGCATCGGCATCTCCATGTTCTGCCAACACCTTGTATTCTGCATATGTTTGAGCAAAAATAATTGGTGGAGAAAAAATCAGAAGGAATACAGTTAAAATGACGTTTTTCATAAATTTCAATTTCTATTACCGTAGCAACTCCTATGCGGTGGATTATATATAAAAAGAAAGTGTGGAGTTGATTCTCGTTTATCTACAAAGAGGTTCTGACAAAACCCAAGCAAAAATAAACGCCACAATGCCCCACACTTGAATAGTATGGGTATACGCACAGATTGTGCATAGTCACACATAACTATACAAGAGATGAGTGCAGTTCGTTCATCCTTTTGCTTTTTGAAACTGTCAGATTTCTTTGTAAGGATTGCGAAAAACACTTTCAATATGTCTGCTACTCTATCCGAATAGCACTACAAAATTAAAAATAATTTCCGAAACGAACAACACTCTGCGGGGGACATTGTCTAATAAATTAGGGGTATTTGTCTATCGTGGTGCTTATCATTATACCAATCACCCCACCCTCACGACTACCCTACCACTACACACACCACTACCCCACCACTACATCTCCACCTCGCGGGTATTAAAAATAATACCCACAAACGACCCAAGAACCATAGAGATAAGGCGTCATTGCGAAGGCGTTAACCACGGCAATATCACCACCACTCCTGCAGCCCCTCCCACGACACGGGTATTAAAAATAATACCCGCAACCAGAGGGAGGAATACCCCACCTATGCATATTCTAAAACCTCGCGGGTATTAAAAATAATACCCGCAAACCGAGAGAGTTGAGACATAAACCCGTCATCCCGAGGAGGGCAAGCAAGAGGGTGCGGAGCGTGATGAAGCCTCCATGCCCCGACGCGGGGATCTACCTATGTTAAAAGAGCGTGCGGAGGGTAATTGACGCGAACAATGGATATCAGCAAAGAGGCATACTCAAATGTAGATTGCCACGGAATTGCATAGACCGTCGTTGGTGTCATTACCGCCATCAGATGCAATTCCTCGCAATGACGTGCTCAATTGTATAACACGCGCCTCGCAGCACGGGTATTATTTTTAATACCCATACAGAGAAGAGTGCCGAGACAACTGGATGAGGTGACACCTAATTACTACACCAACTACGCGGGTATTATTTTTAATACCCGTAAACAGTGAGAACCGTGTTAGATGATGTGATTCGGATAGATACAACCGTCCCACCACCTCACGGGTATTATTTTTAATACCCGCGACATATATTTGAGGATAATATAGTATCTTTGCGAAAAATCTACATAAATGGAGAAGCATATAGTAAAATGGGCGCCAGGTGAGAATCCTGTGGGAGATATGTTCAACGCATTTCCCGAGCTGAATGTCAGGCAGGTGGCACGTGCAATGGGCATAAACGAGACCCTTATGCAGCACTATGTCAACGGCACAAAGCGCCCGACACTCGAGCGTCGCATAGAGATTGAGGAGTACCTACACCAGCTCGCGGCACGCCTTAACAGCATAAAACTGCGATAATACGACTCTGCAGCGTGGCGGAATGGCACTATTACTGACATTTTGTCAGTCACGCAACAAATGAGCCCATATACAATGTATGACAAACGATATTTGGCACAGAGATTGCCGTAGCCAATATCCGTAAAACAGAAATTAATTACAAACAAAAACAGAATAAAACTATGGCAGTAAAACCACTATCAGACCGTGTATTGGTTAAGCCCAATCCGGCAGAGGAGAAGACCGCAGGTGGTCTATTTATCCCCGACACAGCAAAGGAGAAGCCCTTGATGGGTAAGGTAATAGCCGCAGGCCCCGGCACCGCAGATGTTAAGATGGAGGTGAAGGTTGGCGACGTGGTGATGTATGGCAAGTATGCCGGCACAGAGCTTATCTACGAGGGCGAGGATTACCTCGTGATGAAGCAGTCGGACATTATCGCCGTTATAGAGTAAACAACAAGGTTTAATTAGTAATTAGCAATCAATTATGTCTAAGGAGATCAAATATAACGTAGAGGCTCGCGAGCTTCTTAAGGAGGGCGTTGATGCGCTATGCAACGCCGTGAAGGTGACACTTGGCCCCAAGGGTCGTAACGTAATCATCGACAAGAAGTTCGGTGCGCCACAGGTGACTAAGGATGGTGTGACAGTAGCCAAGGAGGTAGAGCTCGAGGATACCTTCGCAAATATGGGTGCACAGATGGTGCGCGAGGTGGCGTCAAAGACCAACGACGACGCTGGTGATGGCACCACCACCGCTACTGTTCTTGCACAGTCGCTTATCTCGGTAGGTATCAAGAACGTAACCGCTGGTGCCAACCCTATGGACCTCAAGCGCGGTATCGACGCAGCTGTAGAGAAGGTTGTTGAGTCGCTCAAGTCGCAGAGCCAGGTTGTAGGCTCGGACTTCGACAAGATCGAGCAGGTGGCAACCATCTCAGCAAACAACGACCGCAAAATCGGTAAGCTCATCGCCGAGGCTATGGCCAAGGTAAACAACGAGGGCGTCATAACCGTGGAGGAGGCCAAGGGTACTGAGACTCACGTCGACGTGGTTGAAGGCATGCAGTTCGACCGTGGCTATATCTCGGCATACTTCATCACCGACACCGAGAAGATGGAGGCACAGCTCGACAAGCCATATATCCTTATCACCGACAAGAAGATCTCGACAATGAAGGAGATTATGGGCATCCTTGAGCCCGTGGCACAGAGCGGCCGCTCTTTGCTTATCATCGCCGAGGATGTTGATGGCGAGGCACTTTCGGCACTCGTTGTCAACAAGCTCCGTGGCACGCTCAAGATTGCTGCATGTAAGGCTCCAGGCTTCGGCGACCGCCGCAAGGAGATATTGGAGGATATCGCAACGCTTACTGGCGGTACGGTTATCTCTACAGATAAGGGCATGAAGATCGAGGATGCAGGTCTCGAGGCTTTGGGTACTGCCGACAAGATTACGTTGAACAAGGAGAATACCACTATCGTGGATGGCGCCGGCTCGAAGGAGGCTATTGCCGCACGTGTGCAGCAGATTCGCGCATCTATCGAGAATGCTACGTCGGACTACGACCGCGAGAAGCTTCAGGAGCGCTTGGCGAAGCTCGCCGGTGGTGTTGCTGTGCTCTACGTAGGTGCTGCTACCGAGGTGGAGATGAAGGAGAAGAAGGACCGCGTAGACGACGCCTTGGCAGCTACACGTGCCGCTGTTGAGGAGGGTATCGTTCCTGGTGGTGGCGTGGCATATATCCGTGCCGTAGCATCACTCGAGGGCCTTAAGGGCGAGAACGACGACCAGACTACAGGTATCCAGATTGTTAAGCGCGCTATCGAGGAGCCATTGCGCCAGATTGTTGCCAACGCAGGTGGCGAGGGCTCGGTAGTAGTGAACAAGGTCAAGGAGGGCACGGGCGCCTTCGGCTACAACGCTCGCGACGACAGGTATGAGGATATGCTTGCTGCGGGTATTATCGACCCCACAAAGGTATCGCGCGTAGCTTTGGAGAATGCTGCCTCTATCGCCTCGATGTTCCTCACCACGGAGTGCGTATTGGCCGAGAAGAAGGAGGATGGTCCTCTTCAGCCCTTGGCAGGCGCAGGTGCCGGTATGGGCGGCATGATGTAATTTCTTGTGATAGCGGCGCATTAGCGACGCATCCCAAAAGCTTAAATGACCACGGGCTGTACGTCATATAGTACTATTCCGTGGTCATTTCTTTTTCGATACGCCACTACTACACCACTCTGACAAGAAATTATGGTCGTGGCGCGGACATGAAGAAGTCCTAAACCGCAATTTGATGTCAGAAGTCGTGAGATGTGGACTATCGTAAAAAGAGAACTCCGAGGAGGTACAGCTAATTTCTTATCAGTGTGGTGCAGTAGTGGCGCGGACATGAAGAAGCCCCGGATGGGACATACTAACACGTATTTCCCATTCGGGGCTTTGATTGAAGCGTCGCTATCACATTGCTGAATTTAGCGTCAGAAGGGTGCCGAGTGCAACACTCGGCAAAAATCCCGACGATGGGTAGTACTTGACGTACGTCCCATTGTCGGGATTTTTTGTTAGGGGCCGCAATCGACCCCTTATCACGCTAAATTTTTAGATGATACCCTGCTCAAGCATAGCCTGTGCCACCTTCATAAAGCCGGCAACGTTAGCACCCTTAACATAGTTGATAGTACCATCAGGCTGTGTACCAAACTGAACGCAAGCCTCGTGGATAGACTTCATGATGAAGTGGAGCTTATCGTCAACCTCCTCACCTGCCCAAGAGATGTGCATACAGTTCTGAGTCATCTCAAGACCTGAAGTAGCAACACCACCAGCGTTTACAGCCTTACCAGGAGCGAAGAGGATACCTGCTGACTGGAATGCGTGGATAGCCTCAGGAGTACAACCCATGTTAGAAACCTCAGCGCAGCACCAAGTACCGTTAGCCAAAAGCTCCTTAGCATCAGCCTCGTTCAACTCGTTCTGGAATGCGCAAGGAAGTGCGATGTCACACTTAACTGACCAAGCCTTCTTGCCTGCAGTGAACTTACAAGCCTCGGGGAACTTAGTAGCCATATCCTCTACCTTGTTGCGGTTTGAAGAACGCATAACGAGCATATAGTCGATCATATCCTTAGTGATACCGCCAGGGATCTCGCAAACACCGTCTGGACCAGAGATAGCGATAACCTTTGCACCAAGTTCAGTAGCCTTAGTTGCAGCACCCCAAGCTACGTTACCGAAGCCAGATACAGCAACAGTCTTGCCCTTGATGTCCTTGCCAGCCTTAGCCAACATATACTCTACAAAGTACAAAGCACCGAAACCAGTAGCCTCAGGACGGAGGATTGAACCACCCCAAGTCATACCCTTACCGGTCAATACACCAGTGTGGTACTTGCGAGCAAGCTTCTGATACATACCATTGAGGAAGCCGATCTCACGACCACCAACACCTACGTCACCTGCGGGAACGTCGGTATCAACACCGATGTTGTTCCACAACTCCTGCATGAAGGCCTGGCAGAAACGCATGATCTCAGCGTCTGACTTACCTACGGGGTTGAAGTCAGAACCACCCTTGGCACCACCCATAGGAAGAGTAGTCAAGGCGTTCTTGAAAGTCTGCTCGAAACCGAGGAACTTCAACATTGAGGGGTTAACAGCAGGGTGGAAACGCAAACCGCCCTTGTAAGGACCGATAGCCGAGTTGAACTGTACACGGTAACCGAGGTTAGTCTGAACCTCACCGTTGTCGTCTACCCAAGTTACGCGGAATGTGAAGATACGATCGGGCTCTACCATACGCTCAACGATCTTAGCCTTCTCATACTCGGGGTGCTGGTTGTATACCTCCTCGATAGACTCCAATACCTCCTGAACCGCCTGCAAGTACTCGCTCTCACCGGGGTGCTTGGCCTCCAAATTGGCCATGATAACTTTTACATCCATAGTTTTAGTTATAAGTTAAAAGGTTATAAATGATTAATATTGATTGTATTACATTGCTTCTATCTGCACGGTTATTCGGCATCTATCATTTGTCACTCCCGAATAACTCTACAAATATACGATTTATTTTTGGAATTGTTTCCCTCTTTGCACTTTTTTTATAAAAAAGGGATAAAATAGCGTGGTCGGCATCTCTCGCGATGCCGACCTGCCATACTATTTATATGTTACACGAAGGGAAGACGTACTACCTCAGCCTTCAAAAGACGACCACGTACCACTACGGCGATCTGTGTGCCAGCCTTTGCGAACTCGGGCTTAACGTAACCCATACCGATACCCACCTTCAAGCAGGGCGACATGGTACCCGATGTAACGTGACCGATGACGTTACCCTCGAGGTCTGCCAACTCATACTCGTGGCGAGGCACACCGCGGTCGATAAGCTTGAAGCCGACAAGTTTGCGCGATACACCCTCCTTCTTCTGGCGCTCCATAAGCTCACGGTCGATGAAAGGCTTGTTATCAACGAACTTGGTGAGCCAGTTGAGGCCTGCCTCGATGGGCGATGTGGTGTCGTCGATGTCATTGCCGTAGAGGCAGAAGCCCTTCTCGAGACGCAAGGTGTCGCGTGCGCCAAGGCCGATGTTCTTGAGACCGAACTCCTCGCCTACCTTCCACATAGCCTCCCAGATGGTGTCGGCATCCTCGTTATACATATAGATCTCGCAGCCACCCGAGCCAGTGTATCCGGTAGTTGAGAGGATAACATCGCAGCCAGCAACCTTGCAGAGCTTGAATGTGTAGTACTCCATATCCTCCACCTGCTCCTCGGTCATCTTCTGTACGAGTTTCATGGCCAAAGGACCCTGAATAGCGAGCTGTGCGGTCTTATCCGAGCCATTCTCAAGCTCCTCGCCTGCCTTCATGCCGTAGGCCTCACCCTGTGCGCAGATGTGAGCCCAGTCCTTCTCGATGTTAGCAGCGTTAACGCAGAGCATATACTTCTCCTCGTTGAGACGATATACAAGGACATCATCCACGATACCGCCCTTGCCGTTAGGCATAGTTGTGTACTGCACCTTGCCGTCGTAGAGGTCGCATACGTTGTTTGTGGTGATGCGCTGCAAGAACTCTGTAGCGCGTGGGCCCTTAACCCAAATCTCACCCATGTGGCTCACGTCGAACACGCCGCACTTCTCGCGAACGTTGATATGCTCGTCGTTGATACCCGAGAACTCGATAGGCATATTGTAGCCTGCGAACTCTGCCATCTTTGCACCATTAGCGATATGGTACTTGGTAAAAGCTGTTGTTTTCATTGAGTTGTATAGTTTTAAGTTATTTGGTATTATTCTGCTTTAGGTGTTGCTGTCTCCGCTCCCTCAGCCTTTGCCGGCTCCTCGGTCTTGGGGCGTGGCTTGAAGCCCACCTTCGGACAGCGAGTAAACTCCTTTGTGCGGTCGAACAGATAGCGATACGTGGTGTGTACCTTATGCTTGCGTGCGCAGATGTAGCGCTCAACCATACGGTTCATCACGGGGTTGAAGTCGCCAATCCATGCGAACTCGATTGTGCGGTAGTCGTTCTTGTCGGTGCGCACATAACGCTCCAACATCTCCTTCATAAAGCCAGACTCTACGCCCTTGCCCTGGAACTCTGGCGTGATGCCGAAGATGATGGCAAAGACACGGTCACACTTCTTACGCACCTTTAAGTCCCACATCATACGTAACTTGTTGATAAGGCCGAACTTACCGTTATACTTGCCGATGAGGCGATTAAGGTCGGGCACCATGATGAAGAAGCCGATAGGCTCGTCGTTGAAGTATGCAAACCAGATAAGGTTGCGGTCGACGATGGGCGCCATAGTGTCGGCCATCTTGCGAGCCTCCTCCACGGTCATAGGCTGCACGCCGGTGAACAACGACCACGCCTTGTTGTATATCACGCGGAACTTCTCCACGGCCGAGTGTAGGTTCTCGTTGCCAATGGGTGAGAAGCGGTAGCCGGGTGTCGACATCAGACGCTTCACGCGGTCGTAGACTACCTCGTTTACATCATCGTCGTATACCTTCCATACGTATGTATTCTGGTTGAAGTAGTTCTGGAAGCCGTAGTTCTCGAAGAGCTCCTTGTAGTAGGGAGGGTTGTATGGGTTCTCGAAGAGTGGCTGATACTCGTAGCCCTCAACCAACAGACCCCACCAGGCATCGCGTGAGCCAAAGTTTACGGGGCCATCCATAGCCTCCATACCGCGCTGCTTGAGCCACTCGCGCGAAGCATCGAAGAGGGTGTTGGCGAGCTCCTGGTCGTCGATAGCCTCAAAGAAGCCGCAACCACCTGTAGGCTGCTCATAGCCGTAGGCGTGTGTCTTGTCGTAGAATGCGGCGATGCGGCCTACGCACTCGCCCTTGGCGTTGTGAGCCACCCAGCGAATGGCCTCGCCATCCTGGAATAGCTTATTTTTTGCTGGGTCGAACACGGCTTTGATAGAGCTATCGAAGGGGCATACCCAGTTGGGATTACCCTTGTAAATCATCTTTGGGAGATCCAAAAACTCTCGCTCGAGGCGCTTGTCGCCCTGCTTAACCTCTAAAAGGGTGTATTTACTGCTTGCCATAGTCACTTACTTTATATAAGTATAATCACACAAAGATATAAATATTTTTCGGATTGCGCGCAACCCTCGGTCGATTTTTTACATTTTTATGGTCACCCAATGGAATATTTCAACTCTATTTCACATTTTTTTCATACCTTTGGGGTGGATAATATGCCATTCGGATGGAGTAACTATTGAATAGGAGCGAATATGAAGATTCTGATTGTGGAGGATGAGCCCTCGTTGAGCGAGCTTATTGAGCGCGAGGTAAGGAGCGAGGGATATGTTACGGAGTGCGCACGCGACTACATCACTGCCGAGACCAAGATCGTGGGCTATAACTACGACTGCATCCTGCTTGACATATCGCTGCCTGGAGGCTCGGGGCTTGAGCTGCTCTCGAAGCTACGCGAGATGGGACGCAGGGAGAATGTCATCATCATCTCGGCGCGCGACTCTGTCGACGACCGCGTGGCGGGCCTTGAACTTGGCGCCGACGACTACCTGCCTAAGCCCTTCCATATGACCGAACTTATAGCGCGCATACGCAGCGTGCTGCGCCGTGGCCGCACGGGTGGCAGCCTGACGATAGACATCGGCAACGTATCGCTCGACCCCTCGTCGCGCCGTGTAAATATCGGAGACAGAAGTATCGAGCTGCTAAAGAAGGAGTTCGACATCCTGCTCTACTTTATGCAGCGCCCCGACCACCTTGTGGATAAGGTTGTGCTTGCCGAGGCTGTCTGGGGCGACTATGCCGACGAGTCGGACAACTTCCAGTTTGTATACGCACAGATTAAGAACCTACGACGTAAGCTCGAGGCGGCGGGTGCCGACATCGAGATACGCTCAATATATGGCTTCGGCTATAAACTAACCCTCAAGGCAGAATAGATATGAAACTCTCGCGACGCATAGCCCTCATACTCACCCTCGCCCTCATACCCATTATGGTGCTGTGGGCGGCACTCTTCTTCTTCGCCGTGGAGCGCGAGGTTGTCGACGAGACGGACGATGCTCTTGAGGAGTATGCCGAGCTCATCATCACACGCTACAACGACGGGCGCGTGCTGCCCGCACTCAACAGCGGCGGCAAGAACATCTACACCCTCACGCCCATCAGCGACGAGGAGGCACGACATATACCCCGCGAGGAGTACTACGACAAGGAGGTATATATCCCCGAGCACGACGATACGGAGCCTGCGCGCGTGCTGTCTACGGTGTTTCGCGACAAGGAGGGGCGCTACCTCCACCTCGAGGTGGCTATGCCCACCATCGAGAAGGATGACCTCGTTGCCACGGTGCTTACGTGGAGCGTGGTGCTCTTTGGCGTGCTGCTTATTGCCGTTGTCGTGGTCTCTATGCTCGTCTTCCGCGGTGCCCTGCGCCCACTCTATGCACTGCTAAAGTGGCTCGATGGCTATAAACCTGGCGAGGGACACCAGCCCGTACCTAACGAGACTAATATCAAGGAGTTCCGCCGACTGAACGAGGCTGCAGATAGCGCTGTCAAGCGCTCCGAGGCTATGGTCGAGAGCCAGAAGCAGTTTATCGCCAACGCCTCGCACGAGCTACAGACGCCATTAGCCGTTATCGGCAACCGCGTGGAGCATATTATCGACCACACCTCGCCTAACGAGGAGCAGCTCGAGGAGCTTGTCAAGATACAGCAGTCGCTGCGCCATAGCGTACGCCTCAACCGCACCCTGCTGCAACTTATGCGTATCGACAGCGGTGAGGTCGCCGAGAGCGAAGATGTTGATATTGTGACACTTATCAGGGAGTGCGTAGAGAATTGCAGCGAGGTCTACGAGGCTAAGGCGATTGAGTGCGCTATGCACCTTCCCGAGCACTTCGAGCTTAGGATGAACGAGACTCTGGCGCGCACCACCGTTATCAACCTTGTTAAAAATGCCTATGTCTATAGCCCTGCGGGCGGCACCGTCACAATCACGCTCGATGACCGCCGCCTTACGGTTGCTAACGCTGGCGATGCGGCCTTGGATAGTGCCCGCGTCTTCGACCGCTTCTATACGCGCACCACGCGTGAGGGCTCCACAGGCCTCGGCCTTGCCATTGTTAAGGCTGTGGCCGACCACTACGGCTTCAAGGTAAGCTACGCCTTCACCAACCATCGCCACACCTTCACCGTGGAGTTTTAGAAGGCAGACAACGAAATTTCGAGCAAGAGACCGACTAAATAGATCCTTTCGGATATTTAGTCGGTCTCTTATTCAATTATGGTTAGTCGGCTATTCTAAAATGTCATACCCACAGACATCGAGAAACCGTGCATCCACCGATTATAAAGGCTAAAATCACCTTTCCCGCCATTAAAAGCCTTAATATTGTGCGCATAGTATCCAAATTGGAAAGTATAGTTTCTATCTGCTGATTTACGGTAGTTTATACCTGCGGCAACCTCAAAGAATGGCTTAAACGCACCATAACGTAATTGATCTTCGTAATTGCCGTACTTATCATAGACCATAAGTTTTTTTCCTGTGGATAGTCGGGCACCTACCGAGAACGACAGGTACGGTGCAACTCTGGTCTTGGTAAAGTAGCCCTTTAAGTTTACAAATAGAGGTATCGCAATAGACTGCATAGGCATGAGTTTACCCGAATCGTACCCATCAGACATTCTCTCATTGTTCACCTTATAGTATCCCCTTTCAGTTTCCCTAACTATAGGCTTATCGGTATTAGACACACCTATATCCAAACCAGCACCAACACCAGCAAAGAAGTAGTGATTAAAACGCATACCTCCAATATAGCTAAATCTCAGTGCACTATGATGTTTATCACCATAGTTATTAGCGGTCCACCACCAACCAAAAGATGCTTGCTGCTGAAAACCACGTTTAGCATCATACTTTGGTGTATCAGGCTTCTCCCTCTTGGGTCGCTCTATCTTGGTACGTGTTACTGTTGTGGTCTGGGTAAACACGCCCTGAGAGTAGCGTTCGTCTTGCTGCGCCTCAGCTGCGGAGAGGGATAGTACGATGGCGACAGCAATCAATATTATACGTTTCATAGCTATTACCTTACGACATTAACATCCAAAATCTCCTGCGGAGCATCTACTATGACACTACCACTATTACGAATCTCCTGTGCACTCTTAACCAACGTCACATCTGCATTAGTGGCATTACGGAATTTCTTATATGTAGCGGGATAGCCTGTTACGGTAATCACCAAATGGCGGTCTATGGTCTCGACATCAATCTCCGCACCAACCAAAATATCGGCATTATGCGCTTTGGCAGCTCGGCTAAGTGCTATACGCTTGTAAGCGGCGATATTGCTTATTACCTGACGTGTGACCGTAAAGTTAGCAAAGGCATCTTTCTCAACGTACGAAATCTTTGTACCTGAGACGTTTAGGTCTGCAATGATTGGAGTGACCATAAAGTTTGAGCTACCCTCGAGCAGACGAGCTGATGATTCCGAATAGTCGTACTCTGTGGTAGTTGTAGTTACATACTGCACTGGGCTACAAGATGCAACAAAGATAAGAGCTGTGAGAAAAAGTAAATGTTTTTTCATAACGTTTTATGGCGTAGTTTTACCGTCTCAACTCCTATGGCGGCGGATAATAAAAAAGAAAGTGTGGAGTTGATTCCCGTTCATCTGTTGAAGGTTGTGGAAAGACCTGACCAAAATAAACGCTACAATGCCCCACACTTGGATAGTATGGGGAGTATGCACAAGAAGCGTGCATAGCCACATAGCTATACAAGAAATGAGTGCTGTCCGTCTAATCCCTTGGTCAAGAAAACTTCCACATTTTCAACAAGGACTTACGAAAAACACTTTCGATATGTCTGCTATTTATGCAATAGCACTACAAAATTAAGAATAATTTCCGAAACGAACAACACTCCGCAGGGACATTGTCTAATAAATTAGGGATATTATACCACTGGAGCACAAATCATTCTGTCACCGACCACTACCCGCAACACCCGCCCCACGATACGGGTAGGCAAAAGTATACCCGCAAACCAAGGGAGGCAAACACCACCACACTACATACCCCACCACCACACGGGTATTATTTTTAATACCCGCAAGGCGGGGGGGAGACCATAATATAAAACCGTCATCCCGAGGAGCGAAGCGACGTGGGGATCTCTTTAGATTGCCACGGGCAAAGCCCTCGCAATGACGCAGTCTATGATACACCCCACGACGATGCGGGTAGGTAAAAGTATACCCGCAAACCGAGAGGCTATACTCTCCACCCACGGCATTCCCCACCACTGCACGGGTATTATTTTTAATACCCGCAAGGCGGGGGGTGAAGACCATAATATAAACCGTCAT
>JAGATC010000014.1 GCA_017621455.1 Alistipes sp. | reverse complement strand
TTTCTTTGATGTGTTATGATATATACCTAATAAACCTCTTTTAAGAAGTCCCCAAAAGTTTTCTATTGTATTCGTATATACTCTTCCACTTACAAATTCATTATCCTTATGTTTGACGAATAAGTGGTTATAGAGTTTATCTATCATATTATATCCTTTCCATTCGTCAGTATATACTGTTGATGATAAATCTACAGTATTCAAAATAACTGGGGTCAAAGTACTTGATTTTGCGTCAGTTATGATATGTGATACCAACTTACCTTTTCGTTCGACCATACCAATAACTGGTGTTTTTGTTTTTGTACTACGACCTTGTGTACCTCTATGTTGGGAGAATGGATTTTTATTTCTTTCTCTTCCACCAATATAGGTTTCATCTATTTCAACCTCATTGTATAAAGTTGAATTATTTTCTTCCTTAAAACACTTTCTGATTCGTTGTAACATAAACCAACTGGTCTTTTGAGTTACATTTATATCCTTTGATAGTTGAAGTGAGGATATACCCTTCTTATGAGAGGTTATCAACCATATTGATATAAACCACTTCTGTAATGGTATTTTTGTATTCTCAAACAAAGTTCCTGTCTTTACATTAAAAACCTTATTCGTGTTCTTACACCAATATCCTTTGGAACACTTATACACCTTTGATGTTGGATCAAACGGTGATACTACTTTCCCATTCCATCTTATTTGTTCCAAATACTCTATACATTTCTGTTCAGTAGAAAATGTATTTATCAATCCAATCAACGAATTAAAACCTCTTAAATCAATCATCTTTTTTATATCTTTTTCTACACCTAAATTTAATAAAAAATTAGGATATTTCCAAATGATTTATCGGTTTATTTTGTTGATAACTAATAAGATAATGTCAATAACTTTATTGTATTTCAACTAAACTTTTGATACAAATTTGTTATATGTATATATGACGAAACTTTACTTTATTAGACCTCCACCTATTCATAAAAATAGGAATAAAAAATGGGACCGAAGTCCCATAGGTAAATAATTGTTGTCTAACAGAATCAAACTACTTTCATAGTGGTTAATCAATAAAATTTCGAAATATGAAATACCATATAAGAAGTAAACCTAATGGTATATTGTATACTATTCAGAGAAATCTTATTATGAGTCTGTATCGAAGACTTAAATAAAGATTCGGGTGGTTTGGTAGGTTAGTTTGTTCTTCTAATCAATCTCATTTTTGAGATTTAGTCCTTTCATTAGAGGGGTGGTTGTGACACTCCTCTTTTTTATCCAACCATTTTCTTCAAATAATCTATAAGTGATACCATTTTTGATTCTGTTATAAAGGATTTTACACTTTTCATATTCTTTATTGATTCATTCCATTCCTCGGGGTATATATGTTCTCCCTTATCATTTATATAATAATGACCCCCTCTTGGTCCAGTATGTTTAACCTTTTTAATTTTCTTACCAGTTTCTGGATCTGTTATTTCTTCTTTAGTTTCTTTAGACTCTTCATCCGAATCCTCTTTAGACTTGACATCATCCTCTCTATAGACCGTTTCAAGGTCATCTAACAAAGATTTATCACAATCTTTTAGTGGTTTGATACCTCTTTCTTCAAGTTCTTTTTTAAGTTCGGTTGAGTGGATATTTCTTCTTACTTTCATTATCTTCTCACCACTTTTAGTGGTTTCTACAGTATAAAATACCACATAATGACTCTTTTTATCTACATACATTTTATGACTATCAGAACTATACTCAAACTTTTTGGGGAAAATCGAATCTTTGGGTTCTTTTATTTTTCCCAGATTTTCACCAAGATTCTTCTTGAAAGATTTATTAATCCCTTTTAATTCATATGATTGATATTTATGTCCATCCGATTTCTTTTGTTTACGAACATAATCATTATGTTTACGGAAATCTTCTTTTGTTTCACTTGTAAATACAACTTTCATCAATCTAATAACATATTTTTAATCTCTTCTATGTTAATTCCTTCACAAATAATTCTTCCTTCCCGAATATCATTAAGATATTCCTCATTTTCATAAAGATATTTAGTAACACCCTGTTCTTTTAACTTTTCAGATATCTCGTAATTTATATCATCATTTGAAAGAATCTCATCAATCTCTTCACAAGTATACCCACCACCAAGAGACTCGAATAAATCCTCTTGTTCTTTAGTCATATAATCATATGAACATTCACTTAAAATATCTCGTGTCCAGTTATCTCTACCAATAGTATTAAGAATATGTTGTGTCATCTCCTCTGTATGTGTATGGTGAAGGAGTTTACAAATGCCTCGTTCTTGTTGTTTTGTCAATTTGTCCATATCAAATAGTTTTACGTTTGAATGTATAAATATAATAAAAATTCCCGAAAATTTTAGATAAAACTAAAAAGTCCAATGAATTTGTATATTCAAAGGACTTTTCTTACATTTGTACACCCAACTCATACTTGGGTATAAATAAACATTATTCGTATGAATAAAGGTTATTTAGAGGGGAGGTGTCGGAAATGGTAAGTCTAAAAGACTTTATTGAGAACCATATAACAATATCTATTATTGATTTGTTGAATGACATTGATAAAAATAGAGTTTTTGTTCATTCTTATTATCGTTCATTTCTAAAAAAGAATTAGTTTCTTTTAACCTCCGAGGAGAGTCCTTAGGAACTGGACTCTCCTCTTTTATAATATACTCTGAACAGTTATAAATTTACTGTAAAGTAATATATAATTACCTAAAAATAATACCCACAAACAAGCGGTCGCACATACGATGTGGGTATTAAAAATAACACCTACAAACCACGGAAATAACTCTGGCACAGGTGTTAAAAATAGTACCCGCAACCCTATGAAATAACTCTGGCACGGGTATTAAAATTAGTACCCGCAAACAAGTGGTCACACACTCGATGCGGGTGTTAAAAAATGACACCTACAAACCACGGAAAAGAACTCTGGCACAGGTGTTAAAATTAGTACCCGCAAACAAGTTGTCACGCACTCGATGCGGGTATTAAAAATAGCATCTACATCATACGTGGATAGCGCACATTCAGACTATTAATCACACCATTGTTATGGGTGTTAAAATTAACACCTGCAAACCACTGGTACAACTCATGCTCGGGTGTTAAAATTAGTACCCATGTTTGGCGCGTAATCGCTGATATGGTTTGGGTTGGTTTTAGGAGTTTTCAGGAGGGTCTCAGGGAGCTTTTAGAGAGCGTGGGCGTTACCAACATTGTCGCAGACATTATGAGCACTCGCGACGTGTCACCATAATCGGGTCTATTGGGGCTTATGGCTTATTGGCCAAAATAACCAGCCACAAAAAAAACAAAAACAGGTTGCCGAAAATCAGCAACCTGTCCTACTTCGTAGCGAGAGAGAGACTTTCAATATATAAAGCCAAATATATTTCGTTTCTCTAATTTCTCTCTACTTATTATTGTATATCAATACTTTATATTGAGTTTAATATTCACTAATATACATTGTTTGTTTATTCAGTAATATCTATTCTTGCCAAAAAATCCTGTATTCTTGCCAATTTTTGCCAAAAATATTTTACCTTTGTCGTCACGAAAATAAGCAAAATCTTCGGAATGTGCAAGGATATTTATTATGGCAACGGTGTATTTTTCTCTTTCTGCCAAGCTCATTGGTGGCAAGAAACAAGTGATGGTGCGCTTCGGTGGTACAGGCTTCAACCAACGTGCGAAGTCGGGGTTATATGTCAATCCCACATATTGGGATGACTTAACGCAAGGGGTAACTATACCCAAACCTCGTCTACTCACTGACGAGCTTATAGCAACCATAAAAGAGCTACGTGAGGTAGATGCCAAGATTAGGGAGTTACGGCTATTTATCGAAGATGAATATATAAAGGATACATCTGCTCCGGCCAACAATGCTAATTGGCTGAAGGAGGTGGTATATGTCGCCATCAATGGCGAGGAAGAAGTTAAGGATGTAGACTTTTGGGGTGCCTGGGAGTTATTCATCTCCACCAAGATTGTCAGCTCTCAGCGTAGGAAACTATACACCACTGTGCGCAATATTCTTCAACGCTTCGAGAGAGTAAAGCAACGCAAGACAAAGGGATTTGCTCTTGACCTACATACGTTCCCTCCGATACTCCTTTCCGAGTTTGAGAGGTATCTCTATGAGGAGGATAAGTATGCGGAAAAGTACCCAGACATATTCAAGGATGTTAGGCTCTGTGAGGGGAGGGGAGGTGTAAAGCGAGGTGCTAACACTGTGTCGGGTCGCCTCGACATCTTCCGCACATTCTATAAGTGGGCTGTAGAGAAGGACCTTACCACACACGACCCTTTCCTAAAGTTCCATATCAAAGCACCTGTATATGGTACACCTATATATATTACTAAGGAGGAACGTGATGCACTACTTAACCATCCTATGAGTACGCAGTCGCTTACTCAAGTGCGTGACATCTTCGTTTTTCATTGCTGTATAGGATGTCGTGCTGGCGATCTTCTCAAGTTTACAAGAGATAATGTCATAGATGGCGCCATAGAGTATATCGCAGGAAAGACCGCAGATGATAGACCTTTGACTGTGCGTGTACCTCTTAATAGCATTGCATCGGCAATCATTGAAAAGTATAAGGATGACAAACGTAGAGCTTTATTGCCCTTCGTTTCGCACCAAAAGTACAACGACTACATAAAGAAGTGTTTCAAGGAGGCAGGTATAACTCGTATGGTAACCGTCATCGACACAAAGACAGGTCGTAATAAGCAAGTACGCATCTGTGATTATGTAACAACGCATATGGCGCGTAAGACCTTTATCGGCAACCTCTATAGCCAAGTACAAGACCCCAACCTTATCGGGGCATTATCGGGCCACCGAGAGGGAAGTAAGGCATTTGCTCGTTACCGAAATATCGATGAAGACCTCAAGCGTAAGACCGTCGAGCTACTTGAATAACTCACATACGACCGCATCGACGACGTGCGTCGGGGTCTGGTCATCGAGAAAAATCAATATGTTATTCATATCTTTCATCATCTAAGTCGTTACTATTTGTCACGCTTTGCGGTATATGCTTAGGTGAGTTGTGCCTGTGACACTCGCAGTCGCACAATAGGTGCTTGACTGCTGGGTATATCTCGCCGCATAGGTCGCCCACAAGGTAGGCATAATCCTCACTCTTAACGTCTATGCGTAAGCACGTGGCTATGTGTATGCAGAGGTGCGCTGCTACCTCGTGGGTCAAAGAGTTGAAAAACTCGGCAGGGGAGGTGGTGAGGGCAACAACGAATACCGACTTGCGCTGACGATAGTTAGAGTAGCATAATCCGCTATTTAGCTTACCGCTTGAGAGGTTGTCGTAGGCTGTCTTGGCTCGCTGCGCATCAACACCTATCTCCCACATACGCTCCAAAATCTCATCTACAGCATATCCCGTTGTGGCATAATATGCGTATATCTTCCACCCACCGTGCTTGGGGAGCGTTATTATCTGCCGTATCATAGTTCTTACATCATTTCCGACCACTCGATAGGCTCACCGTTGCCGTCCATCTTCGCCATCCACTCGAGGAATACGCAGTATGGGCTGCAATCTACGTCGTCGATAACATCCTTAATGCCGAGCGCGAGGTGCGCCTCGTCTGGGATGCTCGACTTGTACTTATCCGCACGCAACATATTAGCTATATACACATAGTTGTAGCCAATGTTATTCTCGAGGCGTATGCTGAAGCGCTTGAGCAGATCGTCCACCTGCTCTTTGCCCCACGGCTCGAGGCGTTCATCCTTGCCCGTAGTCGTGTTTGTCTTACGCATCATCGACACAGCATACTCACACGCTGCCTTGTTGAATGAGTAGTCGTTATTTCTCAAGTATGCCCTCATATCATCGGGTATGGGGTCATAATCATTCAATGGTCGTCTCCAATTCTTTGCCATAATAATCAATTATTAAAGGGCAGGGCATAGCCCCGCCCGGTTAATTAACGGCGTGTGTAACGCCCGCGTGAGTTACGGCCACGACGCTCGCCCATATCGTCGTCATCGTCGTCCCAGTCGTCTCGCTCGCCCATATCATCGCGCATACGGCGACCCATAGGCTGGCGATTACCCATACGGCCACGATAGCCAGCATCGTCATCGCGGTAGCCCATATCCGAATCCTCGTCCTCAAGCTCCTCGACACACTGCATAACCTTACCCATATACTTCAATGCCTTCTCGACATTGTGGCTGAGCTTATCGCGCTTCTTCTCGCTTATTTCAATCACTCTCATTGTTTTTCTTGTTTTTCTGAGTACCGCTGTTCAAGGCTCGGAGTAGAGTTTCAAACTTCTCATCAATATTGCTGATGGCTTGTTTGAGTTGGCATATCTCGTTATCACGCTCTTGCTCCTTGGCGAGTTGTGGGTTGAGAGTTAGCTCGATTTGTTCACAGGCAGATAACGCCTCCAAACTTGGCTCATAGGCATCTACTGTCTCTTTGCGCTGTCGCTTAATAGATGCTATCTCTGCCAATACGCCCTCGCTGTTGTCGAATACCATTACAAGCGGATGGCCCTCTGGTGAGCATACCGACATATTAGCTGGTATCTTCTTCAACTCCGTAACATTCTCCCCAATGCGTATGCTGAAATCAATCACGCCATCTGCGGGCTGTGTCATCATCGGCATACTTGGGTTGCCAAAGCGAGAATACACATCGCTTCTCTTTTCCACATAGCCAACACTTAACTTAGGAACAATATTTGTTTTGTCGAGAATGTAAATAGTGCCATTCTCTCGCAAGCCTTGAAACATACGATATTTCTTTGTTAGTTATTAAAATGAACTTGTTGTAGCCTCAGTGGTTGCAGCCGCAGCTGCAGCCTCATAAGTGCCCACCATCTGCAATCTGTTTGTACGACTGTTGTAGTACACGAGCAAGAGGCTTGATGCCCCTACGCCACCCACATCGGCAACGGTAGCCTGCCCACCTCGTGAGTTGAGCAGCTGTACCGAGCCGAATAGGATAGGTAGCTCGTCTGTGGCAGTCGCAGGGATTGGCTGCTGTAAATCTACAAGCAGCAAGCCAGTGTATGCGTTATTGCGGAAAGGGTCGAATGTGTATGTTACATTCGTCGCAGTCGCAGATACGCCTCGGCTCTCAATCCCTATTGGTCTGTCAAGTACGAACATAGCAGTAGGTGTTAGAATGCGTTGTTGAAGCAGTTACCGCCATAAGGGAAGCCGTAGCCACCATAACCGCAGTAAGTAGGAATGAGGCCATAGTGAGCGTTGATGCCTGTGTTTACAGGGATATACTGCTCAGGGCAACAAATCTTCTTCACAGGAGGCTGGTTGCACTGAATGTCCTGCAAGGCGTTGTAGATGGGCTGAAGCTCTGCCTGTCGCTCCGAGCGAGCGGTAAGAGTAGCGATGACTCTATCCTTCTCGGCAAGCTCACGATCCTTGCGGCTATCCTCGATGGCGTCGAGTTTGGCGATGATAGCAGCAGTATTTGCACTACCTGACTGCTTCAAGTCGCAAGTCTGATCGCGGAATGCGTAACCAAGGTCTGCAAAGCCTCGTGTTGCAGTAGCCTCCACGCCAGCGATAGCTCGCTGTGTGTCGCAGCAGCAAGACTGGATAGCATTGCGGATGTCGCAGCTGTTCTGTGAGAGCTGGTAAGCCAACGAAGCATCACCACGCTCCAATGAGTTGATGATCTGCTGCTGGCCGAGGCCTGTCTGCGATGAGAACTGACAAATCTGCGTAGACAACGAGTGCAATGCGTTCTGGATGTCGCCTACCTGACAGCCGAGTGTCGAGGCAAGCTGGCTGATAGCATTGCCATTGCCGTTGATAGCCTGCATAAGAAGCTCACGACCTGTCGAGTTGTTAATCTGCGACGATAGGAACTCGTAGCCGTTGTTGCAACCGCCGAAGCCACCATTGCCACCAAAGCCGAAGCCGTTGCGCATCCACGCAAGAATGAGGAACAAAGGCCACAAGAAGCCTGCGCCACCGCCGAAGCCGCCGAAGCCGCCACCGCCGAACATCATACCCAACAAGAGGTTGGGGTCGAAGCTGTTTTGCGAGTTATTACCACCCTCGCCAAACACATAAGTTTTTGTCTCTGACATAATAGAATATAGTATTACATTTCGACCACTATTGGTCTTGATGCAAAGGTCTATATTCTTCATATCTTTGGCGACTTAACTCTTCCCCAAATGCGGAAATGATGTCCTAAAATGCGGACATAAAGGGCGAATAAAAGAGCTTTTTACTTGGCATAAATAAAAAGAATTAAATGCTATGGATTTTAAGAAAAGAAAGTAACACGTTGAGAGTTAGCACATTTCTTTCTTTTTTAATTCTTTCAGTAAAAAAGAAAAGGGCGAATAAAAACAAAAAAAGCGAGGCCTAAACCTCGCTAATTCACTCATTGATGTTTCCCTTATTCCAGTTTTTGACCTATCGTTGCGTATATAGCCCCCATTATCCAATACGCTGCCAAGAATATTGCTAATATTACGGAAAGAAGCGCCATAATAGCTGCGCCTATATACAAAGATGATATACCGATAAAAAATCCACCCCACGCTTGAGCAAGCGTTAAGAATAGAACCAATAACAACGCCCAAAGCAATCTTTTTCCTGTCTTCATATTTTTACTTTATATATTGTTCAACAACTTCACCGAGTGTGCATCCTTGCTCTTCTGCCTCAGCTCTTATCCTCGCAATGGTGTTGGGGTTAAGCCTAACCTGTATTGCCTCCGTGTCTTTACTCTTGCGCCCTGCACCCTCTCTGCGCCCTCCTCGCCCTTGCGAAAGATTTCTCACAACGCCTATAACAGGGAATATGGTGTATATATCCTCGTTCTTTATCTCGTCTGAGATTGTATCATTGGTAATAATCACGCCTTCATCAGTCTTGGTGTACTTGCCATATTTCATACCTATTGTCTTGGTGTCGACTAACACTATCGGTCCAAATGGCTCTGGTATATCCCACATAGCGATACTTGCTGGAATATTGGTAGTAGGCGACCCCACAATAAGTATATCGTTTGGCTCGCACTTTACTGGCCTACGAGATTCATCCAGCCCCAACGTGATTGGTGCTATTATTTTTTGTGCGAATACATAAGGACTGTCTGGGAAACAATTCCTCGCATCATATACCACTTGCACATCAGGATTGGTTGCCCATCCTTGGAAATCAATGACACTGGTAAATCTATCCATTTTTGTTGTTGCGGTTTTGTTTATTTTACTTTTGCAAATTTATATTTTATTTTTGATTTATGCAAGTATTTTTCAAAGTTTATTTTATCATATATAGAATATATATGGGTAAGCCCCGAGCTTTCACTCAGGGCAAACCAACTTCGTATGATTAAGGATATACGCTATCCGCTTGGCGCAGTACTTGTAGCCGTTTGGTAGGCGCTCTGCTATTCTTCGGTAGATACTACCTCTGCCAAGCTCAAAATAAATATCACCCAGCTCTTGGCGTAACTGCTTATCAATTAGATGTATTGTGTTATGGTCGTCGATTGTGCGTTGTGATTTTTCACGTTCTCTCTTGTATTTTCCCATTTTTTGTTTACCTTTGCAAAGTCCGACATATAATAAAAGTGCATCCCCATCGTTAGGGTATTACCCCTGCCGTGGTGTGGATGCACTTTACCATTTAAGATGTCGGACTCTTTTTTGGCGGCGGGGGTTTCTTTGCACCCCTATATCGGGATTACCAATCCCAGTAGCAATATACTAAATCCATAGCTTCAAGAACTTAATAAACAACTTGCGGTTTTGCCATAGTACAACGCAGAGCAACCCGAGGCTCACCCAGCGCAGTGCTTTGTCATACCACGCCACCTTCTTCACCTCCTTGATGATGGTGTTATTGCTCTCGCTCACATTGGTCTTATTACGATAGCGGAAGATAGTATCGCGTACTACACGCTCTCGTTCGATGTAGCGCACAGGCAGCATCGCGCTATCGCGCGTGTCGAGAGTGTGCGTGAGTATGCCCTCCTCGCTCACATCGGCAGAAGATGTGCAATATGCGTTCTCGAGATATGAGCGCGAAGCCTTGACCATCACACGATCGTGCGACTGCTCGATGCGCGATAGCCACATAGTATCGCGCTCCACGATGCGCAGCGTGTCGTAGTGGTTGATGTAGATGCTGTCTCGCAGCTCCTTATCCACGATGGTCGTTGCCCCTGCCTTACGGCAAGGGCAGCAGGCCACCGCTACCAAACAACCTAAAACTACTATGAAAAACGCCTTACGCATCCTTTCTATCTTTCTTGGGTATGATATAGCAAAACCACCCACACGCGGGGCGTGTAGAGTTATACTCGGGATTATCGTCGTTGGCGTAGGCTTCTCTTTCAAAGCAGTTGTCCCTATAGGCGTCGAGCCATATCTTGGCAAACCACGCGGGGACAGCCTTAACTTTGTCGCAGAAACACTTGCCCTCGAAGAACTCCTTGGCATTGTGGTATGGAGGTCGTAGGAGCTCCGCGAAGAATGCCAACGCATAGATAGCGAATGGCACGATAGGTAGTGCTAATAGATACCACCAACTTGCGTAGAAGTTGCACAAGACGAGCGAAACGATAGCACCTATCGCCAACAGCTCATACTGCTGATAGGTATGCGTGCCCTCGTGGCGCTTGCTGCGCTTCGTAACCTTGTCGATTGGGATCTTGGTAAAGACCAAGCCTAATACGTTCATTAGGCCGAAATTCCCAAAGGGGATCCATTTGTTGTAAATCAGTTTCATAGCTTTATACGGTTATTACGGTAATCCTCAATGAAGCTCTCCCACGCTGCGTGGAGGTCACGCTCCGACACCTCGCCCATCTCTATCTCGATGATGGCACGCACCACAGGCATCATAATATCACCATTGGTGGTGGTGATATGCCCTGTGGCACTCACTCCGCTGCGTTCTGCCACGACATCAATATACTTTGTCATATACTCTGCCTTGGCACGCACAAAGCGCGTGAGAAGCAATATAAGGTTGTCTGCGCCCTTGCGCTGATAGCGGTGTAGCTTGACGAATATTTCCTTGTACTCGTCAGCCTTGGTCTTAATCTTTGCCATACTCGTCGAATATTCGTTTAATGGCGCGGAAGTGCACCTCTGCGATGCGCTCACGCCCCTCGTGTGACATAATGAATCTACAATCGCGCTCCGTGTCCATAAAGAAGTTTTCCGAGAGCACCGCGGGACACTTGGTATGCTTCAAGATGTAGAACTGACTCTCCTTGTCGGGGTCGCCATCGAGCGTATCCTTGCGTATCTTCCACTCCTTGCCGAAGGCTCTCTCTGCCTCCTCGTAGAGGATTGTGCAATACTCATCGCTCTTGGTCTTACCCTTCGATGTCCACGCCTCCCAGCCTGTGCCTCCACCCGCATTGGCGTGTATGCTGAAGAGGAATGCGCGCCTATCCTTACGATATACTGCATCGGCTCTCTTCACGCGCTCCGCGAGGCTGATGTCGCTATACTCGGGCACGAGCATAACAAAGGGGATGTGCGCCATCTTACACTTGTACGCTATGAGTGCCGTAACATCGCGGTTGAACTCATACTCCTTGAGCTGGGTCATATCTGCCCACACTGGGCTACACTTCCCCGCAGTCTCCGCACCGTGGCCGTTGTCTAATATCACTACCATAGTTGTCTAATCAGTTATTAAATAATCCTTAACTACTCCTCAATCTCGGGAAGCATATACTTGATGACAGTCTTTGCCTCCATCAGCTTTGCTTGCACAGCCTCCGCATCTATAGCGTTGCTGTCGAAGTCCACGACGATGTTGCCCTTCCACACCTCGCCATCCTTCATCCTCACGGCCACCATTTGGTCTGTGCCTATCTGGTGCATTATGCTTCGCGCTCTGCCATCCTTGACCTCGGCTTGTGAGTGCCAAAAGAGAAACTCGTTGCTCTCCAGCTCCACCACGAAGCCTGGGAGGTTGCTTATGGGCATTCGGTGTATCAAGGGCATTATGCTTACCATACCCTCACTCAACACCTCATACTGAATGCTGATGAACTTGGCGCGGTCGAGAGGATGTGGCTGCACTATGTACACGCGCAACGCACCATCGAGCTTGTGGAGTAGCGACCACAGCTCGCGGTAGATGTTCTGCGATGCCACCTTGTCGGCATTGCGCTTCTCTTTATCCTCCTCCTCACGCCTCTTCAGCCTATCGTCGGTCTCCTTGTTCTTCGTGTGTTGGTTATATTGAAACCAACCCAAGACGATTACACCTAATGCGGTTATCACCGCTGCTATCCCCTGCCAATCCATACTACTCCTCGCCCTCCTCTGCGCTCTGCTCAAACTCCTCTATAGGAGTGTCTGTCTCGATGTACTCATAAGGGGCATCCTCGACATCTATAGCCTCGCTATATACCTCCTCTGTACCTACCTTGCGGATATAGAGGTTGTCGGTGGAGTAAGACCTGTATAATCTTACCCCATCCTCTCTCATTGAATGATACTCTTTTACTACCATAGTTACTCGTTGTTATGCGGTCTGCTGTGCATCCCACTCTGATTTCTTGATTATTTGACTTGCGTATGTCGCCCAATTCGTCGCTACTATCCACTCATCGTATAAGGCGTCGGGGACGATAATCTTGCAGTCCGTAGGAATATCATAGAAGGCATCAGATGATGACATCGTGGGCACTGCTGCGGCATCTGCAAAATCGTAAAACTGCATTCCTAAACATCTAAAAAAAGCCTGGCCTTGGATGCTATTGATAGAAGACGGGAATTTGATATGATTAAGTGTATAACAATATCCAAAACTGGCGTTTATAGTAGTTAAGGTGTCGGGTAAGCTTACTTCTTCTAAATTATTGCAGTTTGAAAACGTACGGTTCAAGGTAGTCACACCTTCAGGGACAACTATTCTATGTAAGGATTTTACTTCAAATCTGAGTGATGGATTTTTATCAAACATCTCCTGATAAATACTATCATCTTCTAATTCCACGTGCATTACCCCTCCGTATCGAGCATTTCTATTAAGCTTACTCTTATTTTTCACAAGTACAGCACCGTCTAAATAATTATTGTACAAAAAATTGCCCGCTGGTTGAATGGCTATCCTAAGATTCCAGCATCCGGCCCAGTCTGTTCTCATTTCTGGATGTATAGACTTAGGTATAACCAAGCACCTTATTTTCCCAAGGTTTGAAGCTTCAGAATAATTTGAAGACAACGCATTTTTAGGCAATGTTATAAATTCAACATTAGGAAATACATCCGCTCTAAAATCGCTTATATTGCCTAAGTGAATACCGACTAAATAGGGCACAGTTCTGTATTCAGAAAAAACATTAGTCCAAAAGCTGTGCTCACCTTCAGTCCCCCATACCTGTATTACGTACTCGCCTCTCTTTTGATAACTATGGAATACTTTTTTATATTCACTTTCGTGTGTTTCTATAACACCATCACCCCAATCAATTATTGTATCTCCTTCTGTTTGCGCACTCGTGGTTACGCCTACCTCAATCGGATAATCTAATTTGATAAACAGCCTTGTCTTGCCGTCATCGGTGATATACGTTGCGCCAATATCAATCGAGCCGTATTTGGCAACATAGCCTTGTGCTTCCGTTAAACTCCAGTTCCACTCCTGACAAATCAGGCCATCACGCTCAGGTAACGCAGGGTGTTCAGTGAGTGCCGCAAATGCTTCAGCCGTATATGAGTGTAGCACCGTGCCATCATAGTCGTAGTAGGTTACATCACCGGCCGTCTTACTTGACGACGAGCCGCCATTGCCCTTGACGATGATATTGTCGCCAAGATTTACCGTGTTAAGTTGTACTATATTCATAACCTCTCGCTTTTACGTTACGCCATAGTCACCACCGCCATCGTGGGCAGGACATCCGACTCGATAGTGATATACATTGGAGGAATAGGCACGATAACGGATGTGTCGAGCACACGCTCCTGTGGCGTGAGATACAACCCCTTGATGCCATCGGACTTTGCCCCCTCGACACTGCTCTGCTTGAAGATGGTGCCAAGAGTACCTCCTGTGGGCTTCTCCAAGTGGATGTTGAAATTTCCTGTGGCGGTGAACGACGCTACATATCTATCGCCAACCTTTGTAAATGCTAACTCCATAGTTTTATCTTTTTTATCTGTTTATTTATATATCTTCCACTCTCCAATAATGGTATCGTTGGGTGTCTTCCTGAATGTCAAATCGAGGATGCTCCAACTTGAGAATGATGGCGCTACACCATCCTTCCACTTCACGTCGAATGGTATCGTTAGCGTATCGCTCGACAAGAGCGCACAGCGCACCATCCACACATTATCGTAGGCACTATCGCCAGTGGACAACGAGGGCAACGTCAGCGATTCTATAGATACCATACTATAATCGTAGAGGATGTTGGCATCAAGCCTAAGCAACAGTTCCGAGGTTGTCATTACCCTGCGTTCTGTGGCTGTAGCAATCTCCGTAGGAGCATTTATTAGGTCTGTATAGTCGCCACTCTTTGCTACGGCAGACACCTCCTGGTGTGCGGTGATTACCGTGCCGAGGTCTACGATCCCACTATTACCCTTAACCACGCCATTCATCCTCACGCCTGTAACAGTACCCATATTCTTTGTGAAGCCCCATCCTGCCACAGTCCTCTCTGTGACCGCTGCGGGAAGCTCATCTACTGTGACATACTCCTCGGGGATATTCGTGAGGAAGCCTTTAGCATCTACCTCTGTCTTGGTGTAGTAGTCCGAAAGGTCTACATTCTCGCCACCACCCTCTATGGTAATATCGCCACTGCCTATAATGCTCTGGCCATTGATGGTCTTGAATGATGTAAAGCGCACATCATCGTAGTAGTTACCCTCCAAGAGTGCTATGGTTATCTTCTTCGCAAGAGCCGTAGTCTTCAATGCCTCGGGTAGTCGATACCAAGTATATGGACTCACCGAGATTGTTATTGACGTAGTGTTAGCGGCATTCTCGATGATATACTCCATAGACTCCACATTTATGGGTGACCACGATATGTTGATGCTCGTCTTGAGGTTTTGAATGTACAACGATGTTAGCGAGATACAATCGCCAAATGCCTCCTGCCAACCACCTTTCTTTGCACCAAAGTTGGTGGTGTTCTTTGCATCGAACACACCAGCGTGAGTGATGGCTGGAGCGTGGAACATAAGACCTCGACAATCCCTTGGGAGTGTGATAATATCCACGCCCATATCGAAGATGCCGATAGCCGTAGCGCCATAGTATGAGAAGGTTTGAGTCGCACCACTAACCTTTGAGTAACTATTCACATAGTCTGGGTTACGCCAGTTAGGGTCGGAGGTTACTCCATACGCTAAGTAGAATGGCTTGTATGTATTCTCGGGAATGCGTGAGTAGCACAATGGCAACTGCGATGAGTAGTATATGGTATAGTTAGTACGCTCCTCAAATGGCGAGTGTGTGTATGGTTTATCACTCCAGAACACACAATTAGCATACTGCGCCTTCTGTACGTGGTAGTCGCCTTGATAGTACTGAATCCAATGGTGATAGGTTTCCAACTCGTTCATATCGAACACAATGCCATCGAACACCTCTACGCCCTCGAGCCAGTCAAACCACTTAAGTGGAATGGGATAGCCGAGTAGAGACTGAATGCTTCGGTTTGATGTAGGGATAATCTCAAACTCGTCGTCACCTACGAATACCGTTGCCACTTGGTTAGCCTCGCAGTAATGCTCCACATCGCCAACTTTCACGGTTACTGGCTCAATGCAGAAGAAGCGCACCTCCTTGTTGTGAGTGCCTATCATCTTCTCTAACTCGGGGATGCGTCCCAACTGCTCCATAACATCCTCATCGAGGAGCATAGCCCCCGCAAGCACGCTACCCAGCACGTTGGTTGCGCTACCACCTTCGCACGCGGGCACAGCCTCGGGCATAGGTTGTACCTCACACTCGCACACACCCACAGGCACGCGCATCTTAACGACACTACCATCCGAGGTGCGAACAATGATGCTGTCACCCTCGTGATGAACGCCCACAGCGGTGATGTCGTCACCCTTATATCGCAATGCGTTAGTGTATATGCGTATGTCCGTTAGTGTCTGCATCAGTCAATGATTGTTAGTTGTTCCACCTCGTTAGTAGACACCTTCTCGCCATTTGCCCATAGCTCATAGGAGATGAAGTACAAGCCCTCCATACTCTTGGTCTTCGTGCCAGGGATGATGTATGCCACGGTGTTATCCTCGACATTTATCACGCTCACCCGCTCACGTATACACTCCTTGCCTGTAATGGTAGACACCACACACCACACCTCATAGTCCCCGAGGTTGAACACCCCCTTGATGGGCACTATGCGCGAGGCGATGATTACATTTTCTCCCTTGTGTGCTATCATAGTCGTTAGAAGTAACGCCCCACAGATTTACCTGTGCGAGGCAAGCATTGTAGAAATAGGTTGTTAAGTGATACGCCCGCAGCAGTACCATAGGCACTCGACAGCTCGGCATCACGATAGTGATACCACCACGCAAGAAGAGCGTTCTTGAGATACTTACGCATAAGGCCCTCAAGCACAGCATCCTCGTTAGGCTCTACGTGAGCATCATTCACATCCACGCTGATGACATCACGCCCCGCAGAGTATGTGCGTATGATGGTGCGTAGGTTGAACGCCATATCCGAGCATATATCCTGCAACGCATAGTATATCTCCTCGGCATTCTCCTTGGTGATAATCCAATCGTCGTAGACGGCATCTGCGCCCTCCACACCACGACTGCGCATCGCCTGAAGGTCAAGCGATGTCTGTATATGACACTCGTCAATAAGGCGAGATATTGCTACTGATACGTTGATAATCATAATGACAACTGCTGTAAATGTTCGTTAACCCTTGCCGTACATACCGATGCTGCCTGTACATCGCTCATCGACATAAGCACAATCTCTGCGAGCTTCCACGCGGTGATGTCCGCAAGATATGTCGGGATGCTATCCACACTATATGGCACTACTTGTATATCTATGTCGCCATCGCTCGTGGCATTCGTGGTGTATAGCTCCAGCGTGTAGTCACCGCCATTCAAAGCGTGCCCCTTCCTCACGACAACAGGTCGTGTGGGATTACCACGCAGCACCTTATTCATCTGCTGGCGATAGAGAGGATTCTGCTCCGAGATAAGGTCGAAGACAGGTCGGTGCCAGTCTGCACACTTGACATATACGATACGCCCATTATCGACGACCTCAAGCTCGACAACACCATCCTTATTCTCAAAGTTGGCGACATCCACGCCATAACCGCGTATGGTGAGCAGGTGCGTAGGTGCGTTATCTATCACCCAGCGCACAGCCTCGTCAATGAACGCATCCGTAGGGAGGTAACCCTCGTTGAGAGTATTCTCATCGGGGTATATCTCATCAATGCACTTGAGAGCCTTTGTAACAATAGTGTCTCTCATATGTGCATTAGTTTAGTTTCGTAAATATTACATTCCAACGACGTGCCGCCTCACGCTTCATATCCTCGATATTTGTTGTGCTGCTGAACGTGTCGTCAAACTTACCCTGAACGTAGGCTATAGCCTTACGCTTCGTTGTCACCGTATCATCATATACGGCCGTTGCGGGGTCGCGCAACTCATCCTCGAGAGGCTTAACCTTTGCTGCCTCTACAACCTTTGGTGTGGTATCTACCTCCTCCTTGACAAAGAATGTTACATTGAAGTCAGGATGCTTCTTCATCGCTGCGATGATATCCTCATCACTCGTCGAGAAAGTAGAGGGATACGCGATACCGAAATACACAGGAGGCGTAAAACGGATAGTGCGATAACTACCTCGTATCTTCAGGCATAGTGCCAAATTTGATGGTCGCTTGGTTGTAAATACCGTTTTCATCTGTTTGCTTAAACTTTAATATTGGGGAGAGTCACCCCTCCCCAATATGGTGAATGTTTAGTCCTCTACGTCTACGAGGCGTACAAGACCGTGTGTGCTGGGGTTAACAACCTCAAGAGTCCAAGACTCCTCAAGCAACACATCCTTAGAGTTGCGGATACCGGCAGTCTGAAGGTCAAGGTTGCGCTGGTGCAACTTAATCTGGTCTACACGACGGATATTCGCAGGGTCGATGATGATTGCACAGTCTGTGTATGGGCCGAGCAAGCTCAACGCAGGGTGATAGATGCAACGGAGAACACCGAAGTTGCTCTCGATTGTCTTCCAACGAATGCCGAACTTGACCTCTGTAGACTTGGCATCCATCTGCTTTGTCCAGAGCTTCGAGTTAGCAAGGAAGGTGGCAAAGCCCGCACCGTAGAGCATAATACGCTCCTCAGAGCCGTTGTTCACAGAGAACATCTGCTCCATCATGCTGTTGATGGCAGCATCGGGATCGTTGCGGGGGATAGTCACGTTCTGGATGTTGAAGTCGAGCAAGCCTCGCATATGGAGCTTACGCTTCTGTGTGATGGGGTCGATGAAGTTCTCACCATCTGCGACACCATCCACAAGGGTGCGTGGACCAAAGATTGTCTGTGTCTCTGCCTGATAGCGGAAGTCGAGGAACGCCTGCTCCTTGAACTCTGCCATACCGAACTCAATCTCCTTCTCCTGCAATGCCTGGAAAGCATTCTCCGATACGGTCATGATGTTACGCTGACAGTAGTTGTAATCCTTGGTAGGAGTAGCGTGGGGGTCGTTAGAGATTGCTGCATCCTGGTCCTTGGCTGATGCCATACGATACATCACGGTGTCTGCGGGAAGAGCAATAGGCGCAGCATTCACTGCCACTGCCGAGATTGTCTTATTAACGTAGTTGATGTCTACGATATGCAGTACCAAAGGCACCATTGCTGCCGATTCCTTGTCAGTAGCCTCGGCTGTACCCGACGATACATTATAGGTAGGCACCATAAGGTCGCCATCCTTCGAGAGGTGGTGGATACCGCTCTCCAGCTCGATGGTGATAACGTTGTCCGCAATAGAGGCCGTCTTCACCTTGCAAGCGATACCACGTGAGATAATCGAGTAGAACTCATACTTATCCGACTTGGTAGTGCCAGAGCTGATATTACGGAGCACGGTATCGAGAGGAGTGCGTGCAGGGTTAATCTTTGCGAGCTTCTGCGAGATGGTCGACCTGTTATAACCTCTCGCTTTGCCATCGGTGGATACGACACCATCAGTACCTGCCTCCTTGCCTACTGCGGGGTCGATTGTTGTTGCGTGGGTACCTACTGGACCTACGGTTGTTGCGCTCTCGGGCGCACCATTGATAATTTCACTCATTGTTGCTAAACTTTATGGTTAATGATTATTTGAAAATTGACCTGCGATGGTTGCGGAGCACCGAGTCGATAGCATCCTCTTCCTCATCCATCTCCTCCTCGACGATAGGGCTTGAGCCACCGCCCAAAGGCATACCGTCAGTCTCTGTTGCCTCCTTGATGCGCCTGGTGGTAATCTTCTCGTTGCGTGCCTCGATAGCACCCGCCTCCTTGGCATCCTCGACATCCTTGTCGTGCATATACGCCTTGAGCATCATCTCGAAGAACTGCGTTGAAAACTCGCCCATACCGATGTTGCGGAGTGATGCCTTGAGGTACTCCACGAAGTCTACCTGCTCCTGCTCGGTGGCAAAGTTGCTCTCGACAAACTCCTTGAGGAGGATGTCCGATTTCTCGAGGTTTGCCGTGCGTGTGGCAATCTCCTCATCTGCCGCCTTCTTCTCCGCGAGGAACTTATCCGCAGCCTCCTTGTATGCCTCGAAGTCGTCATCGCCCTCGTCAGGCTCGGCAAGAACATCACCGAGGTAGCGACGGATGGCAACACGTGCGGGCATACCCTGCCCCATAGCGTTGATGGCAAGAGCAAACTCGGGATTAGCCTCCAGGATGCGACCGATAGCCTCTTCACTCGCCTTATACTTGCCGAGATTCTCCTCGGTATCTGCGAGGTGCTGTGCCGTGCGCTCGTCGAACGCCTCGTCGCTCCCCCAAGACTCCTCGGGATATCGCTCCTGCATCCACTGGCGTGTGCGAGATGTGGGGGTAGCACTCACCGTAGTCTCGGTGATGGCAACCTCGGGACTCTCCACAGGCTCTGTAGCAGTAGGAATAATCTCCTCCTGCTCGATTGTAATATCCTTTTTGTTGTCCATATAAATTAAAATTTTAATTTCAGTGTAAATATATAGACGTATTTTTATTTGGATATGTCAAGAATAGCACTTATTTTTGTCAAAAATTTAATATATGGCACAACGCGGAAGAAAGAAGGGTTGTACCGACGAGGAGGCGTACCACCTGCGCCTACGGCTCTTTGAGGAGTATGACCGACTGATGGCCTTGGAAAAGGTCGAAGATGCCACGCGCGCGAGCTTCTTGCCTCGTGGCTACTACATTGAGAAACTGTTTGCTCTCCACATTGCTCCGTGGTCTAAATCACGCATAAGGAGATTGCTGATGTATAGATATAAGAGGGATGAGCGAAAGTGAAGTATTACATATCATCGAGGAGAATAAGAGGCACTTCGACGCCCTCTTCTCCGAGTACGACCCTCTAACAGGCATAGGCTCCCCCATAGAGCGTGTGCGCCTAAATCTCACATCCGAGGGTAAGTATATCCTGATACCGAAGTACATATCTACGGCATCTGCCATAAAGGAGATGCTCGACTATTCGTGCCTTGAGGAGTATATAGAGGCCAAGCATCTCACACACGACGAGGTGTACGATGTGCTCTTTCGCCTCCGCGTGAAGTATGACTTTGAGTATTGGGCAGCTACGTGTGCCACCATCTTCGATAAAACATCGGGACAGGAGGTTAAGTTTAAGCTACGCAAGGCACAACGCAAGCTACTTAAAGTATTGGTTGAGCAAGCATTCTCCCTAAGGCCCATACGTGTCATCCTCGTTAAGGCTCGTCAGTGGGGAGGCTCTACGCTCATACAGCTCTTCTGCGCGTGGATACAGCTCTTCCATCGCAAGAATTGGAATAGCGTCATCGCCACACATATCGAGGAGGCTGCGCGTAACATCCGCAGTATGTACACGCTTGTTGCTGAGAGACACCCCAAGGATATCCTCGACATCAAGTTCCGAGCATTCGAGGGGTCATCGAAGAATAAGCAGATAGTAGATAGAGGATGTGTGATATACATCGGCTCTATGGAGCGCCCCAACTCGTTGCACTCGGGTAACTATAAACTGGTACACTGCTCGGAGGTGGGATATTGGAAGGAGACAACGAATAGGAAGCCGAGTGATTTCGTAAATGCCTTTGAGGGCTCTGTGCCCCTGGAGCCTTTCACGCTCGTGGCCCTCGAGTCCACAGCAAAGGGCACAGGTAACTTCTTCCACACCACGTGGCTCTCGGCAACAAAAGGAGAGAATGCCTACACTCCCATCTTCGTGGCGTGGTGGGAGATTGATATGTACACGCTCCCCTTCGAGTCGTATGAGGATATGAAGATGTTCGTGGAGTCTATGAACGACTATGAGCTATGGGCATTCTCTTTGGGAGCAACACTTGAGGGATTACATTGGTATCGTGAGAAACGTAAGGGATTTGATAACGACTGGGATATGCAGGAGCAGTTCCCGACGACAGCAGATGAGGCATTTGTCACATCAGGTAGAAAGGCACACCACCCGCTACACATCAAGCAGATGGAGGTATTTGCGAAGAAGCCCGAATTTATTGGCGAGATGTTTGCGGATGCTCCATCGGGTGAAGAGGCCATAAACAACTCCTTGCAGTTCAAGGAGCTCATCAAGGGTGATTTCTATGTATGGAAGAAGCCCGACACCACACGCCTATATAATGACCGTTATGTGGTGTCGTTGGATATAGGTGGCTCGGCAGCCAAGGCCGACTGGAGCGTAATACGTGTGCTCGACAGACTGCCTATGATGAATGGAGGTGTCCCCGAGTTTGTGGCAACATACCGCTTCCATATGGACCAAGACCTCACAGCGTGGCGTGCCGTGCAGGTGGCCAAGTGGTACTGCAACGCTCTCCTCGTTGTCGAGGCCAACGTGCTCAACACCTTCCAAACGGAGGGTAACTTCACATCCACCGTGCTCGACATCATCGCACACGTATACCCGCACCTATACTATCGAGATGACCCCAACAAGATTAAGGAGGGGCTGCCTACGAAGTATGGTTTCTGGACTAGTAAGAATAAGTCGGAGCTTGTCACCACCATCACTGCGGGCCTCCGAGAGATGGGCTTCATCGAGCGTGACCAGCGTATGCTCGACGAGTGCGGATGGTATGAGCTCAAGCAGGATGGCTCCTATGGTGCTATCGATGGTCAGCACGACGATATTTATATAAGTAGTGCCATCAACCTATGGGTATCTAATAAACTGCCTATACCTACGCCTATTCCCACATTGGAGGAGAAAGCGCAAGGTATGCGACGACAGAGGGTGCGCACCGAGGCAGATATGTAAAAAAAGGGAGTCGACTGACTCCCTTTCTTGTTAGGCTTATGCTTGCCCCATCTGGTCATATAAGGATGCCATCGCCTGTGTCGGCACGGCACCTCCCCCCATCTGTTGCTGTAGTGTCGCCATATCCATACCTCCGAGCGTCTGCTGCGCCATCGCAGCATTGCCCTCCTGCATCTGCTGCTGTGCTGCACGTACCTCCGCGAGGAGCTTCTGCGCAAAGGGCAATGATGAATTATCGAGGAGCATCTCCACGTTGATAGCCTTCATCTCGAAGAGCTTCCACAACATATCGTCGGCCATCTGTCGGAAGATAGGCGTGTCTGTAGCCTCCGTTACTACGATATTCCAGTCGATAATCTTGTTTATGGCCTCTGGCTCATAATATACCGCAGTGTCGTTATACGCCTGCCCCGAGATGTCTACGTGACGACGTGTGGTGTAATACTGCATCTGCGTGCGTAGCGTCTTCTCTGCGACCATCGCGTTAAACTCACGGAAGCACTCGAAGAGGAGCACGAAGTTGAGCATAGAGTTTTGTGCTTGCTGCGCATATAGCGATGAGGGCGTGCCACTCTTGGCTATCTGCCCCGAGAGAGCACCCGAGAGGCCACTCACCTCCTGTAGCTGCTTTATCTCCGTGTTGATGAAGTCGAAGGTACCGGCAGGAATTGGTGAGGTGGTCAGCTGTGTTGGCTTGTTTACCACAGCCTTACTATCGTCAAAGACGAGACAACCATTGGTAGAGGAGTATTCTCGCCTAATCTCATCAAGCGTGGTATGCTGAAGCATACTCGAGGGCACCATAAGAACACCCTTTGCCGAGTGTGCGAGGGCATAGTCTATGAGAGTAAGGTGGCGGTTGATGGTACGCTGAATATCGCGCAGGTGCGAGTATAGCGGCGTCACCACGCCATCGATGCGAGGCATAGAGCCTACGATGTAAGGGTGTGACTGGTGGGCATAGGGTGTCTCCATACGCTTTAGGCAGATGCCATTGGGTGTGAGCCACTGCGCCACCCAGTAGCTCTCTACCTTCGTCTCGTGCTCTATAAGCTGGCTCTCTACCTCCTCCGCGCTGAAGCCGTAGGCCATAAGCTGTATACGTCGTGCCTCGTTGATAGCCTCATAGTAGGCGTGTCCGTTCACCTCGTCGATGATCTCCTCGCCCTTGGCCTTATCCCATACCCACTCTACGTTGCGTGCCTCGCGTGTCCACACCTCAAATACGCGGTACTTGTTGTTGTGCGACGACACAAAGAAGTCGAGGTAGCGGAGGTTATTCTCAGCAGTGTCGCTCTCGAGCTGCGCAAGCTCATCCATAACACCTCGGTACTCCTCTCGTAGTGCCTTCATATCGCTCTCCTTGCCGGTGAAGAAGTTGTAGCGCATCTCGTTCCACGTGTAGTCGTGAATCTCGCCTATGCGCTCCAAGTCCTCAAGGTCAGGTTTCTCGGCATCCTGGTTGAAGAAGAGACGATTGAAGTTTACATACTCTATCTTCACGTCGCTACGATTCTTCGTAGACCATAGACCATAACCCACCTTTGCCACGCAGAATCCCGCAGATACGAGCGACTCGAGGGCTGCGGTCTTGAGCGTGCTATAGCGGTTGAGCTTGAAGCCATACTGCAAGGTGTTGGTGAGCATCTCGCTATATGAGGTGTCATCCTCGCTGCGACTCACCACCACAGGCTGCGTGGGGTTAGACAATGCCTGGCCGTGGATGTTACGGTCAATCTGCTGAATGAGGTTGTTCTGCACAGCGGTCTTTCCCTGGCGTGAGATATACTCCTTCTCCGCGATATATCTTGTGGGGTTGTCGGGGTCGAGGATGAGGTCATCCCACTGATGACCATTCTTATAACGCTGGTTGCGCTTATGCTCCTCGCGGAGCACGCGCATAGACTCCCAGTCGTTACGACACTTCTCAAGGAGGAGGCGGTACTCCTTTGAGCGCTTCCACCCCCTTGACTCCTTTATGCTCTGCGCCACACCCTTTGTGGCCTTCTTGCTCGGATGCTTGGCAATACGAGCAAGGTCTCGTTCACTAAGATTCATGGTTACTTATCTATAATTTTGTTATACTCTTCCATAAACTCACGCTTTGCTTCCGCCTCCGCGCGTACTAACTCGAGGTATGTATCCTCATCTTGGCCTATGTAGTTCTCGGCATACTTCATCGTTTCTGTTGCGTAGAGTGCGAGGTATTTGAGTGTGCTGAAATCCTCCTCGCTCAACCCATCTATGGGTGCGTGGTATTTGCCATCGACATAGCCACTATTCCTTCTTGGCTTACTGCTCTTGAACAGATGCTCCATAGCCTCCGCATACTTCTCCTCTAACTCAACAAACTCCTTCCACTCATCCTTGCGTCCTTTGTTACGCATAACATCGCTACGGTACGCCTGGTCATACTGTTTGCGCATCTCGCGCATCTGCTTCTTTGTCATGCGTCCCGCAGGCTCATCACCGATGAAGGAAACCTTGGTATTGTAGTAGTCGCTATACTCGGGGTCACTGAAGATAGTGTATAGACGCATATTACGTGTGACATACTCCTCGACAGTCTCTCCCTCCTTACGGTCTCCCGCGAGGAGACGCACCTGACTCTCGGGGCCATTGAGGGCAAGAAGCATAGCCTCGGCAGACATGCCATCCTCAAACATATTCTCGATACCTGAATACACCTTATAGAAAGAATCGAGGTCTAAGCCTAAGCCCTTCTTCACTAAGAAGTCTCCCGCAACGAGCATGGCATCAAAGATACCCTCTTTTTGTGCTGTTTCTACGATGTCATTTATGCCATCCTGGAGCTCTGTAAGTGCTCCCGAAAACTCTACCTTATGGCCTCCCAATATTGACATTAGCTGACCACCTCCCACTACTGTCCCCATAGGCGCGAAGAGCATCAACCAGGTCAACTCTTCCCTTATCTTTCTCTTCTTCTCGTCATCATCGCCAAAGAGTAAGTATGGGAGTTGACCCGCAAGGTTGAATATAGCCTGGCCGAAGAAAGCATTATAGATAAGAGTGCGTGTGGCCTTCAATTTGGCTTTGTTCTCACGCTTATCTGCATTTGCTTGTGCCTCGCGCTCCATACGCTCGTTTATGGGTTTCATGAGCTGCGCTCTGCGTATATTCTCCTCCTCGGTGTTGGTGATTACACCCGCCTCCTTCTCCTTGGCGATGGTTGCCTCGACAGCCTCTATCTCCGCAGCATTCTCGCGCTTGATACGCGCAAGCTCCTGCTTATAGATAAACTCTATCTCCTTTTTATAATCTCTCGTTAGCTCATTCCATGCCTCTGCAATCATTCTACCCTGTGCAAAGGGAGCATTCTGGAAGATTGTAAATGCGGATATAAATCCACCATTCTTCTGTATAGGAGCAAGATACTCACTCTCACTCGACTGCTGTGTCTTATTTGCTGCCACCTCCGCACGGAGCATGGCAATCCTACGTGCCTCAGTCTCGCTGTACCCCTGCTTGAGAAGGTTGGTCATCTCAAAGTCGTAGATGGCACGCATACCCGCTGCCACGGTGTAGGCATCAACCAACGCGATAGGACTCATAGCAAGGTGCTGAACGTCATCTATAATCTCTCCTGCACGACGTACTAAGCGCCCCCACCACGTGCGCTCATTATACTTAAGCTCACGCTGGAATATATCATTACCCGCAACACCGCTCTCCCAGCGACGTCTAAACATTGGAGAGTTCTCCATTGCCCACTTAATGTTAAACCAAGGCTCTCCCTCGGATTTTACAACAAGGTTACCGAGACCTATCTTCTCAAACATCGCATCCGTAAGAGTGCCCTTGCCTCCAAATCCCAGGTAGTACCAAATGAGGCGTCCCATATACTTGGGATTTGCGCTATATGGCATAAAGAGCACGCTTGATGTTAGCTGCTTGAGCGCTGTGAACGCCTTGAAGCCAAGGAGGCGTGACGCCCATGTACGTAGCGCCATCTGCCAGAACAAGTTATCCAATTTTCTCTTATCGCCAGTATAGTTTAGCGTAGCCACCTTTGCTGCGTCCGAGAAGTCCTTGAAGAAGCGCTCGTCTACAGCATCCATCGCCTTGCGCACCTTGGGATTAGAGAGTATCATATTAAAGTCCTGGATGATGGGAGCCATCGCTGCCCACTCCTCCATCTCCTTAACATGGTCTTGTAGCGCCCCGAAGAATGAGGTGCGCACATCTATAGGTAGCTTATTATTTGTACGCTTGATTATCGCGCCTGTCATCACAGAGGGCTTATTCTCGAAATCGGGAGCTGCAATATCTACGCTCTGAGGTATAGAGCTATCCAGACGGCGTATAGGGAAGTAGGCATCTACGAAGTCCATATCTACTCCATTTATCTCGCGGTACACCTTGTTATACTTGGTGCGTATCGATGGTAGTAGGTCGTTTACTACCCACTCCTCAAACTCAAGCCACTTGGGGTCGTTGGCTTTAAGCCACTCGCGCAGCTGGTTTATATGCTCATCTGTGAAACCCTGTCTACGGAGTGACTCCCGACCGTTAGGCTGGTCCCATATTGCCAAAGTGTAGAGAGCATTAGAGAGCGTGTACTCATAGGTCTCTTTCTTCCCATCTGCGTGGGTTACGGAGATTTCGCCCAAGATTATACCCTCTGCCTTGCGCATAAGGCTGTTAAACTCCTTCCCAAAGAGAGCCTTAGTCTTTGCCGACATTCTGTCTGCAATCTCCATAATGCCCGTGTACATAGCGTTCTTAGCCTTTATCAATCGTGGCATAAAGAAGTTATGCAATATACCCTCGCCATTAGGAGCATTCCTATCTGCTCTGCGGAGCATGTGGTCCATGCTACCAAGATGCTGTGTAAAGAAGTGTACCACACCACTGGCACGAATCTTCTGCCATGCGCTATACTCGGGATAATCCTTTGACATCGCCTCTTCTGAAGCATCTATAGCCTCCAATGTCATATTGACAAGTTCCTTGCGTCGCTTTTCCTTCTTGGCGTTGAACGCTGAGAGGTCTGCTCTACCTCCCTTAAGGATGCTCTCGAGGCTACTATTGAGCTGATACATGCGCTCTATAAGTTTAGGCATGTCACCAATGTACACGCCCGCATTATTTATACGCGCACTCGCTATCTCGCGGTTGAGTCGCTGTATCTCCTTCTTCCTTGCCTCAATCTCCTTCTTGGCATCTACGATACGACCATCAGTAACTGCCACTTTCTGGTCTGTGAGCTCCTTAATCTCTTCATTCAGTTTCTTTATCTCCGCTTGGATGCTCTCTATCTCCTGCTGAGCGTTAGATACTCCTGAGTATATATCCATACCCTTGAGCTCACTCTGCACATTGAGGTAGCCCTCAATGAGAGATACAGCCTCCTCCATGCGCTCACGCAACTCCTCAGAGAATGTATTTATCTGCTTTGTATTAAGTAATGATTCCTGGCCCGTCTCCTCGCCACGTAGCTCCTTACGTAGTCTGTCGCAGTACTCTGCAATCGCTTCTGCTGTGACACCCGTTGTGCCAAATAGCTTATCATAGTAAACATGGTCACGGATAAACTGCATAACGATACCAGTGTCGCCATCTACACCCTTGGCCACATCTACGCCCGAGGCATTGACTCCTCGCCAGTAGTTATCCATGAGTCTACGCACGGCAGACACGGTGCTCTTGCCACTCTTCATGATGTTTTCCATGAAAATGAGCGGGTCGAGGTTGGTCTCATTAAGCACGATGCGTAGCTTAAGGAGGTTGTTCATACGTGCTTTCTCCTTGCGTAGGCGTAGGTCATTTATTGTCATCAGCGCTTTATCTACGGCACACATCATCGCATACATCGTCTGCGCCTCGTTGACGGCATTCATCAGCGCCTGAATATCGCGCTTGCGGGTGTAACGACCAAGGTCACCGCGCAGCATCTCGGTGATAGCACTCCTCACGGCATTCATCGCTGCGGCCTTCTCGCGCTGTGTGAGCTTCACCCTCTCCATGTCACGCTGAGCACGCGATAGCTCGTTACGCGCCTTCTGCAACGCCCCTGTGTAAATGTCGAACTGCGCATTCCAACTACTCTCCTCCTCATAGACACGCTCATACTTGGCGGGGTTAGCCTCGGCATCGGCAAGCTCCTCGCGGAGGTCGGCATCAATCTGTGCAAGAGCCTCATTGCGCTCATACTCCAGGCGGTCGAGAGCCTCTGTGGCCTCATTAATCGCTGTGTCAGGATAGCGACGGCTTAGTTCCTCGAGGGCTGCCTTTCGTGATGGATATGCCCCGAATACCTCAATTACGGCATTACGCACATCGTTGTCGTCGATGTCGTTCTCATAGCCATTATTGCGCTCCATCACAGCTGCCACGTAGTCCTCTACGTAGGTATTGCCACCTGTAACACCACGCATACCCTCAGCCTTGGCACTACGCAAGCCGAGCTTACTCTTCAAGCCTCTACGCTTACCATCCTTCTCATCCTCCCAACGGAGCTTCTGCCCGAGGGCAATGTCTACAAGGATTTGGTCTTCTATAGGCAGTGACTCATGAGCCTGACCCTGGAGGATAGCATCTACAGCCTTGCCGTAGTTCTTATTTGTACGCTTCCCCTTGCTCTCAGCCTCCATCTCGCTCACCACCTTCTTCTGCTCCTTGATAAGGTCGTCGTACATTTTGCGTGTGCGTGTCTTACGTACGGCAGCCTTCGACTCCAGCCATCTGCGCACAGCGGTGCTCTCGGCATCGCGCTCCATCTGCTGGGCAAGCTCAAGCATCTGCGTCTTGTGCTCCTCATCCGACGGAGTGTTAATAATCTCCTCGAGAGAGTGGCGGTAGTCTACTTCTTGCGCATTTGCGCTTTCGCCTCGTCTATCTGCCTCTGCGCTTCTGGGCTGCGCTTTGCTGTTCCCATCGGTATATGAAGATGACGACCCTCTCGCATACGTTGAAACATTCTGTCTAATCGTGTTTGGTCGAGGGATGACAATAATTCTTCCTTTTTCTTCTCCATACTGCTGCTTTTGTAATTCGATATTCTTTTTTACCAACGGGAGTGTTGCTATATAAACTTCCTTTTGTTTTATATCCTCTCGCTGTTCTATTAGGTCTTGCAATTTTTCTATATACTCGTCAATTGCCAAACGTCCCTCAAAGATAGCAATAATTTCTTGCATTGTAGGTTCTTCAGATAAATAAGATATTATCTCATTTATCACACCCTCTTTCCCTAACTCCTCAAAAGTATAATTTTTAAGGTACTCCTCTTGTACTTTTTTCAGTACATCCTCGCTAAATGAATTTGCAAGCATCCTGATTTCATCAAACAGATAATACTTTGAATTATAGTGTGCAAATTCATGACGTACACAACCGCTCATTTGTTCCTTATAGCGTATTACACCTCCATTCATTAGGATAATATCATCCTCGGGGACATATGTCCCATCCATTGCTTTTATCCTATCTTCATACTTCTTTACTTCATCATCAGTCAACTTAAAGTAGTCTTTTACCATTGATAGGAACTCATCACTTGTCTGTGCAATAAACGTAGGTAATGGGATGTTATACTCACGCATTAGGTCGGTCAAGAATGCTGTCTTACGCTGAAACTTCTCATCCTCTACGCTTGACAACGAGAATCGCACGTTCCCTGTGGGCTTTATGCCCTCGTCGAAATACCTGTCAATATCGCCCAGTACTCTCGATGCTCTCGCAGCTTCATACTCTGCATAATGCTCGGTATCCCAACCCTTACCAAAGTCGATATATACATACCCATCATTTCGCTCAATAAGACGCTTCAATCTATCTTTTTGAGCCTTGGTTGGAGCTACATTGAGATTAATTGCTCCTGCATTGCTATCAATACGGATAGCTCCTCTATCGAGGAAGTCGCCCATATCGGTCTCAACACCTGTCTCGTTCTCGTCAAAATCGTAGGCAATATCTGCTATCTCTCTATGGTCTACAGTTCTATCGCCATTCAAGAAAGATGTATCTCCACCCCTTACTTGGTGTCTGCCACTAAAATCAAGCATTGAGCCATCAGGAAGAATCCACCCTGCCTCACGCATATCGTATGTAGTCCCGAATTTCTCCTTTGCAGCAGCAAATATCTTTTCAGTTTCGGCATCTTGCAACGAAAATCTTGGCTCAATCTTTGGATTTTCAAAATTTTGTATTACCTTTGTGGTAGATATAAGTCTTGGATTACTGAGGGCTTCCGCAATTGGTGCGGAGTGGTGCAGATAATTCAAGGCTTTTTCTTTGTCTATATAGGTAGCATAACCCTTATTAATCCAATCGACTATCTTTTCGCTTCCCTTACCAAATACTGTTGCGACAATATTGAAATCAATATCCTGGTCCTTGCCGACATTAAGAGATACCAAGAAATTACCATCGTCTGTAGTAAGTTCTGTAAGTACAGACCTATTATCATCTTTTTGGTAATTATTAAATACCGCTATCGGGTAAGCAACAGCCATTGGTAAATTTTCAAGCTCTGATAGCTTGAATCCGTGAGTTTTCTGCTTTTTAATCACCTTTGCTCCATATAGCTTCATAGGCTTATTGACAACACCGGCTGCAAGTAGAATATCCGAAGGCATACCAAGTGATAAATTTACCTTATCCTTGTTCTCCTCCGTTAGTGTTGCTAACTCCTCATTAAAGCGGGCGTTTACCTCACTCAACGAGAACTTGGGTTGCCCCTGCATCACGCTCTCACGCATAGCAGGGGTAACATCTACCGAGTGCATCGTATTGTTCTCCTCAAGGTCGGGCATTGTTACCTCGCCAACCGTTGCTCCCCACTTCTTGGCATACTTACGCACGAATGAGGGTAGCATCTGGTCGTAAAAGGCTTTCATTCCAGAGCCGCCGATTTTAAGGTCTGCATCTTCCAAAGAGGTATTATTCTCCATTTGCATCATCTTCACTGCCATTTCCTTGCCGACGACATCAGCCAACGGCTTGCCTTCAAGTTCAGACATTGATGATGATATAATTTTACCCTCTTCATCAACATTTACCCCTATACTTGAAGAGCCAATCAACTCAAAGCGTCTGCCGGGCATAGACTCTATATCAAACCTCTTTATGGAGTTAAAGTAATTCGACATATTATATCTATCTGCCTGCTGGTCGCCCGTAGTCCACGCCACCTTGTCAAAGCCATTCTCGGCAGCATAGCGTAGCATACGCTTCATAGCAAGCTCCGCCCAGTTCTTCTCAAAGGGTGCTGAGGGGATGCCCTCAAGATACTTTTCTCTTAATTGGCGAGCCATAGGAATTGTATTGCTCTCCAAATCAGTAGCATTATACTCAGCAATCTCCTCTGGGGTCATTACCTCCTCATTAGGATATAAGCCAGTCCTCCATCCACGAGTTTCGCTCTTTAGATAATTATCAAACGAACCATACTTATCATTAAGTCTTTGAATAAGCTGCTTTCGCCTCTGCATTAACTCTACTTCCAGCTCATCAAGTTTGGCTTTTTCTTTTTTGTATGTAGCTTCGTCTCTATACCCCTCCTCACGACCAGCTTGATGGCGTTTGCTCTGTATCTCGTCGATAACAAGGACACGCTTACCATCAGCATCGGTAGTCTCTCCAAAGCGTATCCACGCCACAGCACGACCCTCGCCAGCATCGCCAAAGTGGATGTTATCCGAGGTATTCCACGGCTCGATGGTAGGTACTACAAGAGCTATCTCACGCTTATTAGTAAGACCTTGTGTTGTATAGCCGAGTCGAGTTTCGTTAATCTCTTTATCGGCATTTGTTAAGCCAAGGTATGTGGCAGCTGCTGCTGGTGAGTTAACCTCCAACTCCTCACCCCAATAATCAAGAGAGAAGCCATCAACAAAGTCATAAGACTCACTACGCAACTCATCGTAACGCTCTCGATTGATATAGGGGTTATCATCCTCATCGTACTCCGTGAGACTTTCTCGGAGTTCTGCGAACTCAGCACTCTCATAAATCTCCTCTCTGCTAATGTCTGCAACAGCACCATAGCTTACCTCCTCAATCTGTATGTCATTCTCTGCGATATACTGCAACACCTCATCTTTGGTAAGGGTCTTCTTATCCGATGCCTTGAGCCAATCCGAGAGACCGAGCCACTTATCCTCGCCCGCCTTAAGGCCGCCATTCTTTTCAATCATCTTGAGCCACTGCTCGGGCGTAGCCTTCTCCTGCTTGATACCACGCACGGCATAATCCGCATTTGAGTAGAAGATAGGCTGACTCAAAGAGTAACGTATATCGGGATTTGTAGCGTCATAGGTGCCTACATTCTCGGTAGATGACTTTATCTGGCGAGAGTCGTAGACGACATAGTTAGTGCGAGGCTTGAGCACCTCGGGGTCTACCACCTCTCGTGCCACGCCATCCTCTCCAACTACCCACTCGCCTCCTGCTGTGTCAGAGATATTCTTTTGGATATTACCATCGTACCCCTCTGCCTTAGCTGTCTGTGTCTGCTCATCTGTAGTTAACCCAGCCTGACCAGTAATAGTATTCTCGTTTACTATTAGGTATCTACCATTCTCATCCTTCACTGCATAATGTTCGGGATTTTCTTTCTTAAAGTTCTCCAACCACGCCTGCGCCTCCTCTTTTGTAGCGAAGCCCGATGCTAAGATGCTATTATCTCGGCCATAGGTTACGGCTATATCGAACTTTAGATTACGCCAGCTTCTACCCTCAAAGTCGTAGACATAAGGGTTACGGATATTAAGGAAAGCGCCTACAATACGCCCACCATAAGTCTTGGCATTCTTCTCACTATCCGTGAAATAGAAAGTATCCTCATACGTCCATGGTCTCTTAGAGCTTACATCCTCCCCGAATACATAGAAGTCGTTAGGTGTTCCATGGAATACCTCCTTTGGCTCTCCGTTCTCATCGACAATTTTTGATGAATTTGTTTGGAGAATTGAAATTAATCGCTTATCTTTGACGTCAGATATAGGCGTTTTGCTTTCGGCGACCGTACTCGATAACTCGGCACGATTAAGCAATTCGCCTTTTTCTATCTCTGTGAGTGAGTGGTCATAGTATTTTTCGCCACTTTCAAACTCAGCAACAACAAACTTTACAGTATAAGGAACATCGCCAATATTTAGACCACATACGTAGTAGTGAGCCATTTTAGCATTGCGTAACTTCTTCGATGCGGTTTCACTTACTGGCTCAGAGGTAATATAAATACCTGATTCTACCATCTGAGGAATAGCGGCTATTGACTGAATATGTGCAATATTACTACCATCGTGATGCAACACCTCCGTTAGACTGTCCTTATTGATAACAATTGAGGACCCTGTATCAGTATTTACATACTCTCCCCTAATGGTCTTTCCATACTCCAAAGCGTTCTTGCGATATTTTTTCATATCGTCACTTGGAGCTATCTCATTACCACTAATAAACACATTCTCACTATTACGCAACTTCTCAATGCGGGCCGCTTTCTCCCAGTCGCCAAACCACTCCTTAAATGCCTTAGTGCGCACATTTACCCACTGCTCTGGAGTAAGGTTAGTATCCTTACCATTGGGAGCTTTAAGATATGTGCCATTAGCCTTTGCGGTCTCGATGATAGACCGACGCTCTGCCTCTATCTCTGCCATTTCTGTAGCAGAAATAGAATACTTTTGCTCATTAGATAGGTTAACACCATTCTTCTTTGCATCAGCTATAGCGCGGTCGATGGTCTCATTCAACTTGTCTACCATCTCCTTCATGCGCTGCGCCTCGGTACGTGCGCCTAAACGCTTATACCAGTCACGCAAATATGCAAAGACATCACGTAGCCAACGGAACAAATTAAACTTCTGTGTCTTCTGCTGCTCCTGTCTCTGTAAGTATATATCAAATGCATGGTGCGTGTGTACAAGATAACCCGCAAAGTCGGCAACAATCTCCTCCTCGAGGAGTGCATCATCATATGTTAAGAGTGGCTTACCTGTTCTCTGTGCAATTGCGTTATGTGCCTCATAGTTAGCTCTCATGGCATCTACACGACGCTTCCACTCCTCCTCACCGAGGTTCTCGATAACGCTCTGCTTAAACTCGTTATACGCCTCCTCCGACATATTCTTCATACGGTGCAAGAACTCGTGTCCTGCAAGGAATGGTATAGCCTTACCGCGCTGCGACCATGACATACGTACCACGTTGCCCTGAATATCGGCATTGGCGAATGTTCCTGCCTGTGTGCGTACACGTTCTACGAAAACTACCTTAAGGCCAAGTGCCTTAGCCATAGCATCTATGATGCGTGCTGTCCTCTTATCGAGGAGCTTGCCAAAGACATTCTGCACAAGACCCGACTCGGTCTCTACTATAAGTGACTCATCCTCCTGCATCTCTGGCTCTACCTCTGTTGTTGACATCTCTGCCACACGTGTAAGAGCTGCTGGAGGCACCACCATATAGTTGCCTCTGGCGTCACGTATCATGACATCATTGCCCTCAGGTGCTACAACCTCGGCAATGCGCCCCTCATACTCTACAGCATCCCCAGACTTAAATACCTCTTCCTTACTCTTCTTCTCCTTGGCGGTATACTCTGCTGCCACCTTGTCGTAGAAGTCAGCCTTAGCCTCTAAAGCATCTGCCTTGGCATTGGTATCTATAATCTCATTGGCGTCTGTTAGCGTCTCGCTCTTCGCGCGTAGCTTCTCTGCCTGTGCGCGTGCTTGCTGTGCCATGACGCCTACGCGCTTCTTTGCCGTAGCCTCATCACCCATATCCTTAGCAAACTGCGCTGCATATAGCTTAGGGTCGTCTATAGCGTTGTAATCTACCTTGCCATCCTCACGTGTAGGCACCTGCTGGGGCATCTCCTCAATCTGCTCCTCTATGGCGTCTATCTGCTCCTCAGCCTCTTCCTGCATGCCCTCGGATTGCTCTGTGACCTCCTCCTCTACGATGTCCTCAGCAACCTTATTAAGACTATCTGCATACATCTTCTTCTGTGCCTCGGCCATAGCGTTCTCGGGCTGTAATACCTGCATGAAGGGAATATCAACCATCTCCTCCTGCTGTGTCTCGGGATTCATCGAGCGCACGAGGTAGTGACCATTGTCGAGCAGTGTCTCCACGGTTGCAGTGCGACCATCTACGAGTGTCACCTCCTCGCCTGTATTGTACACCTTGAGGCCGTTACGTAGGTAGTGTGCACGTACCACCTCTCCCGAGGGATTCTCCATGCTTCTACGCGCTCCCTCAATCTCCTGGAGGCGACCTACAGCAAGCTCTGCGCCGAAGATACGCTCATACGCCCCAACCCACTGCGCATCCATAGTGCTGCGGTTGATGCCTATAACCTCACTTGCAAGGAGTGATTCTGTTACTACATTGCCCTCACTATCAAACGTTGCACACTTAAGCATGCTCGTGTCTGAGGTGTTGTTTACATCGCCCGCAACTACATATAGTTTCCTACCTTTTTTATCTGTTACTTCTATCAGTTCATCCGTAGTGAGTGAGCCATCCTTACCCTTGTAAGTTAATTTAGGCAATATGTTTGTTAGCCCCGCCATCTGCGCCATACGCTGATCCTCCATCATCTCACCTGTGGCAACCTTTACCAATGTAGCATTAGATACATACTCTAAGGCTGCTGCCGCCTGGTCGGGAGAGAGGTCTCCGATATGTAGGTCTACCATAGCCTGTGACATCTCCTCGATGCTGTCAAGAGACATTACACTCTTGAGATTATTGCGTAGCTCCTCATCCTGTATGCGTCCCATCGCAGCATCTCGCGCCTTGATGTTTTTGTTGGTGTCATACGCCGCTTTTACCTGACCTGGGAGTGATGGCAACGACATAGCGCCACCGAAGATTGCGGTGGTTAGATACATCTCCTTCCAGTACTGAGGGTCTGCGAACTGCTTAAAGCCATGCTCCTCACTGAATGGCGCAAGCATAAGAGAGCTCATAAAGTCACCAAGAATCTCACTGGGGGCCTCGGTGATAGCACCTGAGAATCCCATATTTCGCCATATTGCTCGTGTCTTCGGAGATGGTGTAAAGGCACGTACATACGTCATGGCATTGTCCAGACCGAGTTTCCCTGCCCACTTATCAAAGCCCACAACACGGCCTATCACCGTTGGAGATACGTCTATGAGGCGTGATGCGCCATAACCAAGATATTCCGAGAAGTACTCGTTCAATGTCTCAACATAAGCAATACCGAGGTCCTTAGCCCATGGCTTCTCCTCTTTTACGAGGTTGCCATCAGCATCGAGACTAAACTGCTGATTACGACGTTGCACATAGTTGCTCCACATCATAGGTGTTGCGGGTGCCGCTACGGCTGAACGTGCAGCATAGATGCCCGCTTTCTTTCCTATGTAGCTTCCTATTGCCCTCTTAGAACTATTCTTAAAAAATTGGGAAAGTGTCTGTCCCCCTAAGTTAACACCCGAACCTATGCCGCCTGTTAACCCCATGCCCAATGCAAACTGTGGTAATATTTCAACCGAGGTGCCCACACCACCTCCCACCTTATTCCAGAACGAGCGTTCTGGCCTTAACATCTCTTTCTGGATGGCATTAGCCTCTTCCATTACTCCCCATGCACCAACAATGTAATCTGTAATTGGCTCTGCTAAACCGTTCCTTTCTTCTTGCTCTTGCTTATTTCTTATCGCCCTTGATATAATATAATGACTATCCACAATACCCAACGAAGCCATTGTGTACGGGTCAAAATTTTCAAAGAAACCTGATTTGAAGTCGTTGTTTATAAGTGAACGTATATAGTCCCTTGCATTATGTACTACTATTATGGCGTCCGCTGCATTACCAGCCTTAGTTGCGGTGTAATAGTCCGATGTTGCTTTCGAAGAATAAGGTCGACCGTGTTCTTCTATATACTCATCGGAGAGTCTATTAGTTTCCTCCTTAATTAAACCTTCTATATAATCCAAGTCGTCCAACAAACTTTCCATGCGCCTATTATACGCATCATCCCAGTTTTTATATCCGAGAGTACGCGCATAGTCATCACGATAATACTTGTTACGCTTAAGGAGACGCTCGTGCTGCGCAGATGGTATATACCCCGCAAGGACATTAATCATATCATCACGTGTGTAGGTATTATCCCCGATGTGGTATAACCCATCCTCTGCGGGGGTCATAATGGGAGCTGTCGGCTGAGGATACTTTTCATTCCATGGCACTTGAGTACTACCCTTTGCCAACTCGGGGTCGAGCATATACATCGCACGTAGACGATTAGTATTCGTATATAGTGGGCCTGTATCGGTAACTCCAGCGTTTGCCCCTACAAGGTCGATAAGAGCCTCTCCGTGGGGGATATTCTGCCCATTGGGGGCGGTATATCCCTCGGGCAACTCCGCAGCCTCAAGGTAATCCATTAGAGGTTTCAGCCTCTCCTCCTCTACCTTGTATAACCCCTCCATACGGGCGTTATCTACACTGCGTGCAACAGCTGCCTCGGCAGGTGTCGCGGGGATAATATTATCGAGGGCACGTGGTGCTGAGTATGCCTGGCCCATAGTAGTGTGGAGGCCACGCTGCATGCCACGTGTTACCATGCCTGACAAGTCTTGCTCCAATTGCATTCGTGCCATCTGCTCAGCACGCTCCGCTTGCTCTGCTGAAATCTGCTCAGCACGTTTAAGTAGGTCATTCTCTGTGTTTACACCTACGCCCTGGGGTTTACTCTGTGTATTCTGTGCGCTTATCTCTGCTGCTCTCTGCAATAAATCTTTCTTTGCCATTATTTCTAAAATTAGAAGCCTACACCCTTATTTTTTGCTGCCTTTTGTATCGCATCTTTATACGATTCTCCTCGTCTTATAGATACTAATACGTCATTAATAAATGTGGAGTCGAAACCTCTTTCCTCCAAAGAAATTTGTACCGCTATTGCTAAGGCTTCTTGTTTAGAGTAACCACTGTCATACAACAATTTTGCGTTGTTCACGATTCCACTTGTCTCAGCCTCAGCTCTACGCATCTCCTCATCATCCTCGTAGTTACTCCAAGCCTGGTCTGTTCTGGTGGTACGACCTATTTCCCGACCATTCATATCGTACTCGATTGAGGTATTTGTAGTACTGATATCACGAGGAGACCATGGATTCAACCTGTTATACATCCACATAGTAACATCATCCTCATCGTCGGATGGACCTGTGCCTCTCATTGCTGCGGCCTGTAGGCGTGTGTAGTTGCTTGCCTGGTTGCGGGCATTAGCTCCAGCCTCGCGGTATGCTGCGCGGGCATTAGCTCCCTGCTCACGTATTCCAAGCTCACGCATAGAGTGCTCCTGCTCTAAGGCCTTAAGCCAAGCATCCTCGAGCGCCTTACCCTTATTTGCGGCATCCTCCTGTGCTGCTGTGGCGAGAGCCTGCGCAGCAGCTACCTTATCTCTCTCACGACCGAGGTTAAACTGGAGCATGTCGGCATCCCACTTCTCCTTGCGTTGCTGATACTCTGCCTGTAGTCTATTGAGGTCCTCAATACTCTTGAATGGCGAGTTAAGAGGAACATTGGGCACATACCTTGCACCCTTATCTCGGAAAGCAAAGTAGCCACGTGCCGCTGCTGAGAGGATGTCACCAAAGGCTTGTATCTTGGCGATGTTACGCAGTCTCTTCTCCTCATCCTCCTTACGCTTAGGCTCTGCACTCTGCATTAATGCCATGATGGCAGAGTCGCCATTTGCCTGTGCTGTCTTGTAGCGCTGTAATAACTCTGCGGCATCTGCATTAGCCCTCTCTGCCTCCGCTTGCTTCTGTGCCACATAACCATAGATGGGAGGCACGTATGCCTCCTCCTCTGTCTCTGGCGTTGTCGCCTCTGTTGTTGCGGTAGTCATAGGTGTTGTCTCCTCTGTAGTGGGAGTAGCCTCCTCTGTGACTGGGGTATTATTTGCCTCAGGAATATTCCACTCGGGCATCAATTCATTCTTCTTCTTTCTTGCCATAGCCTACAATGTTTGTCCGTAATGGATTTGGTTACGCCCGAGAGCCTCGTCTATCGCATACTGCTGCGGGTCTATTATCTGCTGAATCATCGGATTCTTTGCCATAATGTCTTTGGCTACACCACTCGCAATGTCTACGCGCTCATCTACCGTAGGAACACCCGATGTCTGCGCTGTGGGTGTAGTTGCTGTAGTATCACCCTTTGTCCACGCGTTACCGAGATTCTGCGCAGCCGTACCGATGGATGAGAGTACGTTGTCTATACCACTGACATCCGAGCCTACCTGATAGTCGTGCGCAGCCTTATTCAATAGCAACGAGCGACGTGCCATCTTCATCCTATCCTTGTGCTGCTCTCCAACACCCGCAAGGCGACCCACGAGGTCTGCGGTGCTCTTGTTTAGTTTCGATGCCATAGCCACCTTTGCCTCATCTGTTGCACCTCCGCGTATAGCCTGCGTATTGAGCTGGCGCAACGCCTCGGTGTTAGCATCGGTAGCACGACGTATAGCAGCGCGTGAGTCGGCTCTATCGAGGTAGTTCGTGCCTATCTCGTTGTCGAGCTCTCCCTTGAGTTGCTCATACTGCGCATTATATTTCTCTTCGGCCTCGCGCTTACGCTTGTTGCCTATCCAGGCACCCAGCGCATTCGCCACCACATTGATGCCTGTACCAATTAAAGAACCTATCATACGTATTTATGTTTATATTTTTGCTCAAAAATAAAGATAAAGACTTATCTTTGTAGCAAATAAATGGCACTTATTATGGCTAAAAAAAAGAAAACTAAGCAAGATGCCACCGCGCCAAGGCGTAAGAGAACGCCTAAATACACCGTCGTACAGATGGATATGGCACTGATGGAGTTTGTGCGTAGCGGAGGTAGTAACTACGCTGCGGAGAAGGCCACAGGTGTGCATCATACGCAGATACAACGTGCGTGGGAGGGCCTCACGGAGAACGAGAGGAACGAGTATAGGCTACGCGCCAGGGATGTGTGCGATGCTGTCACAGAGCAGATATTCCAAAAGGAGGTGGCCATAGTCAGCGAGGTTACCGCCAAGCTCAAGGAGATTAGCGACCTTGCGCTCGATGAGCTACGCGATAGGCTCAAGGATGATGCACGCAAGTGGGAGATGAAAGATGCCGACCTTATCAACATCGCCACGAAGTGCTTGGCGATTGTCGACACCAACACCAAGCAGAAAGAGGAGGAGGATGCCAAGCAACCGACATCTATCACTAACATCTTTAATATCCTCGACAATTCTATACAAGAAAATCTACAGTTAAATACATTTAATTATGATGACGAAGACGAATAACAATCTTACAAGTCCACCTCGCCAGAGAACGAGCGTGGCTATTCAGGGTATTGATAGAAGTACCCCCGATGACATTGTTGCCGATGGCAAGTGCGAGGAGCTGCACAACCTACGATGGAAGGATAACGCTTGGCGACCTGTGCATCCACATAGGAAGAAGCTAACGCTTCCTGCATTACCTACAAATTACAAGGTCGTATACAAACATCCTGTTACTGGTGAGCAATACTACATTGTGGAGGCTCTTGTCAATGGCACATACTACTACTTTAACTTTGATAGTTCTGTCACAGATTACACGCAGGGGCTTACAAGGATAGCATCTTTTAACTCACAGCAGGAGGTTAGTCACTTTGGTAATGTGTTGATGCTTATTGGCTCTACTACAACTCACTTTCTTTGGAGAGACAACAATTATATGATTTTTTCAATACCTCCATACGCCCGCACTTCCGTTTCATCGTTCTCTTCTAAATACCCAGACGCTACACAAGTGCGAATTGGAGACCGTCAAGCGGGGTATGGTTATCCTTGGGAAGATTACGAGCAGGAAACTATCCAAGGAGTGAACTCTGTTTGGGATTATCGTGGTGCTTGGTTTCCCATTCACAATATTACGCAAGACTACTCTTGTTTAGCGGATGCCGACGATTATTGGAATGGTGAGATTTTACTCTTTACCACTTGGCGAATGGCAGATGGTACTAATCTCTCGCCATCTCCTTTACATCTGCTTAAGTCGTATGGCGGGAAAGAAACTAATATCCCTGAGGGATTCACTCGAAGCATTAGCATCGCTCCAAGCCCTCGAGACCTTTATACTGCTCGACTAAATAGCACGGATACATCCTCCTTGGAAAAATATCTTGCGATTACAATACAAGCTAATAATACCGCCTCTGCCGAAACATATGCTCCAAGAAATGAGCAGTTCACTCGTAGATGGTTGCCTAACCTCAGAATAGACATTCCCACTGATGCTGACCTATCCTCAGTGACACATATTGCGGTATGGGCTACACGCATTCATCCTATTTTTGCCCTTAATCAGGGCTTTATTGTGGGGCAAGGAAGAGATAACGCATTTGGATCCATCCACGAAGTCGTGCGCACTGATGCGTCATTTACATCATTTTATGACAAAACCAACCTCGCCGACCAGCCATTTTACCTGGTTAAAGAAACACCCATCGAGGAGATTGCAGTAGATGGAGAAGGTAATAAATACCTCAATTTTGTCCTATCAGCGTCTGTATTGGCTAACATTACATCTAATACCATGTATGAGCCAAACAATAATATCCACGAAGTATCTTACATGTGTAGTTTAGACTTCAATAACAGTCTTCATATTGCCAACAACACTACAATATTGCGAGATGGATATAATCTGGGAGATGGTTACACGGAGGATGATAATCTCACATTGCAGAAAGATTATATATCTGTGGAGGTTGATAACAATATATATCACATACTATCAACATCTATGCGTTCTAACGTCTCAGTGGTAAATGATGCTTCTCCATATACGCATATTCTGTCTTATCCCGATTTTCGCGCCAAATCTATTAAGGTTGATGGTTTGGGAGCGTTTACCTTCAAACCCGCTTCTGCAAATAACGTTGCTTGGTATCACGCACCACACACTGAAGAGGAGAAATATCCACCTATTAGCAAGATTGAGAGGTCTGTCGTGTTAAAGGAGGATGTCGATAATCGTATTATTACCCAGCCCAACCATCTTGTCGTCTCCTCTCCCAACAACCCCTTCTCATTCCCCTTTGAGAATAGCTACTCCTTTGGCAGTTCCAACAACCGCATCCTCGCTATGCAGTCGGCAGCCATCGAGATGCACGAGATGAAGGTGGGTGAGATGCCGTTGTATGTATTCACCGAGGAGGGCATATACGCGCTTATTGCGGGTAGCGAGACGCTCTACGCCTCTGTCGCTGCCATCAACTACGACAAGATTATCAACCCCAATACTCTTGCTATAAATGGTGCTATCGTCTACATCACCGAGAAGGGTGTGCATCTGCTCACCTCTGCGGGTACACAGGTTATCTCACAGCCTATCCACGATGAAAATGGTATGCCACCGCTCGACTTCTTACGTGAGTGCAAGATAATATGGCCGAAGCAGTATAACGAGATTGTTCTCCTCAAGGAGGATGAGTATACCGCCTATGTATACAACCTCGATAGTAGCTACTGGAGTACGCGCACACTTAAGGGCACAAAGCTCAACACCGATGAGCTGTATGCGGATAACACCATCTACGACCTCGGAGATGAGGATGAGAGTATGACTCTTCACGCGAGTATCCTTACACGCCCCATAAAGCTCGGCAATGTAGAGTTTAAGCGTGCCGAGACCATCATCCCCAGAATGAATATGGGTAGTCAGCCCGCAGAGGTTATCTTCAACATCAACGGCTCGGTGAATGGCACGGACTATATGCCTTTACGCCATCATACGCTCGAGATAGATGCGTGGAAGAACAACCCTATAGTTATCCGCAGAACGCCTTTCTCTGCCAAGTATTTCGAGGTAGAACTGGGATTGTCTGGCAACCCGCTTACTACAGCTATCACTCACATAGATTTCGAGTGGTATCAACGTTTCCGACATAGGATGCGATAGATGTTTTGAGCCTCACTTTTCGGAGTGGGGCTTTTTTTTCGCACAATTACGCACAAATTGGGGTGTTTCTTAAAGATTTTCGGGGAGTTTACGCAAAAGATATATACTACGTATATATAAAAGTTGTGCGGAGTTTCGCACAATTTACGCACAAAAAGAGAGAGCCTACGACTATTGTAGACTCTCTTTTACTATTTGTTGAGCAATGCTTGTATTGTTGCCATCTGCTCTTGTACGAGCTTACGTAGACGTTCATTCTCTTCGCGTAGTTCTGTTTCGTAGAACTCTGCGGGAGATATGCCGAGTGCTGCTGCTATACGCTCTATTGTATCAGCAGATATACTCTTTGCTGTCAGTCGTGTTTGTAGCGTCTGTGGGGATATTCCGAGCGTGCGTGCCACCTCTCGCTGCGACTTACCGCTGCGTGCTATCACTTTTCTTATTTGTTCTGCGGTCATAGGACTACTTTTCTAATGTTTCACGCAAATCCTCTACGGCCTCAAGATATTCTTTGAGCATAGGGTTATTCTTGCATATTATTAATCCAGCTCTTTCGCCTATTGTTTTGACTATGTATTTATCTCCGCTCCTCTCTTGCTCTTTTGCAAACCATTGTAAGAAAAGTCGGCTTCTGCATTTACCATCTATTTTATCTGTGCGGGTTACATATATTATCGCCTCATCATTTGCGGATAGAAACTCCTCTATTATAAGACATATCACAATCCTTATGTTGGCATCATAACTATGCTCGCCATATTTAGGAAAGAATGATAGCTGATATGTCTCTAAGCCATCGAATATGGTAGTATCTCGCACAAAGGATACGTTATATTCATACCCTGACATAGTATGAAAGAGGAGGGTTTCGTTAGCTCCCTCCTCCCATTCTATAGTATAAGGTGATACCTCGTTTACATTACCTACATCGAACCTCATTATCGTGATGTATTAAAACTGCAAATAGCTATTCCTTTTTCCTTGAGCGATGAGACAGGAAGACCTTGTGCGACACATCTATGTATCTCACTCTGCACCCACTCTAATCTCTTGATGCGTGCCTCAGCTTCTTCCTTTGTCATCTTCTTTTTCATAACACTATATAAGTATATATATGGTATTTGCTTGCAAAGTTAATACAATCTTTTGAAATGTACAAGTAAATGTTAAGGATTTCTCCCTTAATAGCATATTTGGCAAGGTGTACGCCCCATCTTCTCCGCTTGTGATAGCGTTACAGCCTTTACCCCACCTCGGCAGTTGCATAGCCCTCTGCACTCATCCGTTGCGTGGTAGCGCTTCGATGAGCTTCCATTGCAGATGTATACGGTTGGCTCTTTTGTCTCCTCTGTAGTGTTACCTGCTGTTGCTGTGCCACAAGCGGTTAGTAGCAATGCGCTTGCCAATAGTAGTAATAACTTTTTCATATTCTTTTAGTTTTATAAATTAAGATTCATTAATCCAACCACAATATATCATACTCCACATCCCCCACTCTACCTTCCACATCTTCCATTGCTTCTTCTAATTCATAAACGCGATAATCAAGAGAATTTACTTCATCCGACGTAATAAAATTCTCATGTTCAAGGAATCCTACTTGGCTTCGCAAGTCTTCAACCTCACTCTCTAACGCACTTATCCTCTCCTCGTATTCCTCGTTTGTAGTTACACACGCAGTAATAACCACCATAGACATTATATAAAACAAATACTTCATACCTTACTACCCTTTAGTTATGTAATCTATCAGGTTACTCTGTTGCTTGTTTTGCGCTTGCATCATCTACATATTATCACAAAGATGGGGTTAATATCATATCGCCTACGGCAACTACACCTGCGAATAAACCCAATATTTGGGCTAAGAGAATAATAAATGCTGGGTATAACCATATATACATAAGACTCATCACTATATGGAGCCATATATTTGTAATTGGATGTTTCTTTTTAACCATATCTCGAAGACAATAGAGATAGATTAATGGGACTATTAACGCCAACACATTTGCCCACTCCAAATCGATGATAACTTCCCACCAACACTTTCCCCATATCAAAGGATTTAGCATCTCCTCCCAAAATCCCGCTTCAGTTCTCACGAAATAAGTAGGCCATGCGCCCAATATAATTACTACTAACAAAACTTCTGGGATGCAAAATTTTATATATCCCAATAATTTTTTATCACTCATTACATTTCTTCTCTACTTCTCCTTCGTTATATATTTAATCTAAAAATATCAAATCCCCTTTATCGTAACCATAGTTACTCTCCACCACCAATATTGCATCTGTATAAGAGGCATATTCATAACAATATCGTGTCTCTACATATAAATCAGTGCCACGCACTCTGTAGAAGTTGCTATCTTCTTTTGATACCTCTATACTATATCTTCCAATATCTATTGTTGTGGGGACATATATATATTTTATCTCCTCTACAGAATATCCATCAGATGCTTTTGTTCCAGACGGTACATCTACTCTTTCGTATATCTCCACAATATCGTATGCCTCTGGGTCTGTCGTTGCATACGCACTAAATGCCAATACAGCAAATAGCATTGTTGTCACAATCTTTCTCATACTCCTTACTCCTTATTTAACAACTTATCTACCATATCCTCGTTGCGCTCTAATTTCGGGTTCTCTCCATACTCGTTTGGTCCAGGCACACTATCCCAAGTTGTGAGCACAAGGATTAGAAATCCACCTATCACTGGTAGGAGTATAAAAAATAACGCACTCCCACCCCAACCAATATCGTGTAATCTTCTTACTGTGGCTGCAAGTCTGGGGACCAATACGGCGACTGAATAGAATAAAGCAATAGGTATACCTATAACATTTCCTAATATAAGGGATACTATTGTAAATATAAAGTCAAATAGAATAAACATCCAATATTCTCTTCTACTTGTTCTTCCTGTGAATTTTGCGTACTGGCTTAAACAATTTACGTATTCATCCATATTCTTTAGTTTTATTGATTTACTCCTTATTTATTATCTTATCCACGAGGTCCTCGTTGCGCTTCTGTATGCGCTCCATACGCTCGTTCTGCTTCTCTAATTGCTCCATTAGCTTGGCTTGATTAACAAGTACCTGTCGCTGTGCGTCAATAAGGTTGCCTTGCGATGATGTAAGCTCTTTTATTTGCTGGTCACGCTTTCTAACCTCCTCTGCAAGGTTTACCTCGGATGTTAGCGAAGTATTGGTATTGACGTGCAACAATACACTATTTACGCTATACACATCTTCAAAACTAACAAAGACATCTGCGAACTCGGGGTTACGAGCTGTGAGTCTATATCCACCCTTCACATTATCCTTATACACGTGTCGGAGTACTGTGCCATAAGTCTTGGTATCTACGAGATACAACTTGCCAGAGTGTACTTTGCCCTCATCGAATGCTATAAACAAGTAGTCTCCCGGCATATAACGTGGAGCCATAGCCATAGTGATTACCGTCTGCACATAATCCACTCCGTTGATCATCTTAAATAATGGGAATAGGTCAAGGAGAGGGCTGCCTTCTCGCACGAGTTTACGAATATCGTAGTTGGGTGACGATGCGATCTCTTTGCTCACAAATGGTATTCGCCTTGCTACATCGCCACGAGGACATATTGCATCAGGCTTGGCTACACAATGAGAGTGACCATTCAATACCTCCTGCCTACCCATTTCCTTCGCCTCCTCGATTATATCGGGGTTGAGAATTGTTACGGTAGCACTTTGTGTTATTGGTTTGAGAGGCTCATCTGGCACTGTGTATTGATTGATTACATCTTCTCCGAAGTATTCAATCAGTCCATCAATATGCTTTCGCAACATTCTTCTATTGCCATTGCCTATCTGTGATACCTCCGATTGTGTTGTGTTCATTATCTCTGCCATTTTTCTCTGCGACAAAGACTTATCAAACATCAATTGCTTAATATTTATCATAGTTATAATTGATAATTATTGGTTATGATTGAAACCATAAGAAATTCCAATCGACTTTAATTGAAAATAATTGACAAAATGTTTGGTCAATAAATCCCAATCATTTATCTTTGCATCAACAAACAATGATATTTGCAAGCAAAGTTACAAAACGAAAATTAAAAAAGCAAATATCGAGCAAGTTAGAGGTTCTTATATGAAGTTAACAAAGATGACTAAGCGACCATCGTACACCGAGCGATTGTTGAGCTTGCCAGTAGGCGAAGAGCATTTCTTCACTCTCAACGGCACAGCATATCAGCAGTTCCAGAACGCCAAGCATAGGCTGAAGAAATCGGGTCGTGCGACATTCGAGATGAATGTGGTCGTAGGCGAGAAGAAGCTGCGCGTAGTGCGCCTAACATAGCGAGCCTATGAAGCGCATAGCCAACAACCGCCACGCAACGCTCAAGAGGGTATTACCTATACTAATAAAGATAGCGACACCCCAGAGCTTAGCCGAGGTGAACGCAGTACGGCAAGCGAAGCGACTGCAACGCTACCTCGCCAAGAGTTAGACCACTCCAAAAGGTCAAAGGCTGTGTGAGCCTCTACCATTCACACCAACGCTGACATCGTACTGTAGGCCTGTGGGGTCGGGTCATTGAAGATACCCCCGCAAGTAAGCAAATAGCTGAAAGGCGCAACCGAGGCATCACCTGAATGTAGTGCGAGATTTATCCCACGAAAGGGCGCTGATAAATAGCTGTAACTTTGGCTATATCACTTTGACCGGTGGTATAGCCACTAACAGCCCCACTATCTTATACGTTTGCACATCTCATAATTCTTTTCATCTCTATACACCTCGGTGGGGCTTTCTCATAGCGTAGGCTTGTTGAGGACATCCGACTCCTTGCTTTGGCGTAAGGTTTTATTGCCGAAACCGCATTAGCATCTACCTCAGTGAGTGTACGCTTTTTTTTGATACCAACTAAAAACACAAATACTATGAAAGTACAACACGAAATCCTATTCGCTCTCCTCGCGGGTGAGCGACTAACGGTGCAGAAAGCCTTCAGGCTCTTCCACACCACAGAGCTGCGCAAGATAGTATCGCGCTTGCGCAGACGTGGCTACGACATCCGTAGCGAACGCAAATCAACCGAGACAGAAGATGGCAGAGTAGTAACCTTTAATGAATATTTCCTATGTGCAACACAGCAGACCGCCTAAGAAGAGAGCTCAAGGAGCTCAACGCAGAACTCGACGACCTCTACACTATGAGCGAAGAGGCAGCGTGTGAGTGCTACAATGTCGACAGCAAGGAGGAGGCTATCAGCATTCTTATAGATGAGATTCAGAACACCTCTAAAGAGCTTGAGTATGCCGAAGAGGAGGCAAAGCCTATTGGCTGGGGAGGCATCGACCCCGCATTTGTATCTCTCGCAGATTATTACCAAATGAGACTATAACTATGGAAGACCTATCAGTTTACTTCGTTACTACGAAGCCTACCCTTTGGCAACGTATCAAAGGGTGGTTTGAGCGTAAGCTCTACATGTATCGTTTCAACGCAGCTAAGCACGAGCGCATAGCACGATACCAGAAGAAACACGCATATACGCAGATAAAAGTAGAGAGGAGGGTATTATAATGTGGTATATGTCAACATACGACAAGTCCGACGAGTGTTGGGACAGAACAATGTCCTCACCTATTTTGTTAATCTTTAAGCACAACCAGAAAAATGGCATCAACAGACCCGCCCGCTACATACCATGGCGATAGTTGCTATTTAGACATCAGTGACTACATCGAGCCTGACCCCATGGAAGCTGAGGTAGCAAGGGCTATCGAGATAGTCAGGCAGAATGAATAATACAACTTCTTCCCATCTGCTATGAATAAGAAGCGGTGGTAACCAATGCGGGGTAGCGTTGGGCAGGTGACACAGGCACATCCAGATGTTTGTAGGTTTATAGTTTTTAAGTGTTAGATTATTAGCGCATCGTCACCATGCGCAGAGGTTCGACTCCTCGCCCCGCACAACCTTTAGATAGGTTTTCTTCATTTATAAAAGTTTGTGTTAATATTTGCTTTCCCGAGCCTGCCGTGAGGCCCGCTCGGTTGGTAGGGATGGCTTGGACCGCCTACCCTACCCCAATGGCGCTATTGCCAGAAACCTGTATTATTTCTTTCCGCCCCGCTGCGCAGGGGGTTATCTGCGTAACGTTCTTTACAGCCACGGTGAGTCCAAACATCGTGGCACCTGCGGTAGTGGCGCAATGGTAGCGCATCAGCTTCCCAAGCTGAGGGTTGCGAGTTCAAATCTCGTCTGCCGCTCAAATCCTTTCATGTGTAAGAAATTAATTAATATCTCCTCACTCCTCCGTGACGGCTCGGTGAGGGTTCTTTTGACATTCACCAATAAACACATATAACTATGGCAAAGACAACAATTAACGTATTCGACAAGAATGGGAAGATAGTCTACCACAGTGTCGAACCACGCCTTATGACTGAGGCACAAGTAAAAGCAGACCTTAGCGCATGGTACGTAAGGAAGTACAGCTATATCCAGGTTATCTACGACCACAACATTCAGTAGTATGTGCAAGGCTAATATCTTTCGCACGCTTCGACCCGATGAGATCGAGGTGCGAGTGCAGCAAGTTAGTGAGAGTGGAGGCAAGGTTAAGGCTGTGCTACTCCTCTACAAGAATGCCCGCGTAGATATGGATATGCTCGATGAGCATTTCGGGTGCCTCGGCTGGCAGCGTGAGCACACTTTCAAGGATGGGAAGAACTACTGCAAGGTATCGGTCTTCGACACCAAGTTTTCACGCTGGGTGAGCAAGGAGGATGTCGGCATCGAGTCGAACACCGAAGAGACAAAGGGCGAGGCAAGCGATGCTTTCAAGCGTGCGTGCGTAAACTTCGGCATCGGCAGAGAGTTGTATACCGCGCCCAGCATAAGCATCGAGCTCAACAATGGCGAGACAAAGGCGGGTGCTGGTAAGAATGGCAATTCTACATACCGTGTATCGGGATGGGTGAAGTTTCGCGTATCATACATCGGCTACGACGAGGAGACACGCGCCATCAACGACCTTGTTATAGTCGATGGCAACGGCCGTGTGCGCTACTCCTTGAAGGATAGCCATAAGGCTACGCCTCCTATGGGGAGACCAGTGCCACAACCCACGCGCAAGAAGATAACAACCGATGACCTTATGGATGAGGAGTACCTCAAGGGTCTCTGCGAGTGGCTCAATAAGAAGGCTGTCGGGAAGAAGCTCGATGATGTCATCCGCACATACTACGAGTGTGACAACGAGACCGTGGCGAATATCACTAACGAATACCTTCGCAGATATGCCTCTTGAAGCACAAGTACTCCTTGACATATACAAGGAGAATATAGGAATGTCGGAGAACGAATACATATTCATGTCACGCCTTCTCCGTACTGCCTTCCAAGAGGGGAGGCTCGACAGAATAAAAGAAGAGTACAATAGATTAAACCCCAACGACAATGCAGAAAAACACACTATTCAGCATATCAGCTGAGCAAATGCGCATCTATGAAATGCTCGAGGATACTGGCGGTGAGCTCACCCCCGAGATTGAGGAGGCTCTCACTCTCAATGAGGGCAACTTCCTCGTGAAAGCTGGAGGATATATCGAGGCTATCAAGCGTGCTGAGGCTCTCGCAGATATGGCAGACCAACGCATCAAAGACCTTCAGGCGTATAAGAAGACTCATAGCAATATTGCCAAGCGCCTCAAAGATACTCTCGCCTATGGTATGGAGGTGATGGGCAAGGATAAGGTAGAGCTTGACCTCCACAAGATTTCTTTCCGCACCTCTACGGCCGTCAATATCACCGATGAGGCACGCATCCCTAACAACTACATCAAGGTAGAGACTAAAATCGACAAAGAATCCCTCAAACGAGACCTCAAAGCGGGTCTCGTCATAGAGGGTGCAGAGCTAATAACAAATCGTAATATCCAGGTAAGATGATTAACAAAGTAATATTGGTTGGCAACGTAGGTGCTGACCCTGAGGTGCGCACCCTCGACAATGGTATCAAGTGCGCACGAATACGTCTCGCAACCACCGAGAGAGTATACAACAAGGAGAAGAACGAGACCAGAGATGTCACCGAGTGGCATAGCATCACTCTCTGGCGTGGTCTTGCCGACGTTGTAGACCGCTATGTACGCAAAGGCTCACAACTCTACATCGAGGGTAAGCTACGCACGAGGGAGTATGAGAAGAATGGCGCCAAGTGTTACGCCACCGAGATTGTTGGCGAGGAGCTTAAGATGCTCGGTCGCAAGGAGGGCACTCAAGTATCACAATCCGCGCCACAGGCTGCTACTCCAGCGCAACAGCCCGCACCTCCCGCAGTAGACCCTCTACCGTTTGATGACGAAATCCCATTCTAACTATGTCACGCATAGATGAATTGAAGCGCGAGGCACAGGCGATGCAAGCATACCTCGAGGTGAACGTAGGCGGTGGCGATATCAACGAGTATATCGACCGCCTCGACACCCTGGGTGTGTACTATGCACGCAGTGGTGCTATGCACGCGGAGGTGGTAGGCCTCATAGACTCGGCAATAGCAAAGGCTATGGGTGATAATATGGAGCTTATAGCCACTATCCCAGCCTCCTTGGCGCAGAAGTATATCAAGGGTGCTACGGCAGAGCTTAACGGCTTAGAGCGATGGATAGACCGCATAAACGCGAGTTGCAACAAGCAGTGTGATAACCTACGAACACTTATCAGTTATGAAAAGCAAAGAAGCCAAATCATCTAACGGATGGACTGACATCTTCGGGGCTGAGGCAAAAGTACGCAGACGACCACGCGCCCTTGAGCATACGCTACAAAGCCGATGTGTGAGATGGTTTAGACTGAAGTTTTCTAATAGACGACACAACCTCTTCGCAGTGCCTAATGGTGGATATCGTACTAAGACAACGGCCGCACTTATGAAAGACGAAGGACAGCTTTCGGGTGTTTCTGACCTTATACTTCTTGTCCGCAAAGGCACTTGCGGAGCGTTGCTCCTCGAGGCAAAGGTTAAGGGCAACTACCAGTCGCCTACGCAGAAGCAGTGGCAAACACTCATAGAGGCTGATGGATACGAGTATCGCATTTTCCACACCCTTGAGGAGTTTATCGAGATAGTAACCGAATACCTTTCACGACCAGATGAGTAAGCGTTATATACCTTATGCCCGTAAGTTCTTCGAGAGCAAGGAGTGGACACAACCACGTGTCTTCTCCGAGCAGGAGGTATGGCTGGATATGGTATTTCTCGCGTGCTACGCTGACCACGATATCGACCTCGGCAAGGAGGGCATCCTTACCCTCCACCGAGGCGAGTTCTACTATTCGCAGCGCTTCTTAGCAAAGCGATGGGGGTGGCCAGTAGCCAGGGTTAATAGGCATCTTGCAAGGCTTGCAGAGGGGCGTAATCCACGCATTGAACGCATTTCGCGTGAAACGCACTTTGAAACGCCAAGTGAAACGCAAGTTGAAACGCAGATAATCGTTGTAAAACTCTGTAATTACTATAGTTACAATGGCGACATAACCGAAAGTGAAACGCCTACTGAAACGCCTACTGAAACGCCAAGTGAAACAAATAAGAAACAAGGAATATTAAGAAATAAGGGAGTTAAGAATACACACACACATTTTAGAGTTTTAAGAGACTTATTCGTGAGCGCGTGCTGGCGCGTGTACGAGGGTACGCACGTATGTGCCGAGGCGTTCAAAGCCTGTGAGGAGATGCTTCTGTACACTGGACACGATGCAGAGGGTATGAAGGAGTACAGAGACGAGTGCAAGCGCGATAGGCTCTTCGCTGTAATGGTGGAGTTCTATAGGTGCTACCACGAGCTTCAAGCATCATTCCGCAAGCCTCTTCTCCCTAACCAGATGCAACACTTACTCTCGAAGTACGACATCCAGGACATCTGGCGTATCATCGAGGCTATAGACAACAAGCGCGAGTGCATCAAAGGTGCATCGCTATTCCAGACAATCAAACAATGGGCAACAACAGATATTGTGCTTAACAATAGGCGTAGAGACAAATTACAAGCATATAGCTAATTATAACGGTTATGAAAACACTTAAAATCACCGAGGCGCAAGCGAAGGAGCTGTACAATGACAGCACTGCCTCGTTAAAGAAGCTGCTTGAAGAGCACTTTGGGAAGCTGGCATTCACCCAGCGACCCATAGGAATATGGATCCTCACAGAGGATAAGAGGGCGTTAACCCCCGAGGTGTTCAAGGCGATGGATAATAAGCCCCTGCCTATCGGCGTAGGAGTATCTACCAAAGAGACTGCATGTATCGTGTCGCCGTTCACTACCCAGGCTCTGCCGTTTGGCGCTAAGAGTGTCGCTGACTATGACGACATCGTTTATGACAAGGAGACATACGATAATGAAGCCGTCACTGATGCTGTGCGCCTGGCACATAATGGCGTAGAGTTCAATATCTGGGATGATGATAGATTCCCTGTGTGTGGAGCACCTGCTGCAGATAGTTGCCCAGATGAGTGCTTTGGGCTGCGCTGGGCACTACCTACACTTGCAACGCTAAAGGTGTTGAGCCGCGAGATTAAGGGTGTTAATGAGGCTTTATATGCGGCTGGACTGCCAGTGGTTCTCCCTGGTTGGCATTGGGCGTCTACCGTTAACCAGCAGAATAAGGCCACCGCTTTTGTTGTCACTCTGAGCGACGGAGATGTGGACATCGACGGTCAGAGCCACCTCAATTACGTGCGTGCGGTTTCCGATTGTCATTTTGAAGATTTTGAATTTTAATTTTTCATACTATGAACGAATTTAAGTTTACGGCAGAGGAGAATAGCTTTATAATTGAAGCTGAAGGCAAGAAGCTCAGAGTTAGTTTCGAGGAGAAAAGCCTTAATTGGGAAGATGCACAGAAATGGTGCAAAGAAAATGGCGGTGGCGATGAGAGCGTAGATAACTTACGACTACTCGCCAAGTATCGAGAGCCCATCAACAAGAAGCTTGAAGCGCTCGGAAAAGAGACACTTGGAGGTTGGATATGGTCTAATGAGCGCTCATACATCACTCCTAAGGCCATCGCTTTTGTTGTCCGTCTGAACATCGGATTTGTGGACGACTACGGTCAGAACCTCAACGCTTACGTCCGTGCGGTTTCCGCTTTATAAAGATTTTAGATGTTTAACTTTTGCCTCCGCATAAAAAACGGAGGCTCTATCCGAGAGATATGAAAAAGCTACCGATATACAGAGATATGCTACGCTTGACGGCACTTTTGATGCACGACATAAAGAATATGTCGAAAGTGTTGCGCCACACTCTTGGCGATAGGATGGTAAGCAGAGCCCTCGATGCTCTCGACAATCTCTCGGAGGGTTACTTGTCTAAGGATGTTCCATCTGCTCGCCTCGAAGCTTTGAGGATGATGAAGGTAAATATATCGCGGCTGAAAACACTCCTTCGTTTATGTAACGAGGCACGCGAGTTCTCAGAAAAGCGCCTTACGGACTATTTTGTCCGTATCGAGGACATTGAGAAGCAACTCGCGGCGTGGAGTAAGTCAGAGAAGAGTAAATGATAGTATGCGAGAGATACGGCGGCTACGGCTACCGTGTGAGAGCAGTTTAATGATGAAAAGGTCTATCCACTCTCATTTAGAGTTATGTCACCAGAGATAGAAAATACCGCTTTTGTTGTCCATCTGCTCAACGGAGATGTGAACCTCAACAATCAGCACTACCTCAATTACGTCCGTGCGGTTTCCGATTGTCATCACGAGACTAATGATGCTATCGACCTTGCCAGTCTATACCGTGGCTACTTAGATTGTCGACGAAACAAAGCAAGGACACTCTCGGTCTCAGAGTTCGAGGTAGAGCAGGAACATCAGCTTATAGAGTTATTAAACGAGATAGAGCATCGCGCCTATGCGCCGCTACCGGCTAAAGCATTTGTTATCACCAAGCCCGATTATCGTGAGATATTCGCCTCGGCATTTAGGGATAGAGTAGTACAACACTGGATGCGGTTATACTTAGAGCCTATGCTCGAAGAACAACTCGCTACATCTGTCTTCAGCTGTCGTAAAGGTAAAGGCACTTTCGCAGCTCAGCAGTATGTGGCGCAGATGATACACGATGTATCGGAGGGCTATACGCGAGATTGCTGGGCAATGAAGCTCGACCTTAAAGGTTTTTATATGTCGATAGATAGGAGACTCGTAACGGATAGAGCTTTATGCTTTGTTGGCGATGGGAACTCTGCGCTCAGGTATCTACTCGTTGTGATGCTTGGGCGATCCCCTGAGGTTGACTGCATACGGTGTGGTGATACCAGTCTTTGGCAGTTCCTGCCGTCTCATAAGAGCTTATTCACTTGCGGTGAGGGTAAGGGCTTGACTATTGGCGATGTGTTGATACAGCATATAGCAAACCTGTTACTCGACCCGATAGACCACTATATCAAAGGCGTGCTCGGGCTTGGTTACGCTCGATATGTTGATGATATGGTCATTGTGGGAAACGATAAGAAGTATATGCTATCGTGCGTACCGCTTATACGTCAGATGTTAGCAACAGAGGCAGGGCTAACACTCCATCCTCGAAAGTTCTACCTTCAACACTACACTAAGGGTGTTAAGTTTGTTGGCGCGGTGATAAAGCCTGGACGAACATACATCAGCAATCGTACAGTTAATAGTGCTTTTGGGCGTATTAGAGGCTTTAATGCTATACGCAGTGATAGACTACGCCGTAGGAATGTAGACAGGCTTGTAGCCTCTGTAAACTCCTATCTCGGCATTATGCGGCATCACGCGAGCTGCAACATACGGCAACGCTTGATAGCTGCCATAGATGATGGATGGCGTAAGTACATCACTATTGCCGATGACTACACGAAAATTAATGTTAGGAAACAATACAGCCGCCGTGAGCAGATACGGAGGCTGGTAAAAAGCAAGTTAATATGGAAACACTAAACGAACTACGAGACAAGATTTACAAAAACGCACTCGCCAAAGGCTTTTATCGTGACTATTTGGATATTCTGTCGTATATCGACAAGGCGCACAAGGGCGAGGGTAAGAGCATCAAGGAGCTGGGCGACATACAATGGAGTATAGCTTTGGCGAGCAAACTGCTCGGCTACGACCTCGGGGATGTGGGAAAGATAAATCTTGACAAGCTGCGCGATAGAGCGTGCAGGGGTGTAATAGATGGTAACGGTGACAATCGATAGTTATGGAGTTTGGAATAAAGATATACCACGATGCGTCTTGGAATAACAAGACCGTCGCCCTGGTGCAAATTGAGGGCACAATAATGTCGAGCAACGTAGCCGACTTTGTACGAGATATTAAACTTGTACCTAATGACCATATAGTTGTCGAGTTGCGTTCCACCGGAGGGGATATCGATGCTGCTTTCACAATAAGGGCAGCACTCCTCTCTACTCACAAGAAAATTACCACAATATGCTATGGCTATACTGCTTCCGCAGCTACCATAATCGCACAGGCAGCATCTGGTGGAGCAAGGTTAATGAGTGGAAATGCCTTGTATCTGATACACGAGTGTACTGCCGATATGGAAGATATGACTATTGATGAGTTAGAACACGAAGCTCAGAAACTGAGAAATCATAATAACGCAATAGCAGACATATATGTTCGCAAGGATAGCTTCAATGCAGATTATTACCGCAAGCTGATGGCTGAGAACGGAGGCAGAGGCAGATGGCTTGACCTAAATGAGGCAATGGAGGCTTGTTTAGTCGATAACATTGCACCTACTTACGTTCCTGCGGAACCGAGAAAACCGAGCATAAAGAAGCGTTGTAAGCAAGCTCTTAAAATCATTTTGGGGTAATGAAAGCGCGAGAATTTTACAATCTTGTAGTCAAGATGCGCAAGGCGCAACGCGACTACTTCCGCACACGCTCGATTCGCCCACTCAATGAGAGTAAACGACTCGAAGCACAGGTTGATGCCGAGATAGAGCGCGTGGAGGAAGTGCTGAAAAGACAAGCAGACAAACAACAACTAAAGATACTATGAAACACCACATCAAAGTAGGCATATATGCCACAGTAGCGAGCAGTGTCCTCGCAGCAGTAGCCATCGTGCTACTATCACTTCTACCGAGCTTCGATAATGTCGCAGAGGTAGCGACGATATTCGGAGCAATAATGGCCACAGGCTTCTCAGCAATGTCAGCCATCATCGCAGTAGTAGCATTCTTCGATAGGTAACTATGAGCGAATTAGCAGATAAAGAGCGCAGAGCAATCAAGATACTGCGTATGTATCGTGGTGACGACCCGATAGAGGTGAGTTACAGCGGTGGCAAGGATAGCGATGTTATCCTCACGCTCACGAAGATGGCTGGCATACCTTACCGAGCCATCTACAAGAACACCACCATCGACCCACCAGGCACGGTGTCGCACTGCAAGGACAATGGCGTGGAGGTGGTGATGCCGAAGGAGAGATTTTTCGACATCGTAGCTCGCAAGGGCTCCCCGACTCGCAGAGCGAGGTTTTGTTGCGAGATACTCAAAGAGTATAAGATACTCGACAATGCGGTGCATGGCATTCGCAGAAGCGAGAGCGTCAAGCGTGCCCAGAACTATGCCGAGAACGAGCCTATTATCTGCCGTAACTACTCAAAGCGTGAACACGTCAACGTCTACCTTCCTATCCTCGATTGGAGTGATAGGGATGTGGCCGACTTCATTAAGGCGCACGGCATCAAGTGTCACTCGCTTTATTATCGGGGGGGGGGGAGTTCGACGTTACGCAACGACTCGGCTGTATAGGTTGTCCGCTTCAAAGTGATAACGGAGTAGCCGACTTTAAGCAATATCCCAAGATGCTGCGCCAGCTTATACGAGCAAGCAAGGTGTGGTGGGATAAGGAGCGAGAAGAACCGTTGGCAAGCAAGGCGAAGTTCGACGATATATATGGCCTTATAGCTCACGACCTATTCTTCGACGACTACAATACGTTCCACGCCGCCAACACCTCAATGTTCGGCAAGGAGGATTGGAAGCAGCGATTAGAGGATTATTTCGGAATTAACTTATAACTAAACTACTATGCGAGAGATAAAATTTAGGGGCAAGCGCCTCGACAACCCCGAATTTCTTAATTAGACAACCATAAAAAGTAAAAGTTATGATTAAAAGTAAGATTGATGCTCGTGAGCGAGCGTTGGAGTTGGCGGTAGAGTTCTGCAAAGGTCAAACGGGTAGCGATGAGTTAGTCGTGAGATGTGCGGAGGGTTTTAAGTCGTTCTTGATTGGCGATGCCGAGTTGCCCGAAGTAACCGATGACAATGCACATATTAAGGAGTTATTGGAAATTGCCAATAAGAGTTTTGATAATAGTCGAAAATTCGACAACCCCGAATTACTTAAAACTGAATAACTATGGCAACACTAAAGATTAGCGACCTCTCCGTAGGGAATTGGGTGGAGTTTCACCACACCCAGGGTATTTATATTGCCCACCACTATTCGACCACGCTAACGCACAAATAGTCGGGACACATAGAGGTGCAGAGGTGTCGTTGTTAGTTGATGGCAAGAGGGAGTTTATGGCAATCCCATTATCTGCCATTCGGCCCATCCCCATCACGCCTGAGATGCTTGAGGCGAATGGGTTTGTGGAGAATTGCGGAATATGGTATAACTCGGATTTACTAATGGAGTTCGAGCAATATAAAGATGGATGGGATAGAACTGTCAACTGCGGAGAGTATAGTGTCTATTTCATTAATGGTGATAGGTACGACTCGGTGCAAGAAGAAGCAGCCAAGTGTTCCCTTTGTGATTTGCAGAGCGTCTGCAATGAAGATACCTATGAGAACCTATGTTACGCATTAACGCCATTGAGCGTCTTTAAGAAGTCAAATAAAGGTTTTGAGCGATGAAACAATACACAACACCCGACCAGACCGCCAAGCTGATTGAGCTGGGGTTTGAGAAGCCGAGTAGCATTGCATCAGTCGAGCCTATCTATGGAATGGGCGGTATCAGCGTAGCAAAGGCATACACTATTGGCGAGTTGATTGAGATGCTGCCGATGACTATCACAGATAAAATATGGTGGGGAGAGGATAAAGGCAAAGAAGGAGTATGGGGGTTACGAATAGACACCAACGGAACGGAGTATGGCTGGTATATATCGTATGAAAGAGATCATTCCGCACACTTGTATCTCGAAGGTCATTGCGAGCTCATCGATGCGCTTTTCGATATGATTGTACGGCTCAAGGAGGAGAAAGTGATATGATAATCCGAATTAATAGAACCGAGAAACAGATAATCTTGGATTTCGGAAGTATGCAGGAGGCATACTGGTATGATGAACTTAGATATTGCGATGAAGAGATTGATGTTTATAGACAAGGGAAGTGCTTTATGGTAATCCCATACAGCTATGGAGTTAAAATATACGAAGATGTAGAGTGATATGATGTGGTTATACATATTTTTCTGCGGTTTTTTCTACATAGGGGCATCGCTTGATGAAATTCCAAAAGGGGGGTTCAAGAAAATGCTATTTGTTATTTCTTGCTTTGTCGAAGGAATGGTAGGAGCTCCTATGGCGATTGGCGCAGCAGTTTGGCTATACATTAAAAACAACGAGAAGTGATATGGAAATAATAGAAGAAGGGAATGTAAGTAGGTTGCAATTTACTTGCTCGGTTTGCGCCACAAAGTTTATTGCAAATAGAAACGATATTAGACATGGGCTAATAGCAATTAGAGAAGTGCATCTCATGAACAACGGAATAGATTTTGGGCCTTCTAAAGTTTACTCTTATAGAAATTATGTAAACTGTCCGTTATGTTTTAAGGAGATACCGCTCTGTGAGGCTGAAAAGATATAATCGCGATATATAGGTATGAGAATCATATTAAGAGCAGACTATGAAGCACTACTCCCTATCATAGATAAAGGAGACCGTTTAATAAACGCTGCTTATGAGGCATGGGATGGTAAGACTGATGATTGGGATATCTGGAGGCCTGTGTACGAGACTATTTTCAGCGAGGAGATGTCGGGCAAAATATATGAGATATTACAAACCTTTGAGCCTTATATCCCCGATACTACATATCAAGAGGATGTTTGCTCGTTTTGGGCCGCATTCAAGAGAGAAATGGAGAATATAAAAATTATTTAATGTACAATCACCATGAGTAAAGATTACCTCGATGCTCTTGTCAATTCAGGAGCCAATGTTTCTATAACAATGACACCAAGCGAGCTTCGTGACTTTGCCGAGGACATCGCTCGCACCGTAGCAGAGAGAATGTCTGCGCAGACCGTTGATGCTATAAAGGATGCTATGGGTGACACGATGAAGTATTGCACCACCGAGGAGGCAATGCGAGATTTTGATATTAAGTTGCCCACTTTGAATAGCTGGGTAGCAAAAGGTGTGATAGTGCCAATGAAGAAAGGTCGCAAGAACATCTTCCTAAGAGAGGATTTGGTGCGCCTCACTCGCCAAAAGATATGGTAATTTGCCAAATTCTTGCCACGATATAAAAGATGAACATCGGTAACTCGCTATGTTTTAGCTTGTTTACCGATGTTCTCCGTAGCGAGAGAGAGACTTGAACTCTCGACCTCATGATTATGAATCATGCGCTCTAACCAGCTGAGCTATCTCGCCATAACCCTTAAAAGCGAGTGCAAAGATAGAGCAATTTTCTAAACTTGCAAAATATTTCGCAACTTTTTTATAACTTTCTTCACACTCCGCAACTCAAACCTCTAATAATGAGCATATAACAAATTATCGATACTCCTCGTAGGCATACTGCGTAGCGCGGTTCACCTGGTCGAGGAAAGGCTTGCAACGCTCAAACACCTCGGCCGTACGTTCCAGCCAGTCGGGAGCGAGAAACCAGTCGTTGGTAAGCGATCGCGATAGTATCAGTTCACGCTGACGCAGCAGGTACTCGTACTCCGCAGCCACCGTGAAGCCTCGTGGTGTGCGCTTTAGGGCATTGGTGCTATCGAGCTTTAGGCCACTATGTGCGATATTCGCGGCCATAAGCTCGGCATTATCCTCTATCTCCTCCCTAAGGCTGCGCAGCACGTAGGGCTCAGGGCAGACATTACCCGCTGCAAGGAACGAGCCCTCACCCCAGGTGTGCCCCTTAGGAGATATATGAAGGTAGTAACCACCATAGCCACTACGCTTACCGCCACGCACGATAAAGGCACTAAAGAAGTCCTTATATGGCGTCTTATCCTTCGAGAAGCGTGTGTCGCGGTAGATGCGATAGGTGCAGTCGGCGAGCTTAAGCCCCTCGACCGAGCTATCGAAGCGCGAGATAAGCTCCACGAGGCGCATAACATTGTCGTTATGACGCGCCAGCACCTCACGGTATCGCGGCTTATTGGCCTCGAACCACTCACGATTGTTATTGTCGTGAAGGTCGGAAAGAAAGTCAATAATCTCTTTCACGGTTATAACTCATTAGTAGTAAATTACATTCAGGGCAGCACCGCCCTAATTTAGCGTCAAAAGGTGTTAGATTTGGCGCCGATAAAGAGTTGGGCTGGATGGGACATACTTGCGCGTATTTCCCATTCAGCCCAATGATTGAGGTGTCAAAGATGACCCCTTTTCACGCTAAATTACCATGCGAAGAGAGGATACTCCGCCATCATCGCATTCACATCCTTGCGAACAGCTGCGATGTTAGCCTCGTTCTCGGGGTCAGAGAGTACGCGGTCGATAAGCTCTGCGATGTAGTCCATCTTATCCTCCTTGACACCACGTGTGGTGATTGCAGGAGTACCGAAGCGCAAGCCTGATGTGGTGAATGGGGTGCGCGAGTCAAATGGCACCATATTCTTATTTGTGGTAATGTCGGCAGCTACCAAGCACTTCTCCGCAAGCTTACCTGTAAGTTCGGGGAACTTAGTGCGAAGGTCGACGAGCATAAGGTGGTTATCGGTGCCACCCGAAACGATCTTGTAGCCACGCTTTGTGAGTGCCTCAGCCAACGCCTTAGAGTTCTTAACCACCTGCTGCTGATACTCCTTATACTCGGGAGTGAGAGCCTCGCCAAAGGCTACAGCCTTAGCTGCGATGACATGCTCAAGAGGACCGCCCTGGATGCCGGGGAATACTGCAGAGTTCAAGATCTGCGACATCTTCTTAACTACGCCCTTAGGAGTGGTGTAGCCCCAAGGGTTGTCGAAGTCTTTACCCATAAGGATGATACCACCACGAGGGCCACGGAGGGTCTTGTGAGTAGTAGAGGTTACGATGTGTGCATACTTAACGGGGTTATCCAAGAGGCCTGCGGCGATAAGACCTGCGGTGTGAGCCATGTCGATAAGGAGCAATGCGCCTACCTTATCAGCAATCTCGCGCATACGCTTATAATCCCACTCGCGAGAGAATGCCGAAGCACCACCCACGATAAGCTTGGGCTTGTGCTCGAGAGCCAATGCCTCCATCTCGTCGTAGTCGATGTTGCCAGTCTCCTCCTTGAGCTTGTAGCCCACGGCCTTGAAGTACATACCCGACATATTCACTGGTGAGCCGTGTGAGAGGTGGCCACCATGCGAGAGGTCGAGACCCATAAAGGTATCGCCGGGCTTAAGGCATGCGAAGAATACAGCCATATTAGCCTGTGCACCAGAGTGTGGCTGAACGTTGGCATACTCGGCACCGTAGAGCTTGCAGATACGCTCGATAGCGAGGTTTTCGATTTTGTCGACCACCTCACAGCCACCATAGTAGCGTGCTGCGGGGTAACCCTCGGCATACTTATTTGTACATACAGAGCCCATAGCAGCCATCACCTGGTCGCTAACGAAGTTCTCCGATGCGATGAGCTCGATGCCCTTCATCTGACGTGAACGCTCCTCGGCGATCAAGTCGAAAATCTGTGAATCCTTGTTCATTTTTAGTTATAGTTATTAGTATTATGTTGTCATTAATATCAATTTTCCAACCAACAAAGTTATAGAAATATTTCGGAAATAACAAAATTTTAGGCATAGGAATTGTGAAAACAAGAGCAAAGAGGAAAGAGATGACAGAGAGAGGATAGAGAAAACGTGGAAAACGCCCTCCCTGAATTCTCCCTGAAAACTCCCTGAAATAACACCAACGACATGCTCCGATTTATCAACATACTAACGCTTGTGGCAAGCGTTCTATTGCTTGCCTCGCTCTCGGCAGAGATTATCTACTCGCGCGAGTTGGCACGCTTCTCCGAGGCTTACTCCTGGGCAATGTTCGCAGTGTGCATCATATTTATAATAGATTTCTTCACGCTTATGGCGCACGCTACGCACCCCGTGCGCTTCCTTATGCGCAATAGCATCATCCTCATCCTATCCATCCCCTATCACACTATTATTGAGTGGTTTAACGCGGACATAGGGCACGACCTAAGCATGGCACTCAGCGGTGTGGTTATGCTACGTGCCGTCTTTGCTCTATACATCACCCTACGCTGGCTTATCGCCCGCCGTGCTACGCGACTGCTATGGGCATACATCGCCACGGTGACCGTATGCACCTACTTCGCGGCGTTGTTCTTCTACGAGTATGAGGCGCCCGTGAATAGCGAGCTCCACGGCTTTGGCGATGCTCTATGGTGGGCGTGCATGAATATGACCACGGTGGGTGCTGAGTTCTTCCCAGTGACTGCCATAGGCAAGGTTATATGCGTGGTGCTACCCATCATCGGCATGGCGATGTTCCCCATATTTACGGTATACATCACCTCGCTCTACACTCCTGGCACGCGAGTTGCAGAGGATGAGCAGAGAACAACGGTTAGTAATGCAAACCAAAACAACAAAAACGAATGAAAAAGAGTCTTATTATTACCTCAGCATTTGTGGCTGTGGTTGGCATTGGTGCCATGGTTATGGCAGGCTGCCAAAACAAGGAGAAGGGTTGGGGCGAGAATGAGCGTAAGGAGCTACGCAAGGAGCTACGCCACTATCGTGACATGATTTATGTGGATAACCTCTCGGAGGTGGAGTTCGACAGCTTCACGGGGGATGTTATAGAGGCTGTAGAGGTGGACTACCCCATCTACACCACCTTCTATGAGCTTCCTGCGCGTGGCGACACACTCGATGTATATGTGGTCTCTACCATCGTGGAGCGTCTCGACACCGACCCGCACAACATACGTAACATCTTCCCCTACCCATGGCTTGTGGCCGAGGGCATCCTCCCCGCGAACTTAGACCACCAGGCACAGCGCGCCTTCTACGACTGCTTCGCACACAAGGTCAAGCGCCACTGGCACACGTCGCGTAACTTCCTCAATGCCATCGTCAACGACCCCACAGCACCTATGACCATCTACAACATGCAGATGGCATGCTCGGCGGAGCTATTCGACTGGGGCATAGAGGTAGAGGAGACGGTGGAGTTGACACCCACCAACTAACATAGGCTTTTACCCATGCATAGTTAAGTATAAAGTTTAGTTTCGAGCTATCATGCTCGGCGCGGTAAGGGGATGAGTGGTTTGGTTGCCACCCACCCCTTACTTATTTTAGAGACAGAAAAGCAAAGAGAAAAGATGAAAGAGGGAGGATTCAGGGAGGGCGGGATACGTTAGTGTTATTATCTCTGCCCTCACTATTATCTCTTTGCGCTTTGCTCTCGCCTCTTTCCGCCCAAACTAAAGTTTGGATATTTGGAAAAAAGTCGTATATTTGCACCATTAAATCGAAACTAACTAAACACACAAACATTTATGGGATTTCTTCAAGAGTTTAAGGCATTTGCCCTTAAGGGTAATGTCGTTGACATGGCAGTCGGTGTAATCATCGGTGGTGCCTTTGGTAAGATTGTAACGTCGTTGGTGAACGACATCATCATGCCTCCAGTGGGTACACTGCTCGGCGGTGTCGACTTCAAGGATTTGACATACACACTAAAGGAGGGTGTCACAGCACAAGATGCTGTTGTTGCCACAAACATCGTTACAAACGATGCTGGTGAGGTTATCTACAACGTTGGCGACGTAATCACCCCAGCTGTTGAGGCTGTCGACCCAGTGGTTCTTTCGTATGGTAACTTCATTCAGACCACTTTGGACTTTCTTATCATCGCTGTGAGCGTATTCATGATGATTAAGATATTCAACAAGCTCACCGCCATCCGTCTCAAGAAGGAGGAGGAAGAGGCAGCTGCTGCTCCCGAGCCAGCACCCGCACCCGAGCCAGAGCCTACTAAGGAGGAGGTACTCCTCACCGAGATTCGCGACCTGCTTAAGGAGCGCAAGTAGTATCGGTAACCTAAGTCGAATCAATTAAAAGCTACGTGGGCAGCTAAATGCGACTATGCCATTCACAAGCAGGGTGGCATAGTTTCGTTTTTACGAACCTACTATCTAACAATTAAAACCATACAAATGAAGCGAATAACTCTTCTACTATGTACCATTGTAGCACTACTTAGCGTAGCCTGCGAAAACGGCAACGAGGGGAGTAAAAACTCACTCTCTGTCACATCCTCCACGGAGGTGATTATCGGCAAGTATGCCACCGAATTTATGATTGACTACACCGCTGACAAGGTTGCCGAGGTGACCCTGTCGTCGGAGTGGCTGCGTGTGAGTAAGCACGAGGGTGGCAAGATTACCGTTCAGGTTGAGGAAAACACCACTGGCGGCACTCGTATGGCTGCCGTGACACTTGCCGTAGGTTCGGAACGTGCCACAGTGGTTGTAAATCAGCTTGGCGTAGCCCAGGAGGCGACCATCACCATCACCTCGGGCGAGACAATTGATGTTAAGCGCATGGGCAGCAAGGCTATTATCGGCTACACTCTCGAGGGTAAGAACCCCGAGGATTATGTCTACGTAAAGAGCGATGCCAGCTGGATATACTCTATGGATACCCAGACCGAGGGCAAGGTGGTGCTTGGCGTGGCTACAAACACCACGGGCAAGAGCCGCGAGACTATCGTCACCATAGGCTACGGCACGGCTACAGCCACCACTACGTTGCGCCAGGCAGGCGATGGCGAGATAGTGTTTGAGGCACCCATACTCTATGGCGAGTATCTTGGTGACGCACTGACACCTGGCGTAGGCAACTACTGGTTCTTCCTCACCGACCGTGGTTTCGACGCTGAGGGCAACTCACTGCCCAACACTACCTACTACCGCATCGACGCCTACGGCCCTGTATCTACCGATGTGGAGTACATCAAAATACCTAAAGGTACATACACCTACGACCCCGAGGATACCTATGCCGAGTGGACATTCACTGCAGAGTATAGTGGCTTTTGGGTGACCGACGAAAATGGACGTCGTGGCGACATCAGCCCATTTGAGGAGGGTACACTCGTTGTAGAGGAGGGCAAGATGACGCTTACGGTGAAGATTGATGGCGAGACCCACACTGCTGTATACAGTGGCATTGCCACACTCGCCGACAGCCGTGGCGACGTAACCGTATACTCTACGCTCGATGGTGACTACGAGGCCGACCTCTCGGATCACTATATGGTATATACCTGCGAGGGCGATTACTACGACTTTGGCTACTACAACTGGATGTTTATCATCGCGCCAAACTCAGGTAGTGGCGACTGCTTCCAGCTCGACATCATCACAGGCTACAGCGACAAGGAGAGCGGCTTCTGTGGTGACTACACCGCCTCGGACTATCTCGCAACATGGTCGTTCATCCCAGGCTGGACAAATATGAGTCAGCTGCTATGTAGCTGGTTCTTCACTGCCGACCAGAGTGAGCTTGCCCCATTCCGCGCTGGCAAGATGTCGGTAAAGGATAATGGCGACGGCAGCGTAACCGTCGACATCGAGGCCTACGACGATAAGCGTAACAAAATTACGGGCCACTGGAGAGGCGTACCCCAGGAGTATAAATAATCAGAAACAAAAACTATAAACAATTATGAAACTTCGTAACATTTTCACTCTATTAGCCACCGTGGCAATGGTTGCTTTGGTAGGCTGCGAGCAGAACAAGGACGAGGGTGGCCAGACTACCTTCAAGCTCGACACCACCGAGATTAGCGTAGATGCTGAGGGTGGCTCACAGGTGGTTAAGTACACCGTAGAGAACCACGCGAGTGGAGCCGTGGTGCTTACAAACTGCACCGAGAACTGGATTAAGGAGCTTAGCACAGCCACTTTCGGCTCTATAACCTTTACCGTAGCCCCCAACTACACCGAGGAGGCTCGCGAAGCAAAGATTATGGTAAGCTACACTGGCGTAGATAAGAAGTATGAGATTGTGGTAAAGCAGGAGGCTTCATCGCGCCCCATGTTCGAGTACGAGGTAACCATCAACGACCCTACTCTTATCTCGTTGAATGTCATCCCCGCAGACCTCTCTACGGCATACATCTGTCGCATCTACACCGAGGAGCATATCAAGGCATTTGGACTTGAGGAGGACGCGGCACTCATCACATACGACCTTCAGACTATCGCCAACGAGGCATACGCCGTAGGTCAGACCACACTAAACTATTTGCAGAACATCTCGCACAAGGGCAAGGCTTTTGATGTTACCTTCGAGCGACTCGTTCCAGCCACCAACTATGTTGTATACACCTACCATATCGACCTCGATAGCGCAGAGGCATCTACTGGCAAGGTATATCGCGAGGTTATCTGCACCGACACCCCCTCGAAGGTGAACGACGCCTTGGAGATGACTCTCGAGGTTGAGGGCGCTACCGTTAAGCAGATTATCACCACCAAGGACGAGAACACCTACTTCTACGCCGAGCACTGGAGTGTAGATGACTTCTACAGCTACTTTGGCACAGATGCCGACCCAGAGCAGATATTCGTCTCGCGCTGGAACGAGCAGACATCCGTATGGCTAAACACGGGATACTACCCCAGCCAGATTATTGACACGTGGTGCAAGCAGGGCACGCAGACTATCCTATGCAACGACCTTAAGGAGAATACCGAGTACTTCTTCTACGCCTTTGCAATCAATGCCGACACCGCATTCGTGGGCTCGGACATCGTCATCGACCGTATTTCGACACACTCTGCCGAGGAGTCGGGTATGACCATCGATATCGAGGTTAAGGACATCTATGCAACCACCGCTAATGTATACTGGACAGCCAGTGACCCTGAGGGCCGATTTGCACGTTCGGTATTCACCAAGGCAGAGTACGACTCTTGGGGCTCGACCGACGAGGAGCGTTTTGCATATATCAATGCCAACTACAGCTTCTATATCGCCACAGGCTCTACTGATATGAACCTCTCGAACCTTATACCTAACACTACATACGTAGCGTTTGCGTATGGTTTGGATGGCGAGACACCTAACACCAGGATATTCACCAAGGAGTTCACAACAAAGGATAACGTGGCGGGTAGCTCTAATATCAATATTACTCTTGGCGCACACTTCAACCTCGACGAGGCTGCCGAGATTGACCCCGAGCATTGGGGTTCGTACGCTGGCAAGGATGACTATGCTCTTGTTCCCGTGACAATATCTGGTGTGCAGCCTACAGACGAGATTTTCTGGGCACTCACCACATTGCCTCTCGACTACTACAACTACGATGATGAGTGGATTCGCGACCTTACGTCTAACGAGTTCTACCACCAGACAGCTCACTCGAACACCTACTTCCAGATCCCTTACGAGTATGAGTATAGCCTTATCGCCGTGGCTAAGGATGCCAACGGCAACTTCGGCAAGTTGCTCAAGATGGAGATTTATCTCTACAAGTCTGACGCAGCAGACATCTCGACATACAAATACGTTGAGGAGAAGTAATAGGCTTCAAGTCATATAGAATATAGCCCCGAGGATTTTTCTCGGGGCTATATTTTTACCACACTTATATAATGCCGAGCCTAACAACCTCACCGCGGAGGTGGTAATACGCTTTGGTGGCAGTCGCAGGTTTTATATATCACCTACGCTTTGATAGTTCGCTTTTTTTCGCTATTTTTGTAAACACTAACAACTATACCTTAAAATTATGAGGAGTAAATATAGAGCTATTGGTGCTCTGCTAATTGTCACAGCAGCATTATTTGCGAGTTGTGCTACACAAAAAGGTGTGTTTAAGGCGAGCGTCAATTACACCATAGAGGATGGTGTTATTGTACTTGAGGAGCCGGAGCGTAGCCCCGGACAGCAGTCGATGATAGGGTTTCGCGCAGAGCCACTCGAGGTGGTGCGCGTGGGATTTGTAGGCCTCGGCATGCGTGGTCCTGGTGCCGTGGAGCGATTCACCTACATCGAGGGTGTTGCCATCAACGGCCTCTGCGACAAGTACGTTGAACGTGCCGAGCGTTGTCAGGCCTACCTCGCTAATGCTGGCATGCCCGAGGCCACGATATATTCGGGCGATGAGGGTTACAAGATGCTTTGTGAGAGCGACGACATCGACCTTGTCTACATCTGTACACCCTGGCAGCTACATGTCGAGGTTGCAGTATACGCCATGAATCACGGTAAGCACGTGGCTATAGAGGTGCCTTGCGCCAACACCGTAGAGGAGTGCTGGAGGCTTGTCGACGCTGCGGAGCGTAACCGCGTGCACTGCATGATACTCGAAAACTGTTGCTACGACCACTTCGAGCTTACGACGCTCAATATGGCGCATCAGGGGCTCTTTGGTGAGATAATACACGCCGAGGGTGCCTATATCCACAACCTCGAGCCCTACTGGGAGCACTATGCCGACAACTGGCGACTGGAGTATAACCAGGCACATAATGGCGATGTCTACGCCACGCATGGCATAGGCCCCTGCTGTCAGGCGCTTGAGATTCATCGTGGCGATAGGCTCGACTACCTTGTGGCTATGTCAACCAAATCTATCAACGGCAGCAAGCTCACCCGAGAACTTATGGGCACTGAGGAGTGTAAGCAGGGCGACCAGATTAACACTCTTATTCGCACGGTGAATGGCCGCACCATAGATATGCAGCACAACGTGATGACACCACGCCCATATAGCCGTATGTATCAGCTTGTTGGCACCGAGGGTTATGCTAATAAGTACCCCGTGCAGGGCTACACCTTTAAGCTCGATGTTTTACGTGATGTCGCCAAAGATGAGGCACCCGATATTGAGGACTTGAATCACCACACGTTTGCACCAAAGGAGGTTGTGGACGAGATGACCGAACTATACAAGCACCCCGTGCAGAGGCAGCTTGTCAATGGCGTACCCTTGCAGGAGTACTCGCTGCAGGTGGGTGGCCACGGTGGCATGGACTTCATTATGGACTACCGCTTGGTCTACTGTTTGCGCAATGGCCTACCGTTGGATATGGATGTCTACGATGCGGCGGAGTGGAGCAGTATGGGCGAGCTCACGCGCATATCTATCGAGAATGGTAGCAAGCCCGTAAAGGTGCCCGACTTCACGCGTGGCGACTGGAACAAGCAAGACGGCCTAACATTCTACTTTGCCAAATAAAAACTATAACTATGAATACCAGTCATTTACACGCCATTGCTGAGGTTTTCGATTTCGATGCTCCCATTGTAGGCATCGAGACTCTTGGCGCGGGTTTTATCAACGACACCTATGTTGTCACCACCGAGCTTTCGCGCTATATCCTACAACGCAAGAACCACCTTGTCTTCCCCGATGTGCCCGCTATGATGGATAACATCTGGCGTGTCACGGCTCACCTTAAGGCGAAGGTTAGGGCTGCGGGTGGCGACCCCGAACGTGAGGTGCTGACTGTAGTGCCTACGAGGAGTGGCGCAATCTACCACCGCGATGGCGATAACTACTGGGCGGCATCGCTATATATCGAGGGCTCGGTCACACACAACAAGGCCGACACACCCCGCCTCGCCTATATGGGAGGTAAGGGTATAGGCAGGTTTCAGGCGATGCTTGCCGACTTCACGGAGCCACTTACCGAGGTGATTAAGGGCTTTCACAACATCCGCTGGCGCTTCGAGCAGTGGGATAGGTCGCTCCAAGAGGATAGGGCGGGGCGCAAGGCCTCGGTTAGCGAGGAGATAGCGTGGATAGAGCGCCGCCGCTCTAAGATGCTAGCCTTCTGGGAGTTGGTCGAGCGCGGCATATTGCCTATGCGCGTCACACATAACGACACGAAGCTCAGCAACATACTCTTCGACGAGCGCGACGAGGTGCTCTGCGTCATCGACCTCGATACGGTGATGACCAGCACGGCGCTCAACGACTTTGGCGATGCCATACGCTCCTACACAAACACCGGTGCGGAGGACGACACCGACCTTAGCCGCGTGTCTATGGATATAGATGTCTTCCGCCACTATGCCGAGGGCTACCTCTCGGAGCGCGGCTCTACGATGACGGCGAACGAGCGTGAGTGGCTTGCCTTCTCGGCGCTCTATATCACTTTCGAGCAGGTGCTACGCTTCCTTATGGACTACATCGACGGTGATAGCTATTATAAGACCGTCTACCCTACTCACAACCTCGTGCGTGCCCGCGCCCAACATCGACTTCTCGAGAGCATGGAGCAGCAGTATGACACTATGTGTGAGATTATTCGTGGGTTGTCGTAGTCTCTGTGACATATCTGTTTGGGGCTGGCTAAAAATTAATTTAGTCAGCCCCAATTACTTTGTAGGGATGATAAAATTTAGTATCTTTGTATTGTGTTCCCCCCACGACATATATGGTATGTACTGCCAACATAATTGTTTTAACCCAATAAACCTACGATTATGAGCCTAAAGTATAGCAACACTACCGCCGATTATATCGAGTGGGAGACAATGGTCGACCTTGTACATCGACTCTACGAAGATGGACGGTATCGTCTATCCCTTCTTATTGGCTGCGGCTGTTTTTTCGGTCTGCGCATCTCCGATTTGAAGCGTCTTACATGGGAACAGCTGTTGAGCGGCCCGCGCTTTTCGCTCATCGAGAAGAAGACGGGCAAGCGCCGCGAGATTAAGATCAACGCCGCATTTCAGCAACATATCCGCAACTGCTACCACGCCCTCGGCGTTAGACACACCGACGAGTTCTGCTTTCTGAATCGCTTTGGCGAGGTCATTTCCACGCAGATGATCAACCGTCATCTGAAGAGTGCCAAGGCGACTTATAATCTTGATATAGAACACTTTAGCACCCACAGTTTTCGCAAGACCTTCGGCCGTAAGGTCATAGACTCTGCTGGCGAACATAGCGAGATGGCGCTCATCAAGCTCTCCGAGATTTTCAACCACACCTCGCCGATGATTACGCGGCGCTACCTTGGCCTGCGCGCCGAGGAGCTTGAGGATGTCTATAACTCCTTGGATTTCTAACCCCATTGCAAGATGCCTTCAGGCATCTTTTTTTTGCCCACTATTGTTTTAGCCATTTCACGCTTTTGCTGCCCGATGTTTCACTTTTGTTAGAAGTGAGATGCCGTGAGTGTCGGTGATATTCACGGTTTCCGACGATAACACACTTAAAACCTTGGGCTATAAGGGTTTGACCGCCCTTATAGCCACTAACAACCGTCATTGCGAGGAGCGACCCTCCCCGTCATCCCGAGGAGCGTAGCGACGTGGGGATCTCAAACCCCAGATTGCCACGGCTTACGCCTCACAATGAAAAACAGATTGCCACGGGCAAAGCCCTCGCAATGACGACCAGATTGCCACGAGTCTTGTGACTCTCGCAATGACGCAAAGAGATAGAAAAGCTGACAAAAGAAGCAAAAATAAAAAAAAGATAGAAAGATGAGAAGAGAGTTTACATTAACACTTGTTGCCCTTGCGCTCCTCGCCCTCACGGCGTGCAGCGTCGAGAACGAGGTCACTCCCCCCAACCCCTCGCAGGGCAACGCAATCAGTTTCGACAGTGTGTCCACTCGAGCCGACCTTAGCGACCTCCAGGCAGACGGCTTTGGTGTATGGGGTGTTCACTTTAACTCGGCGCAACAATATGGTTATTTGCTTTTAGATAAGCAGGACGTAACCTATGACGGTAGTAAGTGGGTCTACTCTCCAGTAAAGTATTGGTTGCCAAACACGGTATTCAACTTCGTGGCAGCATATCCCGCAGAGCGATTTGAGACAGCTGTATACACGGAGGGTGATGTTAGCTTGAATTATGTAGTTCTCTACGACTTTAACACTGCCGATCAATCAAATGTTGAAGATATCCTTGGTGCCACTGCCGTTGTTGACACCTCTGTCGAGGGCTACACCAAGACAGTGCCTTTGACTTTCAACCATCTTCTTTGCCGTATCAACGTCTGTTTGATGCAGGATGGCGATCAGAACCGTGAGGATAACTTCATCATTGATAAAGTTACTTTGAGCGGTGTTAAGACCACTGGTAATTACTACTATTTCCCTCTCAGCAATGAGGTCTCTTGTGGTTGGGGTGTTGATGCAAGTGCAACGACCACCTTTGAGCGTGAGTTCACTGACAATGCCAATATCGGACTCTCTGGCAAGCGCTATTTGGATGACGATGGTCTGTTGCTCCTGCCTCAGGCTATTACTGCCGAGACTATTAAGCTCACCGTAAACTTTAGATTTGGTGCACAGGGTACAGAAGATATATCGCTTTACGAGCCTAAAACTCTTGAGGCCTACCTGCCTGCTACCGAAGACTTGTGGCAGTCGGGTAAGTCAATTACCTATAATGTTAAGGTTTCGACATACAACCCCATTACATTCCTTCCGCCTACTGTTTCGCCTTGGGGTAATTTGCAGTCGGGTGGTACGATTATCATTAAATAAGTGTTGAACGATGAAGAGATTATTTACATATACTGCGATGCTCTTGGCAGTAGCCTTGGCATCTTGCAACAAAGAGGTTCAGCCCAGCGAGGATGTTAATATCCCAGTTGATATGGGTGGCAACTACATCCATTTCGACACTGGCGTATCTACTCGTGGTGTACTCCTTTTGAATAACTATCTCAACGATCAGTTTGCAGTCTATGGATATAATTATCGAAGTACTTGGGAGGCTGCCAAGGCTATGGCAAAGCCCAATGTCTTTGAGAACACTCCACAGACAGTAACATATGCTGATGGTATGTATACCTACGACCCCATCAAGACGTGGACTGGTTACAACTACTCGTTCTATGCCTACTATCCCATTAGCGACCAGATTGCGCCTATCGATGAGAATGTCGAGGGTGAGCCATATATCACCTACACTTTGCCTGGTGGTTCTAATCCTTCAGTATTTATTGATGTGATGACTGCGTCGTATATCGACACCAATGCTAGCAGTTCTAAGAGTGTGCAGCTCAATTTTGAACACCGTCTTGCAGCCATCGATGTGGGTGCTCGTTGCTACTACGATTTTGATCCAAATCCCGATGACAACGACGCAAGCGACATTGTACAGGCTACTGTCGAGATTGAGCAGATGTGGTTGGATTTTGAGAATGTAGTCAACGACAAGGCTAAGATATATCTTAACAAGAATATCGCTCCCGAGTATACTGCCTCTACCTCGCCTGCGCGTGAGATGCGTATATTAACAGCTACAGCCGAGCGAGATGATAACATCGACATCGATCCTAATAGCGATGGTGATACACAGATGCGTATTATCACAAACCCTACAAACAAGGAGTATGGCACAGCCGAGGGTCAGCAGGATATATATCTTGGCCCTCCAGGAAGTACTATGATATTGATCCCTCAAACCCAGTACCTAAAGGTTAAGCCAAGTATGCAGTACTACCTACGTCTTCCCGACGGAAAGTATATCCAGGAGGATAAGAAGAGTGTTGGCGACTCGCCTTTTTCCTTTATCTACTCTTCGGAGTTTGAGTTTGACCGTCCTCTGCTTGAGGGTCGTCGCTACTACATTCAGTTTAACTTTACGTCTGATGCTGTGTCGGTAAACATTGTTGCTGCCGACGAGTGGGATGAGTTCGACCGTGTTTATTACGAATTTATGTAAAGAAGTTAGAGCGTTATGAGATATACACGATTTATTGTAGCAGTTATTGCACTTGTTGTAGCCACGTCGTGCGCTGTAGACAACATCGACACCCCTGTAGCTGTGACCCCAAGCGGCGATAAGATTGTAGTTATGGGTCGCATCACACGTTTCGACGACCACGTTGTCGACACTCGAAGCACCAAGGATAGCGAGACCGAGGGTAAGATTAACAATATGGCAGTAGCACTCTTTCCCGTTGAGAATGGTGCTATTGGCAACTGTGTCTTCTATGAGTATAAGCCTGGTTCAGAGGTGCTCTTTACCATCGACCGTCAGATTCGTAATGCCAACGGTGACTACATCTATAAGGTAGATACTCCTTATGTTATGTATGTCTTTGCGAACTGCCCCGAGATGGAGAACTTCACCACGGCTAATACCCTTACCGAGATGAAGGAGCAGGTATCGAAAGTAAGTGGCATCGATATCCCCACCAATGGTTTCCCTATGATGGGTTCGTTGGGTGATAAGGGCTATACCGCCGATGGCGATGGCAAGGAGTTTATCCTTAAGCCCGGTAGCGAGACCAATCCCAGTCTGCCCCTTATCGATGGCGAAGAGTCTGACCTTTTGACCATCCCTCTTGCAGCGATGTATGCCAAGGTCAACTTTACCATTAAGGTGACTGCCGACCAGAATATCCCCGACAAGTTGGCATCACGCTTTGTGCTCGACTCTTATACTATCACCAATGTTCCCGATAATGTCGATTTCAGCCGCTCGACAAACGACGAAGCTGCTGTTATTGCTCCTATTACCCGCACGGAGGTTACAAGCCTCACAAATATCGCTATTGGTGCAAATACAGTAACTTTCTCGTTCTACCTTCCCGAGCGTTACTTGACACCCTCAACCACTTGGGACAACTACGAATATCCTTTTGGTAAGGGCGATGCCATTCGTGACCAGGATCTGCAGTATCGTCAGCGCTTTAAGCCAATGTTGCCTGGTGCCGGACAGAATGCCACCTATGTAACACTTACCGGCGTATATCGCGACCACCAAAACCACCTCTACGATGTAAACTATAAAATCTACCTCGGCGAGGATAACTACGGCAATTTCGACGTTCAGCGCAACCGTGAGTACTTCAACTATATCACCATCCGAGGTATATCAGCTACCGACGATATGGTTGACTACGATCCTACGGACAATATTCCCGTATCTATCGACCACCGTGTCGACGTTGAGCGTAAGTCTCCCGTTATCATCTCGCTTCGTCGTGAGACCCTGCTCGACTCACACTTCGAGGTGCGCCCTATGCGTATTCGCAAGAGCGAGGAGGTAGATAATATGGACGAGCTTATCAATGCTGTTAAGGTCGAAGTTGTCAACCCCACTACGACCAACTGGATTCGCCTTGAGCGCAGCTTTGGCGTGGGTAGCGCAAATGAGGGTCAGGACATCTATATCTCCAGCGGTGTCTCTGCTGGTAAGCGTAAGTATTTTACCTATAACCTTGTCAATGGCTTGTCTGTTGATGGCACTACTGCAGATACTGGCAATAATACTCTTGTCAATAGCACCAGTGTAGTTGTCCCCTTGGAGGAGGCGGGTGAGTGTATCTGGATCTATGTTGATGAGAATACCAATGCAGGCGAAGGCGTTCGTTCGGGCGCTATTAAGGTCACTTGTGGTACGCTCGATGCAAATGGTACATTTACCGAGACTACTATTAATGGCACAGTACTCTCTACAGAGTATGTGTTAAGCCAGCATGAGTTATTCCCAGTCACTTACAACGGCACTACCTACAATATCGAGTATGAGGAAGAGTACCTCTATAACTTCGATGCCGAGGTAGAGTATGGTCAAACTGAGTATAATGGTATACCTTGGGGTCTTGATGATGTACAGCTGTCTCATACACATATGGCCTATTTCTCTACAGGTTCTTGGGCGGATATTGAGAACTGGCTCGTTCAAACTTCTTCCACGAAGATTTTTTACGATTTCTATCTTACACGAGATATTGCTAATACATCTGCAACACGAAGAGATAATGCTGGTTACACTTTTGCAAATGAGATTATAGCATATGTTCCATCTCATTTTGCCCCAATTACAATGGCGGAATTCCCCGACAATGCTGTAGAGTATTGTTACAATCGCAATAAGCGTAATGCCGATGGCTCTATAGCGAGTGTCAATTGGTATTTGCCTGCTATTGACGAGATTGAGAATATTATGATGGGTGCATATACCGACTTCTTGGTATTCCAGGATAAGCCATATTGGTCATCGCAGCCTGCATTCTTAAGAGGTCGAGGGCACTACTATTCTGCCATAATTACGCAGTCATATGCTGATTATTACTATGATGATATTACATCTGCCCGAGCAACAAGTATCTTGTACACATCAGGTATTGGTTATGATAATATCTCTTCTGGCGTTGATGGCTATAGTCAGTATATGGATATCTATAAACCTGTATGGGGTATGGGAAATGAGCCAAATATTATGGAAATTACCCAGGAGCCATTTAGCTTTGTTGATGAACGTGGAAATACACAGACAGTTAATGAAATGACCGATAAGGACAATCATTCTGGCAATATGCTTCGTACCGAAAAGGCTCGTGTACGCTGTGTGCGAAAGATGAATACAGCGGCGGCTACCGAATAATAACCCCCTTATAAGCAGAAAAGTCCCCGAGTGGGGACTTTTTTTGTTATTGCAGCCCCCTTACCGTACCCACACACACCAATAAAACGCTCTCCCACGATGCGGGTAGGTAAAAACCTACCCACGAACGTAGAGAGTGTTTGTCATCCTGAGCGTAGCGTAGCGCAGTCGAAGGATCTGAAAGAGTCAACGCTGACACTATTATACTGATTACCAGATTCTTCACTTTGTTCAGAATGACCCACGCACACCCACACCTCTCGTCCCTCCCCTCCATAGCACGGGTATATAAAAGTATACCCGCGCACACAGACCCTCCTGCATCCTCCGCCCCACACGGGTATATAAAAGTATACCCGCAACGTCATTGCGAGGGCTTTGCCCGTGGCAATCTCGGCGTCATTGCGAGGCGTAAGCCGTGGCAATCTAATGAGATCCCCACGTCGCTACGCTCCTCGGGATGACGGAGGGGTGTTGCTCCTCGGGATGACGCCCTTCCTATTAACCACACCCCGCCACAACATCCACCTCTCCCACGATGCGGGTAGGTAAAAGTATACCCGCACACTCCACACCGCGCCCATCCACCTCACACCACCACTATACGGGTAGGTAAAAACCTACCCACGAACGTAGAGAGTGTTTGTCATCCTGAGCGTAGCGTAGCGCAGTCGAAGGATCTGAAAGAGTCAACGCTGACACTATTATATTGATTACCAGATTCTTCACTTTGTTCAGAATGACACATTCACACCCACACCCGCACACCTCTCGCCCCTCCACGACACGGGTATATAAAAGTATACCCACGCACACAGACCCTCCTCCATCCTCCGTCCCCACACGGGTATATAAAAGTATACCCGCAATGTCATTGCGAGAGTCGGCACGACTCGTGGCAATCTCCGCGTCATTGCGAGGGCTTTGCCCGTGGCAATCTAATGAGATCCCCACGTCGCTACGCTCCTCGGGATGACGGAGGGGTGAGGGGGAGCTCTCCATACATAAAAGCAATGCGGGTAGGTAAAAACCTACCCGCATTGTTGCGGAACATATTGTCCGAAGAGTGTGATATGCGATATAAGTGCTGCAGGGCGAACGATAAAGGGGGCTGGCTATGCAGGTCCGGGTAAACGGTTGAACGGGTAATACATAGCCAGTTTTTTCCTCGCAAGCAACTAATTCGCTACTCGTGTGTCTACGCCACTACTCCGTAACGGTGTAGGTATAGGTGAACGTTGCACGAACAGGGTTGTGGTCAGCCATACCCGCATATGCGGTGTCGTTGAAATAGTCATTGGCGACAATCTGCGTCGGCGAGTTGGGGTTATTGATATAGATAATCTTATCTACAACCTCGCCAGTCTGCTCTGTGAGTGTCGACGATGAATCCTTGCTTGGTACCATAAGTGAGGCACTACCAAGGGTAGGATAGACGCCCGCCCACGAGTACATTACCCACGGGTCGGCATAGGTGAGGTCGGCATCGAGCAGATTGTAGAAGCAGCCGAACATATCATCACGCGTATAGCGGCAGTTGGTGTCACCAAGGATGATGATTGGGCGGTTATTAGAGCGTATTTGGTTAATATAAGCAGCAATCTGCTTGAGCTGCGACTCGCGTGCTGAAATATGACCAGTGTCGCTGCCCGAGTTCATATGTGTGACGATAATGTCGAACTGCACACCATCGGCCATTGTCACAAGGTAGTAGCGGAATCCTTTGTCGATACAGGTATTAGCACCATCTGTAAGGCCTCCATAGGTATCGGTGAAAGAGTTGTAGGCCTCGTTTGAGAACGAGCAGGTGGCGTTGAGCGTAGCAAAGTTAAGACCGTCAGTATCGGCCTTCGATCCAAACACCTGGCCCACGCCAACTGAGCCGCGGTGGGTACCAAAGGTATATGCCGATGTCATAGAGCTCTGCAGGTTGCTGTTATACTCAAAGTTCTCCTGGAAAGCCATAAAATCCCAACCCGATGCCGCAAGCGCGGTGCTTATGGTATTGGTACCACTCGAGCCTGGACCATCGGAGTTCGCTATAGATGGTAGGCCGTCGACGTTGTATGTCGCGCAGGTGAAGGTGCCGGTTATAACCTCGGGCTCCTCGGGGTCGGGTGTGATGGGCTGGTCAGGGTCCTCGCCACCTTCGTTGCCACCGCCCTCGGTGGTGTCTGGCACGAATACGAGGTTGAGTACGGTGCGCTTACCCTTTACGAAGGTCATCGCGGGGAGCTTGCAGGTCATCGTCTGCCCCTCGGCGTCGGTGAGCACGAGCGTGAAGAGGTCTGCCGCGAAGCCCTCGGGGGCGTCGGGCATATTGAGCGTCACTATGGGTGTTGCGAAACCCTCTGCTGCGAGTTCCTTACCCTCGAGGCTCTGTGCGTAGGTCATATCCTCCTGCAGCGTCCACTTGCCAACAAAGTCGCTCTCTGCGGTGAGCTTCACTGCTGTCATCGTGCGTGTTGTGGCCTTGTCATCCTCAAATACACGTATCTCGAGTGCTGCGCTGAGTGGCGTGAAGGTGAGCGTGGGCATCGACTCTATGAGTGCCGCCTCGGTTGTTGTCACCGAGAGGGGACGCCAGTAGCCATCCTGCACCGCCACAAGCACGCCAGGCTCAACCTCGGCGGCTGCGGGATATACAAAGTGGAACTGTGCGGGGTCTGTAGACATATACTCGAATGCCTCGCATACGAACGAGCTATTTGCCACGGCAAACTGTAGCGTGTTGCGTAGATTGAGTCCCGCAAGCTGATAGCCTACGATGTCGTCACTCTCTGTCCACGACCAGTTGAGGTCTGCATCGTAGAGACGTGTCTGGTGCTCCTCGGCTGCCACCTCAAGGCGTGCCGTGTAGCGTGTCTGTGTGTTGTTTGTTTCGTTGTTGCCCTGTGGCTCCTACTTCTCGCAAGCTGCCATCGCAGCAAGTGCCATTACGGCAAATAGTAGTTTTCGCATTATAGAGTTGTTTTTGTTGTATCTGTCATACGCCGCAAACCTATCTCTACCTAACTCGTTTTTCGGTGCGCTCCATCTCGCGAGCGCTATATATCGGGGTGGCGTGGTTGTGGGTAATCGCGGTCCAACCCTTGCCCTCCCTTGTTTCTCATCTTATGTTTTCCTCCGTCATCCCGAGGAGTCCCTCTCTCTCCGTCATCCCGAGGAGCGTAGCGACGTGGGGATCTCGTTAGATTGCCACGGCTTACGCCTCGCAATGACGCTGTTTTATTCTCCTCTGTCATCCCGAGGAGCGTAGCGACGTGGGGATCTCTTTAGATTGCCACGGCTTACGCCTCGCAATGACGCTGTTTTATTCTCCTCTGTCATCCCGAGGAGCGTTAGCGACGTGGGGATCTCTTTAGATTGCCACGGCTTGCGCCTCGCAATGACGCTGAGATTGCCACGAGTCGTGCCGACTCTCGCAATGACGTTGTGGGTATACTTTTACCTACCCGCATCGTGAGTGTGGCGACTCTTTGGGTTTGTGGGTATACTTTTATATACCCGCATCGTGGTGGGGCTGTAGTGGGGTTAGTTCACCCACTGGGCCTCGCCATTCTCGCCACCCGCCATCTCGCTATTATCCACCGTCACGGCAACAGTACCGTAGCCATTCTCATTTACACGAGCTGCGATAACTGCAAACTCTAAATCTCGATCCTTTTCTGCACCGCTACCAATATAAGCAGTAGACGCTCCTGCAGTTGTTGAAGACCAATAATCGGCAGCTGTATCATTAGGATTCTCTGGAGTGAAATCACCAACGAACTGACCGTAAGCAGGCAAGAACCATTTTAAGTCTTTTTCCTGGAAGTATGGAACAAATGTTGTACCCGAACCATCAGAATCTCCTGAATCAATACTATGCTTCTGAAGGCAATACCTATTCTTTTTCTGGACATACTCCATAATTGCAGACAAATCGTTGTCTTGACCCTCTTCAGCAGGAGCACCATCACTAATATCACCTGCATTTGCTACTCGGAAAAGATCCTCAGTCTCATGCCCAGATTCTGATTTTTTAGTCGCATCAAGGATAGTTTCAAACTCTGATGTAGCTGTATTACCAGCTTGTCTGTAAAGAGCCAATGTATTACCATAGCCATCCATAGAAGAATCTGCACCTTCAACGCTATTTAATACGGTATAGTCAAGCCATATATAACCTCTATGCTGTACAATGCTTTTACGATATGTACCAACTGTTGCAAAACCATTAGCTCCGGCATCATACTGATCTATATAGGATTGACACTGATTTCGAGCGGTAGATTGTAGAAATCTCCAATAAGGATAAACATATGCAACCTTTCGAGTCCACTTAAAACCAAATTTACCGGCCTCGTCATCATCTACTACCTCCCAGCCAATATCACCAGCCCAGTTGGGGAACTTCTGCAAAAGAACCTTGGTGGTAGTAGCTGGCTTAGTAGTATCTGTACTTGAGAGAATTATCTCTATTGATCTATCCTGATTACTTACATTCTCAGGGATAAAGAGGAGAAACTTCTCATTAGTAAGATTACCGGATCCTGTATAACTACTAAAACCTCTCGCTGAAGTTGTTGTTTCGACTCCAGAAGCATTTACTTCCACATCTGTCCAATAGCCTTGTTTAGCTAATGGATTAGCAGAACTATATGGTATAATTGAAACCGCTGCACCATCATTCGCTTTGGCATCAATCTGCCAATTTGCAATACCATCGACAGTAACATTTACCTCAGTAATAATATAGTGTGCATCAAGTTTCTTACCCGTAGGCTCGACTGTAAGAGTAAACGACTCGTCTATAGATAAACGGTAGTTTGTGGTCTTTGCCATATCCCAAATATCGCCCGCAATAGAGCCACGAAGAGCTGGTGCATAAGCGCCTGCCGCATCACTATACAGACGTCCAGTAGTTGTATCGTAGAACTCAATAATCATCTCTGCACCCTCGGCAGGCTCTTGGGGTATAAACATAAATGTAGCATTGCTGGCATTAACAGAGGTACCCTCAGCTTGATCACCAGTAGTAGTAAAGCTATCGCCACCACCTGCAAACGTAACACTATAGTCATCCTTAGAGGTAGTGTCGATATTCCATCTGCCAGTAGATACGTTGTAGGTTGCCTTATTATAGACACCAGTCAGTGTAATAGAGCGAATTTCTCCCTTCACAACCTTACCAATCTCGATATTCACCGCCGACATAATATGCTTAAAATTTAAAGGTACAGATGTGCCAAGGTTGCCATTAACATCGTCTGCATTGGCTACCAAAATATCGGGTTGAGCAGTAGCATCGGTAGGAACTGTATAGTCGAACGATGCAAGAGCATTGCCAGCCATAGTGGGAGTAAAGCCCGAAGTGGGGACATTGGCAACAGCTGTAAAGTCAAGTGTGCCACTACCTGGCCAGTAGTACTCATCGGATTCGTTAACGGGGTAGAATACATTGTCGGTAGTATTCTTCTCGTATGCTACATTAGAGAAATAGTTGATAACGGCATTATCTGTCTTGGTAAGGGCAGCCCACACGTTGAAGTTGCTGATAGCATCCTTACTATCAACCTTTGCCCCACGAGTCTCAAGCATATCGCTAACAGCGTGGATGCCATCCTCTACATATACACCCATAGGCAGGATGAATGTGCCATCGGCAGACTTTAACTCGTGATTACCGGTGCGGTTAAGAGCTACACTACTGCGAGTGACATCCTCATACTCACCCCAGTCCGAAGCAACACCAAAGCAGATGGTCTCCGACTCCGAGGGGATAAACGGAACGTCGACAACCTCGTCCTTGATACACGATGCCATAAGGATGGCTGCAGCAACGGCCGACAGCATCACAAAATGGCTAAAACTCGAAATCTTTCTCATTATAGTAACTGTTTTTATTTTTTTTCTTTCTCCTTTGTCATCCCGAGGAACTCTCTCCTCTATGTCATCCCGAGGAGCGTAGCGACGTGGGGATCTCTTTAGATTGCCACGGGCATAGCCCTCGCAATGACGCCGAGATTGCCACGGCTTACGCCTCGCAATGACGCTTTTATTAGGGGCCATAAGGGCGGTCAAACCCTTATAGCCAAAGCCTCCGAAGAGGTAAATCGTTAGGGAATAGAGATATTTGTCTCCGAATACCAACCAGTAAGCTCATTAACAGTGAAGGTGATAAGGTTATTGTCGCCCAAGGTTACCGCAACATTGTATGCCTTACCCTTCTCAAAATTAGCCGAGAGAGTCTTGGTAATTGTCTGTGTGCCAAGCGAGCTACCATCGAGTAGTGTCTCAATAGTGAACGACACGACAAGGTCGGTATAATTGTAAGGCACCAACATGCGAGCATAGTTAGACTCAACAGAGAGCTTCGTTGTGGTAATAGTAGCCTCACCAACACCAAAGTCGATAGCTGAGGTGCGAATATCCTGACTGCCCCAAGTCTCGTTTGTAATGTTGTAAACACCCTGCTTATAAGGATTGGTAAACTGGATGCCAGTAATCTTATAAGTGTAGCGAGTATTTTTGTACTCAGGCTTGCTGAACGTGAACTTAACCTTCGACAAAAGGTGATTGAAGGTAAACGCAACAGGGTTCTGCGAAGGAGTTGCATCTGCATCAGTTGTAGCTGTTGCAGTAGCAAGCAATAAGTCGCCACCAGCTGTGGTGTTCTCGTTAAAAGTAATAGTTGTGGGCATGCCATAACCATCTACAGCCACACTTGTAGCGTCTGCAATAGCGGTAAACTTATAAGAACAGCTGGGTGTCCAATACTGCTCCTCAGTGCAAGACCACACAGCCTGGCCAATAGAGCCAGTTACTGGGTCACCATCGAATAGGTTGATGGTGTTTGCGTTACCAGTCACTGTGCCATATACGTTGAACGAAGCAAGTGATTTTGTACCACTATACGATGGATCAATAGCTGCACGTGTGGCGTTGTCGACGAATGGGGCGCTGAAGCCGATAGCCTCACCACGGTCGATATTCACGGCCTCCTCCTTGCTACACGCTGCGAGTGCCGCAACTGCCAAAACAGCGATAAATAGTCTTTTCATAGTCTAAAAATTTATTTGTCCGACTCGCATAACTCATTGATATAGCTATGCCAATCTCACTTCTAACAAAAGTGGAAATTACTGAACGTTGATGTCACCACCGTCTGTCCAAGTAAGATCGTTAGCAACGGTGAACTTAATCTCCTCACCCACGGTAGGTGTAACTACGAAATTGTAGCTGTTAGCAGGAGCGAGTGTTGTAGCTGCTGAAGTGTATTCCTTGGTACCAAGTACTACACCATCTACAAGGATATCAACATTGAAAGATACAGTCACAGCACCAGGGACAACGAGAAGAGCTGTACCACAGTCTGCAGATGCTGTATCGTTATCTACGGTGATGTCTGCAATGGTGTAACCATTGTTAGCTGTAGCTGTCCAAGTAACAGGTGTTGTAGTAACATCGCAAGTACCAGCTGTAGCACCGGCAATCTCAATATCACGCACCAAGAATGAGTAACCTTCTGCATCCTGTGAGCCATTCACTACAGTGAAGTTAACCTTTGACAAAAGGTGCTGGAAAGTGAAAGCAACAAGCTCGTTACCAGATGCCTTACCAGTATACTGTGCAGACTTTGCATATACGAGGTCGGTCTGATCTGCTGTATAAGTAACAGTCTTAGGCAACTTGTCATCGCCAAGAGCTACCGCATCCGCATTTGCAAGAGCAGCAAAGTTATAAAGGGCATCCTTAATCCAGTACTGCTTAACGTTGCAAGTCCAAACGCTATTAGCACCAACAGTAGCTGTTACAGTGTCATCTTCAAAAATAGCAACGGGAGTAGCAGCATCATTAGCCTTTACAGTACCCCAAACCTGGAAAGAGGTGAAGTCCGCAGTACCGCTATACGATGGGTCAGTAGCACGGGTGCTGTTGTCGACGAAGGCGTTGCCGAAAGCGATGGCCTCACCCTGGTCTACGCGGATTGACTCCTCCTTGCTGCACGATACAAGTGCCGCTACAGCAAGCATAGAAATAAGAATCTTCTTCATAGTGTATAAAAGTTTTAATTGTTAATATTTTTTCTTTCTGTCTTTCGTCTTTTGTCTTTCGTCTTTCGTCATTGCGAGGGCTTTGCCCGTGGCAATCTTTTGTTTTTTGAGATCCCCACGTCGCTACGCTCCTCGGGATGACGGTTGTTGCTGCCAGTCGTCATTGCGAGGCTACAAGCCGTGGCAATCTGTTTTTGAGATCCCCACGTCGCTACGCTCCTCGGGATGACGGGGAGGGTTATTCACCTATCGGCATCAAATCGTCCCACGCTGGATTTGTCTCATTAATCAACGCCTCCTTACGCGCCCGAGACCAACTTTTTATCTGCTTCTCTCGAGCTATGGCCGACATCATTGTCGGATGCCTCTCAACCATTAGTAGAACCTTCATTCGATATTTTCTCGTAAATTCCGAGCCAATACCGTTTCTATGTTCAAGAACCCTTTGCCGAATATTGGAGGTTACTCCAGTATACAATACCGTCTTTTTAGCATTGGTAAGTATGTATACACACGGCTCAATCATCTTTCTTCGTCATTGCGAGAGTCGTTAGACTCGTGGCAATCTATTTTTGAGATCCCCACGTCGCTACGCTCCTCGGGATGACGGTTGTTGCTGCCGTTCGTCATTGCGAGGGCTATGCCCGTGGCAATCTGTTGGGGCTATGAGGGGAGATTCAACCCCTCATAACCAAAGGTTTGTTAGTTTACATTGCCAGTAATGTCACCATCACCGAACTGATCCCACTCTGTAACAGCAGTAACCTCGAACTCGATAGGATAGAGCTGACCATCGTCAGAAGTATTATTAGCGGTAAGAGTGGTCTTGATGTCGTAGCTCATACCCTTCTGCATATCAGTAGCAGGGATAGTAGCTGTACGAGCATAAGTATCGAGCTTAACACCTGCCTGGTAGAGGGTAACGTAGAAAGTTACTTCGTAAGTCTTGTTAGCAGGGATAAGATAGAAGTGCTCGGTAGCTGCGCTCATAGTAGCACCTGTGTCGGTAAGAGTAGCAAGTGTAGCACCACCTACCTGACCGAAGTTCTTTGAGAATGTAGTACCGAAGTTTTTCCAAGCAGCTGCAGGAGTACCATCCTCAACAGCAAGCTGAGCAGTAGCATAAGCATCGGTGATAGTTACATCGGTAACCTCGAGCTTAATGTTGCTACCCGCGCCGAAGCCGTTAGCGAAAGTGAAGCGTACACGTGACAACATGTGGTTGAAAGTGAAGCCTACCTTATCTGGAGCAGCTTTAATCTCATCAGGAGTCTGCGCAGGCTTTACATAAGCGAAGAGCAAGTCCTGGTTAGCAGCGGCAGCCTGGTTATCGAAAGCGATAGTACCAGTGTGAGCTGTAGTGGTGAAGTAATCCCACTTTGCATTAGTACAAGGAGCAATAGCTGTGAAGTAGTACTGCGCAGCTGCAATCCAATACTGCGCAGGCGAGTAAGAACCATCAGCAGCAACCTCCTGGTTGTTGAAGATAAGAGCGTTTTCACCACCCTTCTCAACGAGACCATATACACCAAAGTCGAAGTCACCTACTTCAAGGTCGTTAGCACGTGTTGAGTTCTCAACGAAGGTGTCGAAGCCGATAACTGCACCCTTGTCAACGTTTACGGTCTGCTCCTTGCTGCACGATGCGAGTGCTGCAACAGCCAAAACTGCAATAAAAATCTTTTTCATATCTCGAATAATTCTTTAATTTGTTGCGAATTAGATGTTCTGGTCGTTAGTAGTACCCCAACCAGGAAGAGCGTTAACAGTGAACTCGATAGGCTCCTGAGCGTGCTCGGGGTCGATGTTCTCTGCGTTGATAGTTGCCTTAAGGTCGTAGCTCTTGCCAGCCTCAGGAGCAAACACTGCATTGATAGTGCGCTCGTAAGTCTTAACAACAGTACCACTTACAATAAGGTCAACGGTGAAAGTAACGGTGTAGGTATGCTTCTCACCATCAAGAGTTGGACCCTCACCAGGAATCATAAACAACTCGTTGTATGACTCAAGAGTAGTGTTGTAAGCAAAAGCAAGAGCATCTGTAGAAGTTGCGTCATCAGCTACAGCATTACCAAAAGCAAGCTCAAGTTTGCCATCCTGTGTGCTCCAAGCAGTGGCATCAGTAAGAACTACATTACCAGTAGCGTAAGCATCGGTAATCTTCACGTCGCGAACCTTGATAGTAGCATTGGTTGCATTGTAAGCATTCTCGAAAGAGAGCTTAACCTTTGACAAGGTGTGACGGAAAGTGAAAGCTACGGGCTGATTATTCTCAGCCTGACCCTCAGCAGTTGCATAAGCATAGAGAAGGTCAGTAGTACCGTTGTTGGTGAACGAAAGGGTTGTTGCATCCTTTGTAGCAGCAGTCTTTGTCCAACCGCCATCAGTCAAAGGAGCTACAGCGTTGAAGTTGTACTTTGCACCAGCAACCCAGTACTGAGTACCCTCGTACTCCCAACCAGTCTTTGTCTGATCTGTAGCAAGATCCTCCTTAGCTACACGTACGCCGTCTAACAATACAGCACCCTCAACGAAGCCATAAACTGCGAAATCGCTGAACATATTGTCAGCATCGAAGCTTGGGTCGTTGACGCTACGGGTTGAGTTCTCCACGAAGGCGTTGTCGAAACCGATGGCCTCGGGAGCTGACTGACGTACAATCTCCTCGTTGCTACAAGCTACAAGAGCTACAGCAGCAGCAACAAGCAAAAGTGTCTTTTTCAAAATGTAATAGTTTTTAATTATTTGTTATTTGTTTTGTTTTTGTCTCTTCTCTTCGTCATTCCGAGGAGCGTAGCGACGCGGGAATCTCCTTAGATTGCCACGAGTCTATCGACTCTCGCAATGACGCGGTTGTTAGGGGTTATAGGGAGAACCAACCCCCTATAACCAGTGTGTTCAATTAGAACGCGATCTTGCCAGTGTAGTCACCGTCAACCTGAACAAGTGTAGCAAAGTTAGCCTCGGTGATAACCTCGCCATCATAAGTACAGTTGTCAAAAGTAAGAACACCTGTCAACGCTGTGAAATCGATCTGGAAACCAGCCTCGAAAGTACATTTAGTCAAAGTAGTTGCTGAGTAAGGTCTGAAGTTAGCGTAAGTACCGCAAGTGAACGCTACGTTCTCGAAAGAAGCAGTAGTTGTAGTACCGTAAGAAGTCCAACCCTCCAAAGTAGAGTTCTTAACGTTCAAAGTAACAGCCTCAGTAGTGTTAACGTTGATAGCGTAAGTTACGTTCTTAACAACAACATTGTTTACGTTGTACACACCACCCTTAGTGATGTAGATACCACGAAGACCCCTACCGTCAGTAGTAGTGAAGTTACCACCGTCGATAGTCATATTCTCAACGTTTGCTACGTTCTGAATAAGACCATTGTTCACAGGCTCCTCAGTAACGAGCATATCAACAGCTACGTCTACGCCCTCAGCGTCAGTGAGGTTAGCAGCAGTCAAAGGCTGACCATCGTAAGTACAGTTGATGAACTTGATAGAAGCACCGTCAACCATGCAGCTCAAGTCGATAACAACACCTGCAGCGAAGTCGCAGTTCTTACATACTGTGTTGTTGTAAGGACGGAAGTTGTGGAACTCACCATCGATGAACTTAACGTTCTCGAAACGGCTGTTAGCAACAGAACCAGCGTATGAGTTCCAACCCTGCAATGTAGAGTTAACTACAACAAGATCACCAGTGTGGCAAGCGTTGATAGCGTAAGTACAGTTGTAGATCTCAACGTTAGAAATAGTGATGTCACCAGTACCGATAGTGTAGATACCACGGATACCATACTTGTCAGTGTAAACACCCTTACCATCGATAGTCAAGTTAGAGATAGAAGCAGGAGCAGTAGCCTCGATAAGACGAGCTGTGCTTGCGATAACGTAGTCAACACCGTCAACAGCAGAGATAGTGTGACCTGCACCGTCGAGTGAACCAGTCAAGTTAACAGTCTCGGTAGCCTCAGCGTCAGCCATCAAAGTAACATTCTCAACAGCACCCTCGATAACGCCAGTCTGAGCACCTGCCTCAACCCACTCCTTAACCTCGATAACATCGAACTCGATAGGAAGAAGCTCAGAACCATCCTCAGTGATGTTAGAAGCGTTCAACTCAGCAGTGAAGTTGTAAGCCTTGCCAATCTCAAGAGCTACACCCTTAACCTCAACAGTCTTGGTGCCCTCGTAAGCAACAACGTCACCCTGGTAGAGAGCTACGTCGAAAGTAACAGTGTAAACAACGTCGTTGTTAGCAGGAAGAACGATACGCTCGTTGTCGCACTCCTGTGACTCGCCGATGCCAGTCTTTGCGCAAGCGTCACCGAAAGCAACGGTAGCAGTGCCATCGTAGTTCTTCCAGTTGTTCTCTGTCCACCAGTCAGCAACGTTAACATCGATGTCTGCAGTTGCGGGAACCTCCATCTGGATGTTCTTAACATCGATAGTAGCGAGCTCGTTGGTGAAACCGTTTGTGAACGAGAACTTAACCTTTGAAAGCATGTGGTTGAAAGAGAACTTAACCTTCTCTGCAGTTGTTGCATTAGCAGCAGGAGCATCGATAGGACCTACAGCAGAGTAAAGAAGGTCATCTGAACCGTCAGTAACGGTAAACTTAAGGTTGCCAAGACCAAGCTCGTTAGCACCATCAGTGTTTACAACAGCGTTGTCATAGTTAGACAAAGCAGCGAAGTAGTACTTGTGGCCAGGAGCCCAGTACTGAGTGTTCACGTATGACCACTCACCACCATTCTTGGTTACCTCCTCCTCAACGAATACCTTACCGGTAACATCGTCCATAAAGCCCCATACGTTGAACTTCTCGATAGTAGCAGTAGTTGTAGAAGGATCTACAGCTGCGTTAGCACGAGTCTCAACGAAAGAACCATCGAAGGCGATAGGAGCAGGACCCTGAACGCGAACTGCCTCCTCTGTGTTACAAGCTACCAAACCAGCGATAGCAAGAACAGCTACGAAAAGTTTTTTCATAATTGTTTGTTAGTTAATTAATTGGTTAATAATAAAAAATTTGTTATATAAACTTAATAGTTCTCTAAACTAATTAGTTTCGTCGTTTATCGTCATTGCGAGAGTCGTGAGACTCGTGGCAATCTCCTTGTCATTGCGAGGCTGCAAGCCGTGGCAATCTATTTTCGAGATCCCCACGTCGCTACGCTCCTCGGGATGACGGCGGAGTGCCGCTTCTGTTCGTCATTGCGAGAGTCGTGAGACTCGTGGCAATCTTTTCGTCATTGCGAGGCTGCAAGCTGTGGCAATCTATTTTCGAGATCCCCACGTCGCTACGCTCCTCGGGATGACGGGGAGGGTCGCTCCTCGGGATGACTGCGGGGTGCCGTTACGCAGTATGACGGGTTGTGTGCCCCACAACCCTCGGGCAGGCTACCCTACCCAAGGGCCGAGTGGCATAAAGTATTACTGCAAATAAGTTACAGTTACACCATCCATACGTACCTGACCGCCAGTCAAAGAGCTGATTACATACTCATTTGATGAGCCATCAAGTGTAACGGTTACCTTGTCAGATGAAACGCTAACAGTACCTGTCAAGCCAGAGTCTTTCAATGCTGTTGCGTAGCTTGCGCTGTTGCAATCGAAGACAATGGTTGTGATGTTACCAGGAGCGGTAACAGTAACCTTTGAGTTCTTGTAGAAACGTGCAGGAGCTACAAAGTCAGCTACAGAGCTTGTAGAAGAACCCTTATCGTTGGTTACCTTAATATTGTTAGCCTCAAACACCTGCTGTGATGTAGTGAATGTAGTGCGGTTAGCAGCCGAGAATACAAGCTCAGCCTCAACAGCAGTCTGAGCGCCTGATGAAGCAGCAGCCTGCGATACAGCAACAACCTGAGACAAGTCACCGCAAGTAACGGTGATGTTACCCTCGATAGCCTCCTCAGCAGTGTTCTCAAGAGCTGTGATAGTCAAAGTGCCATCAGCATAAGCAGCAGAGAACTGTGCGTTATCTGATGTTGCAACAACCTCGGCAGTAGCATTGTAGATAGCCAAGCCAATCTCCTTATCGCCACCAGCAGCTGTGAACGATGTTGCAGTTGCATCAAATGACCAGAAAGCGAGAGTACCAGGAGATACAAGCTCTACAAAGATAGCATTCTTACCCTGTGGTGTAGTGCCATAAGATGTGCGAACAGTCTTAACTACGATATCATCACCAAGCTTAGCACCTGACTCTGCCCAGTACTTCTGAGCACCCTCGGGGCTGCAGAGACCGTAGATAAGAACAGTACCTGTCTCGTCAGTAAGGTCGAAGTTACCATATGTAGTGTTAGCAACAGCAGTGATAGTACCCTTAAGAGTGTAAACTGTGTCATCCTCAGCAGCTGCCAAGAACTCAGCAACAGTAGTGTAAGTAGGCTCAACAGCAGGAGCAGCCTCGGTAGTAGCAGTTGCTACACCAGCCTCTGAAGCAGCGAACTTCTCCTCGTCAGCAGGAACAGCTACAACATTGAATGTGTACTCAGTCTCGTACTCGCCAGTGAAAGTGTAAGTGAGCTCCTCGGTAACTACGGGCATCTCAGTGCCTACAGTGATAGAGTAAGCAGCAGCATTCTCAACAGCCTCCCAAGTAATAGTTACGGTGTTCTCCTTGGCAACAGCAGTTACAACGGGAGTTGCAAGAGCTGTAGGAGCAGCAGCAGGTGCGTAAACGCTCCACTCGCCACCACCCTTATCCCAAGTATCCTCGGTTACGGTGTAGAGGTTAGTGCCATCGGTAGGAACCTTAAGGTCATCAGTCTGATTCCACTTGTTGTTCCAGTTGTTAGCAGCAGCACCTGGGTTCATACGGCAGAAGATAACATCCTCGAAGCCAGCAGGAACAGTTACAGCGTAGATGTTAGTCTCACCCTCAACTAGAGTCATATCAACCCAAGTCTCGCCATTGCCGAAGAAGTAAGCTGCGAAACGAGCGCCGTCTACATTCCAGTTGGCGTTAGGCTGCAAGTAGAGGACAACCTCTGATGGAGCAACGGGCTCAACATAGTTGTCGAAGAAGAGGTTAGCCTCAACTACACCTGCGAGATCCTTAGTCTGTGAGCCAGCGCCGTCGTTGAATACAACGTTTACGGTCTTGCCAGTAGCAGTTGCGGGAAGCTGGAATACGTAGTAAGTAACGCCATCGAGCTCCTCAGTCTCAGTGAGCTCGCGACCAGGCCACTCTGAAGCTGTAAGGCCGAGATCCTCGCCATCGTTAGCCCAGATGTGAGCGTAAACCTTTGTCCAGTTAGCAAGGTTGTTGAAATAGAGCTTATAACCCTCCTCAACGGGCTCATCGGGGTTAACCTGTGTGCCATCGTTCTCGAAGTCAATCTTGCCATTGTGCTCGCCAAGCTCCCAATCCTCAACCTCAACAACGTCGAAGATGATAGGTGTAAGAGCATCCTCAGCGATGTTAGTGTTGTCGATAGTAGCAGTGATGTTGTAGTTCTTGCCGATTACAAATGCCTGATCCTCAAGGTATACGGTCTTCTCGCTTGTCAAAGCTACGTTCTCACCATAGTAGAGAGTAGCAGTGAAGTCGATCTGGTAACGTACGTTAGCATCAGCAGGGATGGTCAAACGCTCGTTGTCGCACTCAGCGCTCTCGTTAGGAAGAAGAGCTACACCACCATTAACGTGACCGAAGTCGAGAGTAGCGTTGCTGTCAGTAACCTTCCAAGTGCGGCCTGCAGTGTCATCGTTAAGAGTAACAGTACCCTTTGAAGGAGCCTGAGAGATCTTGATGTTCTCGATCTTCAATGAAGAAGTACCCTCGGGGAAACCGTTAGTGAAAGTGAACTTAACCTTTGACAAGAGGTGAGCAAAAGTGAGCTTTACTGTCTCGTGACCATCAGCGTTAACATCCTCGTTGTAGGTCGACTCCTGCTTCTCAGCATAGAGAAGGTCAACGCTACCGTCGGTGTTAGTGAAGTCGATGGTACCCAAGCCCTCGATGTTCAAGTCCTTGTTAACAACGATGTCGGCGTTATCAACGGGAGCTACTGCATAGAAGTAGTAGTTGTGATCCTGTGTCCAGTACTGAAGTGGGTTGTAAGTCCAACCTGCCTCACCCTTGGTTACACGCTGCTGGTCGAACATAAGACCCTTAGGATCATCCATAAAGCCCCAAACGTCGAAAGCGTCGATAGTAGCTGTAGTGATGCTGGGATCAACAGCTGCACGTGTCTTCACCTCCACGAATGAATCCTCAAACGTGATTGCAGCGGGAGCCTGTGTCTTGACTGTTACGTCATTGGTACAAGCTACCATTGCCACGAGCGATAAAATCGCGATGATAGATTTTCTCATAATTGTGTTAGTTAATAGTTTGTATTATTTGTGTATTGTTGTTTATCTTCTGTTTGCACCGAGGCCTCAATCTTGCCCCTCTCTGTTTGCACCGAGGCCTCAATCTCGCCCCTTCTGTTTGCACCGAGGCTCTAATCTCGCCCCCTCTGTTTGCACCAAGGCTCTAATCTTGCCCCTCTCTGTTTGCACCGAGACTCTAATCTCGCCCCCTCTGTTTACACCGAGGCTCTAATCTCGCCCCCTCTGTTTACACCGAGGCCTCAATCTCGCCCCTTCTGTTTGCACCGAGGCCTCAATCTTGCCCCTCTCTGTTTGCACCGAGGCTCTAATCTTGCCCCCTCTGTTTGCACCGAGGCTCTAATCTCGCCCCTTCTGTTTGCACCTGCCCTTATATATATAAATATAGGTATAGGCTTAGAGCACAAGGTCGATATCCTCGTATGGGCCCCAGTCGTCAACCTCAACGTCGAAGGCACCCGAACCCGATGTTACATCATCCTCGTCGATGACTATGCCCGAAACGGTGATAACACCACCGTGAGGCTGCTTCTGCACCTGGTCGGTGACGTCGAACTCGAAGGTGGTATATTTACCGTTCTTGAGGCGTAGGTTAAGCACCAAGGCGTGCTTAGCATCACCACGTGTTGGGTAGTTGGGGTGTGGGAATGCGGGAACACCAAAAGACTTGATGCATGAGCGGATACCCCACTCGGTAATCTCTGCATCGTCCGAGAGGATTGTTACAGCCTCCTCAGAGGTCTCACCCGTATTCAGCAGCACCGAGGCAGCCATACCCGAGAGGTCGGCCTTAGCCAATGCCACATACTTCAAGTTACCATCGGGGACATTCTCGTCACCAAACTCGAAGCGGCACTTGTATGTATAAACCAAGGGCTGCAACTCTACCTCAATGTCAACAGGGTCAACCACCTTCTCGGGAACATAGTTCTCGATGTAGTTGGCGAACAACATATCGGGAGGCGACACGGTGATGGTGTCGGCATCATTCGCAAACCTACTTGGCTTATAGTCAGCACGTGTACGTGTACGTGTGGTTGCACGCGTAGAGGCATCGGTACCCGTACGCGAGAAGATGATGTACTCAGTATCGTTGTTGTAGAACAACAGGTCGTTCTCACCCTCGTATAGCGTTACCACGCCACCATCTGCCGAGATGTTGTGACGGTTGTAGTCGCCATTGACATTGTAGTTGACAACACGCAAACCACCGGGCTTCGTAGGACGCAGCTCATCGTAGGGCATATAGTGCTCAGGCCACTCGTTCTCCCAGTCGGTGCCATTCTCGTAGCAGCACTCCTCCCAGTCGTAGCGATAGTCCGCAATGATGTTGATATGATAGCGGTGGGCATGATCGCGGTGATTCTCACACAAATCCTTATGGTTGCATGACGATAGTGCAACCATTGCCACCATTGTTAATATGCTGAAATATCTTTTCATCGCTTACCTCCTTTATTCTTATTGTAGTTTTCGCAGCCAATAAGCCATACGAGTGAAATCTCAAGCTTTGTAGGACCAAAGTACTGACGACGCTTCGTTGCCTGCCATACGTTGTGACCATCAACAGGGATATACTCCTCAAAGATACCCCAGTGGTAACCAGCACCAATAGAGAAGTCGATATTCAATCGACGAGTAATTGGCAACGAGTAGCCATACTCTAATGCTACGATATGGTTGGCACGGTCGGCAAGATTACCGCTTGGCATACCTGCCATGATACCCTTGTTACCAAGCTGGAAGTCATAGGTGAGAATCTGGTAGTTTAGGCCGATATGGTGTCCCTGCAGGGGCTTAATGCGTGATGCCTTACCAAACCACCAGCGAAGTGATGCGTCAGCACCATAGTAACGCCAGTAGAAGTTCTTAGCATCCTTTTTCCACCAAGCGTGAGCATAATTTGCCGCGATAGAGAAGTTCTGACCGAGGTAGAACTCTGCACCGATGTTAGGAACGGCAGCTACATCGTAGAGCATATTGGTCTTGATTGCCATGTAGAAGGGCTTGCACTTAGGCTCGGCACCAAGCTGGTTAACCGTAACCTCATGCTCCTCACCATAGCTCTCGACAGTGATAGTGGCTGTACGAGGCTCCTGGGTGGGGTTCTCCTTTATAATATAGGTAATACCCTTATCTGTGGGAACGATTGAGTCAATCCAGTCTGCCGAGCTCTTCACTGTGGGGACCACGCCGTCGTCGACACGCTTCTCGAAGGTAATCTCATCCTCAGCACCCTCAGCAGGATAGTTAACCTCGCTTGCCGATGTGAGACGCATACTGGGCGTAGCACCCTCCTGCTCAACGGGCACAACATACTGCTTACCGTAGCAGCTCATGGTTACGGCCGTAGTTCGTGGCTCCGACGATGGGTTGGGAGCGACATCGAAGGTGACATTCTTGTCGGTAGGCACAAGGGTGTTAACCCAACCATCAGCAGCCTGCACCGTGGGGACAACCTTATCCTCGACAGTCTTGCCAAAAGGAATGACCGCTGCACCACCATCCGCAGACAAACGAATGGGCGTATTATCTACCAACAACTCGGGGATGGTCTCCCACCAGAACTCGCAACGCGCAGAAGCGTAACGCAACTTGGGGAAGATATTTGCATATATCCAACGATAGGGGGTACCGTTGCGCAGAGCCTTAAGCTCGTTGTAACGCACCTCCACCTCCTTGCCATTCTCTACAACAATTGCAGGGGCACTCTCCAACAACTCGAGCACCTCATCGCGGTAAGGTACGCCCTCATCCTCGATGATTAACGCCTTAAGCAGCTCCCAGTCGATACCTGTAGACTCAACAGCATAGTCCAAATCTACAGCAATCTCACGACTAATCCACTGAGTGATGGCCTCGGCACGCTGCTTAGCAATGCGATCGTTAAGTGCCTTACCACCCTCGGGCGAGGCACTTGACACAACGCGAATCTGGCGGAATCGGGCAGTGCTGTCCGAATAATAGGCCTTTACCTCTTTGGCAAACTCGCTCAAGGTGGCCTTATTATCCATGTAATTCTCATCAAGGACCACAGCTCCCTGACGGAAATGGACCTTTACTGACCTTGTCACCTCACGGTCGATCTGTGCGCTCGACACGACAGGGAACAGAGCCAATAAAAGAAACACCATTAGTAGCTTTTTCATCTCTTATCTCTTTTCTTTTTTTATTTTCGTTTCCGTAGTCTTTTTGGGCGGAAGTTTTCGATATTTTGTAATATTCTTACCCCAAAATCAATTTTATTCGTTGACCTCCCTTTTACAAAAGGAATATTCTACAATTTTAACTGAATTCCTTTTCTCTGTCGCAAATGCATAACATCCTGACATTCAAGATGTTGTCAAAGTGCGAGGGGGGGGGATTTTTCGACATACACTTTAACGGAACAAAAGTACAAAAAAAATCCCCATTCGCCAAATGTTTTACGTCTGTTTTTGCACATTTTTTCAACACTAAAAATTAACAATTTGTACTATTTCGGAACCCCGTTTATATGGCGGTCAATAACTATAGAATCTTATTTTCAGGTCGTTATAAAACTTTTCCAAAACAAATATTGGTCGATATGAGACATGTAACGGTTTACCTATAAATACCAATATCACAGAACTTAAATTTTATTGAAAAAAATCTGGTATTTATTTGGAAATATAGAAAAATTTTTGTAACTTTGCTGTGTTAACGCAAAAAATCCCCCCCCCCCTTGCACTTTTTTGTAAGGGGGTAATCCTAAGAGCGTTACGGATTACTAGTTTAGAATATTGATTACAGAGAAGACTTTTTGCTCTTCTGGTAAGCGACGACTGTAACTACGGGGTGGGTAATATGCTCACCCCCTATTTTTTTTGTTAACGCGGCCTATTGATTTACCGAAGTCAAGACCTTCAATGGGCATTGTGTTAGCATCGCACTTATCCTTGAGCGAACAACTCTGAGTCTTCGAATTTAAAATGCTATTTTGGAGTTGGATAGCAGCAAAGCTACTTACAAGGATGAGAAGAATCTTAATCTCACTGTTTGCAATGACTGCTCTTGCGGTGTCATGTACCACCGATAGAGAGCCCGTAACCCCCGTTGAGAATGCAGAGGTTACATTTGCACTTGACATGGAGTGTGCACCATCAACACGTGCGATTAGCGATGGTACGGGTGCAACACAGCTCATGTATGGTGTGTTCAATGATGCCGGCGAGTTGGTTATCGGCAAGGCCGTCAAAGACAATGTCAATGGTCTTTTGAGCGCTAATGGCTACTCTATGGCTATTTCGTTGGCTAAGGGTCAGTCGTATCAGGTGGTATTCTGGGCACAGAACCCCGACTGCGAGGCATACACCATTTCGGATGATATGCAGCTGACAATCAACTACGATGGTGTGAACAACGACGAGTTGCGCGACGCATTCTTCGGTGTTACCGAGGTATTCAAGGTGGAGGGCAACCGCACCATCAACGTGGTATTGAAGCGTCCCTTCGCACAGGTTAACGTGGGCGCCTTCCCATTTGACCTCGAGCACGTTAAGGACCTCGGCGTAGACATCGCAACATCGGCTATTACAGTGCAGGGCATCGCCGACAAGCTCAACCTACTCACAGGCGAGGCTACAGGCGAGGTGGAGGTTAACTACACGTTGAACACCATCCCCACAGAGGATCTCTTGGTAGACGTAGACGAGGACGGCAACAGCGAGGTCTACTCATACCTCTCTATGTCATACCTCTTGGCATCGCCCCAGACCACTACCCACGATATGGCATTCGTATTTGCCGAGGCTGACGGCAGCAATCCTGCTGACTTCAGCGACGGTCTCGACTTCGTGCCCATCCAGCGTAACTGGCGTACAAACATCGTGGGTCAGATTCTAACTGGCGACATCGCCTTCAACGTGAAGATCGATCCTATCTACGAGGGTGAGACAATCAACTCTGGTGGCCTCTATTACAACTTCAGCGAGGACACCGTTATCGAGGATAAGTATTTTGCATTCAATACACCGGAGGCTGCTACATTCACTTCGGAGAATAATAATAAGCTTACATTCAACAATGTAACATTCTCGGGTAAGGTGCAGTATATCGCCTTTGGTGACTACATCAAGCGCGACGGTAAGGTGGTGGTTCCCTTCACCAACGAGCTTAACAACGTAGTAGCCAAGGATATGATGGTGACCCACTCGAAGGGTATCACCAATGTGGAGCCTATCGATTATATGGCACCACTCATCTTCTTGCGCGGCGAGAGCGTAATCAACAACTGCACATTCACTGGCGCACACTGCATGCCCGATATGCCACTATACCCAGACTACTGGGGAGACCTACATGAGGTACTACCCTACGACTGTGGTGTGCCTAACGATGGTGTAGCAGTATTCAACAACTGCGAGATCTCGAGATTGTATTCTTGGAGCCATGTTCAGGTTACCATAAACAACAGCCACATCGAGTATATCCGCTGCGCCACACACAATAATACCCAGGCCAGTGCTCACCTAACCATTGGCGAGGGCTCGGAGATTGACACCATCTTCGTAACAAGCTCAGGTATGGCAAAGAGAATCAAAGATGAGAATGGCAATACCCACTGGGATCCCAACAATATGTGGTCACCATCACTTATAATCAAGGCAGGCGCAAAGGTTAACGTACTGGATATGAATGGTCGCAGCCGTTACGACGCTAACGGTAACCTCGACGTAATCATCGAGGATGGCGCAATTATCGGTGAGATCCTTAACGAGGATACAGGCATCGCCCATTAATACCTACACCTCCCCCAATAAACTATAACAATGAGATTTTATACTAAATATCTCGCATTTCTAATAGGCGTAGTGGCGATAGCTGCAGCTACCACGGCGTGTACCCAGGACGATGTCGTGGGTACTACACCGGAGGGTGGCGAGGAGACTATGGTCAGCTTCGTGCTCACGACCGACGAGGCCGAGGGCGAAGAGACACGCGCCATAAGCGACGGCACAACGGTAGACCTGCTCTACTACGCCATCTACAACGAGAACGGCGAGATAGTTATCCCTAAAGCAACAAGGCGTAACGCAACAGGGCTGACATCCGAAAGTGGTCTCACGATGTATATATCGCTGCCCGCAGGACGCAACTACAAGGCTGTATTCTGGGCGCAGAGTAGCAAGACCGAGGCATACACCCTCACCGACGATATGACGGTGGATGTGAACTATGCCGTGGCTTGTAACGATGAGAACTGTGATGCTTTCTACGGCGTCACCGAGTTCTTCGCAACTACGGATGACGGTGTGAAGGTAACGCTACGACGCCCCTTTGCACAGCTCAATGCCGGCACTCACACCTTCGACTGGGAGTATGTCACGGGCTATCACAACTTCGACGTCACCAAGTCGTGCGTACGTGTTCGCGACGTGGCCCATACCATCGACCTGCGCACGGGCGAGCTATCTAACTACGGTAGTGCATCGTTCAAGCCAGGCGTGCTGCCCACAGAGTATCTCAAGGCAGATGTCGATGAGGATGGCGCCAAGGAGGAGTATGTATATGTGGCAATGGCATATCTCTTGGCCGACACTACGCCCACCACACACACCGCCGAGTTCTTCTTCCTCAACGACGAGAATAAGGCCGTGATGTATGAGCACGCCTCGGCAAACAACGTTACGCTCGAGCGTAACTGCCGCACCGACTATGTGGGTCAGGTAGTTACGGACAATGGCTACATAAACGTACGCGACTATGTCGACGAGCCAAACACCGACTACGGCTATATCTACTACAACTCCGAGGAGGATACAACGTTCGAGAATACCATATATAATATGTCGAGCCACGAGACAGGTCTGCAGTTTGCCAGCGTCTCAGGTCAGACAAACACCTACAACAATCTGCTCTTTACGGGCGATATATGGGTTATCGAGTTGGGAGAGTATCGCGGTGGCGGCTATGTCAACTACGTCAATGTCTTGAACAACGTGGAGCTACGTAACCTATCGGTATCGGCCTGCATTGAGTGCCACGAGTGGTATTTCTCTCCCGCAACAATCGCCTACGGTAAGACTACGCTGAACAATTGTAAGATGACAGGTGCTACGACCATCCACGACACTGTGACCGATAAGCACGGCGTGGAACACAAGGTCATTCCCTGCGACATCGGCGTTCGCAACGAGTCGGATGCATGGTTCTACGGTGGTGAGTACGGTACTGTCTTCGCATGGACACATGCCGTGGTAGAGCTCTACGACGTGAAGATTGACACGCTATATTGTGGCACGTGTGACTCAACGAAGCACTCATGGATGACCATAGGTGCTGGTACTACTATCGACAAGGTTATCTGCTGTGAGCCTCGCTGCCCCTATGGTGGTAAGGAGTACTCGACAACAATGACCATTAAGAAGGGTGCTACAGTAGGCTCTCTACAGCTGGTATCTACCGACGTCGAGTTCCTCATCATCGAGGATGGCGCCAAGGTTGGTCCCATCACCTGCGAAGGCGTGGAGTACACCTACGAGGAGCTAAGAGCTGCAATGGGTTTATAAAATTATCGTTATGTTTAAAAACCTCAAATACAGCATATTGATAGTCGTGGCAGCGTTATTCGCCGTCAACGACCTATCGGCCCAGCGCGTATTCGAAAAACGCACAGACAGCACCGAAATTAGACGCGACCAGATGCATATTCGCTATCGCGTGGCTAAGGCCTACATCGACCCATCGTATATGAACAATGCCGACTCGTTGGCACATATCGTGGAGTGGATTGAGAGCGTACAGCGCGACACATCTGTGGAGATTGTCAGCGTCGAGTTTTGTGGTGCCGTATCACCCGAGGGTAGCGTAAGATTTAACCGCTGGTTGAGTAATGCGCGTCTCGAGACCTTAGAGAGGTATGTTCGCTCACGCATAGACATCCCCGAGGAGATTATCGTGCGTAACGACCACTACATCGCATGGGGTGAACTATACGACATGGTGGAGAAGTCCGACTACGAAAATAAGGATGAGATTCTCGCTATTATCAGCAGCGAAAATCGCTCAGAAGGCGAGGTTCTCGACAGCCGTATCGGCGACCTGAAGCGTATGGATAATGGCGTGACATGGCGTAGACTATTCCGCGACTACTTCATCCACATGCGTAACGCCTATACGGTGTTGGTAACAAAGAAGAGAGTGGAGAACGTGGAGTATATGCCCGCGAGCGAGCCTATGAGCGTGAGACCCATGGGGTTCCCTGGTCCCGAAATCGAGACCGAGCCACAGTCGTTGCTCACTACAGCGTCGAATGTACTACCCGAGAAGCGCTATCTCTACGTTAAGACCAACGTGACAGGATTGGCGCTACTGCAGGCAAATATCGGTGTGGAGTTCGACATGGGACGATACCTATCGTTCTATCTGCCCATCTCATACTCGGCATTGGACTACTTCTCGCCAACAACTAAGTTCCGCCAGTTTGCTCTACAGCCCGAGTTGCGCGTATGGCCCTTGAAGAACCAGGATAAGCTTTTCATCGGTGCGCACCTTGGTTTTGCATACTACAACTACGCATTCAATGGCGACTATCGCTATCAGGATCGCGATGGTAAACACCCTACTCTTGGTGGCGGCCTCTCGCTGGGCTATCGTCTGCCCATCAGCCGCAACAAGGATTGGAAATTGGAGTTTGCTTTGGGTGTAGGCGTATATCCATTGGATTACGACCTATTCGTGAACGAGGTAAACGGTCCACTTTTCGACTCACGTAAAAAGACCTACATTGGTCTGGATAACGTGCTTATCGGAATCTCGTACCGCATACCTATGAAGACCGCATACCCCAAGAAGTAAACTATCTGTAAATCACTTATTTATTTGAACGTAAATGAAGGCATTACGATACATACAACTATTAGGCGCAATCCTTATGGGAGGGCTCCTATGTGCTTGTGATGTCCACGAATTTCCATATCCTGTCAACCGAGAAGTGACATTCGTATTGCACCTAACCTATGACACCGAGTTACCCCTGTACAAGACCCTAACCTACGATAACGAGTCGCGAGCAGGAGAGACTGAGGACTTCGATATACGCTATACGATAAATGTCTACAACGCAGATGAGGAGGCTAACGAGAGAGAGATTGTACGTAGCTTCGTATTTACGAAGGACGAAGTTGCAAGCTACGACAACAGCGTTGAACTTACTCTCGAGCCAGGCAACTATACCTTTAGAGTATGGTCCGACTTCATCGAGGCAGGTGGTGGCGATTTGCACTATTCGACATCAAACTTTGCGCAGATACGCATCCAGGGCGAGGAGCACCCTGGTTCTAACGACCTACGCGACGCATTCCGAGGCGTGATAACCTCGGAGGTCTCTAAGGAGGTAACTGAGGCTACGGTGGTTATGCAGCGCCCTATGGCTAAGTACAACTTCATATCGGTGGATATGCGGGACTTCATCATCAGCGTGCAGGAGGCTCGCGCCAACAAGCTACAGACGATGGGCATCACCGATGCTGAGACTAAGGCCGTGAGCATCGAGGACTTTGAGGTGGTAATGCGCTACGGCGGATTCATGCCAACAGAGTTCAACATGTTCACCGATAAACCTTCAGACTCGGAGGGCGGCGTAAGCTACAAGTCGAAGATGCGCATGTTGGATAATGGCGAGGTAGAGCTTGGCTTCGACTATGTCTTTACCAACGGCACAGAGTCCTCGGTTAACGTATCTATCGAGGTGTACGACTACGACGGCGAGCTACTATCGACATTCCGCTCGGTGAATGTACCTCTAAAACGTAGTCACCTTACCACGATACGTGCACAGTTCCTCACCGCGGGAACGGGTGGCGTGACGGTCGTACCAGAGTTCGATGGCGAATATAACTACTTAGTGGACTAACTAACAAACAATACACAATCATCACATTAACTATTTAATTACCTATTTACACTATGAAGAAGATTTTCTTCTCGATCGTTGCAATGGCAGCGCTCGTGGCAACCTCTTGCCAGCGTGAGGCAGAGGATGCAGCAAAGACCCCAGAGTCTGTAGTTACTTTCGTAGTTGAGACCCCTGAAATCGCAACACGTGCATTTGGTGACGGTACTTCGGCTACTGACCTCTACTACGGTATCTACGACAAGGCTGGTAACCTCATTAGCGCCATCTCTAAGGTGGATGACACAAACAAGGAGACCATCAACATCTCTACAACCGTTAGCCTTAACCTCGTTACAGGCAACGAGTATAGTCTTATCTTCTGGGCTGACAACGCCGATGACGTATGCGACGTAGACTTCGCTGCCAAGACTATGACATACAACCCCGCTGAGGCTAACGCTGAGGCTTATGACGCATTCTGGGCATACGTTGAGCCATTTACCGTTACTGGGAACTTGACTAAGACCGTATATTTGTATCGTCCTTTTGCACAGCTCAACATCGGTACTGACGACATCGCTGCCGCTACAGCTGCTGGCATGACCGTTAGCGAGTCGAAGATCGCCGTAGCTACCCCCACTACCCTCAACCTCGTTGATGGCGCAGTTTCAAATGAGGTGGCTCTCGTTTACGACCGCACAGCTATCCCTACTGACGAGACATTCCCCGTTGCAGGCTATGAGTACCTCGCAATGAACTACTTGCTCGTAGGTGCTGACAAGTCGACTGTTGACGTAGAGTTCGTATACTCTGACGGCGCAAACGACTACACTCAGAACTACACATTCGTTCCCGTACAGCGCAACTATCGCACTAACATTATCGGTTCGTTGCTCACAAGCAACGTTAACGTAACCATCATCATCGATCCTATCTTCGAGGAGCCCGACTACAACATTTACGGTGCATTCCAGGTGGGTGGTGCTGCTACATTGGCTGAGGACCTCGTTGTAGAGGAGCCATTGGTTGTTAAGGCTGGCGTAAACACCGTTCTTAACCTCAACGGCAAGACTATCACCAACAAGGTAGAGAACGCTGCTACAGACGTTATCATCGTAGAGGAGGGTGCAACCCTTACAATCAACGGTGAGGGCACTATCGAGGCTGTAACAGGCAACGACGGCTATGCTATCATCGCCGAGGGTACTGTCATCATCAACGGTGGTATCTTCAAGGCTGGTAAGGATGCTAACGGTGAGTCTAACGCTGTAGTTTATGCTCGTGGCAACGGTAAGGTATACGTTAACGGCGGTAACTTCCCCAACGAGAACAACAGCGCATTCGTACTCAACAAGAAGGACGCTGACCGCGCTACAACCACTATCGAGGTTCGTGGTGGCGAGTTCACAGGCTTCAACCCTGCAAACAATGCTGCAGAGGGTGCTGGCACCAACTTCTTGGCTGACGGCTACACTGTAGAGGAGAATGGCAACGTTTACACTGTTGTAGCTCTATAATTTGAAATCTCAACAATTGAGTTCGGAGCCCGCATTGCGGGCTCTTTTTTGTTTTGTCTACACAAGGCGAAGGTCAAATGCTACCAAGATGCTTTAACAGATGCAAATATAGGAGCCTAAAATAGTAGTATGTTTACGTATAAATCACTATCTTTGCAAGTGTTAACAATAAACTATGAATATGCGTAGAGTGTTTTATGCTATATCTATGGCAACAATGACCCTCCTTGCCACTGGGTGCGAGGCAATAAACGAGGAGCTACCATCGTACGAGGAGACATCCATTGTTACGTGCCAGGAGCAAGCCCCCGACTTTACCACAACGCTACTTAGTGGCGAGAGTATCACGCTCTCCAATCTTCGGGGCCAGGTTGTCTTACTCATCTTCTTTTCGCACACATGTCCCGATTGTAAGGCACTATTAGACGATTTAAAAGCAGCAAATGAAGAGATGGAGGCGTTGGGGGTTAGAATAGTGGCAATTGCACGAGAGGGCACGAAAAACGAGATTGAGGAGTATCTATCAACCAACGGCTACAGTTTCGACACGGCCATAGATAACAATCGCGAGATATACAACCTATACGCTACTATGTACGTACCGCGATGCTATCTTATCGACAAGGAGGGCATAGTGGTAGCTACAACGGTTGAGTATCAACCCAACCATGTGCCTACCCTACTATCGCAAATAGAGACTCTTGAATAGGCATAATAATAGAGGGCAGAAGTGATTCTGCCATCTATTATGCTTAAATCGGAACTAAATATCTCTAAGAATAACGCTCTCGCCACGAGTTACCACGCTATCGTACAAAGCCTTAAGGCTTGCGTAGCTTGCCTCGTATACTTCGCCGTCCTTAATGTAGGCGAGCCTTATAGGGTCCTCATCCCACGTGAACGAGTACTCGGCACGAAGGTTCAGCGTGAAGTGGCCATCGGCAGTGATATTCATAGAGCCGATGCGAACGCCTGTACGCTCTACCGCAAAGCTAACGAACTCGCTCTCCAAGATGTCGTATTGTGAGGCTCCAACCTCATACTTTATACTACCCTCGATAAGCGTATTCGTGATTTTGAAACGCTTCTCAAAGAACTCACATACGTCAGTTTCAGAGCTTATTACAATCTCACCTGCTGTGGTGATGCCCTTGGTCATGAATGGCAGGGTCTTACGCTCACCCTCCTGCGATGCAGCAGCACCATCCGTAATCTTTACACTCTGACCATTGCCCGCAGCACGCTCAGCCTCACGTGACGCATCAACCGTATATACGAAGCGTCCTGGGATTGTGGCATGTGGCTTAAGCTTAGCAGCCATTGCCGGCGTGAGGCGACTCTCGTCAAGCTCAAGCATGGGGGCATCAATATATATCTCGAACGACGTACCAAAGGGGTCAGCCGAACGGCCATCAGTACCAGTAAAGCTGGTGATTTCGAGGTTGATGTCTACCTGCTGATTGGGTAAGTATGACCACTCGAGGTGATCCACGGGGTCGGGCTCGGTGTCTGTGCGCCATGTACCCACGGGGGTGCCACCACCAATTGCCACCTCCGCAGCGAAACGGAAGGGGTGATAGGTAGAGAGCTCGTAGATGAACGAACGATAGGTATTACCCGTGTAGTGCTGATTCACCTTATCGGGGAGTGCCGAGTAGCTATCGGGCTGATTCGAGGCGATACGTATCATATCGTCGCTACGTGCCGTGTTGGTCTTGAGGAATATAGCATAGTTACCAGTCTCATCACCCGTCTTCTCTATCTTCGTAGGCTTAAACATAAGCATGCGTCCGTTGGTACTCTGCTGCCAGTAGCTATCGTCGATAGTGTAGAAACGGCAGTCCCACTCCCAATTGTCCGGCAGATTAAACATATCGCGGTCGGTCTGGTTATAGAGCGAGTCGAGGGTGCGCGTATAGATGAAGAACTCGTCGTTCTCGCCAGCATTGATAGCCACAGGGTTAGCCTCATCCGATACATCGTTAAGCTGAACATCGATACGCACAGGAGCATTAATCTTGCGAGGCACGAGGCGATAGTAGATAACCTCATCCTCTACACCCGAAACGCTGTATGTTTCGAGGTCCTTAACGCTGATAGCATTCTGGTGCGACACATAATGGAACTGCTTGCTTACGGTCTCAAAGAACTCAGCCTCGAGCATGATATTATCGCTACCACCATCGGCATTCGTCAGAATACTATGCATATATAGGCGCTGTGTACCAGGCTCTGTAACGGTATAGACATACTTATATCCAAGACCATTGTCGATGCCATACCATCCCTCGTCACCCTTGCGCACAACGGGAAGAACACGTCCCGTAGTCCCGGTACGTATATCAAGCGAATTAACCGATACATATACCTTGAATGGGAAGAATGGGAAGTCTTCGGGAACGTTGAACTTGAATGTTGCAAGCTCACCTATCTCGCCGCCGTATATCTGCGTAGTAGCCCATACGGGAGTGAACTTCTGAGTCTTGATAAGCACCACATGGATAGCTCGCTGCAGGCGTCCCTTCTTCACAATAAGCGTACCCTCAAGCATAGCATCATCGCCCATATCGAGGAGCTGAAGCGTAATGACACCACGGCCAGATGTACCATTAGGCGTAAACGAGTGGTTGAAGTTGTGTGCAGCAACATGGTTGCCCTCAACCCACGTCACCTCAGCAATGTCGTCGTCGGTGAGCGCCGAGCTACTCGTAATAGTGTAGCCAAGCTCCAATGTCTGACCCGCCTTATCCTCGCCAAGAACAACGCTTGTCTGGTCTACAGCAAGGCTGACACCACCGTACGATACCTCGTTAACCCAGTCATCTACGGCAACCCATATATTGTTGGTTGCGGGCGCCGAGAGCGCTTCTTCAAAGGTACGACTACCATAGGTGAGCTTACCCGTGATATTTAATTTGTAGTGGTGGTTACGGCGAATCATAAGCTGCTCACCACTCGCATCGATAATCATCACACGGTAGTAAAGCTCCTCGCTACCACCTGCAGTCGTTCCCTTGATAATGACACTAACAGGGTCTTGCAGCGTGTTCTCATGCTCGAAGAGGTACTGCTCAGGCTTAGTCGTAACGTCGGTAATATCCGACAACTTAATGCGATTCTGGGGCAGTGTCACATAGTCCTCACCAGGCCACACGAAGTCTGTGCCCTCGGTGGGGAAGCGCTTCGTAGGGTGATATGGGGCTGTGGTACCGTAAGCGTGGATGTTTGTCACACTCCAACCACTCACCTCGATATACTCATTCGAGGGGTTCTCGATGGTAATCTTAGCCTGGTTGCGAATGAGTTTGACACCCTCGCCACCATTTATCGACGCGAGCTGCTGCTGGAAGCTACCCTCGCCCGATAGTAGAACGCGGCTCCAGTAGATAATCATGCCAGAAGCACCCACCATATCATCCTGAATCTCATCCTCGGTACGATTTAGGAACATATTACTATCGTAGAGGTTAGGATTCTGATTACCAACGAAGTGGATGATGCGTGTATCCTCTGGAATGGTCGCCTTATAGGTACCCGACAGCGATGGGGTCTCAATGGCAGGGCTAAGCTCAGCCTCTACATGTGTAGTATATAGGCCATATTCGTTGAAACAGAAGAGCGTAAGGTTCTGAACATCTATGCCATCGGGGTCGACACCACGAACGACGACCTCTGTCATGATTGGAGCATTGGCCTTAAACTCTACCTCCACCCAACCCTCGGGCACACTGTTATGCTCAGGCAATACGACATCCATGTCGTGCTGACACGAAGCCATCACCACAGCAACGAGGGCCGCAAACATATATGATAGTCTCTTTCTCATAATCTCTATAAAGGATTGATTAGCATCTATTTAGGTTCTTTGTATATCAGTATGCGTCACGTATGCAGCGTATAGCCCACGATGAGCTATCTGCCTCACTCTCAGTGACATCACCATCGTTCTTACTGTTAAAGACACGTCCCGAGGCCGCAAGATAGTAGTCGGCATTCAAGAGGTAGTCGATGGCATCGGCACTCTCTGACGACGTGCCCTGAAGCTCGATGATAATCCTTAGCTCGCTGGCTGTGGGCAGACGCCAATCGTCGTATATCGTGCCATCGTCAGCCACCTCAACGTAGTAGGCACAGTGGTCGCGAGCCAACGAGATGCGCTTAACATCGGTATTAGCCGAGCGGTAGTTTGTGGATGTCACAAAGCCTAATCGCGAAGCAATCATAAACGAGGGCGATACGAGATCTGCATTATCGGCACCCGGGTCGGTAAACTCGAAGTCTACATAGGGGTCGGTGGTCATGCGTGGCACACCGAGGTTATAGTCCGCTGACGATGCGGTGATACGCACATGATACATACGAGCATTACCAGGGTCCTGAGCATTGCTATAGCTTAAATCTACATTATTCCACCTATCCTCTTCCCATGCGTAGTAGTCGATGTTGGAGCGACCACGATAGCTATCACGGCTATCGGTCGATGGATAGGTGCTTCTAACAACCTTAGAGCGCCAGAATGGCGACGACGCATTGTAGTTGTACGACCACGTGCCAGTGGCATTGTCCCACGCACCCAGCGACACCTGTGTTATGGCCGAGCCTGCATTATAGATGGTCGTGGGGGCGTTGCTACCAGTATAGAAGTCGTCACGATAGGAGTATAGGCCAAGTATGTTGACTACGTAGACAAGCGGATACTGCGCAACGTACACAACCTCCTGGTCGCCAGTCTCGTTGGTAATAACGAGCGTAAAGTAGCGAATGGTGTTGTTGGTGGGGATGTCACTCTCAACGGTGATATTACCCGAAAGCGCACCACTCTCGGTGCTACCCGAGATGTTGTAGGCATCAGCCGATATGGTCTGCTTCGTGCCAAACTTATCGATGTAGTAGCAGTCTTGCACCTCGATGGTTACGGCCGACGATGACGAGAAGAGTAACGATGTAGTATCGATGTTTGTGTTGTAAATATTCAACTCATCGAGGTTAACCTTAAGATAGGTGGGGCCAATCTCGCCGCCTACATCAATAGTCTGCTCGGTCCATGGCAAGACATCATACTTTAGGTCGTCAACCTCAACAGGCTCGGTGAACTCCTCAGCACCCGGAGCATTTACGTTGGCCGTAACATGGTAGTAGTGGTTACGCTCAAACTTAAACTCCTTAGTTAGAGGCACCTGGTAGTAGTTATTGGGGTGAGACTTGGTAGACTCAACACCTGCCACCTCCGTAGTGTAGTAGGCGGGGATGTCAACGATAAGGTTAGTGCCATACTCAAAGCTATTTCCCGTATTCCAGGTGTGGCTATAGACATATAGCGTAACCTCTACGCCGGTGATATTACCCTCGGCATCACGCAACCACTTGTAATACTCGCTCAAGGTCTCTGCCGTTGTCTCGAGACGCTCGCTCTGACGCACGATGCCGTCGTCCATAACGCGCGTAGCGTATGGGGTGTTAATCAAGTAGTAGCCAGGAGTAGAGCCCGCTATATCCTCTGCAAAGGTCATATTCTGGGCAGAAACAAGCTTAACCACAACCTTAGCAGCAGCACGACGTAGCTTTACGTTGAGCTCCACAGTGTCGGTAATCTTCCTCTCAGCAATTATTATGGCATCAGCCGCAGCTGGCTCCGTAGTGCCCATATATGCCACGCCATCCATCAAGAAGTGGCTCGGCGCACGCTGAAGACCTACGCCCGTGAGGTGAAGGCTATAGTCCTCCTGCTCCATATCGAAGAGGGCCTCAACATTACCTATATTTGCGAAGGTATCTGCCGAGTGGGTGCTATTTGCCACAACATAGACCCAATACTTTGCACCAATTTGAATCGCGCTAATGTCGACACCCAGGCGTACCTGACCATTTGGGCCAGCTGCCGTAGCTCGCTCATAGTAGAAGAGCTGCTTGGCATCGTCCGTGGCACCATCCTCAAAAATCATGATGTCGAGGTGGGTAATAGCATACTCCGTCTCGGTGTCCGCCATATCGTCGGCACGTGTTGCAACGCCCAGCTCACCACCCGCAACGTTTAGTACGAGCGCGGGCTTAGTGTCGCTATCGATGCTCACCGACTCTCCCACATCGGTGTGGCACGCAACCATAGCTACTGAGAGCAACAGCGCCATCATATATTTCATATATTGTCTCATAGTCGTAGAACCCATAATTTAGTTAGTTACCTGCTGGATGTTGATAATGCGAGGATCTGAGCCACTATTAGGCCAGATGACACTGTCACTCTCGCCATTAATCAAGAGGTAGCGTGAGCCTGCTCCCATCCAATCCTGCGTGTAGGTGATACCAAAACCAACAATACCCGTATATGAAGGGTCGGTGGGGATAACCTTGATATTGTACCAACCTGAGTATGCCACAAGCTGCGAGCCATCCTTCAATGAGGGGTCGGTTTGACTGCTCTCAGTGGTATAGACAAGCTGACGTGTGATGGCATCAAGCTCTTTGTAGACCCTAATCTCGCAATTCGACGAGTTACGCAACGTAGGTAGCCACTGCTGGTCAATAGGGCTAACCATCTGGAACCAGCATGAGAATGCACCCTCCTCTGTGGCAATAGTGCCTCGCTCGTTAGGCGACATGTAGTACATGGTGGTCTGGTCGGGGTAGACATCGTTCGAGGCGTCGCCATCGCGTGTAGCAGTGTCGGGAAGCACAGGGTTGTGATAGTTGGGATAGTCGAAGTGCTGCACCCACTCCCAGTTCTCGCTACGCTCCCAGTCGGCAACCTCGTAGTTGAGAACCAACGCTCCGCTGTTAATGGCCGTAATGCGGAAGCGGTAGATGGTATTACGCACGATGTTACCAACGTTGCCCGTAGGACGGCCATCGACATACTGTTTGAAGTGCAGCGCATCGACAAAGCTCATAGGCGTACCACCGTTGTTTACCTCAACCGAGACCTTTGCCTCATAATCGGCAAAGAGCGTGTTGTCATACTCGGGGATATATAGCACATACATGCGACCTGCCTCGACCTCCGTAAAGGCGTGAGACGACTGATGCACCGAGCGCAAGCAGCGGAAGGCACCATCGCGGTCGAGAGCCTCGGTGCTAATGGTAGTATCCCAGCCCGTGGGCAGCACATAGCCCTCGCGGTTGTGGTAGTTAATCGAGGCACCCTCAAGCGTAACATCCGTAAGGGACTCATCAACCAAAACCTCGACCTTTGCCACGGCACGAAGCAACGATATTACGCCAAGTTCCTGTACGCGGTTGCTCATAAGCTGGCTGATATTCACCTGCTTAACACCCCACATAGGGATAGCACCATCATCCATCGTTATATCGTCGAACATGTAGCGAATCTCGGCATTATCACCCTCAGCACAGTTAGCATAGACCATAAACTTATATTCGGGAGCTACCCCACTACCAAGCGCCGCAGCATCGTCAAGCAATGCCACAGGCACCTTACCTTGGAACTGATAGCGAGTGCCATCATCGTTGATAGGCCAATACATTAGCTCCTCAACCTGACCAATATGGCGGTTATCTGCCGAATATATCTCAACACGCAGGCTTGAGGGGAGGATTCGATTCTCGAAGCTCGTACCTATCTCATCGGTAGGCTCCGTATCGCCCCACGTAGCACGTGTCGCTGTCGGAGTGTCAATTGCAAGCACGAAGTTCACACTGCGTGGCTCATCGAACGAGAGGTAGTCCTCTCCATCGTGAATTGAGCTACATGCCACGAGCGCAAAACCCGCCATTGCAACCAACATATTTCTTATCATATCTCTCATAGCTATAATCTGTTTAGCGTTATTAGAGAATATCGTTATTGAGCACCACTCTCCACGAGTTTACGATAATAGAGGCTGAGAGCCAGTCGCCATTCTCATCGAGGAAGAAGGTCATGTTATACTCGTCCTGGCGGTCGAGATACTCCTGGTTGCTCATGTCGCGGTTGTAGTTACCCTTAACCAACAAGGCGTAGTCAGCAACAGGAATTGAGAGCACGGGCTTATCCTCCTCCTTATTGTAGATGGTAAGGATGGGGCTTTGGCCATCAATCATGCGGTTGATGGTGAACTCGGCCACTGCTACCGACACCTGGTCGGCACGGGTCACTGCGTTTGTGCCATAGTCGGGAGCGACATCTGCCGTACCCGTTGTAACGCTCCATGGCATATAGGTAAGCGTTCCATTCGCGATGACATCGTTGTTCCAATCCAAGAGGCCATTATCGGCAGTAATCTCGTAGCTAAACTTATCGGCAACAACGCCATCGGACATCTGCTGCAGCACGATACGCACAACATTGGTATCCTTCACAAGTGACATGGTCTCGGTGTAGGTGCCAGGCTCCGAGGTATACTCCAAGGGCATTGCGCCATGGAACAGAGGCTGCAAATCATCCTCAACACGCTTGTCATCGAGCGCCTTAAGTGCCACCTGTAGCTCCTCCTTCTTGGTCTCGCCCACCTCGACGTCTGCCAACAGGTCGAACGACTCCTCATTCATCAAACCTGCCCACGCCACAAGCTCATAGCTACCACTTTCGAGCTCCAATGGAATAGAGAAATCGTCAGCAGCGAGCTTTGACGAATCTTTAACCTCGACATACTCTACAAGAGTGTTATCGTCGCCAAAGACAAAGAGCGCAACGGAGTTTACCTCATTGGCAAAGGCGTCGGCAAACTTCATATTGTAGTCGTACTTAAACTTGATGTTGTAGTACGTACCACAGTCTCCCTCACCCTCATAGATGAATCCCTCCTTACAAGAGCTGGTCGATAGCGATACTAACAAAGTGGCCAGCATCAATCCCCACTTACACATTTTAGCTTGGGTCTTCATTGTTTTATACTTTTTATGTTTTACTTATTTTCGTTCCATTACTCCGCGAGTCTGCGACTCTCCTATATGTTGTTCTCCCAATTGGGATATTGTCATTTTCAATGTTGGTGGAAGTGCCTCACGGGCTCTTCATAAAGGCATCTCTCTTTGCACCGGTGCCCTAAGTGCGCTTCGCCAGAAGCCTCTAAGGTGTTATTAAAAATGGGCCCGCCTTAGGTTGTCCCGCCAAGACGGGCCCACGATTTATTGCATCAGAACTATACGAGTTGTTACTCGAGTGTTACATCGTTAGAAACTACACGCCATGAGAGGACGTTAATCTCTGCCGAGATGTAGGTCTCCTTGTCGGTAGGCTTCTCGGGAGTCTCGATGGCCATGTTAGGATCGTAGATAGGAGTACCCCAACCCTTAACGCCAGTAACGTTGATCTGGTAGCTGTGGTTACGAACGATGCCGTAGGCGTCACCAAGGTGCTTAACGTCAGCATAGTAGTATGTCTTGCCACTCTTCCACACCTTCGCAGGCTCAATCTTTGCAAGCTCGCCGTTTACGTCAGCAACGGCAGTGTACTGAGTACCATCAAATGAATACCAACCAGTCATAGGAGCATCTGCTGCGAGTTGGAACTTAACCTCATAGCTCTCTGCATCGATCATACCAGCTACGCACTGAAGCTGTGAGTCGTCGATAGAGGTGTATACGTTGTTGCCACCCTCGGTTGTAAGAAGCATAAGCTTATTCTTAAGCGTGGGAGCTACTGCTGCCAAGAGAGCCTCCTCACCTACGTAGTTCGTACCGAACCACTGTGCAATCTCCAAGGCGTTGCCGTCAGCATCCTCGAGTGTAGCAACTACGACATACTTCGTGCGGTCGGTATTAACCGCGCCAACGTGCTCACCTATATACTCTACGCTGTCGTCGGTGTTAACCACTGCAGCTGGGGTAAATTCGTTAGATACAGCCGCAGAAGAGGTCTTGCCAGTCCAGTATGAGCGGAAGTAGGGAGCGTCGTTCCATACAAAGCCAAGGTCAGCATCGGTCCAAGCAGCGTCTACGCTCTTCACCATATAAGACTCAGCCTGGGTAGCAATCAAGCTCCAGCCATTAACCTTAGCGAATACCTCCTTGTCACCGAGCTTAACACCAGTGTTGAACGCCTCATCGCCAGCAGCTACGTTAACCTTAGCAACAGTGCGCTCCACGTAGATGGTAACGGGGTTAGCCAAAGCCTTATCGGCAGTTGTCTGGAAGTTGTCGATAGAGAGCAATGTAGCGTCTACAACCTCACCTGCACCATCAACATAGGCAGAGTTGGTCATGATAAACTGAGCACCATCCGTATGGCCTACAGTGGTAAGAACGTTCTTGAGGTCGTTCAACGAGAGGTTAGCCGTGCCTGTGTAGTTAATAACAGCAACAATCTTTGAAGGGAACTCACCCTTATACTTCTCCACAACCAAAACGGGGTCCGACATAGACTCGATGTTGGGAGTCTCTGTGCCACCATTGTCGGCAATAGCTACGTTGAAATAGTTACCATTAGCATTGACGTTGAATGGGTTGCCCGTAGCGTCGAAGAAGTAGAAACATGCCGTAGAGATTGCCTGCTCCTCGGCAGTACCATCCTCATAGTCGGCACGGGTAACATCGTCCGACGACTTCAGGTTAATTGCAAGATACCCCTTATTACCACCAACGTTTGCCTGGGGGTTGTTGCTGGGCGCATCCTCCTTCTCTGAGCATGCAACAGCCGCTAACGCTGCAACTGCCAAAAAGAAATACTTGATCTTCATAGTTTTAAGTTTTAATTGATTTAGTGATTATTTTACATCTATTTGTTTCGCAATTATCGGTTGTTACGTGTAACCTTCCAATGGTTGCTTACCGCCTCAACCACAGGCTTAGCCTCAGCGACACCCTGCTCCTGAGCTACCTTAAGGTATGGCAGCGCTGCCTCATAATTCTCCTTGAGTACCTCGATGCAACCACGCGAGTAGAGCACCTCGGGACGGTCACCCGCCTTTGCGAGGTAGCGTAGAGCACGCTCGAAGTCACCCTTGGCTATAGCCGAGTTAGCAGCATTGTAGTTAGCAATCTCATCGGCGGGGAACATGCGCACGGCAATCTCCCACAACTCGTTAAGCTCCTCGCTACCCGACTCGTATGTCTCGGCAAGCCTATAGAACTCATCCAAAGATAGCTTCTGTGGCGCTGTGTTCATTACCTCCTCAATCTCCTTAGGCTCCACATAGTGGCGCACCTCGTACTGGATAACGTAGTCGGAGTGACGGAGTGCAGGATAGCAATTGTCGAGCAAGAAGCGATAGTCCTCCTTATATACCGACTTAATTAGCCACTCCTTGCGGTCGGGCTCCTCATCCGAGCGGATAAGGTTCAAAATGGCCTCCTTATGCTTAAGGTTCGATGCCTCCACATAGCGCTCAAGACCCGCCCAGTCCTCAGGCTCGTATGACGTTACGATAAAGCCCTCATCGAAGTTGTAGAGATTCTCGACATACTCCTTCAAGGCCTCGGTACGACCCTTAGCCAGACGCTCGTTGTTCTGGTAGGGGCTCTCGGGTGATGCATAGCCCTTAATGGCGATAGAGGTTATTGTCACATCCTCGTCGGCCTTAACCTCGTCAATAGAGCCTGTAATCTTTGCCAACTCAGCCACATTGTTGCGGTACGAGGGGCGAATGTCGGTCTTGTTCACGGGGAAGTCTACAAATGCACTGCCACTAACCTCTCGAGTCTTTGTAGGCTCTGCCTGCGGGCGTATATATAGAAGTGTGGGGACGTAGGGCTCCAAGGGGAAGCGCTCAATGAGGATATTGCCCTGCTTAGCAAGCGTAGAGTTATTGCAACCACAATCCTCGCGCTCGAATACCAGCTGGCAACCATCCATCCAACTCTCAAAAGGAATTACCGCATGGTAGCTAACCATGTCAGGCGTCTTGCGATTGCGATACTTAAGGTCGTCACCCGACGTAGGCGCTAACTCCTCGTTACGCTCGTAGTAGAAATGGCGGTTACGACCATATACACCTACCGACTTTAGTGCCACAGACATCGTGTCGCGGACAATGTGTGGGGTGAGCACCGCCACCTGCGAGCCCTTGACCTTAAGGTCGCTAAGATCGATATCGAGGTCTACTATCACATAGTCGCCACTGCGCTCCATAGTGTAGCTCTCAACGGTTACACCATTCACCGTCTGAGCATCAGCCGCCGACACACCCGCCAGCAAGGCTGTCATAATTACTATAAATCGTTTCATCGTAGTAGTCATTCTTAAAATACGTATACCAAATTGATAGCCGCCTTGGTGGGACCAACATAGTGATGATCACCAGCACCAATGTTACGGCCACAGCCCGCACAACTGAAGATGTCGTAGTTTGCATAAGCATAGCCCACACCTACCTCAAGCTCCAAGTTCCAATGTTTGCCAAGAATAAAGGCATAACCATAGGCAATACCTGCGCCGACACTCCAACCCTGATAACGCTGGTCGGTCAACGCACTAAAGTCGGTACCGAGAAAATTGATATTGTTTTTAACGCCTCCAATATTGAATTGACCACCGAGAGCGTGAAAACCAAGAAAGTGTCGCGAGAAACGATCGCAGAACCAGTAGCGCGCCTCGGGCTGCGCAAGCCAGTGACGCCACTTAGTATCCTCGTCGATGTTCCAAGCATTTAGATTTCCAGAGATGTCGAGAGTCCATTTAGGAGCGATTCCTACCTCTACACCTATGTTTACGGTTGCCGTAGCATCGTAGAGGAGGTTTGTCTTGATAGCGACATCCTGAGCCTTGGCATCTGTTGTCGAGAACATTATGCCAAGTAGCAATGGGATGAAGAACTTTAGTTTCATAACCTTATTGTTTATAATTTATTTAAGTCGTTACGGGTTCTGGGTTTATCATGAGTATCAACATGACTACACCACTATATATGTTAAATTATTTACTATTTAAAGTATCAGTTTTTCAATCTTATTTATTGATGTTTTATTCTTTTCTCAGTTGCAAACATAGACTAAAAAACTCATATATACAATAGGTAAAATTAAAATTGTGATAATTTATCTTTTTTTTAAATACATTATCTTTTTGGTTTTTATTCTCATTTACGCATTTAGAACAAATAGAGAAAAAAGACAATGCGGTTTTATTCTTTTATAAGAGTTTTATTTTCAACCATAATATTTCGTTATTTTATTTATACAATACGGCCGCATATTGGAATAATGCAGATATTTTAGATTATAAATCTATCTTTTTTGGCCAATAACATTTAGAAGTTTGTCAACTTGTTCCAATTTACGTTTTAATCACAGTTAGCTAAAAAATAAATATTTTATTTAAAAAGTTTATTACTTCTATAATTTATTCTATTTTTAACAATAAATTGGCAATCGCTTAGCTCTTATTTCTAAACGAAAACTTACTATTTTCACATATAACCATAAAAATCATATTATATTTATTGACAAAATAATTATACAATATTGAATATTTTAACCACCATTTTCATCAATTAATATAACCAGAAATAAGAGGTCAATAGGTTAGCATATCAGAGCATATACACGGGGAGGGATGAGCTATTTTTGTGTACTCAAGGGAAAATTCTATGGGCGATTCACCCCGCCAATGAGACGGTTCATCGACGGATAATGGCGCTTTAACCGAGGGTGAGGAACAGTTCGCTATTCGAGGTCGTAACTTTGTACCAAGAAACAAGACGTAATAGCAAACAATGTTGAGCGACAGTTTTAGTTTCTGACATAGTTATAAACCCTTAATAAGTGTTAGTTATGAAGAAGATGATGTTTTTAAGCCTTGTGCTATCGGTGATGGCCCTCGGCAGTGCCTCGGCAAGTGACGCAAGTGGGTGCTTCGACAAAAAGCCTAAGAAAGTGTACGTTAATATAAGTGTTCCACCTATCGGAGGCTGCTATGGTCCAGAGTACCACTGCTGCCCACCTCCTCCAAAGGGTCACTTCTGCGACTGGAATCACAAGCCAAACAAGAAGGGCGGCCCGAAGTATCACTTCGATAATAGAGGTGGCCGTTGGGATGGTAAGGGAGGTCCGCATGGACGTCCTGGTGGCAAGCCAGATGGTCGCCCAGCGAGAGACAAGGGCCGTGGTAACGATCGCCCCGCAGGAGGCCCTGGTGGTCCTGGAAGATGGTAACCTCCTAATTTAGGTCTCTAATCAAGAGATTTGTGTATCTAAATAGTAAAGCGATGCCGCCCGAAATAGAGCGGCATCGCTAATTTATTATCTATCTCCAATCCCACTTAGGATGGGCGGGGTCTTCGGCAATTAGTGCCTCGGAGAGGGATATACCCAACGCCTTGGCGACACCCTCGCCGTATGTCGGGTCGGCACGGTGGCAGTTGCGCACATGACGCTGCTTGATAAATAGTTCAGCATCACCCATAGCACGTGCCGTATTCTCACATGTCGCACGTTGGTCCTCGGCCGTCATCAGGCGCCATAGCTTGCCTGGCTGCGTGTAGTAGTCGCTATCAAACTCACGCTCATCGTAGTTATAGACCTCTCCGTTAACCTGCAACGGAGGCTCTTTCATCGTGGGCGAATCATGCCACTCGCCATAACTATTAGGCTCATACGATATGGTGCGCCCAGCGTTGTCGTCCGTGCGCATCTGCCCATCACGGTGGTAAGAGTGGTATGGGCAGCGAGGGCGGTTGATGGGGATAAGGTGATGGTTTACACCGAGGCGATAGCGCTGAGCATCGCCATACGAAAAGAGGCGTCCTTGCAGCATCTTATCGGGTGAGAAGCCTATGCCATCAATGATATTCATCGGGTTGAAGGCGGCCTGCTCGGTCTCGGCAAAGAAGTTCTCGGGATTGCGGTTAAGCTCAAGAATACCAACATCGTGCAGCGGGAAGTCGCCATGATACCAGACCTTTGTAAGATCAAAGGGATTGATGTGATACTCACGTGCCTCCGCCTCACTCATCAGCTGCACCTGCATAAGCCAGCGTGGGTAGTCGCCGCGCTCGATGGCCTCAAAGAGGTCGCGCTGATGCGACTCCCTATCCTTGGCAATCACCGCTTCAGCCTCGGCATCGGTCATGTTCCTAATGCCCTGAAGCGTGCGAAGATGAAACTTCACCCATGTGCGACGATTGTTGGCATCGATAAAGCTGTAGGTATGGCTACCAAAGCCGTGCATGTGGCGATATGAGAGGGGTATGCCACGTGGCGACATGGTTATGGTCACCTGATGCAGAGCCTCGGGCAGAAGCGTCCAGAAGTCCCAATTGCTGTTCGCCGAGCGCATGCCCGTGCGTGGGTCGCGCTTAATGGCATGGTTTAGATCGGGGAACTTCAAGGGGTCGCGCAGGAAGAATACAGGCGTATTGTTACCCACCAGATCCCAGTTTCCCGTGTCGGTGTAGAACTTCATTGCAAAGCCGCGAATATCGCGCTCAGCATCGGCAGCGCCACGCTCCCCCGCCACCGTAGAGAAGCGCACGAAGCAGTCGGTACGCTTGCCCACCTCTGAGAATATCGAGGCACGCGTGTAGGCTGATATGTCGTGAGTGACGGTGAAGGTACCATACGCCCCCGAGCCCTTGGCATGCATGCGACGCTCGGGAATCACCTCGCGATCGAAGTGCGCCAACTTCTCCACAAGCCAGGGGTCTTGCAACGTTACGGGACCACGCACCCCTGCGGTCTGCGTATTCTGATTGTCTGCAACGGGACGCCCATTTTCGGCCGTTAAATGCTTTTCATTGTCGTGTTTCATATTGGTAATAATAAAAGTATCCACTACCCTATTCCCAATATTGTGCCAATAGCTCCCCGCTTGCGTGCCAACGACTAAAGATAGGCGTCAAGCAGGCTCTTGATGGCGTTGTTCACCAAGAAGCTATAGAAAAATTTTGCAGATTAAGATATTTTACGTAATTTTGCAGCGCTAAAAAAGCGGACGTCATCATGCGACATTGGTGTATCGCATCGTACGTGATGCCGTCGGCCTGTTAAGATGCTGGTTCCGTAGCTCAGTTGGATAGAGCAACAGCCTTCTAAGCTGTGGGTCGTGGGTTCGAACCCCGCCGGGATCACTGAAAGGGAAAATCGAAAGGTTTTCCCTTTTTTGTTTTATATCAATAAGTTACAAGCGTAACGCGCATAACTCTCTGAAACAGCGCGATTTAATTTGTCGCACTTTTGTCGTGCTTCTGTCGCCTTTGACAAGCAAAATGTCACCCCAGAAAGACATAGTTTAGTGACCTATTAGTTAGAAAATCGTCCAGGCAGTTAGTAGGTCACTATTTTGCCCCTATCTCCCCGACTATTAAATAGTTTGCGAACATATCGCAGAAAGCTCCAACATAACTTGCGTGTCCCAAATAGTGATGTTATGTTTGCACTGCAAACCGTTCATTGAGAGGAAGTTAAGCCATTATGGCAACGAGTGAGTGTCGCCCCTTGTCGCTGCATTGTCGCATTGTGTCGCCTTGGTGACCTATGGTGGCGCAACATTGTCAGAGAAAAAATTTTCTAAGCGGATTTGTACCTGCTACATTTGCAGGCAGCAGAGAAAACACAACTAAAAAATGAGTGAATATGACAACGCAAACAATCAAGGTGCTAATGATAGCACAGAAGAACAAACCCAACGCAGATGGCAAAGTACCCATCTTCGCACGCATTACAGTAGGTAAAGAATCGCGCGTAATCTCCACAAAACTATGGATTGCGCCCGAACGCTGGGGAAATGGCAAGGCTCTGGGCAATCTGAAAGAGGACAAGGCGATCAACAAAATACTCGAAGAGTTGCGTTTTGCCATCATGCAAAAACACACCGAAATGCTCCGCAGTGGCGAGGAGGTAACCTTCGACAAACTTAAGCTCGCGTTGCAGGGCAAAGATTATGATGGATCATGCCGCTATTTTATCGAGTTATTTGACCGCTGGCTTGAGGAGTACAAGAAGCAGATTGGCATCTCGACCTCCGAAATAACCTATGGTCGATATGTGGTTGTTAGAAATCGTTTGCAGGAGTACATTAAGAAGACGACAAAAATGGATGACATTTTGCTAAACGAGGTTACACCATTTTTTATCACGGGTTTCGATACC
>JAGATC010000013.1 GCA_017621455.1 Alistipes sp. | reverse complement strand
CCGTTGTAGCCATCTCTGACGAGGGTGCGTTGCCCACATTTTGGACAAACTTTTTATCCATTTCTAACGCAAATAGTGCAAATATATAAAAATCAATTAATTGCCCCGATTTTATCTACTAATTTTGACCAATAAGCCGGGTTTTTGGAGTTGGAAACGATGGCTCGCACGAAGCGACCCCAGTCGCCCCTACCAGGGGTCGGGGGTGTAAATATATTTCGCGAGAAGCGCCCGCGAATGCAGGCTCGAGTCTCGTTTTCCGCTCAACGCACGAAGGATAGCAGACAGCTATCCTTTTTTTTGTGCGTTTCGCGGAAGAGTCCGCAACCATATAGACAATCACCCATAAATAGGCTCAATAGCTATCCAATTTGCACACACCAGAGGAATTTACTACATTTGTAGTGGATAAATCTGTAGACTATGGAGATTGTAAACCTGCTACCTGCGAGAAACCGCGAAGAACTGCGAGAGTGGTTCATGGAGAACCACGCCACCGTACGCGAGTGCTGGGTGGTGATGACACGCTCGAAGCAGCCCATCGAGGGCGTACTACCCTATCTTGACGTTGTGGAGGAGTCGCTATGCTTCGGCTGGATAGACTCCACCCTAAAGCGTCTGCCCAATGGTCACCTCGCACAGCGCCTATCGCCACGCCGCAAGCGCAGCCACTGGACCGAGCTAAACATCGAGCGTTGCGCCGACCTGGAGCGCCGCGGGCTGATGACAGATGCGGGACGTAGGGCTCTCAACGAGGCGCTACAACGCATTGATACCTACAAATAGGGCGCAATCATCTTAGTAGGCAACAGCGCTTGTCGCCCAGCGATGTGGCATGGTGCAGCGCTGCGAGCTGACTGGAGCTGTCGAATGGGGCAAATATTACCTCGCTTGCCATATCTGCCGTGAGCCAGTTGCGCAGCTGTGAGTTAGCGAATGATGGGCGGGAATGGTCTCGGAAAGAGACGAATAATACCCTACCTTCAGCGTAGGCGGTTTGCAGATATGCGGGGGTTTTGTGATAGAGCGAGCGCCCCAATGTCACCACTACCGAGCACCCCTCGGCAAGCAGAATATCCAACACAGCACGTTCAATTGGAGAATGAAAGCCACTGATTACCACCCTTTTAGTCTTAGCTACTTCGCGTGCCCAACGACGAGCCAGCTCAAGGGCTTCGGGCGGCGAGTTGCGCGACGCGAAGAATGCCACCAAATCCCTATCTAATAGCTCTCTATTTCCGGATAAGTCCATAAAAAAGCGCAGGCGCTGCATTAACTTATCCCTTATCAAGGCCTTGGCTGCCCACAAATCTGAACAAGCAACACAGACAGCCCACGCCGGATGATATATGCAAACACACATTGAGCCAAACGGGCACAATGCGGCGATATAACATCTCTGGTGGACATCTGTTGCGTTCTTCAGATTTGTTAAAACCGCCAAGTTTTGATAAGGAAGAATCGTCAAAAAATATCCAATCAAATATGTACGGCTTAACGGCAAAAGCCATAAGCCATTACAAAGATATAGAAAATTTTTGAGAATACGCAAAGGTGTAAACCAAACTATTGCGTTGGGCCGTGTTTCGTATCGAAAATTTCGTTACCTTTGGAGAGGATTTATTGTTATTGACCCCCTTTCTTATGACCGAAAAAGAGAAGATGCTGCGTCAGATGATGTACGACGCGAACAACGATACAGACCTTATCGAGGAGCGTAAGGTGGCCAAAGAGCTCTGCTACGACTTCAATAGCCTACGTCCATCGTATACCACTGGGCAACAGCGCGTTATGCGCAAGCTATTGGGTAGAACCGTGGGCGATAGTTTCACAATTGTTGCCCCCTTTTGGTGCGACTACGGCTACAATATAGAGATTGGCGAGAACTTCTTTGCCAACCACAACACGGTGATTTTGGATGGTGCGAAGGTGAAGTTTGGCAACAATGTCTTTATTGCCCCCAACTGCAGTTTTCACACTGCGGGACACCCCATTGATGCCGAGCGCCGAAACCAAGGCTTGGAGTATGCCTACCCTATTACCGTTGGCGACAACGTGTGGATAGGTGCGGGCGTGCAAGTTATGCCAGGTGTTACCATCGGCTCGAATGTCGTCATCGGCGGCGGCTCGGTGGTGGTCAAGGATATACCGTCCGATGTTGTGGCTGTGGGCAACCCCTGCCGTGTCGTGCGCCCAATCACCGACGATGACAAACTGAAATCGTGGGATAGGGAGTAGACGGCTGGCATACATCTTGAACGAATAAAAACTAAAACGGAGCGATATGAAAAAGATTGTGATTGTGGATGGCGGTCCACGAAAGGATATGAATACCGCACAGCTCTTGCAGCGATTTAGTGAGGGTGCACAGTCGGTTGGCGAGGGTGTTGAGGTGAAAACCGTACGCCTATACGACATTGATTATAAGGGCTGTATGTCGTGTATGGCTTGCAAACTCAAGGGCAAGGCGTCGAACATATGCCGCTTCAAGGATGCCCTTTCGCCACTGTTAGAGGAGATTGCCGAGGCGGACGGCTTAGTATTAGGCTCACCCATATATTTCGGCGAGGTAACGGGCAAGATGCGTGCCTTCTTGGAGCGTCTGGCGTTCCCGTGGCTCTCGTATAACGACTACAGCCTGACCGCGCCGAAGCGTATGCCTGTGGTGCTTGTCGAGACTATGAATGGTCTGCCCGAGCGCAACAACAGCAACCACTTCGGCACGATGGAGTGGTGTCTCTCATCAGCACTTGGCACGCCCGAGCGCATCATCGGCTACAACACCTGCCAGGTGGCCAACTACAAAAACTATGAGCTCGGCAGCTTCTCCGAGGAGGCGAAGCACACTTGGCGCTATGAGCATTGGGATGACGACCTACAACGCGCCTACGACGCTGGTCGCAAGATGGCCGAACGGTAGAGGTTAAAAGCACCGATAAGAGAGAGCACCGCGCATAACATCGCTGATTATTGAGCCCCTTTCACTGCCCAGGCGCAAACGCATATATTGTAAATAGGTCATGACTATGAGCTTATTAGAACACTACACATAGTAGATAGTGGCTCTATGTCAGTCATAAGCCCCCACATAGCGACTTGACCGAGTATTGGCGGGAAACTTTTTGCCCAAGTCTTTGGCGTTGTGTCGAAAAATTGCGTAACTTTGTGAGAGTACAAAATCCTGAGAGCTATGACACCGCAAGAGTTTATACTAAAATTTCGCGAGGCCTTTGGTGAGGCAGCACCTATGCCTATAGCCTTTTGGTATGGCGACGAGGCCGTAAACCCTGATAGCCGTGTGCCACGATGTATGATTGGCGCAATACGCAAAGTGTGCGATGGTAACTCACTGACACTCACCGCCGAGAATGTGCAGTGCGGAGGTGGCGGGCTATATACCGCCTTTCGCCCGATGGCTGAGCGCGTGCCCACGTTCGTATCCGAAATCGAGCACTACAAACAGACTCCCGAGCAGGTGCGCCACTATGTAGAGAGCCTCGAAATAGAGATCACCGAAAAGCCATACCTCAACTTTGTAAGTGTCGACAAATTAGATAGTTGGGAGGGTGTTGAGGCTGTTGTATTCTTCGCTACACCCGACATATTGTCAGGTCTCTGCACCTGGACATTCTTCGACAACGATGCTGAGGATGCCATCGTCACAAAGTTCGCCTCGGGCTGTGCTGCGGTCGTATCATTTGCCACGGTCGAGAACCGCAAAGGTGGTCGTCGCGCCTTCCTTGGTATGTTCGACCCCTCGGCACGCCCCCTTGTACCTAAAAACGAGATGTCGTTTGCTGTGCCCATGAGCCGCTTTCGCGAGATGCTCGCCACGATGCCCTCATCGGCACTATTCGAGCACGCCTTCTCGGTGGTCCGTAAGCGCATAAATGGAGAGATAAAGTAGAAAACTCCCTCGAAAATTGATTGGCAAAAGAGCGAGATAGGTATGAAGCATTTAGTTAGTTGCCTCGTAACATTGGCGTTTATTGTTCCCGCCATGGGTCAGATCGCAGCACCCGAGCCTATGAGCGTGGTACCCGCACCTCACCAGATAGAGTGGCACAAGATGGAGCAGTATGCCTTTGTGCACTTCACCATAAACACCTTCACCGACAAGGAGTGGGGCTATGGCGACGAGTCGCCCGAGTTGTTCAACCCCACCGACTTCGATGCCGACGCACTGGTTATGGTCGTCAAGGATGCTAACCTTAAAGGTCTGATTCTCACCGCTAAGCACCACGATGGTTTCTGTCTGTGGCCAAGCCAATACACCGAGCACTCGATTAAGAATTCACCCTACAAGGGTGGAAAGGGGGATATTGTAGGTGAGGTTGCCGCAGCGTGTCGCCGTCACGGCATTAAGTTCGGCATATACCTCTCGCCATGGGATCGCAACCACCCCGACTACGGCACCGATGCCTACCTCGTCTACTACCGCAATCAGGTGCGCGAGCTACTTACAAACTACGGTCCAGTATTCGAGATGTGGTTCGATGGTGCTAATGGTGGCGATGGCTACTATGGTGGAGCCAACGAGGCGCGCTGGGTAGAGTCGGGATACCTATATTACGACTGGCCGAAGGTCGTGGATATCATTCGCGAGCTATCGCCCGAGACCGTGGTGTGGAGCTCATCGCTCCCCGATGCCCGCTGGTGTGGCAACGAGCGTGGCGTGATTGACGAGCACTGCTGGGCAATGGCCACTCCCGAGGAGCTCTACTCACAAGGTGTCGACAATCTATCACTCCTACGTCATGGACAGGAGAACGGCACACGCTGGGCACCTGCCGAGGCCGATGTATCCATCCGTCCAGGGTGGTTCTACCACGACTACGAAGCGCCCAAAACGCCCGAACAACTCTTCGACATATACCTTACCTCGGTTGGTCGCGGAGGCACACTACTACTAAACCTCGCCCCTGACCGCCGTGGCCGCATCCCAGATGAGGACGTTGCCTCGCTCGTAGCGTGGCGCGAGATGGTCGACACGGCATTTAATAGAGACCTTGCCGCAGATGCTCAGTTTGAGGCCTCCTCGTCGCGTGGCGAGTGCTTCGAGGCGGAGGCTATGCGAGGTGAGGATGATGCCTACTGGGCTACGGCAGATGGCGTAACTGCGAGCGATGTCACCCTAAAATGGGACGTCCCCATCACCGCGAAATATGTTGTAATAGAGGAGCATATCGCCTTAGGTCAGCGCGTTAGAGAGTTTTCAATTGAGGCGCGTGAGGACGACTCATGGCGAGAGGTTGCCAAGGGCACAACCGTGGGATATAAGCGCATTCTTAAGCTCGATGGCGCGACGACCAACGAGCTACGCATACGTTTTCTCGATGCCCGCGGGCCACTCACGATAGCCCGCATCGCGGTATATTAGAGCGAGGATTTATCGCTTTGTCGAGGCTCGCAATCCCTCGATTACACTCGGGGTAAAGCCTGCAGTCTCCATAGCATTTAACCCCTTGATTGTTAAGCCGCCAGGTGTTGTCACGCGGTCTATCTCAGCCTCGGGATGTGAGCCATTTGCCGCGAGGATGTCTGCCGCGCCACGTAGTGTCTGCATCACTATACGCTTGGCATCGTCAGCCCTAAAGCCGAGCTCCACGCCTCCCTCCATGGCTGCACGGATATAGCGTAGAGCATAAGCTATACCACACGAGGCAAGCGACGTGCCCGCAGGGATTAGGCCCTCATCTACGAGCATAGCCTCGCCAAGCTCGTTGAACACATCGACAAGGAGCGTGTCCTGTGCCTCTGTCGAACGTGCCGAGGCGATAAAGGTCATGCTACTCATGGTGGCGATGGCCGTATTGGGGATTATAAGATATGTGGCGGGCAGGATACCATCGCCCTTATCGAGCCACTCCGACAGCTGTGCTATACCCAGGCCTCCGACCATTGAGGCGACAGCCTGACGCTTGTAGTCGAGGTGTGGCTTTATCTGGTCGAGCACCTCCACCACCTTCCAGGGCTTCACGGCAAGCACCACCATATCGGCGGCAGATGCAGCCTCAACGTTATCGGTCGTCGTGTTAATCTCCGGGAACTCAGCCTTGAGGGCCTTGAGCTTCGGTGTCGAGGGGTTTGATACATAGATGTCCGATGTGGCAACAATGCTACCCTTGGCTAATCCTCGCGCCGTGGCACCGCCCATATTACCTGCTCCAATAATTGCTATCTTCATACGTCGTATCTCTTAAGTTTTCCACACAAATATACTAACAATTATGGGAATAATCGTCCCTGTCGCTTTATTGTTTCGAGAATTATGCGTAATTTTGGGGTAAAATAATTACCTTATGAAAGCAATAACACTCTATTTTAGTGCTACTTACACCACTAAGTGCGTGGTCGAAGCCATAGCCAAAAACCTCTCTAACGAGGTTACAGCATACGATATAACCAACGATTCATCAACCGATGAAGTCGCAATTCCCTCTGATGAGCTTTTGATTGTCGGTGTGCCCGTATATGCTGGTCGTGTGCCCGCGATGGCTGTCGAGCGTCTGCGCCGCTTTAGGGGCAATAACACCCCCGCGGTGGTTGTTGCCGTATATGGCAATCGCCACTACGACGATGCCGTTTTGGAGCTTCACGACATAATGACCGAGTGTGGCTTTCGCACCGTGGCAGCGGGAGCATTTATCGCCCAGCACTCTATCTTCCCAAAGGTCGGCGCATCACGCCCCGATGCCGAGGATTTTGCTGATATTAAGGCATTTGCCGAGCGAGTGTCGGAGTTGCTAAAGGGCGACTTTGGCGATATTCAGATACCTGGCAACCGCCCCTATAAGGTACCTGGAGGTATTCCCATCTGGCCCACAGCATCGCGCAAGTGTAGCGGTTGTGGAGCGTGCGCCCGCCTCTGCCCAACGGGAGCTATCTCCCTCGAGTCACCTAAAGGTGTAGACAAGGCAAAGTGCATAAAGTGTGGCCGTTGCATCGTAGTCTGCCCCACAAAGGCACGCCGCTTCTATGGTATAAAATACTCCCTCGCTGCGGCACGCTTCAACTCAGCCTTTGCCGCCCGCAGAGTGAACGAGACATGGTTTGCTAAAACGAGGTAACGATGCGTAGAGATATAGTAGTGCGCCCAGCAAAGCGCGAGGATGCGGCAACAATAGCCGAGGCAGTATGCATGGCCGTTGGTTATGATACCACCAGCCCATTATTCCCTGTTTTTTTGGAGTTGGCGGGGCGCGAGGTGGCGCAATATAGCTACCGCAATACGCTTATTGCCGAGGTGGAGGGCGAAATAGCAGGTGCCATCGTAAGCTACGACGGAGCAGAGCTCAAAGAGCTACGCGAGCCGATATATTCCCTTCTAAAAGAGCACCTTGGCGAGGTGCCTCATATCGAGGATGAGACCGAGGCGGGAGAGTATTACTTCGACTCACTTGGTGTGTTGCCCGCCTTTCGAGGCATGAGTGTTGGCACGGCTCTGCTTAATGCTGCCACGGAGCGTGCCTTTGCTAAAGGGCATGAGCGCGTGGGACTTATTGTCGACTACGACAACCCCGATGCTGAGAGGCTCTACACCTCGCTCGGCTTCGAACGCGTAGGCACAAAGCTATTCCTTGGGCACGAGATGTGGCACATGCAGAAAATAAAGAGATTATGAAACGAGTAAGAATTACCGTTAAGCGCATAACGGAGTATCGCGACCTTATGGCCGAGTATGAAAACCCCATTGAGCACACCTGCGATATGCGCCTCGGGCAGACGTTCATCGTCGAGGATTGCACCAAGCCCGAGGGTATGTGCGACAGCGCATGGGAGACACTCTACCCCTTTGTTAGGGAGCTTACTGAGGGTGGCGGCAACTTCTTCGACGGCTGGATGAAAAATCCCCACTCGGCAATGCTATCGTGCAACGACGGCTTCCGCCCCGTAAGTTTTTATATAGAGGTAATAGACTGATTATGGGCGATATACGAGATAAGGTATTGACCTCAACCACTATCACTCCCTTTCAGCGTAGAGTATACCTTGCGCTCTTGGAGGTACCCGCGGGCGAGACCATAACCTATGGCGAATTAGCGCGACGCATAGGTTGTCGCAGTGCTCAGGCTGTGGGCCAGGCACTCAAACGCAACCCCTATGCTCCCGATGTGCCCTGTCACCGCGTGATAGCTGCCGACGGCTCGCTGTGCGGCTACAACGGCAGACGCGATGGCGATGAGCTTGAGCGCAAACGCCAACTGCTTAATAGTGAGCGCTAAGGCTCACTCGCAATCGGGCTCCATGGCACGCGCTATGGAGATATACTCCACAGCGCGCTCCGTAAGTATGCGTGCATAGATGGGGCGCTTACCATCGCGCACAATATTACCACTCATGGCATACCACGCAGCATCGCGGTAGGCCTCGGCAACATCGTGCCAGTAGCCACACATCAACAGCACCTCGGCCTTACGCTCGGCAGCAATAGAGGCAACATGTGCCGCATATACCCTATCGCCACAGCAGTAGGCGTGGTGAATGGCACGGTCGTAGTGGCCAACCATAAAGTCGATAATCTCGGTGGTGGCGCGAAAGCGGTTGTCGCGATACGAGGCTACAAGCTCGTAGTTTGATGTGTTAATCGTGTTACTCATAACTAAAAACAATAAATAAAATAACGGAAACAACGAGGCACTCCCACAAACGTGGGACCTCAGTGATTTCCGTTATAAAGTTTATTGTTCGTAATGAACACTACCGCAAATATAGGAATAAAATTGGAATCCACCAAATTTTATTCTTATAACTATAGGCTATGCGCCCTCTTTGGGCTGCGCTTTATCGCTCTTTTTGAAGAACTTACGACGAATCCATAAGTAGTAACCCGTAAGTGGCAGCGTTGCTCCGAGCATCGCGGCAAGGAACCACATGATGCGTGTTACGATGCCTCCCCAGCTACCCACATGCACAGAGTATACCCAGCCCTTTACCTTGCTATCATACTCCTTATCGGCATAGAGCTCCACGGCGAGAATCTCGCCCGTAGCGCCATCAAATTTGTAGGTATCCTTCGCACGCTGGTTGCCATAGTCGTGGTTCTTAACCTTAACCTCGCCCTTCGAGATTGTCATCTCGGCAAACTCACCATGGCGGCTCTCAACCTCCTTTGCGACATCCGACCAGTGGAGGTATGGGTTATCCGTGCTACCCTTAGCACTACTCCTACTCTTGCCACCACTCTTATCCGAGCTATGACCTCCACCACTCTCCTCTGTATCAACACCTAAGGCCTTATAAAAGCCCTTGTTATACCACTCGAACGACCAGGTAAGACCCGTGAGTGCCATAGCCAGCAGAAGTAGTGTGGCGTAGATGCCACCCGCAACGTGCAGGTCGTACCAGAAGCGGTGCCAGCCCTTACGCAGGGCTATCTTCGAGCGGTGCTTCAGCGCCTTAAGGGTCTTGGGCCACCAAAGGACAATGCCCGTAAGTATGATGATGACCATCAGCAGTGTGCTTGTGCCCACAATCATCTTGCCCCAGAACACAGCCCCTTCATCCTCGGGGCGCTCATCCATAAGCCAGCGGTGCAGACGGAACATATCCTGGAAGAACTCCAGGCGTCCAGGCTCGCCAAGCACCTCGCCGGTGTACTGGTCGACAAACACTGCGGCACGCTTCGGCTCATTCAGGTTCACCTGATAGCTACGCTCTGGATCGTCCGTGATTGTGACACCCGTGATGCGACGTCCATCCTCGAGTGTTGGCTCCACCCGAGCAATAAGCTCATCGAGTGGCAGGGGCTCGCCCTTGACCTCCTCTACGTAGTAGTAGTCGCTCTGCACCATGCGCGTAATCTCCTTCTCGAAGATGAGCATAGCTCCCGAGAAGCAGGTAATGGCTATAACCACACCCAGAGGTATAGATAGCCATATATGTAATTGTTTGAATATCTTTCTCATCGTGCCTATTATGTAGGGGTGATACGGCAAAGTTAATAAAAAATTGTCGTATCACCCATATTTTATGATTTATATCGCGGGTGTCAAACGACCTATGCCGCCAATCTGCGTAGCCTCAACCGTGAGTCCCTTGGTTGCTACGCCCGAAGCGGTGTCGATGGCATATACTGCGGGGTAGCCATCGGTCACTGTCACAGCGATATAGCACTTACCACCCTCCGAATAGGGGGCATTGCCGAAGCCCGAGATAGTATCCGCCGCGGGGAGGCCCGTAACGGGAGTTAGCGTAGCAGCCTCGGCATCGAAGATTGCCAGGCGGTTTGCCGTCATCGTCTTTGCGGGCGTGAGCGGGCTATCGTACATAAGCATAAGGAACTTACTGCCACCCACAGGCCAGGTGCGCAGGAAGGCGCAGCCGTCGGCCAAGGCCTCGATATTTACGTAGTAGTTAGGGTCGAACTCCTCGCTACCCGCCTTGATGCGAACTACACCCGCGGGGAGCGTTGTCTGCTGACGCTCATCGGCCATTGTCTTGGCGTACGATGGCGAAAAGACGTAGATGTCGCCACCCTCTGCCGACCAAATCATCTGATAGTACTGCGACTTATTACGGCCGCATGCGTAGCTAATCTTGTCGGTGCGGATGAGTTTCTTAGTGGCAAGGGTCTCGTCGTCGAAGATTGCCACCCAGCACTCATCGGGGTACTGCGTCCACTGCAACTCACCCTCCTTATAAGAGCCTGAGCCCGAGCCACCTGCCTCTGTCTTTACAAGGTCTTCGTTGCCCTCCTTGACCCACTTGCCACCTTCGGCCTTTACGCCATACTGGCTAAGTCCCATAGGCACTGCTGCCGAGAATATCTTGCCATCTACCTCTTGGATGCCTGCCAGCGTAACGAACTCGCCATTACCCAAGAAGTTCTCCGAAAGGAAGTGCTCCTCGAGGGTGTTATTCGTGGTGTAGGTCTCGTTAGCAACGTCGAGGTAGGATACAAGGAACGACTTGGGAATGTAGCCGTTAGCATCGGCCCACTCCGCAGGGCCATCGCCCGTAGAGAAGGTCATGATATACTTGTCGTAGATGCCATAAGTGGTGAAGCGGCGCACGGCATACTCCGCGGGGCGCGCCTCAAGCATGTAGTCGGCGTTCATCACGTAAGAGCGCGTGGTGCCGGCATTACCCTGATTATAGGTAAGGCCATAGAGATACTTATCCTCGTAAAATACCCAGAATGAGGCGCCATCGTTTACAAGGCCGTTGGTCATGCCCACCGTGCCACCATCGAGCGATGAGGCTGTCACCAGTGCGTTGGTTGTGGTGCCCGTGAATGTGCCCTGCGTTGCGAGCACATAGGGTCGCTCCGTAGCTGTGTCGCCACCACCCGAGGGGGTGTTTGTATTCTCCGCCTCGCAAGCAGCAAAGGCTACCATTGTTGCGGTCGCGAGTGCCACAACCGCCAACTTGTTTAGGATCTTTCTTTTCATCGTTACCATATTTTAAATTTATTTTAGATTAACATATTATCGTCTATCTGCCACCGAAGGCTACACGAAACTTGGCATAGAATGCACGACCCGCCTTCTGCAAGCTAAAATTGTCGTAGAGGCGCTCGTTGGTGAAGTTGCGACACTCGACAGATATGTTGTAGCGACCATTCTTGATGCTATAGCCGAGCGATAGGTTGTGCGCAAACTGGTCGGGAACCATATAGTCGTCCTTGTTCGAGCCTATGCGCGACGAGTAGTAGTAGAATCGGTGCATATACTGGTTATCGTAGCTGAGTGTCAAGGTGTTACCACGCCAGCCGCAGTCGTGCCACGAGAACGTGACGTAGCTATCGGCAAAGAGGTATGGGATGTTTGGCATACGGTCACGATAGCCGAGGTTGGGCATCGAGGAGCCTATAGCGGTGGGCATATTATCCCTCACGTCCATATAGGTGAAGTTACCACCTACGGCCAGCCAACGCTTAAAGGCGTAGCGTGCCGTGAGGTTCACGCCCCAGGTGCTCACACGGCCATAGTTGATGTAGCTCGCTGCAGCCTTGCCTCCACTCATATCGACAATGTTTCGTTGGATGTAGTCGTCCGTACTGCGCCAGATAAGGCCACCTTCAAGGTAGAGGCTATGTTCCTTGTCAACACCGTAATTACCTGAGTAGCTGAGGTTAAAGTTGAGGTTATGGCTACTCTCGGGGCGTATGCCAATGTCACCCATCTCGAGATCCTCGTCGCCAAACATCTCCTCGATGGTCGGCAGACGGTAGGCCCTCTCGTAGGATAGCTTCGCCTGTAGCGCGGGGATTATGAAGTAGGTGCCCGCAGCACCATAACCGAAAGCATCCTCGTGGCGCTCGGTGGCAACGAACTGCGTCTGGTTGCTGTCCGTAGCGATGGGGCCACTCACATCTATGGCGTAGTACTTGGCAAAGAGCGAGGCATTCCACCTCTGCGAGGTGCTCACACGATACTGTGCGCCCGTGATATTCTTCATCGTGAGCTTGTCGATGGCATCTGTCGATGCCTCCTTCGTAAGTAGTGAGGTGTTCGAGCGACGGAAGTGGGTAAAGACATGGTTTAGAGTGAAGGTGTGGGCATCACCAAGTCGGTAGTTGAGCGTAGCCGTGGCGTTCCAGTTGCGATTCTTCGAGCGCGTATGCTGAAAAGATTGCTCGCCAGGCGAGTTGAGGCGCTTGGTCTCGCCACGCCAGTTGTATTTATACTGCGCCGTGTCGATGTTATAGGTGGTGTTGTGATTGTAGTTTGCCGTGAGCGTAAGGTCTAAACCCTCAACGCCGAGGTTGCGCTTAAGATACTCCACCGAGGGCATAAGTGAGTTGCCACGGCGCAGCTTGTCGCCATAGACAATCTCCTGACGCACACCCGTTTGTATCTCTTTATACATCTGCGAGTAGTTCATCGTGAAGATAAGCCTATCTGCCCACCTCTTATGCACCACGCCCACCTTCGCCACGACGCTCTCGTTGTGGTAGGTGTCGTGGAAGCGCTCCACGCGCTCGAGGCTCTTACGGTCGATACGCCCCGTCTCGAAGTCCTCAACCAGAGCATCTACTTTGTAGTTGTTGTCGGAGTAGTTCTGAAAGGCATAGAGCTCCCACGTAAATCCATTGTCGAGGGTCTGCCCACCATTTACCGAGGAGCGATGCGTATTGAACGAGCCAAATGAGTATGAGGCATCCGCCCACCAACGGCGGTGCGAGCGGTTGGTTACTATGTTGACCACACCACCCAAGGCATCGGCACCGAAGCCTACGGGCACAACACCACGATATACCTCAACGCGGTCGGCATAACCTGCGGGGATGTTGTTGAGCGAGAAGGCGCTACCCACGCCCTCCTGTGGCACGCCGTCGATAAATATTTTGACGTGCTTACCCGAGAAGCCATCGACCATTAGCGACATATCCGAGCCCACGCCTCCCGACTCACGTAGCTTTATGCCTGGAGCCTGCGATAGCGCATCAGAGATGTTTTTCGAGCTATTCCTCATCGGATGCATATCTACCGCCACGGCATTAAATGCCGAGCGACGCAGCGAGCCTACACCCGAGGCCTCGACCACAACGGCATCGATAGCGGTTGATGACTCCTCGAGAGCGAAGTCCACCGTGGTACCATTATTGATGTCTACCTCTACGACCTGGTCAGCGTAGCCAAGCATACGAGCCGTGACCACCTGCCGCGCGCCGCGGATATCAAGCGTATAGCGGCCATTGGCATCAGTTGTAGTTCCTATGGTTGTTCCATCAACAAATATGGTAACGTAGGGCAGAGCATTACCACTCTGATCGGTAACCGTACCATGTATATTTTTTGCGGGTGGTTCTGTTGCAAAGGCCTCAACACCAACAACAATCGCGACAATATATATAAGGTATTTTAACATCTTACAAAACTTTATCACTGGCTCTTCTTATTGAGTTTATTTCACTGGTGCAAAGGTATGGCAACGTAGGATTCTACACAATCACATAATTTTGGGAAAATGACCCGCAGCGCTTCCCAAAACATGGGGATTTACTCATATTTTTAACCACAAAACATTAGTATTATGGCCAAAATTGGCTGATTGAAATTTTTTTTGTACCTTTACGGCTAAGTTTGTAACAATTAAACATCTATAGCACTATGAATGAGAATAATAAGCAGGGTATAGAGATACAGCTCGACGAGCAGGTAGCTCAGGGTAACTACTGTAATTTGGCTATTATAGCGCACTCTACTTCGGAGTTTATCATCGACTTTGCCACCATGCTTCCAGGCCTGCCCAAGGCACGTGTTAAGAGCCGTGTGGTACTCACCCCAGAGCATGCTAAGCGCCTGCTTCTGTCGTTGCAGGAGAACATCAACCGCTATGAGAGTAACGTGGGTAAAATCAACATCCCCTCTAAGCCCATCCTAAACCCATTTGGTAACAAGGGTAATGCTTAACCCATCGGGCAAAAAACAACAAACTAAGCTCGGGTGAGACCTCTCATCCGAGCTTATTGTTTAGTGGCATGCTATGTGGAGGTTAACCCAAAGGGTTATGTATGTAGCAATTTATTGGGGAAAGATACCTTAGTTTCAGCAAAAAGTTGTATCTTTGCACGAAGTTTTGCCTCGGCTAATTTTGAAGTCAAAAAAAATGGATGGGGCAACAGGAGAGTCAATGGTATTTCGTGAGCACAGAGTATGATTTTAGAAATTCTACAAATACTTGTCAGTGGTCTATGTGTGGGCTTAGCATCATCTGTTACAGTGGGTCCCGTGGCAGTGTTGTGCATACAGCGTACACTAAGTAGAGGCTACCTCTCGGGCATATTCTCGGGTCTTGGTGTAGCCACAGCCGACACACTCATGGCCATCCTTGCATTTTCGCTATATGCCCTACTAAAGGATTACATCGACGCATACAACACCGTCATCATGCTCTCGGGAGGCACCTTTGTCATCATCGTCGGCATATTCATCTTCTTCAAAAATCCTGTGCCACAGGTGCGTAAGAACCGCGCTGGCAAGACTGCCCTATGGAAGGATTTCGGCTCGATGTTTGGCTTTACGCTTGCTAACTTCGCCATAGTCATCCCCTACATCTTGGCATTCTTCACCATGTTCAACGTAGAGCTATCTAACCCCTTGCCAATCATCTATAACGACGATGCTAAGACGGAGATGGTGCAGGAGACCGTAACCAACGACAATGCACCTACTACAGACTTTTCGGGCGTGGACAAAGCCTGGAAAGAGATACAGCAAGAGCGCGAAGAGGAGAGGATAGAACAAGAGAGGGCCGAGGCAGAACAGCGAGCAAAAGAGGCCATCCCCGACATCATGCGCAACTCACTCATCCTTGCCGGATTCCTGCTTGGAGCCATGGCGTGGTGGTTAGGACTCACGTCGCTCATCAACCTCTTCCGCCGCGACTTTAGGCCTCGACATCTTGTGATGATTAACCGCATTGCAGGCGTCATTATCATCATCCTCGGCATCTACACCTTTGTTTCCGTAATCATCAAACTATAGAGATACTCAAAGTTACGTAAGATATGAGTAATAACCGAAAGATTATCATCGCCATCGACGGTCACTCGTCATGCGGCAAGAGCACCTTTGCGAAGGCTATCGCAGCCCGCTTAGGCTATATATTTATCGACACTGGCGCCATGTATCGTGCCGTTACGCTCTACGCCTTGGAGCATGGAGCCATACCATCGGGCATTGCCGACGAAGAGCGCATCGAGGCTATGCTCAGCGACATAGATATCAACTTCCGCTTCAACCCCAAGCGCGGAGCCTCAGACATCTACGTCAATGGCGACCTTGTGGAGTCGAAGATACGCACCATCGAGGTGAGCAACTGCGTGAGCGCCGTGAGCTCCATTGGTGCGGTGCGACAGAAGCTTGTCGCCATGCAGCAGGAGATGGGCCGCAAGCGTGGCGTGGTGATGGATGGCCGCGACATTGGCACAGTGGTATTCCCCGAGGCGGAGCTTAAGATATATATGACGGCAGACCCCATGGTGCGTGCCGAGCGCCGCTATAAGGAGCTAACAGCCAAGGGCGACAACGTAACCCTCGAGGAGATATACGAGAACGTGGTTTCGCGCGATAAGGCAGATATGTCTCGCGCCATATCACCCCTACGCAAGGCAGACGACGCCATCGTGCTGGATAATTCACACATGAGTGTCGCGGAGCAGATGGAGTGGTTCGACAAGGAGTTTGCACGCGTAATGGACTTATAAACAGGGGGGGGTGATGGAGGTAATTATTGACGATAATTCGGGCTTCTGCTTCGGCGTAGTTAGAGCCATTGGCGAGGCTGAGAGTGCCTTAGAGCGCATAGGCGAGGTATACTCGTTAGGCGACATTGTCCACAACCGTGTTGAGGTGCAGCGCCTTGAGAAGCTCGGGCTACACACAGTGTCGCACGACGACATGTCGCAACTCAGTGGTAGGACTCTGCTCATACGCGCACATGGTGAGCCGCCACACACCTACCGCAAGGCCGAGGAGATGGGCATAATCATTATTGACGCTACATGTCCCGTTGTGGCACGCCTGCAGCGCCGCCTACGCGAAGCTTACGACAAGATGCAGGAGGTGGGTGGCAGCGTTGTGCTCTTGGGCAAGCGTGGTCATGCCGAGGTGATTGGCCTCACGGGTCAAGCCGACGACGACGTGGTGGTCATAGAGAACGAGAACGACCTCTCGCTTGTCGACTTCAACCGCCCGATATACTTCCTCTCGCAAACAACGCAGAGCATAGCCCTGTTCAACCACCTCGCTGAGATTATCAAGAGCCGTGCGGGCGAGGTATCGGTGACCATTGACGACACCATCTGTCGCCGTGTGGCTGGTCGCGAGGCTCTGCTTGCCGACTTCTCACGTAGTGTCGACGTGGTAATCTTCGTATGTGGTCGCAAGTCGTCCAACGGCAGAGTACTCTACGAAGTGTGCCGCAATGCTAACGAACGTAGCTACAACGTGGAGGAGAGCATCGAAATCGACCCCAAGTGGCTCGAGGGCGCTGAACGCGTGGGCATCTGTGGTGCCACATCAACACCCCGCTGGCTGATGGAGGAGGTAGCCGAAGCGATAAAAACAATGAACGCATAAACCTAAAGTAGTGAGATGAATAAGAGTATCATTTATATTATCAGAGTGGTGAAATATCTGCTGTTTATCTGCGTTTTATACATAGCAATAGAGTGGGCGAATCTAATGATGTCATCGAGTCCAAATGCCGCAGACTACGACGTGTGGGACATACTGCAACTGCGTATGGCAACGGAAGATGGAAGGATGCTTATCGGTGCCTTTGTGCTACTTGCCCTCTTCTACCCGCTCTTTGGATTTATGCGCAAGCGTGTGGATGGATGCAGCTTCGAGCACGACATGATACGTATCAACAACGCTATGAACCTCTACGGCTTCAAACTTAAGGAGGATCGTGGCAATGTCAAGATATACCAGGCAGAGAACATCTTACGCCGCATCACACTTATGTTCGAGGACAAGATTGAGGTGAGCGCCGTCAATGGTGGCATCGAGCTCAAGGGTTTGCGTCGCACGGTGGCACGTGTGGTATATCAGTTGCAGACATACATGTATAACAGCCGCCACGAAGAGGATAAAGAGTAAGCAAAGGATTAAGCATGAGTAACACGATGAGTATAAACATACGAGCATTGGGGATAGTGGCTCTTGCCACACTCCTTTGTGTGAGTGGAGCCTCGGCACAATCTACCGAGCGTCAACAGCGTGACCTGGAGCTAAGCCAGTCGATGGAGATTGTCACCAACATCATGCGCGAGTTGGAGAGTGGTTATGTCGACGACATTAATGCCCCAGAGCTTCTCGAGGCTGCCGCAGCAGGATTGATTTTAGTGACCGACCCCTATTCGGACTACTACTCCGAGAAGGAGATGAGCGACTTCGAGATGATGACCACAGGCCGCTATGCCGGTGTTGGTTCGCTTATCCGCAAGCAGGGAGACTATGTGCTCTTTGCTCAGCCCTACAAGGGTTCTCCTTCGGACGAGGCCGGCATCGAGATTGGCGATAAGATTCTCAGCATCGGCGGTGAGGATATGAGGGGTCGCCCTGTGGGTGACATAAGTTCGCTTCTGCGCGGTGAGCCAGGCACCGCTGTTGACGTGGTTGTTGAGCGCAACTACGACAAGAGCATCGACACCATACACCTTACACGCCGCCGCATATCTATCCCCAGTGTTGGGTATGCAGGCTTTGTGCGTGATGGCATCGCCTACATCCAGCACAACGACTTCATCGACGGCAGCTACAACGAGATACGTAGCGCCTTGGAGCGTATTATGGCCACAGATTCACTCCGCGGCATCATCCTCGACTACCGCTCTAATGGTGGTGGCGTTATGCAGGAGGCAGTAAACATCGCCTCGCTCTTTCTGCCCCGCGGCGAGCGCATTGTGTCGATTATGGGTCGCGACTCATCGTCGCTGCGTCACTTTGCCACGGAGCATGAGCCATTAGCACCCGATGTACCCATTGTCGTATTAGTAAATGGCTCATCGGCCTCTGCATCAGAGATTTTGGCAGGAGCGCTGCAAGATACCGATCGCGCGGTTATCATGGGACAGCGCACCTACGGCAAAGGCCTCGTGCAGGGCACGCGCCATGTCGGTTACAACAGCTACCTGAAGTACACCACAGCAAAGTATTATATCCCCTCGGGACGTTGCATACAGTCGCGCAACTACTCATCACTTAAGAGTGGTGGCGAGGTTACCATAGTGCCCGACTCACTTATCACGGAGTTCCGCACAGCCGGAGGCCGTAAGGTATACGACGGCGGAGGCATTGTCCCCGATGTCAAGGTAGATGTTGAGTATGTAAGTCGTTTTGCACTCACGCTATACAGCATGGGCTATATGGAGGACTGGGCCGATGAGTACATGCGCCGCCACCATGACGAGGAGATAGACATCCGCACCTTCAGCCTCACGGATGAAGACTATGCCGATTTCTGCCGCTTTATTGAGGAGCGCGATGTCCCCTACGAATCGGAGACACGCCGAGCACTCACTGAGTTGGAGAAAGCCGTGAAGAACGACCGCTACAACGCCTCGCTCGACAAGGCCGTGGAGGCACTTAAGAAGTTGGTGAAGGACGACAAGATGTCGAACATGCAGAACTACCGCGAGCAGATTATGGAGGCACTCACCGCCGCCATCGTTCTGCGTCATGCCTACAGCGAAGGCGTGGTGGAGTACACCATGGTACACGACGACCTCATCGACCAAGCTGTTGAACTACTGCTAAATAGCGAGGAGTATAACCGCATACTACGCGAGCAGGACCTCGAGATGCACTAACCCCAAATCGTAGCTACTCGATAGCCGTCTATGAAACTGCCACGCATAAACATATCTACAGCTCTCTTTACGTCGCGTCGCCGAACTATCGTCATAGTCCTCGGCCTGGTGCTTGCTGCACTCTCGATATACTACACTTGGACCGTGTCGGTGGAGATGAAACATGAGGATGAGAATGCTGTGGAGCAGCTACGCGAGGCTGAGCGTAATGCCGTGAGCATGTGGGAGGATATACTCCGCTCGACAAACATCGGAGGCCAGATGGTGTATAACCCCGAGCTATTGGATAAGCTCGCCGAGCATACCAACGTGCCACTTATCATCGCCGACGAGCGCCTCAACGTGCTTGTTACAAATCTCCCCACAGAGGTTATCTCCGACCCTGAGCAGCTACGCCACGAGATTATGGCGATGAGCGAGGCTAATAAGCCCATCTCAGTACCTCATGGCATAATGCACAAAACCACGTTCACCATATACTACGGCACGACGGACTACTCGAAGTTGGTGTCGAGTGCTCATAGCGAGGCACTCGTCTTCTTCCCATACGTGCAGCTTGTCATCATCCTTATCTTTGCCATCTTCGCCTATATAGCCTTCTCCTCAACAAAGCAGAACGAGCAGAACCGCGTATGGGTAGGCTTAGCCAAGGAGACAGCACACCAGCTCGGCACGCCCACCTCGTCGCTACTGGGTTGGGTGGAGTATCTGCGCACGCAACAGGTGGACCAGATGGCCGTGGATGAGATGTCGAAGGACTTAGCTCACCTAATGAAGATTGTGGACCGTTTCTCGAAGATTGGCTCCGAGACACAGCTAACACCCACAAATATCAACGAGGTTGTGGGCGACACGGTCATGTACTTCCGTCGCCGCATCCCGCGCAACGTTACACTCAACTACAACGGCCTCGCCATGGCACCAATACGCGTGTCGATGAACTCGGCACTATTTGAGTGGGTCGTGGAGAACCTTATGAAGAACTCGTTAGACGCATTGCAGGGCCATGGCAACATCGACGTTGTTGTAGGCGAGAGTGGCAACGACGTAATAGTGGAGGTCAGCGACACGGGTAAGGGTATTGCTAAGAGTAGCTGGAACCGCATCTTCGAGCCAGGATATACCACCAAGACACGTGGCTGGGGCTTAGGTCTCTCACTCTCGCGTCGCATTATTGAGGAGTACCACCGAGGAAAGATTGCCGTTGTTCGCTCCGAGATTGGCAAGGGCACAACCATACGTATAACACTTAAACGCCGCGAGGGAGATGAGTAGCACGGAACTTACATACCTAAAGGAGAGCGGCTATCATGTGGTTAAGCCTCAACGACTCTTTGGCAGAAATTCGGCGCTGCACACAGGTGAGGTGACCTCCGAGGGTGGCTACCGCGAGGTGACCTCCGAGGAGATGTTTGGCACATACTCCGAGCTTGGCACGGGTGGCAGCTACACAACCTTCAATGAGTCACTCACCGACACCATGCTGTTTCAGTCGATGGTGCTCATCACGCTTGTTGCCTACCTGGCCATCATCGTTCGCTCCTGGGGCTTTATGCGCTCGATATGGAGCGATGTATTTAAGACCAACAGCGACCGGCGCATGGCCTTTGAGGGTGGCGAGCTACCATTGCAGCGCTTCAAGCTCTCGGCCGCGCTCTTAGGATTGATGGTCGTGGCACTCTCCATCATTCGCATCGTGGAGATGGTTACACCAGGGCCGTTGGCTGCATACCACATAAGCGAGACGATGTACACGTGGGCGCCACTAATAGCTGTAGCAGCACTTCTTGGCATCGTTGCGTGGAACTTCGCACTACACAAGCTGGTGGGCAGTGTCATTAACAGCGATAGCCTCGCCGTGATGGCACACATCGGCTACACCAACTTCGTACGTATGGTCGTGGTACTCTACCCCATCGCTGCCATCTGGCTCCTCACTGCCGTTGGCACAGGCATAGGATGGGGAATTACGCTAAGCATCTCTGTCTGTGTGCTATTACTACTATACATAAAAGATACTTTTGTATTCTTTATTGGAAAAAAAATTTCGATTTTCTATTGGATTTTGTACCTTTGCACCGCAATTTTGCTCCCTACAAGCTTCATTATTAAGTTAATAGCCGAGCAAGTAAATATATAAAGATATGCTATTTAGCTGATTTTCAGCAGGCTATACTCAAATATATGTAACATGCAATCATGTAATGCATTGCAAAGTTGAATGAGATTATAATGTAATAAAATATAATAAAGGGTGAAAGTAAGTAAGATTTTAGTGTCGCAGCCACGTCCTGCAGTTATAGAGAAGTCGCCTTTTTTTGAGTTTTCTGCAAAAAATGAGCTCAACGTAGATTACAAGCCACTTATCCGCGTAGTTGGCGTATCGCTCAAAGAGTTCCGCGCACAGCGCACCGAGATTCTCGACCACACAACGATGATATTCTCGTCTCGTACAACCATCGATAGCTTCTTCCGCATCTGCGAGGAGGCGCGTATCACCGTGCCCGAGACCATGAAGTATATATGCAACACTGAGGCTGTAGCCCTCTACTTGCAGAAGTATATCATCTACCGCAAGCGTAAGATATCGTTCGCCGATGGCACGTTCAACTCGTTAGTGGAGCTTATTGTAAAGCATAAGGACGAGAAGTTTATGCTCGCCCTCACCGAGCCCTTCAAGGCAGAGTTGCCCGAGACCCTCTCGAAGCTGAAGCTCAAGGTGTCACCCGTAGTCTTTGCGCGCACCGTAGCTGCCGACATGTCGGAGCTTACGCCTATGGACTACGACATTATCGCTCTCTACTCGCCCAACGACGTGAAGGCACTCACCGAGAACTTCCCTTTGGATAAGCTCCCCGTTGTTGCTACCTTTGGCGAGGCTACGCTCCGCGCAGCCAAGGAGGCAGGCCTCAAGGTTAAGGCCTCAGCCCCCTCGCCCGAGGCTCCATCTATGGTGAAGGCTCTCGACATCTACTGCCGTAAGATGGCCGAAGGTCTCGAGATTGAGGATGCCGAGGTTAAGGAGAATGCAGAGAAGGAGGAGTTCATTCGCCAGCAGCAGACCAAGCTACAGAAGAAGACGCGTACACGCGCTCCTAAGAAGGCATAACAGCCAATGAATAAGGATTATACACTACCTAAGTCGGAGCGTTTGAAGTCGCTCACGGCGGTGCGTCGTCTCTTTAAGGATGGCGCATCGGGTTTTGTATACCCCTTTCGCTATATGACCATTACGGAGGATAGCACCACGCCCAGCATCGAGGTACTCTTCTCGGTACCTAAGCGCTATCATAAGCGCGCAAATAAGCGTAACACCCTACGCCGCCACACAAAGGAGGCTTATCGCCTAAATAAGGAGACGCTACACGAGGCGGCAAGCAGTAGTGGCAAGTCGTTAGACATCGCCTTTGTCTACTCCACAAAGGATATCCTACCCTATAAAACCATAGAACATGCAGTCCGCAGGATTTTGGCAGAGGTTGTGGGGCACATGTAGACGTATAGCCTCATGGCCGTTTATCGCTCTGGTGCGCTTCTATCAGGTGTGTATCTCACCCTTGAAGCCCGCCTGCTGTCGCTTTACGCCAACATGTTCGCAGTATGCCATCGAGGCACTACGCAAGCATGGACCGATAAAGGGGCTGCTATTAGCCATCTGGCGCATCCTACGTTGCAATCCATGGGGAGGCTCGGGCTACGACCCGGTACCATAAGTGGCACTTATCGACATTAATATTGGATGCTGATCAAAAAATGAAGTGATCCTAAAAGTTTTTTAACTAAACTTTTGGGGTCACTTCAAATTTACTTTTTAGTCTACCTAATTTGTTATTAGCTGTTTAATAAAGACAAAAAACTAACTTATAGTTTTGTCGTTTACGGAAAAATATATTAACTTTGTAATACATATTTAATAACACGGAAAGTGTAGCCTATTCTCGTAGCTGGAACGTAGGAAATTCTAAGACTAAAGAGAGAGTATGCGAATGCTTGCCGCGCTGTGCCCTATGGGTTCGGCGTGGTCTGTTGCCTATCTATCTTTAAGGTTTCCTACGACCTCAGCTATATAGATTTGACTTCAGCACCACGCTTTCTTTATTATGATTAATTTGTGTTTAGGTGCTGGCATAAATAAAACTAATTCAATTTTATGTATTGTAGAAACTGCGGGGCTGAGTTAAAGCCCGATGCCAGCGTGTGTCTGAGCTGTGGTGTATTGGCGGGAAGCGGAAATCGCTATTGTGCAAAGTGTGGTGCGCAACCAGATGTAAATGCCATTATTTGTGTTCAATGCGGTACTGCACTCAAGAGTGTTCAGAGGTCTAAAGAGGCAGAGGGCAGTGTCAACTCTTTTGGTAGTGCTATCTCGTCATGTTTTAGAAAGTACGCAACGTTTGAAGGTAGAGCTAACCGCTCGGAGTATTGGTTCTGGGTACTGTTTAATTTTATTATGTCTATTATTCCATTAGTTAGTTGGCTATGGGTGTTTGTCGGTCTGTTGCCTTCAATTGCGGTAGCAGTACGTCGTCTTCATGATATCGGCAAGAGCGGATGGTGGTACCTTATCTCTTTTATTCCATTGGTAGGTTTCATCTGGCTCATTGTTCTGTGCTGTCAAGAGAGTGAACCCAATTCTAACAAATATGGTCCAAATCCAAATTTGTAGTAGATCTTTAGTCGCAAATATGTAAATTGTTGAATAAAAGTGTGAAGAGGCTGACTAAAAAGTCAAGATTTTAGTTTCTGCTGATAATTTTATTCGTATCCCTATCTGAGAACGATTTCAAATATCGAATTATCCAGAAGATAAAATGACTTTTTAGTCAACCCCTTCATCATATAGAGTATATACTCTCTCTACTCGAGGAAGATGTTTATCGTAATAGGTTCCTCGCCGAGCTCTACGCGCTGGATCTGAAGCTCACCCACAGCGTTATAGTAGCGTAGCTCATACTCCGTATTCTTGGGTAGAAGCACCGAGAAGAAGTCGTTCATGTCGCGAAGCTCTCCTGCCGTGAGACCGCCACCCATCTGCTCCGTGCCACGGAATACATCTACACCCATAGCCACACGGTCATCCGAATGCTCGGTCTTTCCACGCTCCTTATATCCAGCGATGCGTAGGAAGGTGTGCGTGCCCGCCTCAAGGTGACGTGTATACTGGTCGTAGGCAAGCGCCTGGTAGTGTGCTGTAACATTCTCGGCACCCACCCACTTGGGCAGTGCATCGATGGGACAGTCATCCGACTCATCAGCCCAAACCATTGGGAACCAGTCGTCTGCGCCTGCAAAGCGAGTTGCATAGATGGCGTAGGTGCGATCACCAATCTTTGACTTCGAAGCATCGGGCATAAACCATAGGTGGTCAAGCTGCGAGGGGAAGTAGTACTCCGTCACGCGCCACTCGCCATCCAACCATACCTCTGTCCAGCTGTGATTACCGCGGTTGTCGTGCCATGATGCTGTGCCCACAAAACGCGCTGGAATACCCACCGAGCGGTAGGCATCCACCAAGAGGATTGAGAGGCCTGTGCACGATGCCATGCCCTGACGCATCGACTCGCGAGGGCTCTGGTTGGTCTTTTCGCGCTTAGTGTTGTAGTCCACACCCGTAAGGCGGGGAATGTTGGCATTCACAGCGCAGATAGCGTCATACATCGTTGCGCAGGTATCTACCGCGGGTGAGAACATCTCGTAGAGCTCCTTACGCCACGAGTCGCGTACCTCATCCACAACAGCATAGGGCAACACATCACACTGATATACCTCCTCGGGTAACGCCTGCGCCCACGCATACTTCTCACGTGCTATGTTAGCATAGGTAACATTCTCCTTGAGTAGCTCGAGGTCCATAGCCTCGCGGTCGTGCTCAGGCATGTTGATAATAAGGTATGCCATGTCGCGCTGCTCCTCTGCAGGGGTCTCGTTAATGAGCTTGCGTAGCTCCTCGCCACGTGCCGAGTTGGCTATAGCCTCCTGCAATGCCTCGTCGTTATCGGGGTTGTAGCCTTCGTCGGCCTTGGGCTGCGTGCCACAACCCACGGCAAAGACCATAAGTGCCGCTGCCGCGAAAAAGGTTAGTAGTCTCATACTTCTTTCCATCTCGATTAATGTTTTATAATGTTTAATATCTCGCGTACTTCGTTCTCATCCACCGTGCGCAGTGCATACTCATCTACCGCAGCCGAGCCACCCATCGAAATACGAGGGTTACGATACTCCATAGCTCCCGCCACCATGCACTTAGCACTGAAGTGTAGCGCGTCGACACCTACGGCAGCAAGCTCCGCAGCATTAGCCGCCACGACGCCACTACCCGCCATTATCTCGATACGTCCACGTGCTATCTCCACAGCGCGGCGTATGTTCGCAATGCCATCTATCGCCTTATCGTAGCTTCCCGAGGTGAGTATGCGCGTGCATCCCGCTGCGATTATCGCCTCAACGGCCGCCTCGTAATCCTCGGTCATGTCCACAGCGCGGTGGAAGGTTGTCTCCATACCCTCAGATGCCACAACAAGCTGACGCGTGCGCTCTACGTCCACCCTGCCATCAGCCGTAAGTATGCCAAAGACGACACCCGTAGCTCCCGCCTCGCGCGCGTAGGCAATGTCGCGGAGCATCGTCTCAAACTCATCATCCGAGTAGAGGAAGTCGCCGCCACGTGGGCGTATCATGACGCTTAGTCCCAATCCCTCAATCTGGGCGACGCGCTCTATGGTAGCCATAGATGGGGTGACACCACCCTCGGCAGGCGAGGCACATAGTTCAACACGGTCAACACCAAGGCGGTGTGCGATGCGGCAAGCATCTACTGAGTAGGCACAAAGTTCTGTTTTCATAACTAATACGATAGTTTTTAATTTTCTGGTGCTACGCACCTTCATCATGTCTAAGAGAACTCATTTAAGTAAACTTAACAAGTTCTCATAGCCATAATGCTACTAAAGTAGCAGAAAATTAAAAATCACAACTATTAAATATTCAATATATTATATAAATTATATTTACATTCCACCCCAAACCCCCGCCTTTGAAAAAGGAGGGGCTTGTGGCAAGGCTCTGCCTTGCACACCTAAAGGTGTCTGCTTAAATCAAAAAAACCTAACAAATCCCCATAACCATCCGCGATCTTCATATCACTGAAATTTCTCACTATCAATGAATTTGTTAAGCACGGCATATACCGTAAGACCCGCTACAGAGCGTATGCCCGTCTTGTGGACGATGTTCTTGCGGTGCGAGATTACGGTATGTGGCGAGATGTTTAGCTTCGAGGCTATCTCCTTGTTTGTCAGACCTGTAGCCACCAATACAAGCACATCACGCTCACGCTCCGAGAGTTCGTGGCTCTCAGCGAAGTTATGCTCCGCGGGGAGGTCTGCCGCCTCTATAAGCATGCGGTGCAGCTCCTCCTCAGGGGTGTATATCGTGGCTAAGTGCGAGAAACGACGCTGCAAAGCGGGGGCTATAAGCGAGCTCTGTAGGCCAACGATGGGCAGGGTTTGCAGCTCAGCTTCAGCCTCAATATCGCGCTGTAAGGCGACATCAACCACGACAACATCCACCTCGGTACTACGCATAAGCACCTGAAGCTCAGCTATGGAGTCCACCGCACCCACAATACGTAGATTGGGGTTGTGACCGATGATGGTAGCCACACCCTCCCGAATTATGGGAGCTACTACAACGATGGCTATGGATAGACGTCTCATGGTTATGCTCGTTTTAGGAATTTCACTACAAGGGGGCGCAGTAGGTATGTCTCGATGCTGCTATGACGGCGTAGGTCGTCGCGTAGCTCGTACACATCCTGAAGCATGGCACAACGCAGCGGTGTGGGTGCCGCCTCGGGGAGGCTCTTAAGTATGAGCGACGCTATGTCGTTCGAGCGGTCGTCGATGTCGGCATGGGGCATGTCGAATATAGCGAAGTTGGCACTGCTCGCCGTAGAGCTATCGAGTAGCGAGAATATCTCGCGCTCCTCCTCGTCGAAGTGTGCTGTGATGTAGCGCACATAGTCGCTATAGAAGTGGCGGAGGACACGCTCCGAGAGTTCGTCGCAGTGCTTCAGTATATCCTCGAGGTGTCGTGCCGTGTGCGGCAACATGTGCTCGGCATAGTAGCGGTGCGAGGCACGCAGGTAGCCTATAACCTCGGGGAGCATATTCTCGGTTAGCTGCTCCTCGTTGGGGCGGTATCGTGGGTCTATGTGTATGGCACACAGCTCGATAAATAACTCCGTAGAGTAACCATCGCGACGACACATCTCATCTATGGATATATCGCCAAATGGTAGGCGTATGTTAAGTCGCGAGAATATAGACAATAGCACGGGAGCCGCATCTATAAGCTCGTATAACTTCATCTCGGGCGATAACACCACCGAGCCTATCGTGATATTTGCTTTAGTCATTGAGTATCAGTGTATTTATATTTTCGTTATAATCAACGCAAATATAACGAAAATTTTCGTAACGAGCAAATACCCATATTATGGGATATGACCGAGGCAAAATCACAACATTTTGCGATTGTGTGTTTTGGAATAATGGTGCATCTTTGCACTGTGAAAAAAGCCCCCATAAAGGGCTTCGGTTCTTTGAGGGAAAAGATGTTATAGATAATAGCAATTGAAATATGTAGACCTTGTGGCACCATGCGCTACCATACCCAAGAGCCACTCACTGCGTTGTAATGTAAGATATCTTTTTAGTTTTTATTGGTGTTTGCTCGTATAGAGCAGAAGGAGGCTAACCCTGAGTCCTGGACAGACTCTTAAGGGGTTAGCCTCTCTTTATTTGATATGGTACGATGGTTATCGCAGTGCTATCGCATACATATCAACATCGCCGTGATAGTCATCCACGTGCCACTTCTCAATAAATTCGGGATTGACCTCCTCGCCATCAATCTTGAGGGTAGCGCTCATCACTGGCTCATATGCCACCCATTCGAGCGTATATTCAAACTCCACGCGCCACTCTTTGCCTCTGAATTTGATGACGTAGCTACCCCTATCGTTGTAGTCGAAGTCGCCAAATGTCAGGCGATAGGGATACATCCAATCGGTGGTGATGGCCAATGGCTCTGGGAGCAATGCGCGCGACTCGTTGTTATACTTGTAGGTGACATCGTTGTAGAGTATCTCAAGCTCGAGCATCGACTCGGGATCGCTCTTGAAGATGTTGTTACCCTCTTCGTCGAGCACGACATAGGATGCTGACGGATAGGCAATATCCCATATTATCATCTCCAGCTCGAGCGGAAGAGCATAGAAGTCTACCCAACGCCCCTCCACTAAGACCTCGTCAATCTTGATGGGCTCAACATACTCGCCATCAACCTGGTAGTAGCCCTTGGCTATAGGCATACCATTCTCCCAGCGTTTCTTATACTCAAAGTCTATGTTCCACTCTTGGCTGCCATACTTAATGACGTAGCTGCCCTTGTCGGTGTGGCCGAAGTCGCCAAACTCTATGCAGTGAGGGCATAGGGCGGGAGTGTATAACTCCAAAGGCTCACGCAACAGCTCACGCGTAACAGCCTCATTGTAGCGATATGTCTCGCCATTATACTCGATGACCACCTCCTGGCGCTTCTCGGGGTACTTTTTGAAGAAGTTGTTACCCTTCTCGTCGATAATAACGAACGTAGCCTTAGGGTAACTTATATCGTACTCCCTCTCCGTGGGGGTGTAGTAGAGAGGTCGGGCATAGACATCTCGCAAGTCTCCATCGTTATAGGCATCCCACTCATCGACTACGCATCTCTCTACAACCTCGCCATTTATCTTTACAAGCTCATACTTGACGGGCTCATAGTGCTTCCAACGTAACTCGTACTCATACTCCACCAACCACTCGTAGTCCCTAAAGCGCACTATGTAGCTTCCAGACTCGTCCTGCTCGAAGTCTCCGATACATAACATATAGGGATAGCACCAGTGGGCGTGCAGACCAAATGATCTCTTAGGTAACTCCCTTGTTACCTCCTCGTAACGGTATGTCTTACCCTTGTACTCTAACTCAATGTCGTAGATAGCCTCGGGGTCTGCCTCGAGGATGTTGTTACCCTCGCTATCGAATATGACGTAACCAACCGAGGGATAAGGGATGTCCCAGATCACACCCTTTCTGGGACCTTCGTCACCGTGGCAGCTACTCATCATAACAAGTAGCGGAACGAGCAGTAGGAGATAAAACTTTTTCATAATACGCGGTTATTAAAATTCGTAGTTTTCTATGTTTTTCTCTACTACAAAGTTACACACATTGAAACGACCCACCAAAAAATCGAGCAAATAGTTTTTCCTATGGTTACTTTATATTCACCTGATTTACAACCGTTTGCAAACGCGCTAAAAACGAATTTTTCCGCACCCCGTTTTTCCGCCAAAAAATGGGTGAAAAATCGAGGAAATTTACGGATAAAGATAGAGCCAGAATGAGAGATTCTCATTCTGGCTCATGTGTTAAGGCGTCAAAGGACTCCCCGCCCTCAATCGCAACTATTCTAACGTACTCACAAGAGACTTGAGGTACTCAATATCACCCTTGTTCTCGGCCGTGGGCATAGTGTAGAGTCGTGCAATATTGCCCGCCTTGCCACTATTGTCGGTAGCGTAGACAAGGGCTGTCTGCTCCACGTTCCAGTCGACAAGGTAGAAGGTGTAGGGCGACGACGTCTTGCACGTCTTCCAATAACCCTCGGCTATGCGCCACAGCTCGCTATCAGTGTAGAGCGAGGTGTTGCTACAGTCACCCTCAACCATTGTGGTGAAGAGGGTACGAACATTATCTAAGCCGTTGTACTTCACCACGGTAATAGCCTTGCCCTTAGTAGCCGCGGCATCGCCAAATATGGCTCCCGCCTCCTCGTCACCCGAGAAGTAACCGACAAGCTCAACAGTGGGGTTAGCCACACCGAGCGTATCGGTGCGTGCTACGTTATCGAAGGTATAAGCCTTGGTCACCTTGCCCGTATGCACATCGAGGGCGAAGATGTAGGCCATAATCTCGGTATCGGGCTGCAGACCACTCACTTGCACCGAGCAGTTTCCGTTGTAGTAGTACTGGTCGAGCACCTCGCAGATGGTGATGCTGGGGTTGAAATCCTTAGAGCCAGTGTAGTAGTAGTCGAAAACCTCCTCCTCGTAGCCAATAAATGTCTGCTCATCATACTCTCCCGCAAGGCAAGCACCTGGCACATAGTAGATTGTAGGGTCCGACGAGGTGATATTCATGGTAAAGCCGTAGGGCGAGATATTCGTTGTCGAAATCGAAAACTCCACCTCCTCGAGGCTACCACCAGGGAGCGTGCGGAAGGTCGCCATAGAGGCCTCGGTGGTGATGCCACCATCGTAGCCAAAGGCGATAATGTAGTAGTCGGTATCGGCCGCAGGGAGCTTAAACGCATTAGTTCCCGCGTGCTCAACCACGCCTCTATCGTTCGACATAATATCCATCCAGCCACCCCACTGCTCGACAAGGCGGTGCATCTGCTCCTCGGCTGTCGACACACCATCCCAGGGGGCAACAAGAGCGCAGTACTTATCCTTGTCATTAGATGGAGTGATACGGAACGAGGCCTCCATCTGGCCAATGTCCCACACCTCTATCTCGAAGGTCATAGCTGACTGCGCAGCACCCTCGGTCCTGTACTGGCTACGCTGCACATCGGTGCAGATGACAATACCCTCCTCGTCGAGGATAAGACCCGCGACAAGGATATAGTAGTCGGTATGCTCCTGAAGTCCCTTTGCCTCGAGTTGCAAGTCACCACTATGTATCAGTGCATCAACAACTTGCTGCTCGGTATAGCCCTGCTGCAAAAGAGTGTTAATCTCCTGCTGGAAGTAGTACTCATAGAAGTAGCTCTCCGTCATTTTGTAGCCATCCTCGGCCGTAACATAGTAGTCGTACTGCGCCTTGGGCATAGTGCAGAGATACCACAGTATCTCCTTATCCGAGGGGATAACTGACATAACAACAGAGTTGTTCTCAACCGAGGTACTCACCTTAAAATCGCATACTAAGCCTGTAACATCGGTGGTTGTAAAGGCACTCTTTGTTATTGGCGTCGACTGTTTATAGCCATCTGTCTCATCCACGCCAAAGACCACGATGTAGTAGTCGGTATGGGCCGCGAGACCCGAGAACTTTGCCTCGGTAATGGCGCCACGGTCTACAACCTCGGGCATATACTCCTCCAAGGTCTTACCCACGTTCGATGCCTCCTCTCTCAGCTCCTGAAAGATGGTCTCCACAAAGAAATCCTCACGCGTAAACTCCTCATACTCAGCCTTGCTATATACCGTACATAGATACGCAGCATCCATATCCTTTGGCTCGACACTAAATGTTACAGAGCCTCGTGTGGTGCCGTTGATTGTTATCTCAAAATCGGGGTTCTCGGGCGTAGGCTGAATAGGTTCAGGCTCGGGGTGGCAGGCCACAAGCGCCAACACAAAAAGTGCGAGTATAGAGGTTATCTTTCTCATATTCATACTTGTAAAAAGTACGGAGCCACACACGACTTGTGTAGCTCCGTAGATTATCATTAGTCTTACGTTATAGTGCGAACGACTTTACGACGCTGAGGCTCATAACATCGCTCTCGATGCTCTGCAAGGGCTCCACCTCGTGGTGCTTAACATAGCCGGCACTTGGTGCGCCTACCTCCTCGCTCCAGATGCACTCCATTGTGGGAGCGTCATTCCACGCGAGAGGACGAGCGATAACCGACGACGCTGAGGCGTTGTTCACAGCATCTACATAGCCCTTAAGCTCGTTGATATCGCCATACTCAACAGGCTTAATAGCCAAAGCACCAACGCCAGCCTCGCGGCCATTAGCATCCTTGGCATAGGCAACAACGGTCTGATCGACATCCCAATCGGCCACAAAGAAGTGGTAAGGAACAGTGAGGTTTACCTCCTGCCAATAGCCAAGCATATTAGAGATTATATACTGATTTGTGAGTGTCACGACCTCCTCATACTTGTCAGTTGTCAATGCTGCAAAGGCTGCTGAAGCATTCTCCACGCCTGTAAGCTTAACAGCTACAATAGGACGGCCCAATGTTAGGTCGGCATTACCGAAGATAGTACCATTCTCGTCATTACCGTTGTATACACCAAGAAGTTCAACGCCAGGGGTAATTGTACCCACAGGTGTGGTCTTAGCTATAACATCGCTATATACACAACGAGCAAACTTACCTGTCTTGGTATCAATAGTCAATACGTAAGCAATATACTCACGCTCAGGAACAAGATTAGCTACATTAAAGTGAGCGCTACCATTGCGGTATAGATGGCTACATCTCTCCTCCAAAGCCTCCTGGATAGTAAGCGATGGGCTCTGACCCTCCATGCACATCTGTATTACCTGCGCAAGCGTTGCGCTTGAGGCATCAATAGCTTCCTGTGGATCAAAACCCTCTGCATAGGCAATACCTGGCTGGTAGTAGATAGTAGAGTCCTCAGCCTCAATATCGAAAGAGAATCCGTATGGGCCGATATTTGAAGCGGTGAAGTTAAACTCTGCAGTCATAGGATCACCCTGCTCGGGGGTCATAAATGACACATATACAGGAGCTGATGTGATAGTACCTGGGTTCTGGTCATACTCGCCAGTCTCCTCGTTGATAAGCTGACCATAGTTAGGGTTAGGCTCGAATGAGAATGCAACTACGTAGTACTCTGTCTCGGCGATGTTAAGCTCTACCTTATTGTCGCCTGTGAGGTCTACAACGCCCTTAGAAGGGTCACGGTGCTTAAGCTCTGTGTAGTTCTCCCAGTAGTAGATGTACTCTGTAATCACGTTATTAGCAATCTCGATAGGCTTCATCTTGTCCTTCTGAGAGTTGATATAGCCGATGTAGTAGTAGTACTCAGCATCGAGGTCTGATGGCGTAATGCGGATCTCTGCAGAGTAGTGCTCGACGTTCGACACCTCAATGTCGAATGTAAGGTTGCTCTCGGCAGCCTCACCTGAGCGGTAACGGAACTCCTTGGGAGCCGTAGTGATGTATGCCTCGCCATTCTCGTAGCTTACGCCTGCAACAAATGAAGTATACTGAGTCTTAGGCGTGAGGTTCGATACGTTAAGTGTGCGCATACCGTCGTGGAAGAGCTTTACGCCAATCTCATCATTCGAGAGGCCCTGACCTGCGAGGGTCTCAAGCTCTGTGTTAAGAGTGTTCTGGAAGAGCTCCTCGTTAGACCAGCCATACTCGCCATCAGCAGCGGTGTATGCGTTATAGTCATCAACAGAGAGGTTGATAAGGTGCCATACCTGGCTCTTGTCCGATGGGGTAACTGTTATGGCTACATTTGTCAGATATACATTCGCCTTAATCTCGAACGTACAACCCGACTGCGTGGGCTCCGCTGTCTTGAACTTCAACATCTCCACCTTGGTAGATGCAGCGTACTCATTGTTGCCATCTACGCCAAATACAAGAAGATAGTAGTTAGTTGCCTGTGTGAGGCCACCCACCTCGTGGTTCTCCAGCTTGCCACGCTTTACGTGCTCGGCCATATACTCTACGAAGCTCTTATCCTGACTCTCGGCATAGGCTGCCACCTCGGCATAGATCTTAGCTACAAGCTCAGCATCTGTTGCGCACTGCTCCACGCTGTAGGCATTGTAAACAATAGTAAAATAGTCGGCCTCAAGGTCCGAGGGTGTTACGTTGATAAATGCTGATGTGCGAGTTACGTCAGATACAGAGATCTCAAAAGTAAGCTCTGTAGGCGTAGGGCCATCGGGGCCTGGGCCGGGTTCGGGCTGTGGATCCTTACATGCCACAAAAGATAGTGTAACGACCATCATAGCGGCCATCAACCAGTTGAAAGTTTTCATAAATTCTTTTAGTATTAGTTTGTAAATTAATCGTTTACAGCAATTACGGAACGGACTATCACTCAACGCCCACCGAGCGCAAGCAATAAACACCACTTCACCGATACAAAAATATATTTTTTTGGTCGTTCTACCAAATTTTATAGGCAATTTATTTTAGAAGCTGTTTTGAATTTTATTACAAAAGTTAGTCTGTTGTTACGAGTATTAGTTTCGGTCTCTTTGTGGCTCTTTTCGGCATCTGTCCATTTGGAAGTCTTGAAAATAGCCCGCTATTCCCTGCACCTTCCAAATGGAGATATGCTCGAAAATAGCTTCCAAATAGCCTCGAAATAAAATTCAAACAACTTCTTAGAATAAAATAAGAGGAAGGGCAAAAGAGGAGCAAGACGAGTTAGACAGGTAAGACGATAGGACAATATGACAAGTAAGACAAGTAAGACCAATAAGATAAAGATACCCGACCTCGTAATGGTCCTAAGGTCTTAAGGTCTAAAAAAAGACAACAGAGACGCAGAGACGCAGAGATAACAGAGAAAGATGATAGCCGACTTCGTTGTTGTCCCTTTCGTCCTTTTCGTCCTTTTCGTCTCTTTATCCCTAAGCTCCTTACACTCCCTAAATTCACTAAACTCCCTAATAAAGCACCTATAGCTCTGCACGACCTAATTTCTTGTCAAAAGTCGTGAGATGTGGTGCCAAATGAAAGAGCCTCGGATGGGACATACTAAGATGTATTTCCCATTCGGGGCTCTAAGTTTGGTGCCGCAGATTGCGGCTTTTCACAAGAAATTACATGTAGAAGGGACGAACATACTCCCCACCTACAAATACGCTATTGAGCACAGCAGCCTCAGCCTTAACCTCGGCAACAGGCTCTACAGTCTCAACAACCTCGTTTGCAAGAGTTACATTGCTAATGGTGATACCCTGAGCAGGAGCAAGGACGAGAGGCTCAGGAAGTACGAACGACTTCGATGCAGCGTTGAGCTCGTCAACCAAAGCCTTAAGATCAGCGATATCTCCCTTGTTCTCAACTGTAGGCATAGTGTAGAGACGACCGATACCACCGGGCAAGCCGTTCTGGTCTACGGCATAAGCCAAAGCTGTCTGAGCATAGTCCCAATCAGCAACATAGAACGAATAGGGCTGAGCGGTCTTTACCGATTTCCAATACTGCGCAGCTTCACCCCAGAGGTATGAGTCGGTGTAGTTTGAAGTATTAGTCATATCGTCGCCAAGCATTGTTGCAAAGAGTGAGCGTGCGCCATCGAAATTAGTGTACTTAACAACGGTGATAGCCTTGCCCTTAGTTGCTTCGGGCTGACCAAATACCGCACCATTCTCCTCATCGCCAGAGTAGTAGCCAACAAGCTCAACACCAGGAGTTATAGAGCCAAGGCTCTTAGTTGTAGCAAGATTCTCGAACTTGTGAATCTTGAGCACATGACCATCCTCGGGGTTATAAACAATAACATAGCCCATAAAGCTGCTCTCAGGAGCCAAACCTGTTGCATCGGCATTCGCAGCATCTCGATAGTAGTAGCTTGAGAGAACCTGAGCCACAGTTGTACCAGGGTTAAACTGCTGTGACATCTCGAACATATAGTCAAAGGCCTCGTTCTCCTCTGCAATGATAGCCTCCTCGTTATACTCCTCAGGAGCACATACATTGAACGAGTAGTAGGTAGTAGCGTGCGAAGGAACTACCGCAAGCTTAAAGCTGTAAGGAGTGATGTCAGATGCCGACATAGTGAAGGTTGTAGTTGCAGGGTCGGGAGCGGGGAGGGTACGGAAGGTAACCATCTCTGGCTCTGTAGTAACACCACCTGCATAACCAAAGACAACCACATAGTAGTCGGTATCGGGCGAGTCGAGCTTATACTTATATGGGCTACCAGGACCACCTGTATAGTCCTGAACACCAGTATATAGCATAGCGCCATTATTCATCCAACCGCCATACTGAGCTACAATGCTATTCATAATATCTTCGGCAGTCTGCTCACCATCCCAAACACCGCACATCCAGTGATAAGTCTCCTTAAGGTCAGAGGGGGTAATCTTGATAGCGGCACGAATCATCTCGATATCGGTAACCGAAATCTCGAAAGTAAGCTCCGAAGCCTTAGCGTCGCCAGTCGTGTAAGTCGACGTAGTAACGTCCGTAGCAATAGAAATCTCACCCTCCTCGGTTACGATAAAACCAGCAATCATATTGATATACTCTGTCTGAGCATTAAGACCCTCAGCCTGAAGAGTCAAGGCACCCTTGTGGAAGATAGCGTTCAAAATCTGGTTATCGCTATAACCTGCACCACGGTAGGCCTCAATCTCACGCTCAAGGCAGTAGAGCAAGAAGCGCTGCTCGCTCATCTTATAGTCGCCCGCAGGGTCTGTATAAGCGTCGTAAGTAGACTTTGGAAGTGTGTAGAAGTACCAGATATCGTTGTCATTCGAGGGTGTAATCTGATATGTCGCAGTGTTGCCATCTACTGTGGTTGTTACCTCGAAAGTAACATCGAGACCAACAAACTCAGCTGTGGTAACCTCTGTCCTGCTTACGGCAGTATTAGCCTTGTAGCCATTAGCTGCATCCACACCAAATACGATGATGTAGTACTTAGACTCGGGGAAGAGATTTGAGAACTTGCCATCGGTGATAGCGCCCTTGTCAACTACCTCGGGCATATACTCCTCAAGAGTCTTACCCGTAGTACGTGCCTCGGCCTCAAGCTCCTGGAAGAGAGTCTGCACAAGGAACTCATCACGTGTGAACTCCTCTACGGTCTCTGCATCATAGAGCACACAGAGATACTCAGCCTCAAGGTCTGAGGGAGTAACGGTGTAAGCCACTGTCGATGAGGTAACCTCGCCTACCTTAACATCGAAAGTCAAGCCCTCAGGAGTAGGACCGTCGGGGCCAGGAGTAGGCTCCTTCTGTGGCTCAGTACAAGCCACAAATGACAACACAACGGTTGTCAAAAGCATCATTAACCAATTTGTTTTCATAGTTTTAGATTATTATAAAGTTGTTTAGTAATATAATCTCACTCTCTCCACTTGGCCATGCGTCACAAAACACTCCACCAATCAAAGTACAAAAATATTTTATTTTTGGCGTTTTGCAAAATTTTTTCGCCATATTTTGTAAAAAATAGGACTGACCAAAAATGATTTAGCCAGTCCTTGATGCCTAAAAAGAGTGACAGAATACACACCTATCGCGTTAGCGGGAGTATATGATCACTACAAATTGCCACTCCAGTCGAGAGTAATCCTGTGCGCAGGCTCGGCATCGTCGAGAGCGTCGATAACGATGTGATAGCTACCATCATCGTTCTGCGAGATGGTGAACTTACCGCCATACAACGGAGCCTGGCCGATGCCCTTGCCATCTTTGTTTATCTGCACCAACGAGCCCATCATATGCACTCCATCGTCCGATACACGCATACCGGGGACATAGAAGCCAGGGGCAAAATTGGGTTTGGTCTCGTCAGTACCCGAGAAGCCCGAGTAGTGATACGTTCCCACACAACTTGTCGCAGACTCCGAGATAAAGTCCAAAACGAGGTAGGTGCCATACTTAAGACCCTTGGTGTGTACGAACTCGATATACCAGTTTGTATAGCCACATCCCCAGTAATCGCCAAAATTCGAGAGTGTGCCTACACACCCCTTTAGATCAATCTCCAAGTCCTCCTCAAGTGTTGATATCTGGTCAGAGATAATATTGGCCGTGATTGTATAGTCGCCATCGAAGGTTACATAAAATGATCTCTTCTCGGTTACGGCCTCAAGCGTAAACTTTGTACCCTCGACCTCCAAGGTAGCCTCTACAAATGGTTCAGCCCACGCCATACCGCCATCATCGACATAAGTATAGTCTGTATTGCCGAGATTAGGCATAGTGAACTCCGTAAACGAGTTTGTAGCATCATAGGTGTAGCGACCATCGGGGATTCGTATATTCTCCTCATCCTCAGCAACCGCAGCTATAAGGTCGAGACGGAAAAACTCCGAGCCATTAGCAAGTTCTCCATCTACAATACCATCCTTGGACATAATAATCCAGTAGTGTCCCAAGCCTGGCTGGAGACGCTCGCCATAGTAGTTGCCTATAAGCTGATTAGCAACCACAACCACACTATCTCGAGGCTCCTGCACGAAGATAACACTCACAGAATCATTCTGGTAATGGATAGTAACTGTAGCTTGACGCTCAACCTCTGTGGGGTTAGGCGCAACAATAACCTTAACTACACCATCTGATGTAGACTCTACGGATGTTATCATCTCTGGATCATTCGTCGATACAGCAACCTTGGCGCCGTCAACAGGAGAACTTATGCTAAACCTAATGGCAAAAACACCACCCTCACTACTCACTTGCATTGTAGAGCTTGAGACTAACTCTAACGTAGACTTTGGGTCAGAATTATCGACACTCTCACACGATGAGAGCACAATGGCACTTAGCGCCACAAAACATAGTAGGAAATTTCTCATTGCATTACTTAATATTTAACTAACCGACCACAAATGTATATAAAATTTTGAGAACCGACAAATTGAATATTTAAGTAATTTGGCTGTTATCTCATCAAAAGGCAGCATAAATGTTAAATATCGCTCCATACCACGCACCGATAAGGAGAGGCCCCATCCTTCCGCAGTAACCAACCATCTATGCGAGGTCAATATCGCAGACACTAAAATTAACACCCTAAATCACTGAAACTATCGTGGTGCGAGTACTAAAAATGACACCTATAATGACGAGGACAATCCATGGTTGCGGGTACTAAAATTAGTACCCGCAGCGGTGGAAAGAGCAATCTAAGTTATCTGATTAAAAGGT
>JAGATC010000012.1 GCA_017621455.1 Alistipes sp. | reverse complement strand
ATACCCATAAAGAGTGTGTGACCACTTGTTTGCAGGTGCTAATTTTAATACCCGTGCCAGAGTTCTTTTCCGTGGTTTGAAGGTGTCATTTTTAACACCCACATCGGGTGTGTGACCACTTGTTTGCGGTTACTTTTTTAACACCCACATCGGGTGTGTGACCACTCGTTTGCGGGTACTATTTTAACACCCACATCGGGTGAACAACTGCTTGTTTGCGGGTACTAATTTTAATACCCGTGCCAGAGTTATTTCATAGGGTTGTGGGTACTATTTTTAACACCCACAACGAGTGCGTGACCGTTGGGTTATGGGTATCATTTTTAACACCCACAACCACTTGAAAAACTATGCATAGAGTGTGATTTAGTTTCGTCTATGCCAGGTGTGATTTGTGAGTCTATAATTACTCTTTATACCTCTATAAAAAATAAAGATGCTCATTTGTTTGCTCCTAAGAATAGTTTTTGCTATTTTTGCAGGCATTTAATATATACTGATGGAAAAAGATACGCAAAATATAATTGACGAGCTCGCTACGAGCGATTATAAATATGGCTTTGTCACTGACATTGAGACCGATACCATTGGTCGTGGCCTCTCGGAGGATGTTATACGACTAATCTCCGAGAAGAAGGGTGAGCCCGAGTGGATGCTCGAACGTCGCCTCAAGGCCTATCGTCACTGGCTTACATTGGAGCACCCCACGTGGGCGCACCTCGACATCCCCGAGATAGACTTCCAGGATGTAATCTACTACGCTGCACCGAAGCAGAAGAAGCAACTCAACTCTATGGACGAGGTAGACCCCGAGCTTAAGCGTACGTTCGACAAGCTCGGCATTCCGCTCGAGGAGCAGATGGCTCTGGCGGGTGTCGCTGTCGATGCCGTTATGGACTCGGTGTCGGTAAAGACCACGTTCCGCGACACGTTGGCCGAGAAGGGCATCATCTTCTGCTCGATAAGCGAGGCTATCAAGGAGCACCCCGAGCTTATTAAGAAGTACCTCGGCTCGGTAGTATCCTATACCGATAACTTCTACGCAGCACTAAACGCTGCGGTATTCTCCGACGGCTCGTTCTGCTACATCCCCAAGGGTGTGCGTTGCCCTATGGAGCTATCCACCTACTTCCGCATCAATGCCGAGGGTACAGGTCAGTTTGAGCGTACGCTTATCGTAGCGGATGAGGGCTCATACGTAAGCTACTTGGAGGGATGCACCGCACCGCGCCGCGATGAGAACCAACTTCACGCTGCTGTCGTGGAGATTGTTGTGGAGAAGGATGCCGATGTCAAGTACTCTACGGTGCAGAACTGGTATCCTGGCGACAAGGATGGCAAGGGTGGCATCTACAACTTCGTCACCAAGCGAGGCATCTGCCGTGAGGGTGCGCATCTGTCGTGGACACAGGTAGAGACAGGCTCTGCCATCACGTGGAAGTACCCCAGCTGCATACTCCAGGGCGATAACTCGTCGGGTGAGTTCTACTCGGTGGCTATGACCAACAACTACCAGCAGGCAGATACGGGTACGAAGATGATACACATCGGTCGCAACACCCGCTCGCGCATCGTCTCTAAGGGTATCTCGGCGGGTCGTTCGCAGAATGCCTACCGTGGCTTGGTGCGTGTGGCTAAGGGCGCGGATAATGCCCGCAACTACTCGCAGTGCGACTCGCTGCTTATCGGCGATAAGTGTGGTGCCCACACCTTCCCCGTTGTCGAGAGTTTCAATCCCTCGGCGGTGTTGGAGCATGAGGCTACGACGTCGAAGATATCCGAGGAGCAGCTCTTCTACTGCAACCAGCGTGGTCTCACTACGGAGGATGCCGTAGGTCTTATCGTCAATGGTTATGCCCGCGAGGTACTGGCAAAGCTACCTATGGAGTTTGCCGTAGAGGCTCAGAAGCTGCTTGCACTATCACTTGAGGGCAGTGTAGGATAGTCCCCCAAATCAATGTTGAATAATAACGAAACGAAGAATATAACTATGTTAAAGGTTGAAAATCTACACGCCTCGGTTGGCGATAAGGAGATTTTGAAGGGCATAAACCTCGAGGTTAAGGCTGGCGAGGTGCATGCCATTATGGGCCCTAACGGCTCGGGTAAGTCGACGTTGGCATCGGTGCTGGCGGGTAATGAGAAGTTTACCGTGACCGAGGGCAAGGTGGAGTTCGAGGGTGAGAATCTTCTCGACCTTCCCATCGAGGAGCGCTCACGCAAGGGACTCTTCCTCGGCTTCCAGTATCCTGTGGAGATACCCGGTGTCACCATGGCAAACTTTATGAAGATTGCCGTAAACGAGCAGCGCAAGTATCGTGGCTTGGAGCCTCTCACGGCTGCCGAGTATCTGAAGATGATGCGCGAGAAGAGCGCCATCGTTGAGCTCGACTCAAAGCTCACGTCGCGTGCCGTTAATGAGGGCTTCTCGGGAGGTGAGAAGAAGAAGAACGAGATATTCCAGATGGCTATGCTCGACCCCAAGCTCGCCATCCTCGACGAGACCGACTCGGGTCTCGACATCGACGCACTGCGTATCGTGGCTACGGGTGTCACACGCCTCAAGCGCGAGGATAACGCCACGGTGGTCATCACCCACTATCAGCGTCTGTTGGACTACATCGTGCCCGACTATGTGCACGTTCTGTATAAGGGTCGCATCATCTACACTGGCGATAAGACCTTGGCTCTGAAGCTTGAGAAGGAGGGCTACGACTGGCTTATTAACGACTACAAAGAGGAGTAGGCTATGACGCAGTCACTAACAGAGAATATAACGAAGATATTCGCCGCAGAGCCCATCGCCGAGGGGTGTTGTGCCTCGTCGGGGCGATGGCTGCTTCGTGCCGACAGCGATCGCGACATCACCATCAAGGAGGGTGCCTCGGTAGAGCTGCTTATCGTGGGCGGAGCCGCTGTGTCGAATATCAATATCGATGTGTGTGCTGGTGCCCAGCTGCGCATCGTGGAGCTTGTCACCGAGCGTAGCGCCACGGAGATAGCCATTGCCGTAGCGCGTGATGCCTCGTGTGTTATGACCCAGGCCGTGCTCTCTGATGCCGACGTGAGGGTCGTTGCCAGCCTCGTGGAGGAGGGCGCGCATTTCGAGCATAACGGCGCCTTTATCCTTGTGGGTGAGGAGCAGGGTAGTGTCACGGTGGATGTTAACCATATGTCGCCACGTTGCACCTCGCGTACCACGGTCAAGGGTGTTGCTGCAGATAGGGCTCACGGCAGCTTCTCGGGCCTTGTCTATGTTGCACCCGATGCACAGCAGACCGACTCTGTGCAGCTCAGCCGCAATGTCACCATAGGTGATGCCCGCATCGACACTATGCCTCAGCTCGAGATATATGCCGACGATGTCAAGTGTAGCCACGGTGCTACTGTGGGTCAGATGGATAGCGATGCCATCCTCTATATGCGTCAGCGTGGTTTGAGCACCGCGCAGGCCAAGCGTCTGCAGATTGAGGGCTTTGTGCAGGATGTAGCTATGCATAGTGCCATCGAGGAGCTTCGAGAGGAGCTTATGGCGGTCATAAATGTGAAACTCAATACGCTCTAATACTGTGTCTTACGATATAACAAAGATACGCGCCGACTTCCCCATCCTTGAGCGCATGGTTAACAACCGCCCGCTGGTCTACTTCGACTCGGGGGCCACGGCACAGAAGCCGTTGGCGGTCATCGAGCGTGGTGATGAGCTTATGCGTCGCTACAATGCCAACATACACCGTGGTGTGCACCACCTCTCGGGTCGTATGACCGATATGTATGAGGAGGCGCGTGAGCGTGTGCGTCAGTTCATCGGTGCCGAGCACCGCGAGGAAGTTGTCTTTACGGCGGGAGCTACGGCATCCATCAACCTTGCCGCCTACGCCTGGAGTGAGCGATACTTAAGAGGTGGTGACAATATTGTTGTCAGCGAGATGGAGCACCACTCCAATATCGTGCCTTGGCAGCTTGCTGCTATGCGCCATGGTGCAGAGCTGAGGGTGTTACCCTTCGATGATAGGGGTGAGCTGCGTATGGATATGCTCGACTCGCTCATCGACGAGCATACACGCCTTGTGGCTGTTACCGAGGCCTCGAATACACTCGGTACATGCCCCGACTTGGCGCCTATTGTGGCTAAGGCTCATAGCGTGGGTGCTGTGGTCATGGTCGACGGCTGTCAGGGTATCGTGCATGGCGGTGGTAGGGTAGCAGAGCGTGGCTACGACTTCTACGCCATGTCGGGACATAAGCTCTATGGCCCTACGGGTATCGGTGTGTTGTATGGTCGCAGAGAGCTGCTTGAGGCTATGCCTCCGTTTATGGGTGGTGGCGATATGGTCGATAAGGTGACCTTCGCAAAGACAACCTATGCACCGCTGCCACTAAAATATGAGGCTGGCACCTCTAACTTTATAGGAGCTGTTACGCTTGCTACGGCTATCGACTATGTCGAGAGCATAGGTATGGCGGCTATCGAGGAGCACGAGCAGCAGTTGTTGCGCTACGCTACGGAGCGTCTGGAGCAGATTGAGGGCTTGCGCATCTATGGCAAGGCCGAGCGTAAGTGCCCATTGGTGTCGTTTACGGTAGAGGGCACGCATCCTTACGATGTGGGCATGATTCTCGACAAGTTGGGCATCGCCATCCGTACGGGTCACCACTGTGCCGAGCCTGTTATGACGCATTTTGGTGTCACGGGTATGTGTCGTGCCTCGATAGGTATGTACAACACCATGGATGAGGTGGATTCACTGGCCAAGGGCATTGAGCGTGCCGTGGGTATGTTACGATAATAAAACTAACGTATATATATGTTTATAGTATTGGAGGGACTTGATGGCGCTGGCAAGTCGACACAGATAACCAAACTCAAGGAGATGTTCCGTCTGCGCGGTGTGGAGACCGAGTATCTGCACTTCCCGCGCTTCGATGCTCCCGTCTATGGTGAGCTTATCGCCCGCTTCCTGCGCGGTGACTTGGGCACGGTGGACAGCGTCAATCCCTACCTTGTGGCGCTACTCTACGCAGGCGATAGGGCCGATGCGGCTAAGACCATACGTGGCTGGCTCAACGAGGGTAAGGTGGTCATTGTAGACCGCTATGTCTACTCCAATATTGGCTACCAGTGTGCCAAGTTCGCTGCGGGTGATGAGCGTAAAGCGCTCTGCGAGTGGATTTTGCACACGGAGTACGAGGAGTTTGCTATACCTCGCCCCGACCTGTCGTTGTTTTTGGATGTGCCATTCTCGTTTACCGAGCGTAAGCTAACCGAGACCCGCGAGGGTGACGACCGTAGCTACCTTCAGGGTGGCAAGGATATTCACGAGGCGTCGCTCGACTTGCAGCGCCGTGTACGTGAGGTATACCTCGAGGCTGCACACACTTATGACGACCTTAAGGTTGTCGACTGCTCTACCGAGGATGGTACTATGGCCTCTCCCGAAGAGATATACAAGCGAATTATGCACCATATAACCCCACTTGTAGAGCGATAACGTAGCGTGAACCCCAAACTGAAAAATATACTCCTTACAGCTGCACGCTGGGTGCTTGGTTCGGTCTTTGTCGCCTCGGGCGTCTTTAAGAGCGTCGACCCTGTGGGTACCTCTATCTTTGTGGAGAAGTACCTGGCTACCTATGGCTTGGATGTGCTGCTGCCTGCGGCATTGGCTATGGCTATAGTGCTTGCTGTGGTGGAGATGGCACTGGGTATGTTGCTTATTGCCGATGTGTTACGTAGACAGGTGGCGTTAGTTACGTCCTGCTTCATTGCTGTGTTTACCATTATCACTCTCTTGAGTGCCACGGTGCTACCTATTGGCGACTGCGGATGCTTTGGTGATGCCATCAAACTCACCCCCTGGCAGACATTTATTAAGAATGTGGTCTTGCTGCCCGTGGCTGTAGTGGTGTGGTGGTATTCCGAGAGGAGAGCGACATCATGGCGCTTGGTGGCAATTGTGTCGGCGTTGGCTGTTATTATTCCGCTCGCTGTCAACCTCTACTCATTGCGCTATCTGCCCATCGTGGACTTCTTGCCATATAAGGAGGGTGTCAACCTCCGCGAGGAGATAAGCCAGGAGCGCGAGCGTGAGGCTAATTCGGTTAAGAGCATACTTATATTTAATAATATGGCTACGGGCAAGACCGAGGAGTACCCGTCTGATGCTACAGAGTGCTGGCTAAATCCCGACTTGGAGTATCTCGATGCCCGCACCGAGACCACTACCACGGAGGCTGGCGACTTTGCCGACTTCGCTACGTTTGATAGCGATGGCGTGGAGTGCTCTATGGAGCTATTAAACCGCCCTGGTCGTGTGGCGTGGCTCTGTGTTAACGACATGGAGGCACTTGAGGGTAAGCGCCTGGAGGGTGTCGATGCGCTCTTTGATGCCTATCCCGCTGAGGCTATTGTGGTAGTTACCTCGGCAGATGCAGGGCAGCTTGCGACAAAGCTCAACCACCCAGCCTACACCATCGATGCCATGACTCTACGTTCCATTATGCGAGCAAAGGTGGGTGTGGTGGTCATCAACGATGGCGTCATAGAGATGAAATTAGACATCCGCGACATATAATACTCTTGGCAAGATAGTTGCCTCGCATAGCTTAAAACCATTGAGCTATGCGATATTTTTTTATACCCCTACTCTCCATCCTCTTTGTGGCGTGCCATGCGACGAATGGCGATAAGTCACGACCACCGCAACCCGTAAAGTGTACCACGGCTCAGTCTCTAAGGAGTCTCAACCGCGACTTTGCAGCGCTATCCACGGCTGACGATGCCGTAAACCTCGCCTTCAAGCTCTCGGGGCGTGTTGTCGACATCCCTGTGGCCAAAGGTATGGCCGTAAAGCAGGGCGAGCTGCTTGCTCGCCTCGATTCGCGCGATGTGGAGCTGCAATTATCGGCAGCGCGTGCCGCATACGACGAGGCTGTGTCGCGCCTAAATCGTGCTGAGCGCCTACTGGCACATAACGCCATCTCGGAGCAGGAGGTCGAATCGCTACGTAATGCCGCCGTGCAGGCCGAGGCTGCCAAGGATAATGCAGAGTCACTACTGGCCGATACGCGCATCGTGGCGCCGTTTGATGGTGTTGTGGAGCGAACTTATGTCGATGCCTTTCAGCGTGTTGCCTCGGGTGAGACTATCGTGCGCATAGTTAAGCCACGGAGCACCACCGTGGGCTTCACAGCACCCGAGAGCCTTGTGCCTGTGCTCTCGAACCAAGCCACACGCTATAGTGTCGTTTTCGATGCCTACCCCGAAGTCTATTTCACTGCTGTCATTAAGAGCTTTGCCCGCACATCGAGCGATGCTCTGGGCTTCCCCGTATCGCTGCGCTTGACAGATGTAGGCAACTACGCTATATCGCCTGGTATGACCTGCATAGCCATCGTCTCGGTTGAGGAGGATAGCACGGCTGTGGTGTTGCCCCTCTCGGCGATATATGCACCTGTGGGTAGCTACGATAGCGTATGGGTTGTTGATGCCGAGGGGCGTGTTGAGCGTCGTAGGGTTACGCTTGGCAGCCTGACGGGTAGCGCCGATGTGGTGGTGCTAAGCGGTGTTGAGGCGGGAGAGAGGGTCGTTACGGCGGGCGTCTACCAGCTCACCGAGGGCGAGAGAGTAAAGGTGATAATCTAAATAAATAGCCAATTTCCTATGTCGATTACACGTCTTTCGCTACGCAATCCCTCGGTTGTGGGCTTCTTCCTCGCAGTGGCTATCCTTGGTGGCATCTATGCCTTTGTGCATCTTGGTAAGCGCGAGGACTCTACGTTTAAGATTAAAAGTGCCGTGGTCACATGCCAGTACCCTGGGGCTACACCCGAGGAGGTTGAGCAGCTGGTTGTTATCCCCCTTGAGAGGGAGTTTCGCACGCTTGGCTCGGTCTATAAGATTAGCTCCGAAGCACACTTCGGCTATGCCCGCATAGTGGTGGAACTGCACCCCTCGACACATAAGGATGCCATACCGCAGCTGTGGGATGAGCTGCGACGTAAGGTCAACGATGCTCGGCCACAGCTCCCCGAGGGCGTTACAACGATAGATGTTGCCGACGACTTTGGCGATGTCTATGGCCTATACTATGCCCTCACCTCGTCGGGAGGCTTCTCGATGGAGGAGATGCGCCAGTATGCCCGACGTATAGAGACGCGACTATATGCCGTTGAGGGTGTCGAGAAGGTGCTCTTGGCGGGTGTGGAGCCCATGGAGATAAGCATCACGCTAAGCCCCGCTACGCTCTCGGCATTCGACCTGCGCCCCGAGGCTATAGCTCGTGCCATAGCTACTCAGAACGAGGTGGTGGGGCTGGGTGAACGCCAGGCGGGAGAGCTTACGGTGATACTCTCCGAGGGCACGACCTACACTTCGATAGCAGATATTGAGAATCAGCTACTTACGGCAGCTGACGGCAAGCAGTATAGGTTGGGAGATGTCGCCACTGTTGAGCGCAACTATCGTGAGCCACCAAGCTACATCGTCCATGTCGATGGTTGTGAGGCTATAGCCATTGCCGTTGCCACAGACCCCGACCTCGACATTGTGGCGGTTGGCGATAGGGTAGATGGGGTGCTACGCAGCGTTCGCGAGGAGCTGCCAGCAGGGTTGGAGCTTGCGACGCTCTACCCCGAGAATGAGATTGCCCGTAAGGCTAACTACGACTTTCTGGTCAACCTCGCTGAGTCGGTAGCCATAGTCATACTGCTTGTGATGCTTGTAATGGGCTGGCGCTCAGGTGTTATTGTAGGTTCGTCACTGCTCTTTGCCATAGGTGCCACGCTTGTCGTTATGCTTCTTATGGGCGAGGGCATTAACCGCACCTCGCTTGCTGGATTTATCATAGCCATGGGCATGTTGGTGGATAACGCCATCGTTGTCGTGGATAACACGCGCACCCTATCGAAACATGGCGTGCCACTATATAATGCCGCCATTACGGGAGCATCACGCCCCGCCCTTGGGCTCTTCGGAGCCACGCTGATAGCCATCTTCTCGTTTCTTCCATTAGAGCTTGCCCCATCCTCTGTGGCCGAGATTATTAGGCCCCTCTTTGTGGTTATATCCATCTCGTTATTAGCAAGTTGGGTGCTGGCACTTACGCAGGTGCCTGTGATGAGTGTCAACCTACTAAGTGGCACGCAGGGGAGGGATGGTAAGGAGCGATTAGGGTGGTTTCGTAGCTGTGTGGAGCTGGCGTTGTACCATCGCTGGGTGACTATCGCAAGTGTTGTGGTGCTCTTTGTGCTCTCGCTCTGGGCTATGGGGCGCATGCCTCAGAACTTCTTTCCGCAGCTATCTAAGCCCTACTTCCGTGCCGATGTAATACTGCCCGATGGCTACGACATAGCGGCAACCACCTCTCGTCTCGATAGCATGGCGTGCTGGCTCGGTGAACAACCCGAGGTTAAGCGAGTCTCGACAACGGCTGGAGGCACACCCCCGCGATACTACCTCGCAAGTAGCAGCTATGCTGGGCGAGCTAACTATGGCAATGTGCTTGTGGAGCTACACGATGCCGATGCAACGGCCGAGGTGGAGGAGCGCTTCGATAAGTGGGTTGTGGAAAATATGGAAGATGTGTGGCTGCGCTCGTCGCTCTTTAGACTCTCGCCCGTGCCCGATGCCGCCATAGAGATAGGCTTTGTTGGCGAGAATATAGATACACTTAGTGCGCTGACGCTGAGAACTATGGCGCTGATGGAAGCAAATGTAGGTGCACGCAATGTGCGTAATAGCTGGGGTAATCGTGTGGCGGTGTGGCAACCGCGCTACTCGCAGATTAAGGCTCAGCGCTTAGGTGTGGAGCGTAGCTCTATGCTCTCCTCGCTCGAGATATCGACCTCGGGACTACCTGTCGCTACCTACCGTGAGGGTGACCTTGCCATGCCGATACTTCTACGCTCGGAGCCTTTGGCCGATAATGCCCTCTCGGCCCTCGCCACCATGCCCGTATTTTCGCGCTCGGGGCGTAGCTACTCCATAGAGCAGGCAACCGCAGGCTTCGACTTCGGCTTTCGACCCTCGGTCATACGCCGTATAAACTCCGAGCGTGTGATGAAGGCGCAGTGCGACCCGCAGCGTGGCGTGAATACCATAGCCCTGCTTACGGAACTAAAGCAGCAGGTAGCCTCCGATGTAACCCTCCCCGAGGGCTATCGCATGGAGCTGTTTGGCGAGGAGGAGAGCCGCGAAGAGTCCAACGCAGCGCTTGTGGGTAAGTTGCCTATAGCCTTGATACTCATCTTTATAACGCTGCTACTATTGTTTGGTAACCTGCGTGACCCGATGGTGGTGCTGGTAACGCTGCCGCTAATATTCATTGGCGTAGTACTCGGCCTTGGTGTTACGGGTAAGATGTTCGACTTCTTCTCGCTCCTCGGACTCCTCGGCCTTATAGGCATGAACGTGAAGAATGCCGTCATCCTCGTATCGCGCATCCGTGAGCTGAGGGAGGATGGCTACGAGGCGCATCGCGCTGTGGTTGTGGCTGCCACCGACCGCTTTATCCCCGTGGTGGCAGCATCCTTGACGACGATTCTCGGCATGCTTCCGCTCTTGGCAGACTCGATGTTTGGTAGCATGGCGGCAACCATTATGGGAGGCCTCCTTGTGGCTACCATGCTGGTGCTTATCGTCCTACCCGTAGTCTACTCACTATTTTATAGAATAAAACCATGATACATAGACTTATAGCACTGTTTGTGGTGCTGATTTCCTGCCAGATGCTCCACGCCCAGATTACCCTCGATGAGTACTCGCGCGAGGTGCTTGCCTACAGTCATGAGCTGCGCGATAGAGAGCTTGCAACAGAGGGCGCACGCTCCACGGAGCTTGCAGCACATAAGGGCTATCTACCACTCTTTAGCCTTATGCGCGAGATGAATCTCGACTTCCGTCAGCCCGAGGTGGGGAGGCGTTGGAACTGGTATATGCGTCTCGATGTCACGCAGCCCATCTTCCGTGGTGGCGCCGTGCGTGCCGAGGCTAAGCAGGCATCGTTTGCCTACGATATGGCCGAGATGGAGGAGGAGTCGGTGCAGCTATTTGTGCTCTACACCGCAGAGGTGGCCTACTGGACACTCTCGCGTAGGGAGAGCGACCTGAAGGCCATGACCGACTACACGAATATAGTAAGCTCTTTGCGTAATGTGGTCAGAGAGCGCTACAACGAGGGTTATATCTCTAAGAGCGACCTGTTGCAGGTGGAATCGCGCCTTATGGATGCTGAGTATCAGCTCTCTCAGGCGGTGCAACGGCGCGATGTTGCGCTGCACGACTTCAATATTTTGCGTGGTGCGGAGCCTACCTCCGAGGTGCTCCTCGCAGAGTCGATATTGGATAGCAGGGTGATGCCTGTACGCGCCTCGCTTGAGGATGTGTTGTCGCTCCATCCCGACTATGCCACTTCGCACCTCGCCACGGAGCATGCTTGGTGGGGGATACGTGCCACACGTGCCCGCTACCTGCCACAGATTGAGGTGGGGACATTTGGCCTTATGCAGCCGCCACAACCACACGTTAAGGGTGGCGGCACGCGTCTCGATGGTGGGATACTTGTATCGTTCTCCACGCCTATCTTTCACTTTGGTGAGCGTAGGCATGCCGTCTCGGCGGCACGTAGCGACTACCTGCGTAGCGTTGTAGCTAAGGATGATGTACGCGACCGCGTAACGCTCGACGAGAGCAACGGATGGACAAACCTTACGCTTAGCTACCGCCGTATGCTTACGGCCGATGAGAGCCTTGCCATCGCCCGCGAAAACCTCGAGATTAGTACCTACTCCTACACCGAGGGTCTAACTACCATACTCGATGTTCTCCAGGCACAGCTCAGCTGGCTGCAAATATACACCAATGCTATCACTGCTCAGTACGACTATGCTGTTGCTGTGGCAGCCTATGAGTATATCACCTGTAGACAATTAGAGGTGAGTAATTAGCAATTGGCTTGGTAGTTTCAAAAAAAAATCATATCTTTGTGCGATATACGTATGTATGCGCGCGATGTGTGCGGGTGTATACGTGTTAATACGCTAAATAATAAGCATTAAGATATGGATTTTCTATCAAAACTAATCAAGGTATTCTTCGGCTCTAAGGCCGATAAGGACCGCAAGGAGATCATCCCCTATGTGGAGAAGATTAATGCGGTTTATCCCACAATCAGCGCCCTCACCAACGACGAGCTTCGTGCCCGCTCAGCTGCGTTGAGTAAGTCTATTGCTGACTATATCGCTGAGGATGAGGCTACTATCGTTAAGAATAAGGAGATTCTTGAGCTCCCCGAGACCTCGCTCAAGGATAAGGAGCGCCTCTCGAAGGAGAATGACGACCTCACAAAGCGCATCGACGAGAAGATTGAAGAGAAGCTCGAGGAGATACTCCCCGAGGCCTTCGCCATCATGAAAGATACGGCACGCCGCTTCGCCGAGAACGACGAGGTGGTGGTAACAGCCACAGAGTTCGACCGTAACCTTGCTGCCGAGCGTCAGGACCTTGTTCGTATCGAGGATGACAAGGCTATCTACAGCAGCCAGTGGACCGCAGGTGGTAACGTCATCAAGTGGGATATGGTGCACTACGATGTGCAGCTCTTCGGTGGTGTTGTATTGCACAAGGGTCGCATCGCCGAGATGGCTACAGGTGAGGGTAAGACCCTCGTAGCTACGCTCCCAGTCTTCCTTAACGCCTTGGCACATAAGGGTGTACATGTGGTTACAGTGAACGACTACCTTGCACGTCGTGATGCCGAGTGGATGGGACCTATGTATCAGTTCCATGGTCTCTCGGTAGCATGTATCGACAACACTCGCCCCAACTCTGCGGAGCGTCGTAAGGCCTACATGGCAGATATTACCTTTGGTACCAACAACGAGTTTGGCTTCGACTATCTTCGTGACAACATGGCGTCGGCACCTAAGGATCTCGTGCAGCGCAAGCATCACTTCGCCATTGTCGATGAGGTCGACTCGGTGCTTATCGACGATGCACGTACTCCGCTTATCATCTCGGGTCCTGTGCCCAAGGGTAGCGATCAGCTCTTTGCCGAGTTCCAGCCCGCAGCGAAGTATATCTACGACCTACAGAGCAAGATGTCTACGGCAGATGTTGCCGAGGCTAAGCGCCTATATAACGAGGGTAACCACGAGGAGGCTGGTAAGCTTCTGTTGCGTGCCCACAAGGCTATGCCTAAGTATAAGGCCCTCATTAAGTTCCTCTCGGAGCCTGGCGTGAAGGTGCTCCTTCAGAAGACCGAAAACTTCTACATGCAGGACAACGAGAAGCGTATGCCCGAGATTACCGATGAGAACTTTGTTGTTCACGACGAGAAGATGAACTCGCTTATCCTCACAGATAAGGGTCATGAGGTGGCATCGAAGCGTTTTGGTGAGGAGGGCTTCTTCGTACTCCCCGATATCGGTACACGTGTGGCTGAGATTGATGCCAACAAGGAGCTCTCGGCTGAGGAGCGTGCTACACAGAAGGATGCTCTTATCTCGGACTATGCAGTTAAGGCTGAGCGTGTGCACACCATGAACCAGCTCTTGAAGGCCTACTTCATGTTCGAGAAGGAGGTTGAGTATGTGCTCATCGAGGGTAAGGTTAAGATTGTCGACGAGCAGACGGGTCGTATCATGGAGGGTCGCCGCTACTCAGATGGTTTGCACCAGGCTATCGAGGCTAAGGAGAACGTCAAGGTGGAGGATGCTACGCAGACCTTCGCTACCATCACCCTGCAGAACTACTTCCGTATGTACCACAAGCTTGCAGGTATGACCGGTACTGCCGAGACCGAGGCGTCGGAGTTCTGGAGCATATATAAGCTCGATGTGGTTGTTATCCCCACAAATAAGAAGGTCATTCGCGACGACCGCGACGACCTTGTATATAAGACCGAGCGTGAGAAGTATAACGCCGTAATCGCGGAGATTGAGCGCCTTGTGGGCGAGGGTCGTCCCGTGTTGGTGGGTACCACGTCGGTGGAGATTTCGGAGCTCTTGAGCCGTATGCTTAAGCTCCGTGGCATCAAGCATAACGTCTTGAATGCTAAGCAGCACGCCCTCGAGGCACAGATTGTCGCCGAGGCGGGACATAGTGGTCAGGTTACCATCGCTACGAACATGGCAGGTCGTGGTACCGATATTAAGCTCACGCCCGAGGTTAAGGAGCGTGGAGGTCTCGCTATCATCGGTACGGAGCGTCATGAGAGCCGTCGTGTCGACCGTCAGTTGCGTGGTCGTGCAGGACGTCAGGGTGACCCTGGTTCATCGCAGTTCTTCGTATCGTTGGAGGATAAGCTCATGCGTCTCTTCGGTTCGGACCGTATCGCAGCCATGATGGATAGAATGGGCCTTAAGGAGGGCGAGGTTATCCAGGCCGGTATGATGACCAAGGCTATCGAGCGTGCGCAGAAGAAGGTCGAGGAAAATCACTTCGGCACACGTAAGCGCCTGTTGGAGTATGACGATGTGATGAACTCACAGCGTGAGGTTATCTATACCCGTCGTCGCCATGCACTCTATGGTGAGCGTATCGACATCGATATGAACAACCTTCGCTACGACTTTGCTCTAAAGTTTGTCGAGGAGCATGAGGAGTGGGCTTATGAGGACTTCAAGTTCGAGCTTATGCGCGAGGTGGCTCTCGACACCTCGATTACCGAGGAGCAGTATGCGAATATGAAGCCCAAGGAGTTGGTTGAGGCTATTGTTGCCGACCTCGCAGCATACTACGAGCGTAAGGCTAAGATGGTTGCCGACACGGTGCGTCCTACCATGACTAAGATTTATGAGGACCGCAAGGATACTATGGATATGCGCATCGCCTTCCCCATTACGGATGGTCGTCTGCGCTTCACCGTGCCCGTAGAGTTGCAGAAGTGCAAGGATACTGACGGCATGGAGATCTACCGCGTCTTTGCCAAGGTAGCACTCTTTACCACCATCGATGACGCTTGGCGTGAGCACCTGCGCGAGATGGACGACTTGCGTCAGAGCGTGCAGAACGCTACCTACGAGCAGAAGGATCCATTGCTTATCTACAAGCTTGAGTCGTTCCAGCTCTTCTCGAAGATGTTGGAGCAGATTAACCGTGACGTCTTGGCTCTCATCAATAAGTCGGGTATTGCCGTACGTGAGGCTAATGCCGACAGAATGCAGGAGGCTCGCGAGCAGAAGTCGAAGATTGACGTAAATAAGCTTCAGGCATCGCGCATGGCGGCAGCAGCACAGGCAGGCCAGGGCGAAAAGTCTACCACAGCACCTATCAAGGTGGATAAGAGTGTTGGCCGTAACGACCCATGTCCTTGTGGCTCAGGTAAGAAGTACAAACATTGCCACGGCAAACTATAATTTGTTGCGGCAATATTGTATCTGCACTATTCTGCTAACAAATAGGCGAAAGAATTATATAATACTGCTATAAACTATGGGATATAAGGAGCAGAAACAGCGTCAGTTCGACATCCGCTACCTACAGATGGCGCGCGTGTGGGCCGAGAACTCCTACTGCGTACGTCGCAAGGTGGGTGCCCTCTTGGTCAAGGATAAGATGATTATCTCCGATGGCTATAACGGCACGCCTGCGGGCTTCGAGAATATCTGTGAGGACGACATGGGCAAGACTAAGCCCTACGTTCTACATGCCGAGGCTAATGCCATAACGAAGGTGGCTAAGAGCGCCAATAACTGCGATGGCTCCACCCTCTATGTCACCGCTTCGCCATGTATCGAGTGCGCTAAGCTCATCATTCAGGCGGGTATTAAGCGCGTGGTATATGCTGAGCCCTACCGTAACGACGATGGTATACAGTTGTTGCAGAAGGTGGGTATAGAGTGTGTGTATATCGAAATCTAAGTAATTTGTTTTAAAAAGGCAGCATCTGCTGCCGCTAACAAAAGTAAATGCGAATAGGCAGTACGCTTTTAGTACAGCTTATCCGCATTTCTTTTGCCGAGCATTACATCTACTACTTCTGATAAGAAGTAAAGGTCTCGAGGCTATTGTCTGTCGCTGCTCTTATCGAATACCCCCTCGGGAGCCCTCAACCATACGGGTATTAAAAATAATACCCGTAAATGTAGGGGTGAGTGTGTGTTTGTCGTCCTGAGCTCGGATACAATTCCTCGTAATGATAACGCAGCCTCGAAGTTCAACAACGGCGAGAGGTGATATATCTACAAAAAAAGAAGCACCGGTCGGGGTGCTTCTTTTCTAATGTCATGCTGCGCTACGATGCGAGGGTGCAGTACTGGCGGTACTTCTTCATAACCTCGTTGACATAGCCGTTGGTCTGCTTGTAGCCAGTAAACTTGCCACTCTGCACTATGTCGCGCTCGTAGTATGCTGGGTCGGCCTTCATGGCGAGGTAGTGGCGCACGGTGTCCCATGAGTTGGGGTCAGCGCCCTCGCTGCGTGCCAAGCGTCGTGCATCCATGACGTGGCCAATGCCAGCATTATAGCTTGCAAGGATGATGCTTAGGCGGTCCTCCATAGGTGTAGAGGCGGGGATGCGTAGCATACCGTCAAGCTCCGAGAGGAGCATTCCTGCAAGGCGAACATTAGTCTCGGTGTCGTCAATATCCTCCACCGGAACATTGAAATGACGAGCCACAACGGGGCGTATCTGCATGATACCCAAGGCTCCCTGGCTCGATTCGAGATCCTCGATAAATCGCGATTCACTATAGGCTATAGCGCTCATAAATCGCCAATCTAAACCCTCCTCCTCGCCGACCTCGCGCATAATGGGGTCGAAGCGAGAGATGATGCAAGGCTGTTCCGCCGTCACGGCATTAGCCTCGGTACTCTCTTCGGTAGTCTCATGTGGTGTAAACTCCACATTCTGGCCACTGTGGCCGCTGGTGTGAGACTGACCGAGTGTTGATTCGTAGGCCATAAACACGATGGCCGTGAGAACCACAAACGATACTTTTTTTAACATTGTTTAGTAGTTTGTGGGCTGCTTATACCGGTGAAAAACGCGTCGTTAGTCGTAGAACGACCACGAAATACCAAACTTGAACATTCGCGGATTGAGCGGATAGCGAGCCACCTGGAAGTACTCGCCATTGCCAAACAGGTTCTGATTCAAGTGCTGAACTTTCAGCAGGATACGCATACGCTTCCATTTCGCCGACACAAAGACGTCGATGTAGGGATAGTTGCCTATCTTTACTTCGCGCTGGTTGAAGAAGGTGGAAAGTGCAGGGTTGTAGCTCGGAGCATAGTAGGCCGTGTTGAAGCGACCATCCAAGCCTATCTGCACACGTAGCACATCGCGCTTAACCCAGAACTCGTAGTAGTACGAGAGGTAGGCGCTGAATGTGGGTACGGGAAGCACATGTTCATCGGACGTGATTTGCACCAATGCCCTGTGATCAAGGTGGAGTCCCGCAATGCGGAAATCCTTACGAGCGTACAAACTCGTGAGGCTAACAGTTCCGTTGTGCTGCGTAACACGGCTATCGTTGCCGTAGTATATCATGTTGCGCATCACACCTTGCCATGCTCCCACCTCAAGGGCGAAGTCGGGAACAGAGAAGTTAACCTCGAATCGAGTTTCAGACTCCTTATCGAAGGAGTTAAACCACGCATAGTGGTTTGAGAATAGGTTCTCCTGCCAGTATCCTGGCGACCTTAGCTCCTGACGGAAGCGTCCGGTGAGAACGAGGGGATGTTCACGAATATATGCACGGAGGGTGATTTCGGCACCCGCCGAGAGGTCACCACCACGGTAGCCCGAGGGGTGGTACTTAACGTCGGCACGCCAGTCGGCATAGCGCTTAATGTAGCCGCCCGCAGCACCATAAAGATACCACGAGGTGCGCTTATCTCGAGTCATTGAGCCTCGCACATAGTCCTTAAGGCGTAGATACGAGTAGGTGTGTATATCGAGGCCCACACCGCCATCGATGGTAGACACCACGCCATAGCGGTCCCACGGCTGCACCTGCACGAAGAGCTTATTCGATATTAGGCGCTCCGAGATAGAGTCGCGCGTAGTTTCAGGCGTGATAAACCAATCCTCGTAGTATGAGCCTGTAGTCTCGGTATATTTGCCCGTCTCTTTGTCATACTCGCCACGCTCGTTTGTAAACTCTGCTCGCTTATCTGTGTAGACCTTCGACCACTGGTTATACTCAAGCTGGTGGCCTACATATACTGCCGAGAGGTCTGCCAACGAGAAGTCGTACTCCGTTACGCGTTGTAGCGGTATGGCGTATGCCTGCTTAATGAAGAATGCGTGGTTGCGATAGTGGTTATGAGCCTCGGATGATGCCAAGCGCATAGGTACGCCCGAGGGCATCTCGAAGGTGGTGTCCGCAATGGCCCATTCACCCACAACACCACCGTTCTCGCGCGTATCTACGGTGTTGTGCATATAAGCTGCATGCACCGAGTAGCGCTTGCCTGTGTGAGCAACACCCACCGATAGTGCATGGTTTTTGGTGCGCTGCCAGTCGTAGCGTCCCATGGTGCTACGTGCCTTGTAGCTCACGTTTGCCGAGGTCGAGGGTGATATGTTCTGTGAGTGGGTTAGCTCGAAGTGCTCCTCGCGGTAGCGCTTCTGTCCCGACTCGAGGTAGGTCATGTTCGTAAGAGGCTTCTTGCTGTTGTAGAAGGGTACGTTGTCGATGCGTGCGGTGTAGGCATCGTAGCTTCGTGAGAACGAGAAGTCGCGATCCTGATTACGGTCGAACCAGTTCACCGCCTGTGTCGACTGTCCGAGACCACCGAGAGCCATGTCGCCCACGCCCTTGCGGTAGAAGACATAGTCTATACGCCAGTCGGCGAGTGTGGTGTCGAGGGGGAAGATTTTTACACGATTATAGTCGCGGTCGATGTTCCACTTCCAGTTGGGCAGTGCACGAGTGGTGTCGTTGAAGTAGTACGATTCAAGCGGTTTGCGCTGGCGCTTCTTCTTTGTGTCGGTAGAGTCTGCCTCTTCGCCCTTCATGCCCTCTTCGCCCTCCATGCCGGTGTTCTCCATGCCTGGTATGCCACCATATATGCTGGTGTTCTCGCCGTTGCGCTGGGCGCGTGCTATTGCGGCAGCGTCGAGCTGTGCATACAGCACCTCGGGCAGCAATGTTGCCACCACCACGGCCATAGCCCAGAGTATCCACCGCAAATTCTTCATCCTTTTTCTCTATCCTTTTATGCGCGCCTTCTTGTAAAGAGCCAACGTAGTGTCGACAGCGCAATATATAGAACGATTATGGCGAGCACTGAGTATGCTGGCACCAAAATAATTAGCGCCAGGGCTGCCACAATAAAGCCGTAGCGCAACTCGTTACCCTTTAAGCCGAAGCCCTTGAACTTAAGTGCAAACATGCGTATTGGGCTGATTAGTAGCAGTGATGCTACAATGGCGATGACCAAGATGCACTCCTGGTATAGCACCACCTTTCCAGCATCGGCAAGCACCGCTAACGACATTAGCATCAGTGCGTTTGCAGGCGTGGGTAAGCCCTCAAACTCGGTGCTCTGCGTGGTGTCGATATTGAACTTCGCAAGTCGCAGAACGGAGAATGCTGCGATGATGAGTACCACGTATTTCAGCCACTCCATAACCTCGGGGCCGAGGCCATAGTACGAAGTGGAGTGCACGTAGATGTCGTACATGACGACTGCTGGTGCGAGGCCGAACGTCACATCGTCAGCCAATGAGTCGAGCTGCACACCGAGGGGAGACTGCTGGTTGAGTAGGCGTGCCACAAAGCCGTCGAAGAAGTCAAATACTGCCGCAGCGATGATTAGCCAGAAGGCAGTCTCGTAGGCGTGGTACTCGAGTGTGAAGATAATAGCCGCACAACCCGATAGTAGGTTTGCGAGCGTAAGCATGTTTGGTAGTGTAAACAGCCTTATTTTCATGTCGTTACTCATACAAAGTCTCAGTTTCGGTGGCTTGGTTTTTGTTGAAAACAAACCCAAATATTTTGCAAAGATACAAAATTTTTTTATCTTTGTGTAAATTTGTAAAATTTAAGGGCGCTTTTATGCCTTAAAAATTAGTTGATACCGATGGCAAATAATCGCTACTGCGTAATTATGGCAGGTGGTGTAGGCACCCGCTTCTGGCCGATGAGTCGACAGAGTTGTCCTAAACAGTTTCTGGATATTCTTGGAACGGGTAAGTCGTTCATCCGTCATACATACGAGAGATTTAATAATATTGTTCCAAAAGAGAACTTTATTATAGTTACAAATCGTCGCTACAAGGAGCTTGTGATGCAGCATATTCCCGAGCTTGACGAGAGCCAGATTTTGTGTGAGCCTATCGGTCGTAATACTGCTCCCTGTATCGCCTATGCAGCCTATAGCCTCAAGAGGCGTAATCCCGATGCGGAGATGATAATCACTCCTGCTGACCACTTGATACTCAACGAGAAAGAGTTTCAATTTATTGTTGAGCAGGCGCTGGATTTCGTGCACGATAACCACGCCTTGATGACTATTGGTATCACGCCAACACGTCCCGAGACGGGCTACGGCTACATTCAGCGCACCAACGATAATGACATCTGCAAGGTGAAGTGTTTTACCGAGAAACCCAACCGAGAAATGGCTGATGCTTTTTTGGAATGTGGTGAATTTTTGTGGAACTCAGGAATCTTTATCTGGAAGCTCTGTGATATACTCGATGCTTTGGCTAAGCATCTGCCCGAGCATAATGCTCTGTTTGCCTCCGCAGAGGAGGATTTGGGTACGGAGAGGGAGGCGATGGCTGTCGAGCGAATATTCTCGCAGTGTCGTCCCATAAGCATAGACTACGGCGTGATGGAGATGGCTGACAATGTTTACGTCATCAATGGCGACTTTGGTTGGAGCGATGTCGGCACCTGGGGCTCGGTCTACCAGAATCTGCGTAAGGATAGGTATGCAAATGCCTACGACCGCGATAAGGTCTACGTCTACAATACACGTAATACGCTCATATCGCTGCCTAAGGAGAAGGTGGCGGTGGTTAATGGCCTAAAGGACTATATCGTTGTAGACACGGAGGATGCTCTTCTAATCTGTCCTATGAGCGATGAGCAAAACATTAAGTCATACATCGAGGAGGTGCGCTTCGCTACGGGTGATAGGCATATTTAGGAGATTGTGCCGTAGGAGTAATGAGTAGGGTAGTGGGTGTTGAACGACGCTCACTACTCGCTTTTTGTAGGCAAATGTCGATAAAATGTTACTAAAGATATTATCCTTCGCCATTATTTCTATGAAATAAAATCTATCTTTGCCGCGTTATAGTGTGTAGATTCACCTAATCAATTTGTTATCCTGTGACAACAGCTTGGCATGGTGATAGTAACATTTGATGTAAGAAAATATATAACGAGATATGAAGAAAGAGAAAGAGTTAGATGATTTCGGTTTAACCCCTGAGCTTTTTGATGGTAAGCACCAGGTGATACCCATCATTTCGGGTGGCGACGACACCATCGAGGATGTCAAGATTCCCGAGGTGCTGCCCATCCTTACGTTGCGTGCCTCGGTTATCTTTCCAGGCTCAGTAACGCCCATTACGGTTGGTCGTGCTAAGTCTATCGCTTTGGTGCGTGCCGTAGATGCTGATGGTGGTATTCTGGGTACTGTGCTGCAGCGCGATAGCGAGATTGAGGACCCTGTGCCCGACGATATGTATAAGATTGGTACCTCGGCACGTATCCTCAAAATATTGGATATGCCCAATGGTAACCTTACAGTAATCCTTGCGGGTCTCGACAAGATTGAGGTGGGTGAGTATATCACCACGCAGCCCTACTTTAAGGCTACCGTTACGCCTATTCAGGACTCTACGCCCGATGCCAAGAATGTTGAGTTTACGGCACTCGTCGAGTCAATCAAGGAGGTGGCACTCAACATTATAGACATCTCGGGCTCTATGCCTAAGGAGGCGGCTTTTGCAATCAAGAACCTCGATTCGAGCCGTGCTATTATCAACTTCATCTGCACCAATATGGAGCTCTCGGATGACGACCGCCAGCACCTTCTTGAGGCCCCAGGTCTCTTGGCGCGTGCACGTCGTTTGTTGGAGATTTTGGTGCGTGAGCAGCAGCTCGCCGAGATTAAGAACGATATACAGAGCAAGGTTAAGCAGGATATAGACAAGCAGCAGCGCGACTACTATCTCCAGCAGCAGATGCGTGTCATCCAGGATGAGTTGGGTGATAGCGTCGATGCTGATGTGGAGCGTTTGCGCGAGGCGTCAAAGGGTAAGAAGTGGTCGAAATCTACCGCAGAGCTCTTCGAGAAGGAGCTCGCCAAGCTTGAGCGCTTGAACCCCTCGATTGCGGAGTACTCGGTGCAGATTAACTACTTACAACTTATGCTCGACCTCCCCTGGGATGAGGTTACCGAAGATAGGCTCGACTTGAAGGCTGTGCGTGAGCAGTTAGATAAGGATCACTTTGGCCTTGAGGAGGTTAAGGAGCGACTTTTGGAGCATCTGGCAGTCATCAAACTTAAGGGCGACCTAAAGTCACCCATCCTATGTTTGTATGGCCCTCCAGGAGTGGGTAAGACCTCGTTGGGTAAGTCTGTAGCTGAGGCTCTCGGTCGTAAGTTTGGCCGTATCTCGCTCGGTGGTCTTCACGACGAGTCGGAGATACGTGGTCATCGCCGCACGTATATCGGCGCCATGCCTGGTCGTATCATCGAGACCATCAAGCGTTGTGGCTCATCTAATCCTGTTATTATCCTCGATGAGGTGGATAAGGTGTCACGCTCGAATCATGGCGACCCATCGAGTGCGTTGTTGGAGGTTCTCGACCCCGAGCAGAATACTACGTTCCACGACAACTACCTCGACACGGAGTATGACCTATCGAAGGTGCTGTTTATAGCTACGGCAAACAACATAGGTAACATCTCTACGGCGCTACGCGACCGTATGGAGATGATTAACATCCCCGGCTACATCCTTGAAGATAAGGTGCAGATTGCACGCAAGCACCTCATTCAGAAGCAGCGCGAGGCACATGGCATCACGGAGGAGCAGTTCAATATCAGCGACGAGGCTGTGGTTCAGATTATCGAGGACTACACGCGTGAGTCGGGTGTGCGTACGTTGGATAAGATGATTGCTAAGATGGCGCGCAACCGTGCTAAGGCTGTTGCCTTCGAGGAGGAGTATACGGCAGTTGTTGAGAAGGATGGCATCGAGCCAATCTTGGGTAAGCCTAAGTTCCGCAACGACCGTTACGACATCGCAGGTATGCGAGGTGTCGTTACAGGTCTTGCATGGACCGAAGTGGGTGGCGACATCCTCTACATCGAGTCGATACTGACCCCAGGTAAGGGTAAGCTAAATCTTACGGGTAACCTTGGCGACGTTATGAAGGAGTCGGCAACTATCGCCTACGAGTGGGTTATGGCCCACCACCAGGAGCTTGGTATAGACCGTAAGATGTTCGAGGAGTGGGATTTGAATATCCACGTTCCTGAGGGCGCTGTGCCTAAGGATGGACCCTCGGCAGGTATCACTATGGTCACCTCTATCGCCTCTACCTACACTGGTCGCGAGGTCAAGGAGCGTATCGCTATGACGGGTGAGACCACGCTTCGCGGTAGGGTAACGGCTGTTGGTGGCATCCGTGAGAAGATTTTGGCAGCTAAGCGTGCTGGCATCACGGAGCTAATCCTCTCGGAGGAGAACCGCAAGGATATTGAGGAGATTACGCCCGACTACCTTGAGGGATTGACCTTTAACTATGTAAACACTAACGACGAGGTGTTGCGCCTCGCACTGAAATAGGTATTAGGTGAGAGTTGTAGCTATCATACCTGCGCGCTACTCTTCGACACGCCTTCCGGCCAAGCCCCTCCAAAAGCTTGGCCGTAAGTCTATTATCGAGTGGGTCTATGAGGCTGTGAGTGGGGCTGTTGCCGATGTGTTTGTTGCCACCGACGATGAGCGTATTGCCCAGGAGGTTGCGCGCTTTGGTGGTCGTGCCATTATGACCTCTACGTCCCTCCGCTCGGGTACGGACCGTTGTGCCGAGGCGTTGGATAAGATAGAGGCTCGCTATGATGTCGTTATCAACGTGCAGGGCGATGAACCCTTTATTCGCAGAGAGCATATCGAGACGCTGTTGGCATGCTTCAAGCATGCTGATACGGAGATTGCTACACTCGCTAAACCATTCACTGAGGAGGATGGCATCAATAGCCTGCTTAATTCCAACAATGTAAAGGTTGTGGTGGGTGATGCTGGCCGTGCCTTGTACTTCTCGCGCTCACCCATACCATATCTACGCGATGTGCGCGCAGAGGAGTGGCTCAACGACCACACCTACTTGAAGCATCTGGGTATCTACGCCTTTCGTGCGTCGGTGCTGCGTGCTGTCACACGCCTTGAGTCTACACCCTTGGAGAGAGCGGAGCGCTTGGAGCAGTTGCGCTGGTTGGAGCATGGCTATCGTATCACCGTCGCCGAAACAGAGTATGCATCAATAGGTATCGACACTGCGGAAGATTTGCAGCGTGCCGAGGAGTTTATAAATAGTGGCTTATGGAGAGAGTAACCCCAACCATAATCGCTGGACCATGTGTTATAGAGAGCGCTGAGGTGCTCGACGAGGTGGCTCGCACCATAGTTGATATTAACGCAATGCTTGGTGTTGACGTCATCTTTAAGGCGTCGTTCGATAAGGCTAACCGCACGTCGCTCAGTTCCTATCGTGGCGTAGGCTTAGAACGAGGTTTGCAGATGCTTACCGATGTTAAGAGCCGCTATGGGTTGCGCCTTACTACCGACATACACGAGGCTTGGCAGGCTGAGCCTGTTGGTGAGGTGGTGGATGTAGTGCAGATTCCGGCACTACTATCGCGTCAGACAGACCTTATTGTTACTGCTGCCCGTCATGCCAAGGTTGTTAACATTAAGAAGGGGCAGATGCTCTCGGGCCATGATATGGGCTATGCCTATCGTAAGGCTATGGAGAGCGGTGCAAAGGAGGTGTGGCTCACGGAGCGCGGCAATATGTTCGGTTACAACAACCTCGTTGTCGACTTCCGCAATATCGCCACGATGCGCGACATAGCACCCACGGTCATAATGGATTGCACCCACTCGGTACAGCAGCCTGGTGCTTGTGGCAGTAGCAGTGGTGGCGATTGCCGCTATATTGAGGCTATGGCACTTGCGGCCAAGGCCTTTGGTGCCAATGGCTACTTCTTCGAGGTACACCCAACCCCCGAGCGTGCCTTGTGTGATGGTGCCAACTCGCTGCATCTGAGCAGACTTCGAGCTGTTATAGAGAGACTTATACTATAGAGTTACCGTGAAAAACATAAATGAGATACTTGCAATAGGTCGTAACACCATTGTCACTGAGGCACGTGCACTCGCCGTTGTGGAGTCACGCCTCGACGAGAGGTTTGTCTCGGCCGTTGAGACTATTATCAGTTGCCGTGGTCGTCTTATTATCACTGGCATGGGCAAGTCGGGACACGTGGGTCGCAAGATTGCCGCCACGCTCACCAGCACTGGTACACGTGCCATCTTCCTGCATGCCGCCGAGGCTTTGCATGGCGACTTGGGTGTCATCGCTCCAGAGGATGTCGTTTTAGCCATATCCTATTCTGGAGAGACCGAGGAGATTGTACGTGTGGCGGACTATGTTAAGGCCAATGGTGTTAAGCTTGTCGCCATGACCGGTGATGTCAACTCCTCGCTTGCCGAGCGTGCCTCTATCGTGCTCGATACGCATGTAGATGAGCAGGGTGGCATCCTCGACTTTGTTCCCACGGCATCTACCACCGTGCAGATGGCCATGGGTGATGCCATTGCCGCTGCGCTTATGCATATTAACGACTTCGATATTAAGGACTTCGCACGTATGCATCCTGGTGGCTACCTCGAAAAACGTATAAACGACTCACATAAAGAGTAATACACTCATCACTATGAGGCTACAAGAGTATATCGCAAGGTTGGAGGCTGCGGGCGAGCTCCAGCGTATTAAGACCCAGGTCGACCCCCACTACGAGATTACGGAGATTACCGACCGCATATCTAAGAGCGAGGGCGGAGGTAAGGCCCTCCTATTCGAGAATACGGGCACCGACTACCCCGTGCTAATGAATATGATGGGCTCGGATAGACGCATTGCTATGGCTTTAGGCGTGGATGATTTAGCGGATATATCGCAACGCATCGACGACCTTTTGAAGGGTGTCATGTCGCCCAAAGCAACGCTTATGGATAAGCTCCGCATGCTACCTATACTCAGCGACGTAGCCAAGTGGTTCCCGAAGAAGAGTACCTCGCGTGGCGAGTGTCAGCAGGTGGTGTGGCGTGGCGATGATGTCGACCTAAGGAGGCTCCCCATCCTTACCTCATGGCCTGCAGATGGTGGCGCATTCGTTACGCTCCCGATGGTCTGCACCAAAGACCCCGATACGGGTGTGCCAAATATGGGCATGTATCGCATGCAGGTATTCGATTCCAAGACTACGGGTATGCACTGGCATCGTCATAAGACTGGTGCACGCCACTATGATGGTTATAAGCGTCGCGGAGAGCGTATGCCTGTGAGCGTAGCTATTGGTGGTGACCCTGTCTATGCCTACTCGGCTACAGCTCCTGTACCAGATAATATCGACGAGATGCTTCTCGCGGGCATGCTCCGCCAAAAGCCCGTGAAGATGGTAAAGTGTCTCACTAACGATATATGGGTGCCTGCCGACTGTGACTTTGTGCTTGAAGGTTATGTCGACCCTGCTGAGGAGCTCACGGTCGAGGGTCCTTTTGGCGACCATACGGGCTTCTACTCGCTTACGGACCTATATCCTCGTTTCCATATCGAGGCTATCACCTCGCGTCGCGATGCTGTATATCCCGCCACTATTGTCGGCATACCGCCTATGGAGGATGCCTACATCGCTAAGGCCACGGAGCGCATCTTCCTTGCACCCATACGCCTCGTAATGCAGCCCGAGGTGCGCGACCTCTATATGCCTATGGAGGGCACGGCACACAATCTCGCCTTTGTATCCATCGCTAAACGTTACGAGGGTCAGGCGTCGAAGGTGGCGCAGGGCCTGTGGGGCGCGGGTCAAATGATGTTTAATAAGTATATGCTCATTGCGCCAGATAACACCAATATACGCTCTAAGGAGGAGATATGTCGCTTGTTACGAGGCGTAGACTTCAAGCGTGACCTTATCTTCTCGGAGGGTATCCTCGATGTTTTGGACCATACTACACCCACCATGGGCTATGGCTCGAAGCTCGCTGTCGACCTTACCAACGCAGCCTCTGATACAATGAGCGCGGCTACCACCATTCCCGCAACGATGTCACCTATGGGGGGCGTAGCACTCTACAATACAGAGTATGTCGACTCGCTCAACCTCGTGGTGCTTTATGCTGAGCGTGAGTGGAGAGAGCATATAGATGTTGAGGGGTATATGTCGAAGAATGGTCTTAATGGTGTTAAGTATGTGGCGCTCTTCGACTATGGTATTGCGGGCAATATGAGAGGTGGAGACCTGCTGTGGATAGCTGCAGCAAATACCGACCCAAAGCGCGATATACGCTTTATGGGAGAGACGATGATTATCGATGCGCGCTCTAAGCGCCCTGGCTATGGTGATAACCCCAAGCGCTTCCCTAATGCTGTTACCTCGTCGCCCGAAACCATTGCCTTGGTTAACGACCGTTGGGCGGAGTATGGCTTGGGCGATATAGTAGAGTCACCATCGCGCCGCTATCGTAAGATATTGTTGAGTGACGGAGCTGAGTGGTAGGCTATGCAGGAGCGAACGAAGCAAAATATACGTGGGCTGGTGCTCATTATCCCGCTTATTATCCTAATCATTCTTTTGGTGATGGTGGCGCGTCCCAGCGACCGCTACACTACAACGCACCGTAATCCTATGGTTGAGGATAGGGTAGAAGCGGCGGATAGTGTTACCCTCTCGATGTTCGACCCCAATACGGCAGATTATCGCACGCTTGTTGAGGCTGGTGTGCCTCGCGATGTTGCGGTGGGCATTATACGTTGGCGCGAGGCAGGCAAAGTCTACCGCATTAAGGAGGACCTGGCACTATGCTACGCTATGACCGACTCGCTATACTACCTCTTGGAACCGTATATAAACATAGGTGCAGAGTATCGCTACTCTAAGCAAGACTATGAGAAACACTCGCGTGATAGCCTTGCATGCGACATCGAATATGAGCCCTTTATGCTCGATACGGTAACCGCTTCTTATCTTCGTACCATAGGCTTCTCGGCGCGCCAGGCTGACCTCGTTATACGCTATCGCGATATGATTGGTGGCTATCGCACCTTTGAGGAGTTTGCTGAGTGCTATGCCGTGGACTCTGCTATGGAGGTGCGTCTTAAACCCTATATAATCTTCCCAATACGCGATTCACTTGCAACTAATATAAGACCTCGTACGCAGTTCCCGATAGATATAAATAGTGCAGACTCCGTGTTGTTATGCGAGGTGTCGGGCATAGGTTCAAAGAGTGCACAACACATCCTCCGCTACCGCGAATTGCTCGGTGGTTACTACTCTGTAGAGCAAATTTCGGAGCTAAAAGTGGTTACAAATGAGAATTTTCAAAGAATTTTGCCACAAATTTGGTGTGATAGTGCTAAAATTAAAAAAATTAATATTAACTTTGCGAGCCCAAAAGAGTTGGAGGTTCATCCCTATGTGTCGAACCGAATGCTCAGGCGTATTATTAACCACAGAGAATTGAAAGGAGGTTGGAGCTCAATAGAAGAGATGATTGAAGATGACATATTTTCAAGCGAGGAGGCAGAACGTATTGCACCCTATCTCGATTTTAGCAACTCGCAAGAGTAGCAGATGTTGTAGACTATGAGTCGCGATGTCGCTTGTGCGAGGCAACCTTTGGAAGATTCAGCTTGGTTTCGGTGCCTGATGTTGCAGGGCAGCAGATGGCAGACATGGGTTAGGAGTAGCGCCCAAAAGAGTGCTCAAACATTAAACAACGATTATTAAAACTTAAAAAAAAGTATACAATTATGATTATCATGGAGGTTAAGGAGGGTGAGAACATCGAGCGCGCCCTTAAGAAGTTTAAGCGTAAGTATGAGCGTACAGGTGTATTGAAGGAGCTTCGTCGTCGTCAGTACTTCACAAAGCCCTCAATCGCAAAGCGTGAGGCTATGCAGCGCGCAATCTATGTTGAGCACACCTACCGTCAGGAGGAGTAATCACAACTGCTTAAAGCAACATGAGAGGAGTCGAAATTCGGCTCCTCTCTCTGTTTTTATCTCCCCCCCACTCATTATTCTATGACAATTATTTGCCATTTTGCAATAGGTTTATTAACTTTGTTGACGATACATCTAACAACTAATAACCCTAAAACTAATAGATATGGCACTAATTAAATGCCCAGAGTGTGGTGGTATAATCTCTGATATTGTTGCCAGCTGCCCAAATTGTGGACTTCCAAAGAGTGCGTTTGGTAGTATTGCCCAGCCTCAGTCTGTCTCGCAGCCCGTAGCCCAGACACCATTTTTTAAATGCCCCGAGTGTGGTAATAATATTGCTGGCGAGGTGGAGTATTGTCCCAATTGTGGTACTCCCAAGAGCTATCTTATCCCTCTATCAGCGCCAACCCCCGAGCCCAAGCCTACCCCCGCACCTGTGGTGCCAACACCCGCTCCCGAGCCAAAACCCGAGCCAAAACCCGAGCCAAAACCAACACCCGCACCCGAGCCAAAAACCACAGCGTCACTATTTAAGTGTCCCGAGTGCGGTGGGGTGATTAATGGCGTTGTAGGTTGTTGCCCAAATTGTGGCCTTCCTGGTGACGAGCTTATTCCGTTGACTACATCGGCGCCTTCGCCTTCGCCTGCACCTAAGCCTGAGCCAGTGGTGACCCCAGCGCCTGCGCCTAAGCCTGCACCAACGCCCGCGTGGCATAAGTGCCCTGAGTGTGGCAACGTTGTAGATCGTGCTGTGGATAGTTGCCCTAATTGCGGTCTTCCTGGTAACGAGCTTATTCCGTTGACCATATCTGCTCCTGAGCCCGAGCCCGCTCCCAAACCAGAGCCAGCACCAGCACCCGAGCCTAAACCAGTGGGGCCCCCAATGCCCGATCCAACGCCCGCTCCTAAACCAAAGAGTGCAGTGAAGATGCCTCCAATTCAGCTTGTTAAGGTGCACGGCGGTAGCTTCAATTATAAGCAGGGTGTCAACGACAGTGTAGGACGTACGGAGGTTGTTAACACCTTCCTTATTAGTAAGTATCCCGTTACGCAACAGTTCTGGCAGGCCGTTATGAAGACTTCGCTGCAGCAGATGGCTGGTAGCTCCTATCATCCCGAGGAGGATAACCTCGACTTCCCAATGATATACGTCAATTTCAACGATGCCAAGGCATTCTGCGAGCGTGTAAGCAAGATTACGGGAAAGCATTTCCGTCTGCCTACACCCGAGGAGTGGCAGTATGCAGCGCGTGGCGGTAATAAGTCGCGTGGTACGCTCTATAGTGGCTCGGATAGCTACGAGCAAGTAGCATATACCAATGCTGCTGCCACCCATAATGGTCGAATGTATGCTGAATATGTTCCTGTCGGCAGTAAGCAACCAAATGAATTGGGTATATATGATATGAGTGGCCTTGTTGCGGAGTGGTGTGATGGCGTAACTCCATATTTAGAGTCTCAGAATGAAAGATATTGCATGGGAGGTGGCCTCTTCGCCTCACCCGAGGAGTTGCGTGTCGATGCTCATTCATCAATCGATAAGGATACACGTTCTATGACTGTAGGCTTCCGTATTGTTTGTGACTTATAGTTGAAATAATATTTAAGAGATATAGCATAAACAGATAACGCAGTAACCATGTTTGGTTGCTGCGTTATCTGTTTATGCTACTCATCTCACTAAAGCACTCCGTCGAACTCGAGTTGTGAGCGCACCTTTGCCCACTTAACTACGGGACGACGCACGCCCTCTATAAACATAATGGGGCAACCAAGCGCTGAGTCGTCGATGTAGAGGTCGGCGAATACCTTTGGTGACTCGGTCCACTCCTCCTGCTCGGGGTTGCGGTTTACTGCCCATAGCGTAATCTTTCGCTCCTTGAACCACTTCAATGCCGCCTCAAGCTTCTCGCCCGAGCGCATGGTGTAGAGTATTAGGCGATGCCCACGCTTGTTCAGTGCGCGGAGCGTATCCACAGCACCCTCGACATCCATGCCAACAGCGGGGTAGTCGTGCTCGACGCATGTGCCGTCGAAGTCGATGGCAATAGTCCACTTGCTATCCTTGCTCATACTTAGTGCTTCTTAAAGTATGACAGGAACTTGTGCAAACGGCGCTTTGCGGGAGATAGCTCCTCGTCGCTATAGTAACCATAGCCATAGCCGTAGCCATGCTTCGACTGCTTAGCACCGTTGAAAACCACCCCCATGTTGTGTATGCGCTTATCCTTGTGCAGACGCTCGATGTCGGGCAGCTGATTGCGGTCGAGGTTGCCGTAGCGTACCACATATATCGAGAGGTCGACAAGAGGGTCGATGACCATAGCGTCGGCCACAGCGAGTGCGGGAACGCTGTCGACGATGACATAGTCGTAGCGTGTGCGCAGCTCCTGCATAAACTCCTTCATACGCTCCGACATCAATATCTCAGCGGGGTTGGGTGGCTGAGGTCCTGCGAATATTGCGTCAACACCCTCAATCTCATCGCGTACGATAATCTCGTTGAGTGAGCCAATCTTATCTGTTAGGTAGCTTGTGATGCCACGGCGGTCGTTGCGGTGTCCGAACTGCTTAGATAGGGTGCGGCGGCGAAGGTCGAGGTCGACGAGAGCCACGCGCTTACCTGTCGATGCAAGCGTTACGGCGAGGTTTATCGATACGAAGGTCTTACCGCTGTGGGGCACTGACGAGGTGAGCATGATGACATTCATGCTCTTCGATACCGCCATGAAGCTGAGGTTTGTTCTAAGCATACGGAATGCCTCGCTCACACCATCGCGACTCTCCTCTTTAACCACAATGCCGCGGTCGGACTTGCCATCGTAGCGGGGAATATCGCCAAGGAATGGGGCGCTAATGGCCTCCTCCACCTCGCGACGTGAGCGTACCTTTGTGTTGAGTATCTCGGCTAAGTATAGTATGGCGAATGGTAGAAGCAATGCTATGCATATCGCTATCAGGTAGACGTACATAGGCTTGGGGCTCACGGGCTTGTCGCTGCCGTATGCTGTGTCTATAATGCGGGCGTTACTCTCCGCTGTGGCGCCTGTCAGAGCATTCTCCTCGAGCTTTGTAAGCAGATAGATGTATAGCTCCTCCTTAACCTTCTGCTGGCGCACGATAGATAGCAGCTCGCGCTCCTTCTGTGGTGAGCCCTCCATGCGGCTGTCGGCCCTAAGTTGTTCGCGGTTCACCTGGTCAATCTGTAGCTTGAGTGTGGCTATATGCGAGTCAAGTGACGATATGATGGTCGCACGCATGGCGATAAGTTGCGCCTGGAGGTCTACTATAATGGGGTTGCTTGCCGACGATGACGTCGCAAGACGCTGGTACTCGAGCAACTGGTGGTTGTATGCCTCGATTTGCGATGCTAAGCCCTGCGACATGCCACTTGCCATGGCTGTAGATGCGGGTATGAGACGTAGCTCGCTGCCCTCTTCGGTGATGTATGTGTGAATATACTTAGCCATCTCGAGGTTGGCCTCGAGCGATAAGGCATTCTGCTTAAGCTGCTGTATCTCCTCCGCACTCATTGCCGCCTCCTCTTCGGGGCTGTAGAGACGATTCGACTGCTTGTAGTTTGCCACCTCCTCGTCGGCGAGGTTTAGCTCGTTGCCCAACGATATAAGTCGCTCGTTGATAAACTCCTCGGTGAGGCGCGAGATCTCCTGCTTGTCGCCAATAGCATCAAGGTTATAGGCGTCGATAATGCCGTTGATAACATCCTCGGCACGTAGCGCTACCTCGTCGGTCATCGAAATGTTTATGACCGATGCCTGCTTGTCTACAATCTCGCACTTAAGCTTGCTGCGGTATGCCTCCACCACGTTGTTCAGAGGCATCTTAGTTACCGTTACCTCGTAATCCTCGTTGGAGTATGGTGTGGCGATAAAGGTTATGTTACCAAGGGGCGTGGCTATAGTATCGCCAGGTGTTACTACCGCCGTAAAGGAGCTGTTGTCGTCGAAGCTGTTGATGTGCACGTCGCCATTACTATCGACGCTATACTTAAACGAGCCTGTGGCGTCGTTGTTTGGGTCGGTGAACTTTACGAGCATAGGGCTACGACCGTAAAGGTCGGTGGTGCGCAGTCTTCCCTCTATGGTGTAACGTGTGGTAAGGTCGAAACGCTTCACTACGCTCTCCATGAGGCGGCGCGACTCGAATATGTGAATCTCGTTATCCACCGAGCGGCGTCCGATGCCTCCCATGATGTCGCTGAAGGCTGTCACCTCCGTGCCCGAGCCCTTGCGTGAGTCCTTTACGAGTACGGTTGCTGTACGCATATACTCTGGCGGTGTCATTCGTAGATAGAGCCATGCACCACCAATGAAGATGATGAGCGATACAAGATACCAGTACCAGTGAGGGAGTATTAGTCGGATGAAGTCGTGCACGCCAAACTTGTGCGTTTTGGCGCCATTTACCTCGCGATTATCCTCTGTATGCTGTGACATATATTGCTATTTTGTTAGGGGTACGATTGTGATTATAAGTGTGGCGAGAGATATTGTTGTCGATGCCAACGAAATCCAGAATGAGCGATTCTGGTTAATCTCTGCTGTTGCAGCCTTGTATTTGTTGGGGCTCACGATGATTACGTCGTTTTGCTCGAGGTAGAAGCATGGCGATGAGAATATATCTGCCGAGCGAAGGTCGAGTTTCGTAACTATAGTCTTGCCATCCTTCTCGCGCACTACGGCCACATCCGCACGGTTTCCATAGATTGTCAAGTCGCCAGCCAGTGCCAACGCCTCGAGTACAGATAGCTGATCCCTCTTAATGTCGTAGCGACCAGGCTTATTAACCTCGCCGATGATAGATATAGTAAGCTCCGCAAAGCGTACGTTGACCTGTGGGTCGGCAAGGTAGCCACCCTCAATTATACGCTTCTCAATCTCTGCTTCGAGTTCATTGCGTGTCATTCCCACGCAGTATACATCGCCAATAACGGGCACGGTGAGGTAGCCATCGTTGCTGATGGTGAGCACCTGAAGGTTGTTCTCGTTGGTTGTGCCTGTCATGACCTCTCCTGTGAGTGAGTTGAAACTCGACGATGAGTTGAAGGGGATGGCGAGCTCTGGGGTACGGCTATTAACCATCATCGTTATCTGGTCAAGGGGCTTGAGGCGTATGAGGTAGTTCTCTGGTAGCACAATCTCCGAGCCGCTCTCAACATCTTGCAGATAGAGTACATTACGCTGTGCGTTACATGCACCAAGCAGTAATATAGCACCCAGCACCATGAGTCTGATATATCTCATCTTTGACATAATTTTATTCTCTGTATTGACGTTACTCTATTAACCATCGTCGGTCATACTATTGCATAGTATGGCAACGATGCAATATCCGTGCAAATATAAGAAAAAAAGTATGAAACTCCATGGTTACGATATGTTATTAACGATTTTTTGCGTACATTTGTAGTGCAGTAGGGGTAAGCCCTACGGTAGGGTAGCAACAAAATAATACTAAATAAAACCTAAATGCTATGAAACGATTTATTACTCTTGCCGTGGCACTTATGACCATTGGCAGCGTTAGCGCCCAGCAAGATAAGGGCGGCATCACCGAGGATATGATGCGTGAGATTCGCCTCGGTCACACCGATAGCGCCGCGGAGAAGGCTGCACGTAATGCTCTTGCTCAGAATGCAATACCTGAGCTTGCAACAAATGCCGACAACCTCGCTATGATTGACACTCACTTCTCGCATCGTGTTACCACTAAGGGTATCACCGATCAGCATCAGTCGGGTCGTTGCTGGTTGTTTACCGGTCTTAATGTGTTGCGTGCTCAGATGATTGAGGAGTACGACCTCGCAGGCATGGAGTTCTCGCAGAACTACCTCTTCTTCTACGACCAGCTCGAGAAGTCGAACCTCTTCCTTCAGGCCGTTATCGACACCAAGCACCTCCCTATGGAGGATCGTCAGGTGGAGTGGTTGTTTAAGAATCCCCTGAGCGATGGTGGTCAGTTTACAGGCGTTTCAAACCTCATTATGAAGTATGGCGTGGTGCCTCGTGAGGTTATGCCCGAGAACTATCAGTCGAACAACACCTCGCAGGTGTCAAACCTTATCCAGCTTAAGTTGCGCGAATTTGGTCTTGCGCTCCGTAACCAGAAGGATCGCCGCTCGCCCGTAGCCTTAAAGACCGAGATGCTCAAGGAGATATACTCTATGCTTGTACGTGCGTATGGTGTGCCACCAACAGAGTTTGAGTGGACACTCCGCGATAAGGAGGGTAACGTCGTTAAGACGGAGACCTACACCCCCAAGTCGTTCTACGCCGAGTATTTCGGTGACCTCGACCTTGAGAATGACTATGTGATGGTCATGAACGACCCCTCGCGTGAGTATCATAAGGTCTACGAGATTGAGTATGACCGTCACGTTTACGATGGCGACAACTGGCTATATCTCAACCTCCCCATCGATGAGGTTAAGGCGTTGGCTATCGCCTCGATTAAGGACAACAAGGCTATGTACTTCTCATGCGACGTAGGTAAGTTCCTACTCTCGAAGAAGGGTACGCTCGATGTCAACAACTTCGACTACGAGTCGCTTATGGGCGTCGACTTCCCCATGAATAAGGAGGAGCGCGTGCGCACGTTTGCCAGCGGCTCGTCACACGCCATGACCCTTATTGCCGTAGACCTCGACGATGAGGGCAATCCCACGAAGTGGATGGTTGAGAATAGCTGGGGTCCTCAGGCTGGTTGGCAGGGTAACCTTATCATGACAGATGAGTGGTTTGAGGAGTATATGTTCCGCGTGGTAGTAAACAAGAAGTATATCCCCGCCGAGACTCTCAAGCTCCTTGAGCAGAAGCCAGTTATGCTTCCTTCATGGGATCCTATGTTTGCACCTGAGAACTAATCTTTTGGCAGGTATGGCTCAAGAAATAGAGCGTAAGTATTTGGTTGTGGGCGAGTATAAACACCTCGCCCACAGCTCTATGCGTCTTATTCAGGGCTACATCGCCTCGGGGCGTCGCACGGTGCGTGTGCGCATAGGCAACGATAGCGCATGGCTAACAATTAAGGGGCCTTCGGCAAATGGAGGACTCTCGCGCTTTGAGTGGGAGAAGCAGATTGAGCTAAAGGAGGCGTTGGAGCTATTGCAGTTGGCCGAGGGTGCCACGATAGATAAGGAGCGATTCTTTGTAGACTATGCCGGCCACACCATCGAAGTGGATGAGTTCCATGGCGAGAATGAGGGCCTCACTATTGCTGAAATAGAACTCAGTGAGGAGGATGAGGAGGTGATACTACCCGAGTGGCTTGGACGCGAGGTGACGGGCGAGAAGCGCTTCTACAACTCTCATCTTCGCGAACACCCCTATTCGGCATGGAGCACGGAGGAGAGACGCTGATTAAATGTGTAACCGAAATTATCGTAAAGCTTATGAAGAGAATTATGCTATTTGTTGCTGCTATTGCTATGCTTGCAGCTTGTAATAATGCCCCATCTAAGGAGGCTGCCGACGAGTCCCAGGAGACTCCAAAGGTATACTTCACCTCGGACATCTCGCCCGAGGGTCTGGTGAATGTCTATGAGGCGCTTGGTGTTGAGGCTCACGGCAACGTGGCAGTCAAGATTTCTACGGGTGAGCCTGGTGGCAAGAACTACCTTAAGCCCGAGCTTATTGGCATGCTTGTGCAGTCGGTGGATGGCACCATCGTGGAGTGTAATACGGCATACCGTGGTCGCCGCTTTTCAAGCGAGGAGCACCTAAAGGCTGCCCGCGAGCACGGCTTCTTCGATATTGCCAATGTCGACATCATGGATACCGAGGGTGAGATTAAGATTCCTGTGCAGGATACCACTCACCTTAAGTATAACCTTGTGGGTAAGAATATCGAGAACTACGACTTTATGATTAACCTTGCTCACTTCAAGGGTCACGCCATGGGAGGCTTTGGTGGCGTACTTAAGAACCAGTCTATCGGCGTAGCTTCGCGCAATGGTAAGGCCTATATCCACTCTGTAGGTAACACCGAGAACCCCGACGAGATGTGGGGCTTCACTGGCGATCAGATTGGCTTTTTAGAGTCGATGGCTGCTGCCGCACAGTCTGTTCATGAGTACTTTGGCGAGGGTAACATCGTATATATCAACGTGATGAACAATATGTCTATCGACTGCGACTGCGATGCGCACCCTGCAGACCCATTGCTCAAGGATGTAGGTATCCTTGCTTCTACAGACCCTGTGGCTCTCGACCAGGCCTGCTTAGACATTGTCTTTAACATAGAGCCAGAGGAGGGTAACGACAATGGTCCGCTGTTGGAGCGCATCAAGACGCGTCACGGCACCCACATCGTCGACTATGCCGAGAAGATTGGCCTTGGCTCGAAGAGCTACGAGCTGGTTAATCTCGATTGAAGAGCTATGCGCACGGCGGTTGAGGAGCTTCTCGACCGCTATCCTAAGGCTACGCTAATGGACATCTACAAGACGATGTATCAGGATCGCTTTGGTGTAGCGCACATACTCGCCGAGCGTGAGGTTATGCGTAGGTATATCGCCAAGGAGGTGGCCCTGACTTCGGGTGAGTGTGAGAGCTACTATGAGCCGTGTGGATGGCGTGGCGAGTATGTGCGTGTCGATTTGCGTGCTGTGCGCGATGGTCTACTTTCGGCTGATGAACTCGCCGATATGCTGATTGAGACAGCCTCCTTGGCCGACGATGTTACCGCTACGGAGTGGCAACAGGAGTGGGCTACGATATGTGAGGTGTGCGACGATTTAGTTGTTGACTTAGATGATTACGACAGCGATTCACAAACATTATCACAGCTCGCCATAGAGTGTCAAACGGTGCATCATAGCGATAGTTACCGCGAGGCATATAATCCCCACTACCGTATAGTTCATCGAAGTCTATTGGGACTCTAACAAACGATAAAGAAGCACCTTTTGCAGGGTGCTTCTTTATCGTTTACAATGACATCTTTTAGTCTTTACTATATATGTCTTAAGTAATAGTATACCCCTCCTTCTGAATCTCCATAATCATCTTATTGAAGTCTTCATCGTTAAAGGGAGATATGAATTTCGATTTATCCAACTGCCAGCCATATTTAAGCATGATCTGAATAGGCTTATAGTAGCGTGCACCTCTGGAGCGATAGGCAATTGCTACAGCGATCTTAGAGGCTCTCCAACTGACCAGAGACACCACAATAGCAGCCAACTCCCACCAAACGAAGTTTATAAACGGCATATTCCATCCCACTAATAACACTATAGCAACTAGTGTCGCTATCACGAATATAGCGATAGGATAGGCGTAGACCGAATAGTTTATTTTATTGCAATCTGCACACTTTGGTACATCTACATGAGCTATTAAATAGTTTATCCTATTACCCACAACATAAGTTACTCTGTAGACTTCCTCGGTTTTTGTGAAGCGTGGGTCACAGATATTTTTTCCACAATGGGGACATACTTCATTCGAAATATTATTTGGAACGATCCTCATATCTTACTAAAAATTATAATGGAAATTATTATTATCTTATATATTCCATAAACACATCTTCTGTAAAGAGATACCATTCAACTACCCCCGAGCTTTTAGACGTAATTGATAATGGTGGATCTACGTTATATCCACTAATAGAGTGTTCACACTTAACAAATGCTCCAATCGGAATGATTATAGATTTGTCTACATCCTGAGATGTACCATAACCTACAGCATGTAAAATGAGAGTGTGCCCAGATTGATTATCAATATAGTCGTTCGTAAGTTGACTCGGCCACTCTGAACTTATAAATAACTTTTCCTCATAGCCATCTGATCCTACGACATGCGCTGTAGGGAGCAAAAAGAAGTACAAAATCAATGTAATAGTAAGACCTGAACATACGGACATGATGCTCTGCCCCATGATAAACCTCAAAATAGTTGGTCTTCTTTGGGCTTTGTGAAGCAATAGCCAACCCCCATGGACTAAAGCAGCAATGATGAAGCAGATGAGTATGCTCCACAATAAAATCTGTAAAAAAGTAACGTATGTCATAATTCCATTGTTTGGATTACTCCCCTATGTTTTCTGTGTGTATAGCTTATCTGCGGTTACGCACCTTGTCTTCCTGCTCTTCAGCCTTGATGCGGGCAATCTCGGCCTTTGCGCGCGCTACAGCGCTCTTATGCTCTGCCTCCACCGACTTTGTGCGAGCCTTAGCTGCGGCAATCTCCTGCTTTGTGCGTGCGGCCTCCTGCTTGTAACGGCTATTGGCGCTCTTAAGCTGTGCCTTTGCCTCCTTTACTCTACGCTTCTGCTCCTCTACGATGAGCTTGTGACGCTCCTTGATGTTATTGAGGTCCTCGCGGGCATCCTCCAGTCGGTGCTTCGCAGCATCGGTGATACGACGCTCCTCGTTACGTATCTCCTCAAGGGCGGTCTTCTGCTCAGCGATAGCGCGGTCATACTCTATCTGTGCCTCGGCCAATGTCTTGTCGGGTAGCTGTGCCGATAGGGTGCCTACAGCAACCATCAGCGCCATTGTCAATAGTAGTCTCTTCATAGCTATTTAGTTTTATAATTCTCAATTGTCACAAAATTAATACATTTTTCCTAAATAACAAAAAAGGGTCGGCATTAAATGTTGCCAACCCCTTCCATTAGACATAGTAGTACCACCTATCGGCTAAACTCGACAATGAGTACCGACATGGGTTTAACCTTAATGTTATCCATCACCACCTTCTCGCCAGTGATTACATCGCGACCCTCGCTTAGGTTCTCGCTAATCTCGGCATAGCGACCCCAGGGCACGGTGCGCTCCGAGGCTGAGTTGTTGATGTAGACAAAGACTACATCGGTGTCGTTATAGCGGAAGTAGGCGTAGGTGTTGTCGCGGTCGATGAAGTGGAGGGTCTTACCCGTGTGGATTACCTCCTTCGACTTACGCCAGTTCATTAGCGTGCGTGTGAAGTCGAATACCTCCTTCTGGTCGCCCTCGTGCTCGTTGCGGTCGAAGAGGTTAACGGCATCACCCTCCCAGCCACCTGGGAAGTCTACACGAAGGGTGGGGTGGCCACGACGACGGTCTGTAGAGCGGAACATAAGCTCGTCGCCATACAACATCTGTGGCATGCCACGCATCGTACATAGTAGCGTAGTCACAATCTTCATCTTGCGGGCGTTACCCTCGCATACATCGGCAATACGGTCGGTGTCGTGGTTGGCTACCATAATCATCATATTCGAGAGGTCGTGGTAGACAAAGTCGTGCGATACAACATCGTACACGCGTGTCATACCCTTGCCCCAGTCGAACTTATCGCCACTCTCGGTCATTGCCACACGTATGGCGTCATGGAGCGGGAAGTCCATGATAGACTTAAGGTGCGAGTTGAAGCCATCCTTGTTGTAGTTGCCGCCCTGCCAGTAGGCAAGCTGAGGTATAGATGATGTCCACACCTCACCCACGATATTGAAGTTGGGATACTCTGCCATAACCGCAGCACACCACTCGCTCATAGGCATCTTCTCGTTATAGGGGTAGGTATCGACACGGAAGCCATCGAGACCCGAGTACTCAATCCACCAGATAGCCCACTGCTGGAAGTAGCGCAAGAGGTAGGGATTGTCGAGGTTCATATCGGCCATCGAGCTATCAAACCATCCGCTCTCCATCTGGTATAGATCAGCCTTCGATGCGTTAAAGTCCATATTGGTAGAGAAAGTCCAGTTCGACTGCGTGTACTTATCCCACTGGTGTGTCCAATCCTTGAAGGGCTGGTCGTTGTACCACCAGTGCGACGTAGAGCTATGGTTGGGCACGATGTCCATGATAACCTTGAGGCCATGCTTGTGACACTCCTCGACGTATGTCTTAAACAGCTCGTTCGAGCCGTAGCGTGGGTCGATGCGGTAGTAGTCGCTACATGAGTAGCCGTGGTACGAGGCACCATTCTCATCATCCAGCAGAAGTGGTGTCGACCAAATGGCCGTAGCACCAAGGTCGGCGATATAGTCGAGGTGGGCTATCATACCCTCCAAGTCGCCACCATGGCGGCGTCCAGGATTCTTTCTATCGGCCTTCTCTACGGTGTCGTCGGTGCTGTCGTTGGCGGGGTTGCCGTTAGCGAAGCGGTCGGGCATGATGAGGTATACGAAGTCTGCCGTGGTGAAGCTCTCACGCTCGCGCGAGCCCTCGCTACGCTCTGCAATGGTATAGGTGTAGTCGTATTTGCGCTTGCCATTAGTGAAGCGTAGCGTATAGTCACCCGCCTTGGCATCGTCGCTGATGGCTACATCCACAAAGATATAGTTGGGGCTATCGGCCTTGTGTATGGCCGTCACCTCTACTCCACTACCTGCGGGAAGTATCTCTACATTACACTCAGCAATTGCCTCGCCGTTAACCATAATCTGCAGAGGCATTGTCATATCTACCCACCAAGATAGTGGCTCGACATGCTTAATATCAATTTTAGGTTTCGCAGCCGTGGCCGACAATGCCACAGCCAAGAACATAACTATCGAAATAAGTCGTTTCATACTCTTTGTCTTACTGTTTTTTTACCAATATGCGGTAGTTCCAGGGTGCTATATGTTCGTCGACATGCTCTGCGAGGGTAGCCTGCATCCCACTCATCACGTCGAGGTATTTGCCAGCATATATGCCCGTGTTAAAGTCGGCATGTATCGTATATGGCGATAGGTTCATAATGGCCACCACGCGGCTACCCTCTACCTCTCGCACGAAGGTCATCATGCAATCCTTGGCGTTGTTCTCAATCTCTATCATCTCGCCACCGCGCTCACCTGCTGCCAGTGCCGCCTCGCTATGCTTTAATGCCGTTAAGCGTCGGTATAGCTCCGTTGTGCGGTTCTCCTTGTATGCCTCAGCGGGGATAGGGTCGCGGTCGAAGAACTCGAACGAGTGGTCGTAGCCCACCTCCTGACCTGTATATATGAGAGGCATAGTGGAGGGCATAAGGAAGGTCATTGCCGTCATCACCTCGAGTGCCTTACCAAAGCGACTCTGCTCCGATCCACTCCACGAGTTCTCATCGTGGTTCGACGTGAAGCTCATGCGCATAGCCTCCTTAGGGTACTTCGCACGCTCCGCGTGGATAGCGTTGCGCATATCCCACACGCGGCGTGCCCCCTTAGCTATGTCGCACATGATGTGGTGGATATTCCACTGGTAGCTTGCGTTGAAGGCACGGTCAAAGAGATTATCCTCCTCAGCCTCGGCCAACATAAAGATGTCGGGCTTAACACGGTGTAGCTCCTCGGCCACCTCCTGCCAAAACTCTATGGGCACAAGCATAGCCATGTCGCACCTAAAGCCGTCAACCTTGAACTCCTCCACCCAGTAGCGCATAGCCTCAATTTGGCCACGCCACACATCGTGGTTGGCGTAGTTAAGCTTAGCGGTGTCGGTCCAGTCCCATGGCACCTTAGCCACACCCGCCTCGTCGCGCTCATACCAGTTGGCAGGGCACTCCGTAATCCATCGTGCATCGCGTGCCGTATGGTTGGCTACCCAGTCGAGGATAACCTTCATGCCGAGAGCGTGTGCCGCGCCGATAAACTCGCGCAACTCCTTGGCGCTACCAAACTCCTCGTTTACGCCCGTATAGTCGCGAATCGAGTAGTAGGAGCCAAGCCTACCCTTGCGACCCTCAATGCCGATAGGGTAGATGGGCATAAGCCAGATGGCATCGATACCAACTGAGCGCAGAAATGGTAGTCGCTCACGCGCTGCGCTAAATGTGCCCTCTGGCGTAAACTGCCTGATGTTCAGCTCATAAAGTACGGCTGAGTAGCTCCATTCAGGATTTTTATACATCATCAACCTCTTAAAAACGAACAAGGTACGCCACCCTTGATGGTAGCGTACCTATGGTGATTAAACTATTTCGAGAGAAGCATAAAGCCCCAAGCGTCAAGCTCAACAACATCACCTGCTGCGAAGCTCTTAGTCTCGCCACAAGCGCATGTGTAGGCGCCAGCCTCAGTCTCAGTGATAGTAACCGATGTAGGCTCTGCAGAGAAGTTGAACAAGCAGAATACCTTGTTCTCCTCCTTTTCGCGTGTGAATGCAAATACAGTCTCGGGAGCACCCTCTACGTATACGATAGGTGCCACGCAGTCGCCAGCCTCGAGAGCCTTATTGTTGTGGTGGAAGGCGCAGAGCATGCGGTAGAAGTCGCGGTACTCCTTGCCATACTCCGTATCGACAAGCTCCACGATAGAATCCTTCTCGAAGAACTCCAAGCGGCGGTTGAGCGCAATCTCCTGGCCAGTGTAGATAAGTGGCTGGCTCTTAGGAAGTACGAATGTGAGGGCTGCAAATGCCTTGTGAGCATCGCCCATACGCTCAAACTCGGTACCAGCCCATGAGTTCTCGTCGTGGTTTGATGTGAACATCAAGCGCATTGCGGGTGCGGGATACTTCTCCTCGTCGCGTGCGAGGTAATCCTTAAGGTCCTGAACGCTCTTAGCGTCGGTCTTGATGGTGCCGTCGCCAGCAACGTTCTTTGTCTCGCTGCCACCCTTTGCCATAGCGTTGAAGATGTGGTGTAGCTCCCAAGCGTAGGTTACCTCGAAGCCTGCCTCGTGCAACCATGTCTCCTCGCCCTCGGCCAAGAGGTATACGTCAGGGTTAATCTCGCGTACCTGCTTCCAAGCCTCTGCCCAGAAGTCTGCGGGAACGTTCATAGCAACGTCGCAACGGTAGCCATCTACGCCCTTCTCGATCCAGAACTTAAGAGCGTCGAGCATAGCTGCACGCATATCCTGGTTCTCGTAGTTGAGCTTAGCGATGTCTGTCCAGTCGTACTCTACGATAGGTAGGCCAGTCTCCTCGTCCATCACGTACCAATCCTTTTTGCCCTCTTTCCACCAGTTAGCATCGCGTGAGGTGTGGTTAGCCACCCAGTCGATGATAACCTTAAGGCCGAGGTCGTGAGCCGTAGCAAGGAAGTGGTCGAAGTCCTCCATGGTACCGAACTCGGGGTTGATAGCCTTGTAGTCGATAATCGAGTAGTATGAGCCAAGTGTGCCCTTGCGGCCATCTACGCCAATGGGGCTGATAGGCATAAGCCATACTACATCCACGCCCATAGCCTTAAGCTCGGGGAGATATGCCTCGGCAGCAGCAAAGGTGCCCTCCTCGGTAGCCTGACGAATGTTGAACTCGTAGACTACAGCGTTATTCTTATTAAATGCGGGGCTCTCGACCACCTTCTCCTGTGTGGTAGCACAACCTACCAGTGTTGCAACAAGTGCAACGAGTGCGAATAGTCTCTTCATAGTGTTATTGTGTTAATTATTTGTTTACAATCATATAGCCATAAGCGGGGATGTTGAACTTAACCTTACCACCACCCAAGCACTCAACCGTAGCACCCTCGGTAGCCACAGCTGTCTCGAAGCCACGGCACTCGCCGCACTCGGCAGCTGCACATACCACGAACGAGGGCAGCTCGGCAATAACCTCGCGCTCGGTGTCACGAACGTTCATCGCAACAACACTCCAATCGCCCATGTAGTGGCGGATGAATACCCATACACTATCATCAACATATAGCGTGCGGTAGTCGCCATACATCAATGGCATTGAGCTGCGACGGTTGTGGAATAGAGCCTTGGTCTGCTCCAACTCGCGCTCCTGATATTCGTTAGCGCATGTGAAGGTCATCATATCGCGGTTGTCGGGGTCGTTAGCACCAGGAACACCATACTCGTCACCCTGATAGATACAAGGCACGCCAGGAACGGTGGTGATGATAGCCTTCAACAACTGCAAGCCAGCGTGACCCTTATCCATATCGCCTACGACAACCTCGCGGTGCCAGCCCTCGGCCTTATCGTCGGGGCACCATAGCGACATGTCGCCACCTGCCAGCGAGATGAAGCGTGGCTTGTCGTGGTTACCGGTGATGTTACCCATAGTGTGGTGCGAGCCGTATGCTGCCTCCGACTCCTCCACGGTGCGCACAATGTCACGCATAGAGCGGTTCGTATCGACGATAACATCGCGTGAGGTGTGGTAGAGGTTGAAGTCGAACTGAGCATCGATCATACCGCTCTTTACGTATGAGCCGATAAGCTCAACGTCGCCGTAGGTCTCGCCAATCTGCCAGAGGTTACGGTCGGGCATCTCCGACTTCATCTTCTGGGTGAGCATACGCCAGTAGTTCAATGGAATATGCTTGCAAGCGTCGTGGCGGTAGCCATCGAAGTCGAAGTTGCGTACCCAATATAGTGCTGTGTCGGTCATAGGGTCGCACACCTCCTCGCGGCGTGTGTCAAGCGTTGGGATATGCTCGTCGAACCATGTTGTTAGACGTGTCTCACCGTCCCACTGGCCGATGTTCTTGCGACCATCGGGCAAGTAGAGGTCAGTAGTCCAATCGGGGTGCTCCTGAAGTACGGGAGAGTTGATATGTAGGTGGTTAGCCACATAGTCGAGGATTACGTTCATCTCGCCCTCGTGTGCCGTAGCAAGCATGGTGCGTAGCTCCTCGTCAGTACCGAAGCGGAAGTCCACCTTGGTGTTGTAGATAGGCCAGTAGCCATGGTAGCCCGAGAACTTGGTGTCGGGGTTTACGTTCTGTCCCCAGGCGTCCGTAGGATTCTGTGTGATGGGCGAGATCCAGATTGTGGTAATACCCAAATCTGTGAAGAAACCGTCGTTGATTTTTGCGGTAATACCTGCGATGTCTCCACCCTGATAGTCTACCTTATCAAGCACCTCGGGAGAGTTAATCTTCCAGTCGTTTGCGGTGTTACCATTGTGGAAGCGGTCAATCATCAGCGAGTAGAGAATCTGTGCCTGATGGTCAGTTCGCTCAAGCTGCTCTGCGTCAGTCACTACCGCGCCATACTCCAAGGGTAGCAACACATCGTTGAAGCGGCCATCCTCTGACGCAGCAAATACACGCAGTGCTGAGCGCTTGAAGTTCTTTGCACGCTCTGGAATGGCTACGCTGATGGCATTGCCGTCGAAATCTATGTCAAATAGGCGCTCGTTCTGCCACATTGCAACCACCTCTTTTACCTCCTTAGTGGTAGCTATAAGAACGCGACCATTCTCCACGCCTGTTGTCGACATGTAGCTACCGTCGGTGTCGCGAGCACCACCCAATACTACGATTGAGAGTGGGGCATTGTCGTGAACAACCTCTATGGTTGACACGATGATGTCTGACTCGGTTGTCACATCAAACTCTGTCCAGTTCTCAGCAGTCATGGTAATGCTTAGGCGCTCATCGTTGGTTGTGACGTCATCTGCACCAATCCATTGTGGATAGTAGTCGGTGAGATAGTGGTGGGTAGTACCCTCCTTGATGTTCATGGGCACCACCGTAAAGCTATTGCCACGCTCGAACGTTGCCTCCTTCTTTGTGCTGTCGTTGGCCATAAATAGAGCCACAACAATGGCTGCTATTACGACACAAAGCGCAATGATTATGCTCTTCTTGCTCATAGTTTATTTAGTTTAGATTATTATTCCGCAATGTCCATCATCCAGTCGATGCCCTCGTGGAGGTTGTTCTGGTTGGTAAAGTCCCAATAGGAGTTGTTCTCCCACGTAGAGCCATAGCCCCACGCAGCAGGGTAGGTATAGAGGCCTGTGCCGTGACCCTGAGCCTTGCCCGTAAGTAGGTCGGGTAGCGACTCTGTGCCCCAGGTGATAACGCCAATGCCGCCACCGCGCTTCACATCCTCAGCCAAGGCCTTTAACCAGGCGCGCTGCTTGGCGGGGGTGTAGTTTGCGGCGTTTGTGGCATCGTTCCAGTCGGGATAGTTGTATGAGTTGTCGCACCTGTCGCCCATCCACTGGCCATTTACTGTGCCTGTGGTGAACGAGTGCGCGGTCTCAAGTATCATAATGCGTTTGCTATACTTCGACTGCATAGCCTTACCCAAGGCCTCGAAGTTGGCGTAGGAGCCCATCGAGTGGCCGATGTTGGTGCCAGGATACCACGATAGGGCAATGATGTCGTAGTTGGTGCAGCCATTCTCGGTGTAGGTATCCACATAGCCTAGTTTCGCGGGGTTGGCTATGTGTAGTGCCGACAATATCTCAAGGTTGTACTTACGCGCAAAGTCGCGCACGGCCGTATGACCATAATTTAGCAGGCGTGCCGTGCGTGCGCCATCGTGCGCGCCGTTTAGCATAAAGCCTATGTTCACCTCGTTGCCCACTGCCACAATCTTGGGGTCGATGCCTTCTGCGTGGAGTGCCTCCAATGACTCTGTTACCCAGTTATAGAGACTGCCACCGAGTGTCACCTCATCCATCGACTTCCAATCCTCGGGGATGTTGTTGTGCGTAGCTCCCGTAGAGGAGTATTTGTCGTAGTCGGGCTTTAGTGTGAGCATAATATCGAGGCCCTCGGCCTGTGCCATCTTGGCATCCTCCACCACGCGTGGCATCTGTTGCCAGTCGATGGTAACGCCGTTAATCTCGGCAAATGGCTGACGGTCGAGCTGCAAGCGTACGATGTTTGCACCGTGATTCTTAATCGAAGTGTAAGGGTTTGTTACCTCACCATTCTCGCGGTACTCCAAACCGAAGTCTATCATATAGTTTGCAAACGACATAGTCGTACCCTTATAGAACTTATTGCCCTCGGGGGTAGGTGTAGGTTCGGGCTCTGGTTCGGGTTCTGGTTCAGGTTCGGGCTTTGGCTCCTCCTCGTTTGGGTCATCGGGGATGATAGGCTCTTCGTCGCCACCACACGCCACTGCCATAAGCATCGCAAGGGGCAACACTGCCCAAAGTAACTTTTTCATAGTCGGTATTCGTTTGTTAGGGGTTGGGAGGCCGATCAAAGCCGCCCAACCAAAGGTTACACTATCGCGTACACGCAAGTACGCGATAGTGTATAAAGTGTGATTAGATTGCAGGAGTTGCACCAGCCTCAACAACATAAACATTGAGGTTTGCACCGTCGATGTAGATGTCGTAAGGAGTGTCAAGTGTAACATTCATAGTGATGTTACCACCGCCCTCTGATACTGCGATAGCAGCACCTACCTCGTGAGTACCACCAGCGGTTGAGCCCATCCAAGTGCCATTCTTAAGCACCTTGAAGTTAGCACCCTCGCCCCAAGAGTCCTGGAAAGTAACGTTCTTAGCAACGTACAAACCATCAACAAGCTCAGTAGCGATGTCTGTGTTCCAAGCAGTGCCGTTTACGTCACCCTTGATAGTCCAGGTGTCAGCACCAGCAGTAGGATCGTCTGAGCCTGCAACAGCCAAGATAAGCTTAGAAGCAGCAGGGTTGAAGTAGAAGTCGTATGAGCCTGCGTCAATCCACATGTCAGCGCCACCATAAGTCAAGGTGTTCTCACCGATAACAAGCTTAGAACCATCATTACCATACTTCTCATCCCAAGCGTCGTTCAAACGGATAAGCAACTTACCCTCAGCCTCGATAGTGAGAGCCTCTGTAACGTACCAACCGTCACCACGAGCTACAAGGTCTACATCCGCAGCCCAACCGTTGAAGTCACCGATAAGACCATAGGTAGTCTCTGCAGGAGGCTCTGGAGTTACAGGTGCCTCACCGTTAACAGTTGCAAGCCACTTGCCAGCATCATCCTTCTCAGTAAGAGTGATAACAACATCGTCGTTAAGCTCTACGCCCTTGATATCAACAGTCTGCTCAGAGCCGTTGTTGAAGATAACCGAAACGGTCTTACCAATCATCTCAGGAGCGCAGTCGAACACGTAGTAAGTCTTGCCATCAACCTCAGCAGTCTCAAGAGCAAGACCTGGCCATGTGCCACCAGTGTAGTTAGCACCGCCATCATCCCAGATCCAAGCATTGCAGTTGGTCCAGCCTGTAGCCGATACATCGCCATAGATCTTTACGGTCTTAACCTCAACACCACCGGGTGTCTCACCCTCGTTCATAACCCAAATCTTGAAGTCAACGATGTTGAAGTAGATGTCGTAAGTGCCAGCAGGAGCAGAGAGGTTCTTACCACCAGCAGCCAAAACGAGCTCCTCACCAACGGTTACTGCGAAAGGCTCTACATCACCAGCAGCACCATAGTTAACAGCCCAGTCGTTGTTGAAACGAATCTTGAACTGGTCGTCAGCAGTTACAGTAACACCGTTACGTACGAAGAGGTTCTCGCCTACCTCGCTCATATAGAGGTCAGCCTCGCCACCCCAACCGGTGATAGTACCAACAACACCCCAACGATCGGGCTCAGTTACAGGACCCTCAGGAGTAGTACCAGTACCAGTGCCAGCACCTGTATCCTCCTCAGTGCCGTAGTTCTTAGCGTTGAACTCGATAAGACCAGTTGCGGGGTTGAAGTATACACGATACTGACCAGCAGGAACAGGGATATTGTCACCACCCTGTGCGCAGTCAACACCCCAGTTGAGGTCCCAAGCAGCGTCAGCACGGAACTTCATCTCAGTATCAGCAGCAGCGTCGATATCAGCATAGAAGCGAGTCCACTTAGCGTTGTACTCCATAACGATATCAGTCTCCCAGTCGCCGTTAAGACCAATGATGCCGATCTGGTCAGCACCCCAAGCCTTCTTCAATACCAAAGTGGTCTTGTCGAACTCGAAGCCGTAGAAACGCTTTGCATAACGCATAATATCCTGTGAGCCACCACCAGTGATAAGCTGGATAGAAGCAGGCTCATCAACCTCAGTAGCCTTAGTCTCCTCACCCCAGTTGCAAGTGTCGTCCCAACCTGCGATACCAGTGAGCTTGAAACCAGTGTTAGCGAGTGATACGCCCTCAGCGTCTGCGAAGTCGATCACACCTGAGTAGACGTTACCCGATGCAGTGTAGTCGAACAAGAACTGAGTCTTAGCGTGATCCCAACCACAGTAGTTACCGATAACCCAAACCTTATCGAACTTCTCAGTAGGCAATACGTCTGCTACATAAGACTTGAAGGTAGCCTTAACAACATTTGAACGAAGGTCAGTGCCTGCAACAGCAGCACCCTTATCGGTGTTAAGGTTAGCAACAACTGCGAAATAGAGGTCTACCTCGCTGCCAGCCTCTGCAAAGTCCAAAGCTACGACGTTAATGTCGGCCTGAGTAAGAGTGATAGTAGTGTCGGTGAAGGTAGCCTTAGCCTTCTTCATATCGGCCATATCCTCTGTCTTTGCGATGTAGAGGTTATGAACGTTAGCAGTAGCTACACCAAAGTCTGCCTTGGTATACTCAACAACGATGTCAGCACCACCATCCGAAAGGTCGCAACCCTCGATGGCACCCAAGGTGGGAGCTACAGCATTCTCAGGGATGTACTGCACATCGATATGCTCCTGGGTACACGATGCCATCGTGAGACCAGCAAGAGCCATAATGCTATATAATAACTTTTTCATTTCCTGTTAGTTTTATTCGTTTAACGTGACTAACTATTAGTAACCTGCGTTCTGCTTGAGGTTAGAGTTTGCATTAACATCAGCAGGGGGCAATGGGAAGAGGTTACGGTGGTCAGCAACAGCTGCACCCTCCTTAACAGAACCCTTGTACTCCCAAACGTAGTCAGCAGTGGTGAACTGGCCGAAACGGATAAGGTCCGAACGACGGCAACCCTCCCACAAGAGCTCGCGTGAACGCTCGTCGAGAACATCCTGAGCAGTGTAAGAGGTAAGAGTAGCAACACCAGCACGCTCACGTACAGCGTTCAACGATGCAAGACCCTTAGCCGAGTCAGCCTTACCACGTGCAGCGCACTCAGCCAACATAAGGTGAGCATCAGCAACACGGAACAATGGGAAGTCAGTATCTACGAAACCAGTGGTCTGAGCTGCAGAGCCGTCGTGGTTAACGTTACGGAACTTAACGCTCTTGTAGCCGCCCGATGTGAAGTTGAAGATGTCAGCGATCTCGGTGCCATAAGCGGTGAAGAACATAGCACGTGCATCACCCTCGGCGTAGCGCTCCGATACCTGCTTGGTAACAGACAAACCACCCCAACCAGATGAGATACCAGCCTCGGTAGCGTTCATATCGCCACCAGTACCAGCGAAGATGAGGAAGTTAGTACCACCGTAAGAGGTAGTGTTGATACCATCGTGAGGAACAGCGAAGATAATCTCGTTCGATGCGCCATAGGTAGCGTTAGCAGTCTCGAGGTGGTTGTCAGCAGCGAACAAGTCAGCGAAGTTGTCGTTGAGCTGGTATGTAGCGATCAAATCCTCGCAGATAGCAGCACAGTCAGCATAGCGATCCTGGCCTACGTAAACCTCAGCGTTGAGGTAGAGCTTAGCAAGAATCATCTTCACGAAGCCCTTGTCGCAACGGCCGTAAACGTTGGTACCCTCAGCTGCAAGGTCGTTACCATCGATAAGCTCCTTGCACTCCTTCTCAATCCATGCGAAGAGGTCAGCGCGGTTGATCTGACGAGGACCCTCAGCGCCTACAGCGTCGTTCTCGGTAGAGAAAGGAACGTTACCGAACAAATCGATAGCGTGGTAGTAAGACAAAGCACGCAAAGCGCGAGCCTCGGCAATCAAAGCGCCCTTGTTCTGGAACTTAACACCAGCGGGGTTAGCCTCAACCTGGCGGATAAGCTCGTTGCAAAGACCTACCTGATAGAAGATACGGTAGTACATAGCCACGATAAACTGGTTAGATGCCTGCCAGTTCATATTGTGCATATCGGGCAGACCAGTATCGTTCCAGCAGCAAGTAGCCTCATCAGTAGTCAAGCACTGCAAGTTGAAGTAAGCACGGAGGTACTGACCGAAACCACCATCAACACCGTTGATATCGGGACCACCGTTAGCACCATCAGATGATGAGCAAGCAAGACCCTGGTAGCACTTAGCCAACAAAGCCTCGAAAGCTGCCTCATCCTTCAATACGTCCTGGGGGAGCTGTACGTTAGGATCGATAGGAGTGGTCTCCAAATCGTTAACGCACGAGCTAATGCCAAGAGCACAAACTCCGGCAACAGCCAACATTAAAAATTTGATATTTTTCATAATACTTATTCGATTTTAGACCATTAGAAATTGAACTTCACGCCAAGGATATAGGTGCGAGGACGTGGATACATATTGTTGTCGATACCACCTGCGATCTCGGGATCGATGCCCTTGTAACCAGTGATAGTAGCAACATTTGAAACAGTACCGAACAAGTCGAGAGTGAGGTCGCGGTTGCAAGCCTTACCGAGGTTGAAGCGATAGCTCAAAGTGATGTTATCGAGCTTCAAGAACGATGCGTTGCGTACGTAGTAGTCGCTCAAGTACTGACCCGATGAACGGAAGTTAGTCTGAGGAGCGGTAACAACACGGTTGTTGGTGAAGTTGTTTGTCCAAAGGTCGGTCAAGAGCTCACCGTTAGAGTCGATGTTGTTGTATACGTAGTTACCAATGTTAGCGTGAGCTGAGATAGCCAAAGTAAGGTTCTTCCATGAAAGCTGAGTGTTGAAACCTACAGTTACATCGGGAGCAGCCTTCTTGTATACGTACTTATCCTTCTCGTTAACTACGCCATCCTCGTTACGGTCAACGTACAAGCCCTCGATGGGGTTGCCGTTAGCATCGTAGATCTGCTGGTATACGTAGAATGAGTTGGTGGGCTGACCTGTCTGGTGAACCTGGCAAGTACCACCTACACCACCTGAGTAACCACCAGTGTCAACACCGTAGTAGCCCTCAGCCTCATCGTCGTTGGTCAAACGAGTAATCTCGTTCTTGTTCCAAGCAACGTTAGCACCAATGTTCCAGTACCAATCCTGAGTCTGGATAGCAACAGCGTTCAACTCAAACTCAACACCGATATTCTTCAAGTCACCGATATTAGCGTTGAGGTAGTTGGTGAGGTTAGCACCAGCTGGTACGGGAGTGAAGTTAAGCAAGTCGTTAGTCTCGCGATAGTAGAAGTCAGCGCTTGCAGTGATGCGGCCATCGAGGAAGCCGAGGTCGATACCTGCGTTGTAAGTAGTGGTAGTCTCCCACTTAAGGTCGGCGTTGTAACCTACAGGCTTAATGGGGAAGATCAAACCAGCACCCTCAGTGTAACCACCGAATGGGTAGTATGAACCGAGTGTATTATTATAATAGGTAGGAAGTGCATCGTACAAGCCACCTACATCCTGCTGACCAGTCTGACCGTAGCTCAAACGAACCTTCAATGCTGATACAGCGTCAACATCCTCCAAGAATGACTCATTCTTAGCATTCCAAGCCAACGCTACTGATGGGAAGATACCCCACTTGTTGTTAGCGAAGCGTGAAGTACCATCGGCACGCAATGTAGCGGTGATAGAGTAGCGGTTGTCGTAAGAGTAGTTAGCACGACCGAAGAACGATACCAAGAAGTACTCGCTCTTAGATGTCTTAGGCTCTGAGAGGTAGTAGTTAGCAGCAGTGTTCTCCAAAGCTACATAAGGCTCCTTAGAGTCTACATCCCACTTAGTGACATCAGCCACGCGCCATGACTCGTTGAATGACTGAGTGTAGTAGTGCTGCCAAGAGTAACCAGCCATGATGTCGAATGCGTGGTCACCCCAAGTGTGAGCGTAAGCTGCGTAGAACTCTAAAGTCTGGTCGCGCTTAAGCTGTGAGTAGTTAGTGTGGTAACCCGAACCTGCCTCGGCTGTAGAGTGGCGTGACTGCTCAGCGCCAGGAGCTACGTCAACAGTACCGTTTGACTTCGATACGTCAACACCAAGGTTAAGGTTAAGACGAAGATCCTCCAAACCGTGGATCTTATAGTCGATCTGTGCGTTACCTACGAAACGCTTAGCGTTAGAGAGGTCAACCTTGTCGTTAAGCAAAGCAACGGGGTTCTGGTTAGCCATTGTGTTGTGCTTACCGTCAACACCACGCCATGTGTAGTAGCCATTGATGCCACCCTCCTCGTCAGAGAGGTATACGGGCTTGGTGGGGTCGAACTGAACAGCCTGAGATACCGCGCCAGTGTTAGCGAAGCGGTTATCCATGATCATACCCTTACCGTTAAGGTTGATAGTAAGGTGGTTGTCCAACAATACGGGGTTAAGGTTAACCGAGAGAGTGTGACGCGACATGTTAGATGTCTTCAAGGTACCATCCTGATTCAAGTAACCATAAGATACACGATATGGGAGGTAGTTCTTCTCACCCATTTTAACGTTACCTGTCAAAGAGATGTTACCCTCGTAAGACTGTGCAAGCTGATAGATCTCGCGCTGCCAGTCGGTGTTGATGTAGTTGCCGTTAGCGTCGGTATACTTGGTAGCCGAACGGTATGCATCAGTATCCTGAGTACCGTAGTACCACTCCAAAGTCTGACGCATCTCGTCGCCGGTCATAACGTCAACATACTTAGCGTTCTGGCTCAACGATGCGGTGAAGTCAACAGCTACGTGAGGAGCACCATTGTCGTACTTCGAACCCTTCTTTGTGGTGATGATGATGACACCGTTTGACGCACGCGAACCGTAGATAGCTGTAGCCGAAGCATCCTTCAACACGGTGAATGACTCGATATCCGAGGGGTTGATAGATGCCAAAGCATTGCCTACACCCGAGATACCAGAGTTAGAGATAGGAAGACCATCGACAACAACCAATGGATCGTTAGAAGCGTTGAGTGATGAACCACCACGGATGCGGATCTGTGCTGCTGAACCAGGAGCACCATCACCTGAGGTGATTACAACACCAGCACTCTTGCCACGAAGAAGGTCGGTGGGTGAAGTAGCGAGACCCTTGTTAGTCTGGTCGGCCTTAACGGTCGAGATAGAACCTGTAAGGTCATTCTTCTTCACAACACCATAACCGATGACTACGACGTCATCGAGCATCTCAGAGTCCTCCTCCAAGACAACGTTGGCAAGAAGGTCTGACGATGCTGCAAGTGCAACAGTCTTGTAACCGATGAAGCTAATCTCCACGATAGACTCTGCACTGTTAACGCGTAGCACGTACTGACCGTTAACATCGGTGGTGACACCGTTTGTCGTGCCCTGCTCAATAACAGAGGCTCCGATAACCGGCGTTCCGGTAGTATCAACTACCACACCTTTGACCTCGTATTTGCTCTGGGCAAACACTTGGGCGGGAACTGCCATGGCGAGCATAGCGAGACCCAAACACATAGTTAAGAATTTTCTCATAGTGTTTTAGTGTTAGTTAATAATGAAGTTAGTAAATATGAATTGTGTATCTTGTTGTTTTTAGGTATATGCCATCGAGGAGGATGCCTTGTTTGGCTCCTCCCCAACGGCAATAGGGTTACTCCTCCTTGCGGCGAGTCGATATGCCAAATACGGCCAATGCACCGAGCACAAGAGCACCAGCTGCGATGAGGAACATAGCAATCTGGCCACTTGTTGCCTTAGGCATAATAGCCATAACGTCGTGGCTCTTGACCAAGCGAGTCTCCTGCTCTTGGCAGTGAGGACACACGGGGAATATGTCGCCATACTCGTTCTGTACATCCTCCTTTATGCTGATGTTGTAGCCACACGCAGGACACTTAGCGAGGATATTACCCTCGTGGTTCCACGAGTGCTCCATAACGAAGAGACGGTCGCTACCAGGATAGAAGTAGGCTACGAACAACGAATCCATAGTGGTCTTCTCGCCACTCTCCTCGTCGAACTTAACGGCACGTACATCCTTAATCTTGGTGTCGCCATCGAGGCGTGTTAGACCGAATGCCTTGTTGACCTCCATCTCGGCCTTAGCAGCGTCGTTGTTGATGCCGTACTGCTCCTCGCCGTCGTTAGCCTCGATGCGGAATGCTGAATCCTGCGTGAGCTTAAGGTCAGTAGCAGTGTAACACTTCTCCTTCTCGTTGTACTCCATCGTGACGATTGTCTCCTGGTCGTTGTCGGTGTATACAAACGCGCAGCTCTCAATCTTAGGACTATTATTATACTCCAAGTCGGTAACAAGCTTCTCCTCGCCAACATACTCCATAATGGCGACACCTGCCAACGAAGCCACAATCTGAGGAAGACAGATCGTACAGTTGAATAGACCCATATACGAGCCGAGTGACTTGCCTGTAAGAGCGTTGGTGAGCAGTGCAAATGGCAGTGCCAACATTGCTGCCCATGCGCAACCGATAAGCAAGAACGACACGAAGAGCATATATTGGTCGTGGATGAAGTACGTCGAGGCGAAACCTACTGCACCAAGTACCAAGCTCAACGAATAGGCAACCTTAACATTGCGGAACATGGGGATAACCATAGCCCAAAGGATTGAGCCTACGGCCTGCACGGCAAACAATACGCCCGTCCAGTCTCCAGCATCCTGATATGCCTTGGTATTGGGGTCGATTACACCCCACACGTTCTCGGCAACGCCACCCGTGGTATATGTCCACATGAACAAGAATGCGAACCAGCAGAAGAACTGAACAAGACCAATCTGCCAGAACACCTTAGGTGCGTGGAAGAGCAAGCTAAAGAGGTTAGAACTCTCCTTAGTCTCGTCCTCCTTCTTGATGTTGTTGTACTTAGCGTAGTCCTCGGGGTTCCACTCCTTAACTTTAGCGCCGGTGTAGAATACACAGAGAATAAGGATAGCGGCGCCGATATAGAACGACCATGTTACAGAGTCTGGAATGACGCCCTCGGGAGCGATGTTCTTAACACCAATCCATGTGAGGCAGTAGGGTAGAAGGTAACCTACCAGTGAGCCAGCGTTACACAAGAGGCTCTGGATAGAGTATGCCTTTGTCTTTTGCTCGTCGTTAACCATGTCGCCCACCATCATCTTGAATGGCTGCATGGCCATATTGATTGAGGTGTCGAGCAACATCAACATCACAGTTCCAAACCATAGAGCCGCTTTGACGGTCATCTCGAAACTACCCGAGTTGGGAAGTAGTGCCATAACGATGATGGCTACAATTGCACCAACATAGAGGTAAGGCTTACGACGACCCCACTTGCACCATGTCTTGTCGCTCATGGCACCCACGATGGGCTGAATGATCATACCCATCAAAGGGGGTAATACCCAGAAGATGCTCAACGTATGTGGGTCGGCACCCAACGTTGCGAAGATACGGCTGATGTTGGCGCTCTGCAGAGCATAGGCAATCTGCACGCCGAAGAATCCGAAGCTAAGATTCCACATCTGCCAAAATGATAGTGTAGGTTTTTGCATTTTATAGTGTTTTAGTTTGTTTGTTTCCTCGCAATTTTAAGAATTCGTGTTGTTAATTATTAAAAAATTTTAATAACTATACACTCCTTACACTACAAATTTTACTAAAAAAATCGTAATGTCCAAAACATTTCTACCCAAAGGGTAAATATTTATGACGAATTGCACGATTTTAATACCGAACGGTAAAGTCACTTAAAGTGAGCAGTCGTAAAATGTGCGAATTGAGGGTGTTGAGTGGTTGCGACAGAGGGAGGGTGTAGGGTGGCGTAAATTTTGAAGTTTGCCAAAAATTTTTATATCTTTGCATAACTATGGCCTTAACGAACCGATCACATACCTTTGGCAATATCGCCATTGTCGTGCTCTTTGCCGTGCTGCACTTTGCGGTAGCGGTACTTAGTCGTGCCTTGAGCTATCACGACGATATACTCCTTACGGTGCTTACGATAGCTATGGTCGTAATAATCTCCATTCGCAACAATACGCGTGTCGAGATGGTTGCGCTATTGACCCTTGTGGCCACCGTCTCGGGATTTATCATAGGCTCATGGATGTGGATGCCGCTAAACGAAATCATAGGCAACAACTACATAGCTCCTGCAATATCTACATTCTTGATTACCACAGCATTGGGTCTCGCTGTGCACTTTATTACGAAGAACGTTAAGCGCTTCCGTGCGAACAAAAATGTGCTTGGCTCTTACATCTTAAATGTGGTGATTATGGCCCTCGGCATCCTACTGTTGCGCCTAACGTATGTGGCCCTCTTCCGCTGGGGCGTCTACAACGAGGGTACGCTCCTAAACTATGTTACCGAGACCCTGGAGAATACATGGGCGCTGCTCACTCTCTTGGTGGGTAATATCCTTATCGCAACGCGCCTGCCGTTTGCGTCAAATAGCTATGTTAGGCAGCACTCTGTCATGGCGCAGTTGCTTATGTCGCTACTCTCGCTGCCCATAGTTGTGGCGCTGCTCATCTACTTTGACGTGCCCCATTTCGCTGTGGCGGGAGGTGGAATCTTGGACTTTGTGCGCATACTCTCGGCTGCGCTGATGATAGATGTTTTTGTGGTAGCAGCCTGCATACTTATTCGCATATCGACAACCACACAGCGTGAGCTTCGCGAGGAGCGTGAGCTGAAGCATCGTACGGAGTATCAGTACGAAAGACTTAAACAGCAGATAAATCCCCACTTTCTGTTTAACTCGCTCGGCATCCTCGACTACCTCGTGCAGGAGCATGAGACCGACCGTGCCTCGAACTTTATACGTAAGCTCGCGGGCATCTATCGCTATATGCTCAACAACGACCAGAAGCCGCTGGTCGAGGTGAGAGAGGAGCTGGAGTTTGCTCGAATGTACATTGAACTCTTGAAGGAGCGATTCACCGAGGGCATGCTCTTTGAAATAGAGGTTGAGGAGCAGTATCACGACCAATATGTTGTGCCCTGTGCACTCCAACTATTGGTCGAAAATGCCACTAAGCATAACATCGTTAGCATAGACTCTCCGCTCACGGTGCGCATAGCTGTTGAGGGTGAGTATTTAGTGGTTAGAAACAACCTCCAAATACGCACCCACGGACAGCCATCAACGCGCCTTGGATTAGAGAACATACGGCGCCAATATCTCGATATTACGGGACGTGATATAGTGGTACAAAAGACTGATAATGAATTTATTGTAAAACTCCCCATGGTATGATAAAGATACTCATTGTTGAGGACGAGATTCCTGCACAAGTAAACCTTAAAAAACTCATTGACCGTTGCTGTCCAGAGGGTAACATCGTAATGACACTTACCTCGGTGCGCGCTGCCGTAAAGTGGCTCGAGGAGAACCCCGAAGGTGCTGATGTTATTTTTATGGATGTTGAACTTTCTGATGGCATCTGTTTCGAGATTCTCGATAGGGTGAATACCTCGGCACATATCATCATAACCACCGCCTACGACAACTACGCCATCAACGCCTTTAAGGCCGGCACGCGCGACTATCTGCTTAAGCCTATTGGTGAGGAGGATATGCGCCGTGCATGGGAGCGATGCAAGGAGAGTATCGAGCAGCGCGCCTCTGCCAATGTTGAGACGCTCCTCGATATGCTATCACGTCATGCGCAGCCCGATAGCCGTGAGTATAAGAAGCGATTTATCGTTAAGACGGGCGAGAAGATTATCATTATCCCCGTTGAGGATATAGCGTACTGTTTCTCGGAGGATAAGAGTACCTATGCTGTAAGTCGCAATGGCACGCGCAGATTGTTGGACTACTCGCTCGATATGGTGCAGGATATGCTCGACCCGAAGTTATTCTTCCGCATTTCGCGCAGCTACATCGTCTCGATTAACGCCATAGAGAACATATCGAAGTTTCTCGGCACGCGCCTTAAGCTGCAACTAAATCCACCCTCGGAGGATGAGGTTGTGGTAAGTCGTAGCCGCACCTCGGACTTTTTGGAGTGGTTGGATAACAATTAGTTACGCATAATAAAATAAGAGCGCCACATGGCGCTCTTATTGTCTAATAGATGTACAGTCTCTAAATCTAAAACTCCACTACAGGAGCTACCTCAGCACCTGCCTGTGCCTCGAATGAGCTGGTTGGCTCGAAGCCAAACATTGATGCAAAGATATTGCTGGGGAAGCGCTTCACGGCTACGTTGTACTCCTTAACTGCCTCGTTGTAGTTCATGCGCTCCACAGATATGCGGTTTTCAGTGCCTTCAAGCTGTGCCTGAAGCTGTAGGAAGTTCTGGTTAGCCTTAAGGTCGGGGTAGTTCTCCGCAATGGCGATAAGGCGGCCGAGTGCTGAGCTAAGCTCGTCCTGTGCCTCCATCCATGCTGTCATCTCCTCAGCAGTAGCGGTAGCGGGGTCAACATTGATGCTTGTAGCACGTGTGCGTGCATCGGTTACAGCCTGCAGGGTTGCAGCCTCATGCTCTGCATAGCCCTTAACGGTATTAACGAGGTTAGGAATAAGGTCGGCACGACGCTGATACTGCGACTCAACGTTACTCCAGCACTGCTCAACATTTGCCTGCTTGTCAACTAAGCCGTTATACGACGATATGGCTACGATGCCAAGCAGTAGGATGATACCTCCTATAACACATAATGTGATGATTGTTCTTTTTTTCATGATTCTATCTTTTAAGTTATTGATAATCAGTTAATAATTCGCATGTTACCAGCGTGAGCCACCGCCACCGCCACCGAATGAGCCACCGCCGAAGCCGCCACCACCGAAGCCACCTCCGCCGAAGCCACCACCGCGACCACCACCAAAGCCCATGGGGATGAACATTATGCCACCGCCGCCACCTCTGTTTTGACGTGTTGTGCGGGTGTGGATGGTCTTGCAGTTATCACACACGAGGGTCTCGTGTATGGTTATGTGTGTCGCGGTCTTCTCCACAATCGAGCGGTCTGTCACTCTTAGTTTGTACTTGCCGCAGCTGGGGCACTTCTTCTGCTTACGGTTTGCAAGATATACAGCCACAAGGGGTACCACTACAATGAAGAGTGTGATAATTAATGCAGTAATCATGGCCGCAGTATCCTCCTCTCTTTCGGCAACTGGCAGCTCGCCACTCGTAAGCAACGAGTTTACCGCCTTCATGCCCTTAACCATACCCTTGCTATACTCCTCATCCTTAAACGATGGTAGCATGTAGTCCTGCTGTATCTGTACGCACGTAGCATCGGGTAGCACTCCCTCTAAGCCATAGCCCGTATGGAAGCGTATCTCGCGCATATCGCGCACAAAGAGTATTAGTAGGCCATTGTCAAGCTCATCGTCGCCGATACCCCAACGCGTAGCGAGCTGCTGCGAGAAGCTAAACATATCCTGTGGTTCGATATCGTTCACGGCAACCACTGCAACCTCTGCCAGTCCCTGCTCCTTCAGTGCGTAGCACATCGAGTCTATCTGCCTTACGGCCTCTCCAGAAAGAATACCATCGGGGTTTGATACAAAGCGTCGCGCATCCTGTATCTGCACGTTGGGTACATCCTCCACGCGGTAGCTACGACGGCTGCCATCGAGGCTCGTCTGAACGCCACCACCTGTGCACGACACCATGCTTATGGTTGTCGCCACAATAAAGAAGAGTATGCCTACTATCTTACGAAACATCATATTACGCAAACGGGCGAGGTCAATATTTTAGTATCGACACCGCCCGCAATGTTATGTTTAAACCAATCTTATCTACCTTTTGGCATCGATAACCTCTGCCAAGCGGTTGAATACCTCGTCCATGGTGCCAAGGCCATTCACCTCGCTATACTTGTTCTGCTTGGTGTAGTGGTCTGCGACTATGGCTGTCTGTGCTCGATAAACCTCAATGCGGTTGCGGATAACATCCTCCGAAGCATCGTCGGCACGTCCCGACTCCTTGCCACGAAGCAAGATTCGACGTACGAGCTCCTCCTCGGGGACATCCATGTAAATCATTACATCCACCTTGCGACCAATCTCTGCAAGCAGTGTGTCGAATATCTCTGCCTGAGCAGTGGTGCGGGGGAATCCATCGAAGATGCAGCCCTTATCTGCGTGTGTGGTCATATAGTTGCGCACCATCTCCACTACGATGCTATCGGGGGCAAGCTCGCCACGAGAGATGTAGCCCTCCATGCTCTTGCCAAGCTCTGTGCCACGTTTAATCTCGCCGCGAATCACCTCGCCAGTAGAGATGTGATATAGGTCGTAGTGCTCAGCCAAACGTGCAGCCTGAGTGCCCTTACCGCAACCAGGTGCACCAAATAGAATTATATTAAGCATTTCCTTAAGTTTAAGTTAAGTTAACCCGTTCGGGGGAACAAATTTGAGGCAAAGTTATATTTTTTTTTGCAATTTACCAATCAAAAAACTAATTTTGCAAAAAATTTATTAACATGAGTAGGAACAATAGTACAGAGATTGCCTCATTGGGCGAATTTGGTCTTATCGACCGCCTCACATCACGCCTCAAGCGCCGTAACGACTCTACGCTTATGGCTGCGGGTGACGATGCTGCCGTCATAGATATGGGCGATGAGGTGATGCTACTATCGACAGATATGATGACCGAGGGCGTAGACTTCGACCTGAGTTACTTCCCACTAAAACATCTTGGTTATAAGGTTGTTGTGCGTGGCGTTAACGACATTTTGGCGATGAACGCTAAACCTCAGCAGGTGGTCGTAGCACTCGGTGTCTCGGCCAAAATCTCTGTGGAGGCTCTCGATGAGCTGTATGAGGGTATGGAGCATGCTGCCAACGAACTCGGCGTCGACATTGTGGGTGGCGATACCACCGCCTCGATGAATGGCTTACAAATCACCATTACGGCAGTAGGCCGTGCAAAGAGGGAGGATGTTGTATACCGCTCGGGAGCTAAGGAGCACGACCTTATTTGCATCACCTCGAACCTCGGTGCTGCATATATGGGTCTCCACCTCTTGGAGCGTGAGAAACGCGTACTTAAGGATGTGGAGAACCCCGAGCCTAAGTTTGCGGGACATGAGTATCTGCTCGAGCGCTACCTGAAGCCTCGCGCGCGCGTAAATATTATAGATGCACTTCGCGAGGAGGGCATACGTCCAACCTCTATGATTGACCTCTCGGATGGTCTTGCCAGCGACCTGCGTCAGATATGCCGTAGCTCGAAGTGTGGCGCACGCATCTATCTGGAGCGCATACCCATTGCTCGTCAGACTACCGACCTTGCCGAGGAGATGCACATCGATCCTGTTATTGCTGCGCTCAATGGCGGTGAGGACCATGAGCTTCTCTTTACCGTGCCTTTGGATAAACAGGAGGCTATCATGCGTCTTGGCCTTGTCGATGTCATTGGCCACATCACCCGCGAGGAGGCGGGCGTGGTCCTTGTCACCCCCGACGGAGAGGGTATTGCTCTTAAGGCACAGGCCTTCGATAGGTAAATTTTCTTGTGATAAGGGGACTACTTCGGCACCTCAGTCAAAATGGCGAATGGGAAATACGTATCCCATTCGCCATTTCTCGTGTCGGCACCAAGTTAGACCCCTTGAGTGTAGCCGAAGAACCTGACGAGAGCAAAGATACTATCTCCCCGATTGCCAGGTTCTTCGCTATGCTCAGAATGACAACGTGGGTGTGCGGAATGACAAAGAGGGAATGACATAAACCGTCATTCCGAGGAGTGGCAAGCAGGAGGGTGTGGAGCGCGATGAAGTCCCCCTGCCCCGACGTGGGAATCTCCCGCTGTATAAGGGCGGTGGAGAGCATAATTGACGCTGACAACGTCCCCCCCCCTCCGAGCCCCCTTTCCCTATGCGGGTATTAAAAATAATACCCACATTGTATGGGTGTGGCTATAGGATGTTGTGGGTATACTTTTGTATACCCGCATAGTGTGGAGTATCGGGATGTGTTGCGGGAACGTCATCCATAGGAGTCCCGTCATTGCGAGGGCTTT
>JAGATC010000011.1 GCA_017621455.1 Alistipes sp. | reverse complement strand
GCCGGGGGGGGCAGCGTGAAAGGAGACGAGATTGCCACAGGCAAAGCCCTCGCAATGACGGGACTCCTATGGATGACGTTCCCGCAACACATCCAGATACTCCACACTATGCGGGTATACAAAAGTATACCCACAACTTCATGCTGCCACGCTAATACAATGCGGGTATTATTTTTAATACCCGCGCCCCTCCACCACGCCCCTTGCCGTAATGCGGGTAGGTTTTTACCTACCCGCATAGGGAAGAAAACAGTGAAAAGACAGAGAGAGGTCAGAGAGAGGTCAGAGAGAAAACAGAACGATGTCAGCGACAACGCACCTAACGACCCCTCCCTCCCTGAACCCTCTCTGAAACCTCCCTGAACCCTCCCCGAGAACTCTTCCCCTTTGTCATCCTGAGCGCAGCGCAGCGGAGTCGAAGGATCTGACGAGAGCAAAGATACTATCACCCCGATTACCAGATTCTTCACTGCGTTCAGAATGACAAAGTGGGTGTGCGTAATGGCTGCGGCAATGCGGGCAGAGAGAGGGCAGAGTTGAATATGTGAAATAAAAAAAGAGGAATCAGTAATATCGCTAATCACTGATTCCCCTCTCCTAATTTAATATGTGTCGTCCGCAGCCTACTTGCTCTCGGCCTTCTCCTGCTCCTCGCGGCGCTTGATATTCTTGCGCATCATGCTGAGAATCATTGCCTGCAGGCGCTGTGGGTCGATATTACGCTTAATCTCCGAATCGTGGGCAAGCGATATGCCACCAGTCTCCTCCGATACCACAATGATGATGGCATCCGACACCTCGCTCATGCCGAGCGCTGCGCGGTGACGCATACCATACGACTTAGGTACCTCCTGCTGCGTTGAGGGTAGCACACACTTCGCGGCAACTACTCTGTCGCCACTGATGACCATACCGCCATCGTGCAGTGGGGCATTCTTAAAGAAGATATTCTCTATAAGCGATGTAGAGACCTTGGCATCAATAGAGATACCGCTCTCCTCGACGATGCCGAGGTCGTTAGACTGCTTGATGATGATAAGCGCACCCACCTTCTCCTGGCCCATCTCCTGGCATGCCTGAACGATAGGCTTGAGGTCTATCTCCTTAGCGCTCTTACGGTTGCGGAAGTCGAAGATGTGCGCCAGCCACTCGAAGCGCTCACGCTGGCGGCCGATAACCTGCAAGAAGTGGCGTATCTCGGGCTGGAAGATGATGATAATGGCAATCATACCCACCGAGATAATCTGGCCGAGGATGGTAGAGAAGAGCACAAGGTTAAAGGTCTTTACCACGATCCACAGCAGGTAGATAAAGAAGATGCCGACCATGATATATGGTGCACTCGTGCCCTTCATGGCACGATAGAGACCAAAGAAGAGCGATGCTACAAGAAAAATATCAATCAGGTCGACAAACGTAAACGGTATAAAGCCCATATCTCGGTTGTTGCGCTATAGTGTTAATCACGAATTATGGCGCGAAATTAGTCAAAAAAACGGCGACTTGCAAATACTCCACACTAAATTATTACAAAAGACTATCTTCTGCGCGCCTCACACAACGATTCATGAGCGATATGTGGCAGTCAGCGCCTAAAAATGTGAAAAAAATTTTGCCATCCCCCCAAATAGTATTAACTTTGTAAGGATGTAAGACGAATATAAACTATAAAACGTAATAACACTATGGCAGGAAAAGTACCTACTCCACACATCGGAGCACAGTATGGCGAGATCGCCGATAAGGTAATTATGGCGGGCGACCCATTGCGCGCAAAGTTTATGGCTGAGAACTTCCTCGAAAATCCCGTGCAGTATAACAACGTGCGCGGTATGCTCGGCTTCACAGGCTCATACAAGGGCAAGCGCGTATCGGTTCAGGGTCACGGCATGGGTATCCCATCAATCGGCATCTACACCTACGAGCTATTCAACTTCTACGACGTTAAGCGCATCATACGTTGCGGCTCGGCGGGCGCCTACCATCCCGACCTTAAGCTCGGCGACGTAGTATTCGGCATGGGCTCGTGCACCGACTCTAACTATGGCGCACAGTTCAACCTCCCCGGCACCTTCGCACCTATCGCCGACTTCGACCTTCTGCGTGCTGCAGCAAACAAGGCCGAGGAGCTTAACATCCCCTACAAGGTGGGTAACATCCTCGCCAGCGACGTATTCTATGGCGACGATGCCGAGAACTGGAAACAGTGGCAGAAGATGGGTGTCCTCGCAGTAGAGATGGAGGCCACCGCCCTCTATATGAACGCTGCACGCGCCGGCAAGAGCGCCCTCTGCATCTGCACCATATCTGACTCACTCGTGCACGGCACAGCCTGCTCGGCAGAGGAGCGACAGACGTCATTCACTAATATGATGAAGATTGCCTTCGACATAATTTAATTTCTTGTGATAAGCCGCAATCTGCGGCACATCACTAAAAGTAAACCACCATAGGCTGTACGTATTGTACTATCCTATGGCGGTTTCTTTTGCGATGCACCACTACTACACCACTCTAACAAGAAATTGGTGGACTAATGTCCAATCCGCATCTCTTTTGCCGAACGTTGCATCTACTACCTTCTGACAACAAATTAGGTCGTGGGTTTAGTCTCTGTCACCACTAAAAAATGTGGTTAACAATTCTTAACATAGCCGTTAACACTACTTAACACAAATCGGTTGGTTATCATACAGCAGTAGCATAACTTTGCAGTAACCAATCTAATAGAGCTATGAAGAGATTGACGACGATATTATGTTTTGTGCTATGCACAATTAGTGCTACGGCACAAGTAGTCATCACTGGGCAGGTAAGAGAGCTAAGCTCTGGCAAGGGTGTTTCGGATGTTAATGTGATGCTCCAAAACCCAACCCGAACAGTGCTATATAGCTACACCATTAGCGACGTTGAAGGCAACTACTCTGTAACGTACGATGGCGATGCCTCAACACTCGAAGTCGTTATCACGGGGTTTAACATTAAGGGGCAATCAAGGACAATAAATGCCCAGTCGCAACGTGTAGACTTCGAGGCTGAGTACTCCGATTTGGAGATTAAGGAGGTGGTCGTAAGAGCTGCATCCGTTGAGCGACGCTCCGACACGCTCACATACAATGTCGCAAGTTTTATCACCATCTCCGACCACTCGATAGGCGATGTTTTACGCAGAATGCCAGGCATCTCCGTAGGCGACGAGGGCGATATAAAGTACAACGGCAAGCCTATTAACAAGCTCTACATCGAGGGTATGGATATGTTGGGTGGAAAATATGGCATAGCCACCAATAATATCCAAGCAAAGGATATTGCACGCGTGGAGCTCTACGAGAATCACGAGCCAGTAAAGGCGCTACGAGGTGCGACCATGCCGACTACGGCTGCGATAAATATTCGACTTAAGGAGAGTGCCAAGGGCACATGGAGTGGCACAGCACAGCTTGGTGGCGGCTATAAGCCGTGGATGTGGAATGGAGAGCTAAGCGTCATGTATTTCGGTAAGAGGTTTCAGACCATAAGCATCTACAAAACCAACAATATGGGCGGCGATGTTTCACGAGAGTTTCGCTCGCACTATGGTGGTTTTGGCGGCGTGTCGACGATGCTTGGCGTACATCGTCCTACAGCCCCGAATATAACCGAGAGTCGCTATCTGGATAATAACATCCACGCCGTATCGCTAAATGCCATTACGAAGCTCAACGATGACCTTGAGCTAAGCTGTAATGCCAACTATATTCACGACCTACGCCAGGCCGATGGCTCGTCCATAACGACATACTACATGCCTGAGTCTCAGCCATTAGTTATTACTGAACGAACGTCGGTAGGTATGCTTACGGACAGATGCGATTTAGCCTTAACCTTAAGCTCAAATACCGAAAAACACTATCTTAGCGAGAAGCTATCGTTTGGTGGCGAGTGGAATAGAGACCGAGGTGTGGTAGATAGCGATGGCGATAGGGTCTCGCAATACTTCAAGCTACCTACAATATCTATTAATAATAATTTATATGATGTTCACCGATGGGAAGAGTGGGTGTTAAACTTCAACTCCGATATTAGCTACGACACGCAACCTGCGCAACTCGAGATTCGTCCAATGCTCTACAAGGGTATTTTAGATGGTGACGCAGAGTATCCGAATGCCATACAAACGCTCTATAACATGCGTCTTATTGCGCGCAACCACCTTAGCACCAGTCTCAAACTCGGCCGTTGGAACATAATGCTTTCAACCCAACTAAATGCCGATGTGGAGCAAATGGAGTCGTCGTTAAATGCCGCTAATAACATTAGCGACAAACTCGCCACAGCCCCAGCGTTGCGAAACGACATTCTCTACTCTCGCCTCGACTTTGTGCTTACCCCCTCGTTGCAGTACTCCTTGGGTAGTAGGCTTATTGTTCAGGCAGACCTGCCGCTCGACCTAATGTGGTTATACTCCGAAGATAGGGTGCGAAATAGCACAACGGACAATGCGCTAAAACTACTGTGTGAACCACAGTTAAGCATAAGCAGTTCCATAACACCCACCCTAAAGCTGTCGGCCCGAGCCTCATACAATGAGCACTATGGCTCGCTGTACGACTCCTATGCGGGTTACATCATGACAGACTATCGTATGATACAGCGCAAGGCGGGAGATATTTCGCAGCTACGCAGTCAGATGTATGGTGTGGAGCTATCCTATGGCAATGCTATAGACCTCCTATTTGCTGGCATTGAGGCAAACTACTTCTCGAACTACGCCAACCTAATGTACAACACGCACTTCGACGGCTCACTTAGCGAGATTGAGGCTATTAATACCCCTAACCGCAACAGCGGATATAGTGTCCGTGGTAATGTGAGTAAGCGCTTCGATGTCATTGCTACCACCGTAAACCTTGCGGGTGGTTATATGCAGTCGTGGTCGGATCTCTTACGCGAGTCGGTTATCATGCCCTCACAGTATAGCCTAATCACCGCAGAGTTAGGCTTTAATACTCGCATCACTAAGGCTGTAAGAGTCGAATACAAAGCAATGTACAACCGCAGTATGTCTACTATTGCCAACGACACGTCACCGGCCATTAACCTCTTTAAGCAGAGTGCCGATATTGATTTCATTATAGCCCAGAGGGTTATATGTCGCATTGGTGCTGAGCACTTCCTCAACAGCGCCATCGAGGGAGGGAGTCGCAATACGATCTTTGTGGATGCAAGCATAAGGTTTAAGCACAAGCGTATGGAGTACTCGGTGGAGGCGCGCAACATCCTAAACAACAGCATGTTTATGAATGCCTCGAATAGCAATAGCATGGATTATGTCTACTCCTATTCGCTACGTCCAGCATCTGTTATTTTTAAGGTTAAATTTAGTTTTAGATAGTTAACTATGAAACAGTTCATTACTTTACCGCTTCTCTTAATCTTTTGTGCGTCACACGCCTTCGCACAAAGAGCGCATGTCAAGATTAATTGTGGCACCGACCGAGGTATGGCCTACGTTCAGGGCTATGAGTATGATGGTGGTTGCGAGTTTGTATTCAAGGATAGTTGTCGCGTGGAGCAAGGTCGTGGCGACTTGAGTTTTACGATGGATGACGATAGCAAGGTAACACTAATGTTGATAACCGACAGGCAGAAGACTATGCACGGCTTGACTATCGGCCCAGGCGACTCGGTTGTACTGAGTTACACCGATGGCCGCATGACTATTATAGAGGATAAAAGACGATTTCGCGAAGAGTATGCCCGCTTCGACCTCATTAAGGTGAGTTATCGCGACATGCACGAGAGACTCTACAGCGAACGCTTCGGAAGTAGGAGATACCAAGAGATAGAGGATAGCATCAAACTTGTCGAACGATACTACTATAATGAATACCCCTACTACATATTCAACGACCCTAAACTATCGCAAAGCGTCTATCTTGTTCATTCGGCAATAGCTATACGCTCTGTTGCCGGTGCTTCGCTTAGCGAACAGGACTCACTACGCACAACCTTTGCTCGGCGACTACCTCACGCCAAGAGTTTTACTACGAGAGGTGACAAACATACAGAGCGCTCCAAGCGCGATAGAAATAGATTTAATCAAATATTACAACAATACCAGAAATAGCTATGAAACAGATTTTAACTACAATTCTCGCCAGCGTAGCCATCTCTACCGCTGTAGCACAGAGTGGACCAACAATCATCGGTAGGTCAATGTTTGCCTGGTCACACACCGATAGACTTATGATTGGAATGTGTGATATACAGGCCGATTATGAGGTTTTGGATAGTTCAAAGCTCATTGTCGACTATAAGGTATCGTATCGCAGTAGCCACGATTCGTACCTCGATGTGAGATATAGGCTTCTTTACGGGGAGCATACTTCGCTCTTCTATAGTGTGGCTCAGCAAAACGAAAATATGGCGCGCTATAAAAACGGTTGGACTGATGAGGAGTTGGAGGAGTTCTATGCAGCAGGCACACCAACCCTCGTGATACCCACTGAGATATATTCAACAGGCAAGGAGGTGCGTATTCGCCACAATATCCCATTTGCGGATAATGTAATGTATGAGTATCGCGAGCCCGTTGCACGCATCGAATGGAAACTAACCAACCAAACGCAGGAGATATGTGGCTACCTCTGCTCAAGTGCCGAGGCAACGTTTGGCGGTAGAGTTTGGCGCGTCTGGTTTACGCCCGAAATCCCCATATCGTCGGGGCCCTGGTTGCTTGGTGGTCTTCCTGGGATGATACTCCTTGCCGAAGATGCGGACGGAGACTTTCGCTTCGAGATGGAGGGCATATCGCAACGAAATGAGGAGATACGCCTCTACGATTGGAGCGTGCAGAAATTAACAAAGAGTAAGTGGCTCAAGTATGAGAAGAATGCCCACCTTAATCCATACTCACAATTTAGCCAGGGAGGGCAAATTAAGTTCTTCAACTCCAATGATATGAGCGAACTTAAGGATGAATGGGAGATAGAGTACTATCCGCTATATAGATGACCCTCTCCTATTTTTTATCTCGCGATTTGCAATTTCCAAAAATTATTCCTACCTTTGTACTATACAAAGGGGTGCCTTAAGTGGCTGAGATTATACCCTCGAACCTGATGCAGTTAGTACTGCCGTAGGAATTGTGGATAATATCATAACGCATACCCCGTAGTGGAGGTATGCGTTTTTTTCGTCTCGAGGCGACCCCGTTGTAGAACTTTTAAACTAAGCTTTTATGGAACTACAACTTAACAACGAGGAGGGTCGCCAACACTCCCCACGCAAGCCTCAAAAACGCTACCGCGCCGTGCTCTCCATTGCTGGCTCCGACTCGTCGGGTGGCGCAGGTATTCAGGCCGACCTCAAGACATTCTCGGCACTTGGCGTATATGGCGCTACGGCAATCACTGCCATAACGGCACAAAATACCGTAGGAGTGCACTCTCAGCTCGCCATAGCCCCCGAAATGGTACAGAGTCAGATTGTTGCCGTTATGGAGGATATTGAGCCCGCTGTAATTAAAATAGGTATGCTCGCAAATGCCGAGGTAGCCACGGCCGTTGCCGATGCACTATCGCGCTACTCAACTCCCATAATCCTTGACCCTGTGATGGTCTCAAGCAGTGGCCACAGACTACTCTCGGTAGAGGCCGAAGAGGTGGTTCGAAGGCGTTTACTCCCTATGGCGACGCTCATCACACCCAACATCCCCGAGATGGAGGCTCTCACCTCTATGCCACTCACTATGTTAGATGAGAAGCTCGCTGCTGCCCGCCATCTGATTGCTCTCGGTGCGCGTGCCGTACTGCTCAAGGGTGGCCACGAGGAGGGCGACATCAAAACTGATATACTATATCGAAATAGTGCCGAGAGCATCATTACATCACACTTCTCTGCACCTACCATCGCCACTCGCAATATTCACGGCACGGGGTGTACGCTCTCCTCGGCAATCGCTGCCTACGTGGCGCGAGGCCTAAAGTTAGAGGAGGCTGTGCGTGAGGCGAAAAATTATGTCTACGAGGCAATTAGGGCTGGCGCTGATGTCTCTATAGGCCGAGGCTTTGGCCCTGTAAATCACCTGTTTAATCCCCAACCAATGTCAGTCTATGAAAAACAATAATTATCGTTTGCAGTTTATCACGCACCACACCGATTGCTACTCCTACGTCGACTCTGCACGCCTCGCGTTGGAGGGTGGCTGCCGCTGGGTGCAGTTGCGTATGAAGGGCGCAGAGCATGGCGAATTGGAAGAGACTGCACGCCTTGTGCAACGAATGTGCAGGGAGTCGGGTGCAACATTTATTATTGATGATGATGTGCTGTTGGCAAAGCGTATAGGCGCTGATGGTGTGCATCTTGGCAAGGAGGACATGCCCGTGGCAGAGGCGCGTGCGATACTTGGCGCGGAGGCGATTATCGGTGCTACGGTCAACACATTCGATGATATTGAGGCGCAGCTTCGGAGTTCTTGTCCCGACTACTTCGGTTGCGGGCCCTTCCGCTTTACAACGACCAAAAAGCGCCTTGCCCCAACGCTCGGAGTAGAGGGCTACGTGGAGATTATTAGCCGTATGCGAGCCAAAAATATTGCTATCCCGCTGGTTGCGATAGGCGGTATCACGAAGGCAGATATTCCTCTGCTCGTGGCTTCGGGCGTTAATGGTATTGCGCTTAGCGGTAGCGTATTACAAGCCGATAATCCAGCAAAGGAGATGCAAGAAATTGTATCAATAATCAACCATTTAAATAACTAAAACTATGATTGAAAGTAAAGTATCACGTGGAATTATCTCGACCTATTTCGAGAAGATGGAGCGAAACTTGGAGCTCGATGTTGCTATTGTTGGTGGCGGCCCATCGGGTATTGTTGCTGCCTACTACCTCGCCAAGGCGGGCTTGAAGGTGGCACTTTTCGACCGCAAGCTATCGCCTGGTGGCGGTATGTGGGGTGGTGCTATGATGTTCAACCAGATTGTGGTGCAGCAGGAGGCGTTGCACATTGTCGAGGAGTTTGACATCAACCACGAAAAATATGAGGATGGCCTCTATGTTATGGACTCGGTGGAGAGCACCTCGGCACTGCTCTATAAGGCTGTACACGCGGGCGCTACCATATTCAACTGCTACTCGGTTGAGGATGTGATATTTAAGAGCAACGTTGTTAGCGGCGTGGTTGTCAACTGGACTCCCGTTTTGCGCGAGGGCCTGCATGTTGACCCGCTCAACATCTTGGCACGCTGCGTCGTTGACGGCACAGGTCACGATAGCGAGATGTGTCGCACCGTAGCGCGTAAGAATGGTATTCAGCTTGCCACCGACACGGGTGCCGTTATCGGAGAGCGCTCGTTGGATGTTGTCGCGGGCGAAGAGGAGGTTGTCAATGGCACCAAGGAGATATATCCTGGCCTCTATGTCTGCGGTATGGCGGCATCAGCTGTAAGTGGAACACCCCGTATGGGCCCAATCTTCGGCGGTATGTTGCTCTCGGGTAAAAAGGTTGCCGACCTTATTATCAAGCGACTAAATGGCGATGCTTAAGATTGCTATCACGCAACCCGATGCTGTTTGTGGAGAGGCGGCTATTATTAGGCGACTCCTTGCCAACGGCTTCGACATAGTGCACCTGCGTAAGCCCGAGGCCGACGTGGATTATTGTCGAGGGCTGCTCGCGGAGCTTACCCCTCAAGAGCGAGAGCGAATAGTGGTTCACGACTACTGCGCACTATATGAGGAGTTTGCGTTGCGGGGAGTTCATCTCAATAAAAACGTATCACATTATCCAGAGGGCTACCGAGGCTCGCGCTCCCGCTCGTGTCACTCGCTCGAGGAGGTGATGCACTATAAAGATGAGTGCGACTACCTTTTCTTAAGTCCCATCTTCGATAGCATATCAAAGGCGGGCTATCGCTCGGCATTTAGCCACGAGCAACTACAAAGGGCGGCAGATGAGGGTATCATCGACCACAAGGTTATAGCCCTTGGGGGTGTAACACCCGAGCGGATACCATACCTCCATTCGCTCGGCTTTGGTGGTGTGGCTATGTTGGGGGCGTTGCTATAGGTGTGCTCGGTAAACGAAAATGGCGAATGGGACTTAAGCCTCATTCGCCATTTACTACGTTGTAACCCTATACTTACTTTATACGTGTAATAGTGTAGTTCATTGGCATTTGCTCGTTATCAAGATTTAGCTCTGCCGTATCGTTGTCGATAAACTCGATGTCGTATACCACCACTATGCCTTGGCCACTTGTAAAAGCCTCGGCGAACATAGACTTGACCTGCTCACCTACGGTATTGAGTGCTGGGTCGGAGAACTCAATCTCGAACTTGCTTAAGTCGAAACTCTTGTTGGTCATAGTAAGTTTATTGCCTTTAAGGCTCCAAGTGCCTATCTCGCTCAACTCCATAACCATATGCATCTCATAGCCCATCAAGTCGGCCGTTGCATCCACATAACTATAGGTGTTATATGTATTGTCGCTGCCGTATGTAATGGTAGCAGCCTGCTCATTTATTTTGCCACCTATAGATTCCATCATCTTTGCTTGAGCATCAGCCGAAGAGTTCCACTTGCCTACGATTGACTGTGCCGAGGCATCTACTGCCATTGCTGCTACGAGCGTTAGCACCAGAAATGAAAATAGTCTTTTCATAATTTTATAGATTTAGATTGTTGTTTATCTCGTTTTTGACGATGTAAAGATATAAAATCATAGACAAATTGAGCCATTCGAGCCAATATTTTTTTTGTAGTCTTGGTGCCATAAACTATGGCAGGGTTTTGGTTTTTTGTAAATTATGGATAACTTTACACCATAAAAATCTTCCCTATGGCTGAGATTATTAGTACACCCACCGAGCACATTGCTGAGATTCTCTCTCTGCAGCGTAGCCTCTTTGCATCGCACCGTACGCTACCTGTTGAGTATCGTCTAAAGATGCTTCATCGCCTACGCGACGCTATCGTTAAGCACGAGGCGGCACTTGTAGATGCCCTACGTACCGACCTCAATAAGAGCTACGAGGAGGCATACCTCACCGAGATAAGCATCGTCTTGGGCGAGATAGATAACTTCTTTAAGCACCTTAAGCGCTGGGCAGCACCGTCGAAGCGCAAGACGCCATTGAAACTCTTCCCATCGAAGAGCTGCATCCTCACCGAGCCGTTAGGCGTGGCGCTTATCATTGCTCCGTGGAACTATCCCGTGCAGTTGTTGCTCAATCCACTTGTGGGTGCTATTGCTGCGGGCTGTACGGCGATATTGAAACCTTCGCCCTATGTGCCGAACGTGGCATTAGCCCTCGAACATCTTATTGATGAGTGCTTCGATGAGGAGTATGTGGCTGTGGTGCAGGGACATCGCGATGTCAATACAGCGCTACTTAAAGAGCGCTACGACATCATCTTCTTTACAGGCTCTCCCGACCTCGGTCGTGTGGTTATGCGTGCTGCTGCGGAGAACCTTACGCCCGTGGTGTTGGAGTTGGGCGGTAAGAGCCCCGTGGTTGTCGATAAGACGGCCGATGTAGAGCTTGCCGCAAAGCGCATAGCGTGGGGCAAGACCCTCAATGCGGGTCAGACCTGCATAGCGCCCGACTACCTGCTTATTCACCGCGATGTTAAGGCGCGTTTTGTTGAGGCATATAGTTGTGCACTTAAGGAGCTACACGGCGACGATGCCCGAAAGAGTAAGCACTATGTACGTATGGTCTCGGAGCGTGCCCTGGAGCGCGTGGCGCGATATATGCAGGATGGCGAGGTGCTGATTGGCGGTAGGGTAGTAAGCGAGGAGCGATACATCGAGCCCACGCTGTTGGACAATGTATCTGAGAGTAGCGCCGTTATGCGCGAGGAGATATTTGGTCCTGTGCTGCCTATGATTGAGATTGGTGGCGTGGATGAGGCTATAGAGTTTATAAATGCACGCGAGAAGCCCTTGGCGCTCTATGTCTTTGCCGATGAGCAGAGTGCAGAGCGTGTTGTGGAATATACCTCGTCGGGAGGTGCCTGCATAAACGATGTCATTATGCACATCGCCAACGAATATCTCCCCTTTGGTGGCGTTGGTAATTCGGGAATGGGACGCTATCATGGTCGCGACTCGTTGTATGCCTTCTCGCATCGCAGGTCGGTGCTCAGAACCGCTACGTGGCTCGACCTGCCGTTTAGGTATATGCCCTACAAGTGGTTCAAGCGTATAAAGTCGCTACTATAGAGTAAAATATATGCGGGTAGGCAAACCTACCCGCATATATTTTTACAGCTTATTTTGTTGATGATATTCGTGTGCTATGTCGTGCAGACGCTGAGTTATCTCACCCATCTTCCCGATGTCGCCAATCTGCTGCTCGCGGTGGTTCTCGAAGAACTTACCCGTGAAGAAACATATACAGCCGAGGAATATCGCCGAGAGAATCTTTATAGATATGCTGTAGGTTCCAATCTCACTTGCCGGTAGCTCGATAATACCGAGACATACGTCGAGAAGAATGGCAATACCCACAAATAGTGCAAGTGAGGTGTGGTGCTTTGGCTCCTCATCTTTATGTTCCTCGCCCTCCTTTGTCTCGGTGTGTACCACTGTGTCGTTAGCACCATGTGCGTTGCTTCGCATGAATATGAACCACTCAATGGCAAGCATCATTATAAGGATGCAGAACGAGATAATCGAGCCATATAGTATCTTACTCTCCAATACATAGTGGTGCATGATAGGCATTGCCACAAGTGGGTAGATGACCACCAGTGCACACACTACAAAGAGAATGAACGCAAGGCGATTGAGATACTTGTTCTGACGTACAATATGTGCCGAGTTGCGTGTTTTTTCGCGCTGCAAGATGTGGAATGCTCCATCGAGGATGGGGCTGTGTATCTTGTAGAAAGAGAATGCCTCGTGTATCACCTCGAAGTCGCTCAGCGACATACGGGCACTCTTACGGCGGAACTTGACCTCAGGACTCTTGATTGCCGGGTTGCGAAGATCCTCGAGGGGCATCTTCGAGAGCTCGCGCCATAGTTGCGAGGTATTGCGCACTCGCATCATGCGACAGTAGATGATGAATGCCTCGCGCTCACGATCGGTGATTGAATTGTCGATGACGATTATGCGCATGAGGTTACGCACCTCGATGGTTACGTCCTCGTTTGTCAGCGCATCCACATTCATAAATATACTCTGTCGCGTAGATGACTCTTGAAGTGCTTCTTGCAGCTCGCTGACAATCTCTTCAATCTCCTTTATTGAAGGAACGTCACTCTTATCGTGCCACTGCTCGCGAACAATGGCACACACCTCGTCAAACTCTACCTTGCCTACCGAACCATCATCTGCCATAGCCATGGCAAGCAGACGTACCACCTGCTTTTGATGCATGTACGATAGACTGTGTGGGTTGTAATTCTTTATCATGCTTGGGTTAGGGTTAGGGTTAGCGTTCTACAAAATTAATACATTTTTCTTAAATATTGGTACGTTGGTCGATATATTTCTTAAGCAACTCTGTGATATATTCGTCAAACTCGGGGCTGTCGACAATCTCTATATCGTCCAAAAGCCCTAATACGAATCGCCCTACACCCACATAGTTACACACTTGTGTGTCGAGCATCCAATAACCGTTATCTATGGGTGTAATGTCGCGCTCCGCCAAGGGATACTCCTCGACAAGGAGGTTGTGGGCAAGCATGCCGAGCTTTAGGCGTACACGGTGCGAGGCAAAGCCAGTCATGCGGAATATGTCGATATATCCCTCCTGGTGCTTGTCGGTGTGTTGCCACTGTTCGGGTAGTAATTCCACCGAGCCTATGCGCGCGATTTTAAATAGTTTATTCATGCCGCTCTCGGGCTCGTAGCACCATGCCTGCACGTAGTTCGTTGTAAAGCCAAAGGGCTCAACAACTCTACTGCGCGTGACGCCTGCGTGTGACGATGCGTAGTCTACCAAGACCACCTGGCGCTGCTCCTCCATAGCCTCAAGTAGACGATTTACGTTCGAGGCGTTCTTGCCGTGCACGATGCTCGATGCCATCGACGTGCAGTTGTATACGGATGATAATTTTTTACGTAGGTTCTGCTTGAGCGAGTTGGTGTCGTCAAGACCCTCGATAAGTTGATTGACGATGTGTGCCTCCTCGTCGGTAAAGTGTACGAGCTGCGATATATCCTTGAAGTAGCGGCTCTCCTTGCCGAGTTTATAGATGCCGCCATCGAGCTTATGCACCACAAATCCGGCATCCTTAAATGTCTCGATGTAGCGATATATCGAACGATATGACGTGTCGAGGCGCTCGGCGAGGTCGTTGACGGTGTAGTTCACATTGCCGGTCATTAGCTTCATCAGACGAAGCAAACGCTCAAGTTTGGGTTGGTCCATATTGCTATTAAAATTTTTGTTTGGTAAAGGTAGTAATTTTTTGGAAATTATACTTATCTTTGTAGAAGGTGATAGGAATTACGCCTATGGTGTCTCTATACTAAAAATGAAATCAAACAAAATATTATACGATGAAACACTTTTTTACTATTGCTGTGGCGCTTGTGTTGAGCGCTGTTTCGGTTGAGTCAGCTGTTGCACAGTATGCTGTGCAGCCATCGAAAAAGGAGATTAAGACTACTGTTCGCGAGAGCTACGACAATGTGGTCAACTACGCTATCAACCGTTGGCCAGTGCTTATTATCAGTGAGGAAATGAGCTTATATAACTGGTTTGATGGCTTTGACGACAAGACGAAAGACTATATCCTTAAGGTGATGTCGAAAGAAGAGAAGAGAGCCGCCAAGCAGATGACCGAAGAGCAACGCGAATATTGCAGCAGTAGCATGGCTATAATCATGGATGAGCCATCGCTTACGGGCGACCTTGAAATTATTACGAACGTCTATATGGATACGGTGTACGAATGCTGCGAGCTTAAAGAGGATGTAGCGGGCGGAGCGTGGTATCTGATGGACTTTATGATATACTTGGCGCTTCGTGGCGAAGATCCGTCTGTAGTACTTGCGAATTGGAGTGAGGATAATCCACAACGATACGAGCTTGTGAATGAGGCTATTGATGGCATGACATACGACGGTATGATGCTCGACTATTTCAAGCGCTGGTTCGATGAGGACTATAGCCAGATGAGTGAAGAGGAGTTGGCCGCGGCCTATATATCACACAAGGAGAATGCAGCGGTCTGCTACGATGAATATGACCCAATGGAGGCCTGCCGCCATCTATATGCCTCGCACGTTATTCGTAGCTACGCTTCGGAGGCGACCCTCGCTAAGGCTGATGCTGCGTGGAAAGCAGAGAATCCCGAGGTGGCAGGGAAGTACTACGATGCAATTGGAGATTTGCTAAAATAGATGACTATTCACATATAACGATAAGGGTTGACCATTAGGTCAACCCTTATTGTCTATTTACATATACTCAGATGTGTGATGCCGTTTTTCTGCCCCACGGCATAGCTCTGTCTGACCTCGCTCTCTGCTCGGCAGAAGTCGCTCATCACAAGTTCGCGCCCTAAGGTGAACTGCAACGCCGAGAATCTGTCGCCAGGTTGCATCTTCGAGTTGTGACACTCCTCGGCAATAAAACCATTGTCGCCAAGATAGCGCACCACGCAGATGCGGTCGGGGAGCCATCCTATCTTGATACGTGTGCCCACCGCAAGCTCACTCGTGGTGATATGCTCCACATCGAAGAACTCCGATTCGCAGGGCTCGTCGTCGCGAAGTCTCTGGCAGAACTCAAGCCAGTCGCACTCCTCGGCGTAGTGACATAGCACGTCGAGTGTACGTAGCGATATGGTGTCATAGCCGCGTGTTGAATATCCCCACACGCGCTCGAGTGTACTCTCCGAGATGTGTTGTCGTTGGCCACTCTCTATCTCTGCTACGAGTGCTAAAAAGTCGGAGTGTACCGACAGTCGCTTGCCGAAGCGTGCCTCGACACGCTCTCGCAAGATTGTAATTTGTGGATTTTCTCTCTGTATGCTCATTGTGTTACAAAAATAATTATTATCTTTGATATACGAAAATGTTTCAATGACTACCGAGAGCGATATTTTTGATGACGTCGAGCAGCGACGAGCGGTGGACTATGGATTTGGTGACTTTAAGTTGCTGAAAACCACAGCTTATGCTTCACTGTATCTTGTAGTGAAGTCGGGTAAGCGATTTTTTGTAAAGACAACAAAAGACAAGTCGGAGTGGCAGGAGCGTCTGCTACGCCGCGAATACGAGCTTGGCCTAAGTGCCGAACACCCCAATATTGTTCATGTCTATACCATTGAGGAGATTGAACCCTACGGTTTAGCAATGGTCATGGAGTATGTCGATGGCCGTACGTTGGGAGATTACCTCGCGGATAAGCCATCGCTTAAGGAGCGTAAGCGCATCTTCGACGAGCTGCTCATGGCTGTGGAGTATCTCCATAAGCGTAGCATGGTACACAACGACATTAAGCCCGACAACACCCTTGTATCCTACTCGTCGAACACGTTGAAACTCATCGATTTTGGACTTGCCGATAGCGATGCTGAGTATGCTCTGCGTACGCTTGGTTGCACGCCTCGTTATGCCTCGCCCGAGTTGCGTGAGCGTGGTGAGGTGGATGCCCGTAGCGACATCTACTCGTTGGGTGTGGTTATGACGGAGATGTTTGGTGCTTCGCGAGTCGCAAGGTGTGCTATGCAGGATGACCCCGCGCGACGCTATGCAAGTGTTGCTGAGCTACGCAGCGCGTGGCATAGGAGTGGCCGTCGCTGGTGGTGGTTGGCTATCGTTGTCGCTTTTGTGGTGCTTGTCGGTGTCATCTATTATATGATGCCACAGCATGATGTCTCGCCTACGTCTGTGGCTACACCGATGATTGAAGATAGGGTAGAGTTAGATAGTCAGAATAGCGCCGATAGTGTTGCCGTTGTTGAGGTTGTGCCCGCACCAGTAGCTCAAAATGTCACATCGCCTACGCCTGAGGTAAGTCGTTCAGAGACATTTGGTCGCCGTCTTGATGATGGTTTGTCGCTTATAGCACGGCAGACGGCCGATAGCATCGCGAGGGTAGGGTATATGGAGTTTGCGTATAGGCATCTTGCGCGAATATGGGAGCGTGGCGATAGTCTCTACGATAAGCTTATGTCCGAGGCCACGAATGACGAAGAGCGCATCTATATCAGTTCTCGCTATGAGCATCTTATGCGCCGACACTATGCCGAGCTTAGCTCCTCTATCGAGGAGTTGCCGAGTGTTTATATGGACCTCGAGGGTGAGGAACAAGAGTTCTACGACAGTCTTCTTCACAACAACCTCCCCTACAAAAAGTATGTCGAGACAATAAAAGACAACTAATTGTTGGTGTTAGGTCTATCATAATTTATATCTTTGCATAAGCGATAGTTCGCGAAAAAACACAGACAATAGTGCTTAGTCGAAAAATTTTTCCTATATTTGTGAAAATATTCGATAAACACTAATGGTGTTTGTCCTTCTCGCTGATGAACCTAGGAAATTCATTTATGGTAAGAGGGGGCAGATTCTGTGGCGGTGTCGTATACCCACGTGGGTTATGCGGGACTTGGCGCG
>JAGATC010000010.1 GCA_017621455.1 Alistipes sp. | reverse complement strand
TCTCAGAGTTATCCCCCTGTTAAAGGTAGGTTGCATACGCGTTACGCACCCGTGCGCCGGTCTCATATCAAAATAGCAAGCTATCTTAATAATCCCCCTCGACTTGCATGTGTTAGGCCTGCCGCTAGCGTTTATCCTGAGCCAGGATCAAACTCTCCATTGTAAAAAATAAATTGTTAATCGTTAGCTCAAATCTCAAAGGTATTGTTTGAAATTATCTCATAGGAGATAGATAAAACTTTAGCTGCTCAAAATCTTCAAAGAACAATATTCTAATTTTCATCAGAACTTCCATCACCAACCGCCCAAATTTTTAGAGCGGAAAAGCGGTGCAAAGGTAAGAACTATTTTTTGAACTTCCAAATTTTTTGGAAACTTTTTTCAAAAAACTTTTTCTAAGAACCCTTTCTGCTTATCGCCGTTTTAGAGGCGAAAGCGGGCGCAAAGATAAATCATCTTTTTGAAACCACCAAATTTTTTGGAAACTTTTTTTCAAAAAACTTTTTCTAAGAACCTCTGCGCTTTCGAGTCATACGCTGTATCTCTCGATTGCGGGTGCAAAGGTAGCGCTTTATTTCTATTCTCCAAATAATTTCTTAAAAATTTTTCAAAATTTTACATATTTTTTATTTTTGCCCCGCTATACCTATATTTATATATAAAGGGGCTCGCCAGGCGTAGCATCATGCCCCACTATACCCCAAAAAAATTGGGAAGCAACCACGCGGTCACTCCCCAATTTACATATTATATTGTCGATTTCCCTACTCTTAGGCTTAAGGCTCCTTGACAATTTCGTCCTTGAGATCGAAATTATAAGGAATCATAGCGTCGAGTTCCACTGTCTCCTCTGGCGTTAGCTCAGTCGTGAGACGGCCATACTTTCGCATGGCGATAGAATCGCGATACATTGCGAACGCTGCGTCAACCTCATCAAGGAGACTCTCACGGTGCTGAGAATCAAACTTCTCAGTAGAGATATACTCTACAGCATTAACCCTCTCGCCACTCTGAGCTGCAGCATCGTGGCCATTGAGCAGATCTGCCGCAATAACGCGAGCCAATGAACCCTCCTCCATAGGAGTATCTCCTGCCTCGTCAGTGAAAACACGATCGCCCACCTTAACCTGATTCTCACCAACCCACTCAATAGTAATCGTTCTATTAAGCTTAGGAGCAGCCTTTTCATATGTTGTAGGCTCGTCACCAGTAACAAAAACAAAGAGGACAAAAAGCCAGTGTGCTGCAATACCTGCAACAAGACCACCAACAGTGTGGGCGATGATTGCCTTAGAGGTCAGCTTTCGGAAACCAAGAGCATCGAGCATAGCTGTGTGTGTGCTAAGGTAACCACTCCAGCACATACCGATAGCTGTAAACACTGCAATAGCATTACCATCAGCATAGCCCTTATCCACCATATCAGGGACAAGACCTAAAGCCGCGCCTACTGCGCCTAAGGCAGTGATGGGGAATGACATAAGCTCGGGGCTCTCGAAGCCGAACAACCACTCAAATACTATATTTATATGACCAAAGAGCCATGGAAGGAACCCTACACCCTCACCGACAGCTCCAGTAAATTCTTCACCTGGTGCTGGCGGCTCGTTTGTGAGGAGCATAACAATAGTTGAGATAATCAACACACCGGGGATAATCGAAAGACCTACGTCGACACCTGTCTTACCACCGTCGAGCAATGAGTTTAAGACACGTGTAAATAGAGATGTCTCCTTTACAGCGTCGGCCTGTGTGTCATCCTCTGCAGTCAAAACGGCAGCATCCTCTTCTTTATAATTTGGATAAGCCTTAACAACAAAACGCTGCATTAGGCGGGTTGAGACAATACAGCCTATAAATGCACCCAACAAACCGATAAATGGTTCAACATAGTATCCACGACTTATCATAAAGACGATAACCAATAGACCCATACCGAAGGCTGTACCAAAGTTGGTAAGCGAGATAAGCTGATACTTCTTAAAGTAGGAACTAAAGCGCTTATCCTTAGCCAACGAAATAATGGCAGGGTTATCCGAGAGGAAGGTCATTACAGCACCAAGCGAAGCTACACCTGGCAGGTTAAAGAGTGGCTTCATCAAGGGGCGCAAAATGCGCTCAATAAGAGATACCACACCAAACTCAACGAAAATGCGACCCAAAGCGCCTGTAATAACGCAGATGGCCATAAGGTAGAATACGGTATTAAGCAATAAATCATGCGCCGTATTCATGATGGTGTTCAGCATATTGGGCAGACCCATAACATAGCCAACGCCACCAAACAGACCGATAATGATAACAAGGCACAAAATACCCGACAGGTATTTCTTGAAGCCCTTATCCTGCTGGTTCTCCATAATTTAATCTATTATTTAGGTTTGTAAATTCTATTCGGACGGCACTACATCTTCTCCGCGCGCTTAGCATTGCGCTTGTCGATAAGCGAGGTTATGCCCTTGATGACATCGACCTTCCAGGTGACACCCACCGTTAGGAACGAGCCATCACCGAGAGCCGTACCAAACTCATTGGTGTTGGTGCCGATGTTGTAGGCATAGGCAGCGTGCACGCGAACATCGCGGTTACCACGGCCACCCAAAGGATAGTACTCTACACCAGCGCCAAGACGAGTAATCTCAGTGCCAGGGATAAGACCCGAAGCAGCAACTGCGCTTGAGCCAATCTTGTCGTAGGTAGCCTTAGCAAATACGTTTACGCGGTCGGCAATAAGATACGAGAACTCACCCATGATTGAGAAGTTGTCGAACAGAAGATCCTTGGGCTTTGGGCCACGGCTCATGACATCGACCTGAAGGGTTGCATCGCCAAACTTAAACTGGTTACCCAAAGCTACATACGCATCGTACTTACCAGGGGCATACTGCATGAAGTTGAGCGAGTAGAGCGCCGTAAAGCAACCATGCGAACCACTCCAGTAGAGGTTGTAGGCGTAGTAGTCTACAGATGGAGATGTTGTATCGTAGGGGCTCTGACACGCCTGGAAGAGGATGGTATCGTTGCCCTTATTTGTGGTATAGGCCACGCTTGCACCAAGCTGATAGCAACTCACGTTGTTCCAAAACTCCGAGCAGAAGTATAGGTCGATGGGCGCGCGGTCATACTCCCAGCCACCAATCATAAGCACCTGCTTACCTGCCGAGATAGACCAATTCTTCGTAGGCTTATAGGTAAGGGTCAACCAGTCGGTGTTCTGCGCAAACTCCGAGAAAGAGTTCACGCGGTTGAAGCGCTGACGCCATGAATAGGTGAACTTTGAGGCTATCTGGCCATCCATACGTACGTTGAAGTAACGCACCTTAAAGCCCGAGCCAGCAACATCCTTATCACCAGCGACAGCCTGGTGCAGGTAGTCGACACGAGCCTCAACACCGAGCTTGAAAATCTCGTTAACATCATCCTCATGCCCCTGCACGCGTGCCTGCGCCTGAGCTGAAAAAGAGTTAACGCCCATAAGCACTACAACAAGAGCTAAAATCTTGGTAAAGGTATTCTTCATATTTATTGGTTTAGATTATTCCTCGTAATAATTATACAAAGGTATGAAAAAAAAGCAAATATCAAAGTATCGGGGAGATAACTTGCGAAAAAATAGTGACTTTACCACATAACTTAAACCCGTAGCACTTATAAAAGGGCAGCATAGGCCTCTGCTAATAAGAGCAAAAAGAGGACAACCCTTGTTGGGTTATCCTCCTTTGTCTATATCGTGGCTCAATTGCCACACTCTGAGATTACTCCTCGTCAGTATCGGTGTAAGCCTTCAAGAGCTTATCCTGAACATCGGCAGGAACCTGCTCGTACTGTGCGAACTGCATAGTGTAGGTCGCAGCACCCGATGTCAACGATGACAACGATGTAGAGTAGCGATACAACTCTGCAAGAGGCACGCGTGCATTGAGGCGGTCGAAGCCCTTATCTGACTCCATACCCATAATCATAGCACGGCGATTCTGAAGGTCGCTCATAACGGCACCCATATACTCGCTTGGTGTGAGCACCTCGACGTTGTAGATAGGCTCCATAATCTTAGGACCAGCGTTGCGGAAGGCATCCTTGAAGGCGTTACGGCCAGCAAGCTTAAACGAAAGCTCATTTGAATCTACTGGGTGCATCTTACCGTAGTAAACAACAACGCGGATGTCACGTGCATAAGAACCAGTCAATGGGCCCTCATCCATCTTCTCCATGATACCCTTCAAGATAGCGGGCATAAAGCGTGTGTCGATAGCACCACCCACAACCGAGTTGTAGAACTGGAGCTTACCACCCCATGGCATATCGTACTCCTCCTTACCCTTAACGCTCACGGCAATCTCCTGGCCGTTTACCTTATACTTAGAAGGCTCGGGCATACCCTCATAGTAGGGCTCGATAACCATGTGAACCTCACCAAACTGACCTGAACCACCAGACTGCTTCTTGTGGCGATAGTCGGCCTGAGCTACCTTGGTGATAGTCTCACGATATGGAATCTTAGGCGCGAAGAACTCAACCTCCATCTTGTTCTCAGCCGAAAGACGCTGCTTCAAGATGTTCAAGTGGTGCTCACCCTGACCCTGGATAATAGTCTGCTTAAGCTCCTTAGAGTACTCTACAAGGATGGTAGGATCCTCATACTTAGCGTCGTTCAAGAGCTTACCAAGCTTCTCCTCGTCGTTCTGCTCCTTAGCCTTGATAGCTGCGCGGTAGCGAGGATCGGGGAATACGATAGGCTCAACAGTAACAGGTGTTGATGGAGCTGCAAGGGTATCGTTGGTGCGTGTGCCCTTAAGCTTCACGGTGCAACCGATATCACCTGCCGAGAGCTCCGATACCTTAACGCGGTTCTTGCCGGCTACGGCGAAGAGCTGCGAGAGCTTCTCCTTGTTGCCTGTGCGTGAGTTTACAAGCTCCATACCCTCGGTGAGCTTACCACGGATAACGCGGAAGTAGGTAATCTCGCCGATATGCTGCTCAATCTGGCTCTTAAATACGAATACAACAGTGGGCTCCTCGGCATTTGCCATAAGCTCCTCACCCTCAGTTGAGAGGAATGCAGGTGCCTTCAATGGGCCGGGACCTACGTTGATGATGAACTCCATAAGACGCTTAGTACCAATGTCGCGCTTACCTGAAGCACAGAAGATAGGCATAATGTCACGCTTCGATACACCGAGCTTCAAACCTGCACGGATGTCGTCCTGTGTAAGCGAACCCTTCTCGAAGTAGAGCTCCATAAGTGCATCGTCGTAAACGGCAGCAGCCTCAGCAAGCTCCTGGTTAAGCTCGTTAGCGCGCTCAATCTCGCTCTCGGGGATGGGGTACTCCTCACGCTTACCGTTCTCGTCAACGAACTTGTACATCTTCATCATCAAGACGTCGATGAATGAGTCGAAGCCAGCACCCTGGTTGATAGGATACTGAACGATAACGGGCTTCACTGAAGAGTTGGCACGGATGCCCTCAACCGTAGCGTCAAAGTTAGCCTTATCACCGTCAAGCTGGTTAACAACACCAATAAGAGGCTTATTTAAGAGGCGTGCATAGCGCGACTGAAGCTCAGAGCCTACCTCCCAACCATTCTGTGCATTGAGAACCATAACGCCTACGTCACCTACCTTAAACGCCGAGAAGAGCGAGCCACAGAAGTCGTCCGAACCGGGGCAGTCGATAATGTTGAGCTTGCGGTCCATAAACTCTGTGAAGAGGGTTGTAGAATATATCGAGCGTTTGTACTCGTGCTCGATGTCGGTGTTATCCGAGATTGTGTTGTTATTCTCGATACTACCCCTGCGGTCAATCACTTTACCCTCGAAAGCCATTGCCTCTGCAAGGGTAGTTTTACCGGCGCCAGGCGCACCAATAAGAACGATGTTCTTAATCTCTTTTGCTGAATAGTTTTTCATAATATATTAGTTTTTTAGGTTTTATTTTGCCTTAATGCCTTACCTCTATTATTTCGGTTCTGAAGGCCATAACCTCCACCGAAATCGGCTCTGTATTACAGCCCCAATTTAGGTCCTATTGCACCCACTTATCACCCACCCTCTGGTGGCTTAAGTGCCTTTGCGGATTATAAAGTTAAGCACTTTTTTTTAAACTACAAAATATAAGACCAATATTTTTAATATATAGGCAATTTTTGTATAAGATGTCTGAACCATTATTATAGGGCGGAGGGGTATGGCGATTGATGTTGGTGGAGGGTATCACGACCGAAATAACACTAAGGTAGATTGCCACGTAAGCGCCTAAACCTAATTTCTTGTCAGAGTGGTGCTAATGTGGCGTATCGCAAAAAAAGAGGACTGAGGATAGTACTTGAACGTACAGCCTCAGTCCTCTTACGTTTGGGATGCGTCACAATAGCGCCGCTATCACAAGAAATTACCTAAGGATAGTAATCTCTTCCGGCTTAAGACCCTCCAATCGAATGATGAAGATCTTATTCTCGGATGCGAGGTCGTGCATTGTAGGCTTAGTGCTGAACATGGTCTCAACACTTGCATCCCAGCTGCGCGAACCATCATTGCCCGGAGCTGCTCTAAAGAGCATCTTAGAGCGCATGGCAACACTCGCAGGATCGCTCATACGCATGGTAGTGCGCACGAAGATCTCGGAGTTAAGATCCATTGTTGAGATAAGCTCCTGAACGTCGACATACTCCTCGTCGACATACTCATACTTACGCTTACCTACCACATGGTCGTAGATAGAGAAGTCCGCGACAGAGTCCCACAGACGCTCGGCAACGCTCTTCTTGATAGCGTTCTTGAAGGCGATAACCTGCTCCTCGCTGAGGTCGCTGTCTTTATTGAGTAGCTTGTAGAGGCGTACATCTGCCGTAAGCTCCTCACCATACTTCTCGAAGTAGTTATCGAGGCACTTATTGTTGATAAGCGACATGAATGGCTGGCGGTTAACCGGCTCCATATCGAGCTGCTCATCATTCTCGAAGCGCCATGCTGCAAGATTATCCACATACGAGCGCATGCCGTAATACTTCTTGCGTAGGCGCGAGATAAGCGCGGTGATAGAGTCGAGAATACGTCCCGCGATGTGCATACGCAGCTTAGTGGTAGTCTTAGCATCCTCGCGGCTGGCGATATTACGTGCAATCTTCTGAATCTCCTCACGATACTTATCGTCAAGAGCATTACGTATGCCTCTGCGACATAGGAAGATGCAGCCAAATGGCAAGAAGAGGAGCAACGACAAAACAAGCGTTGTGAGGATGTTGTAGTCGTACCAACTTACGGCATTCTCATCCATAATCTCCTCGAGGCTCAACATAAGGTCGTCGAGGCCTCTACCTGTATAGTTGCTTCTCACGGTCTCAATCACCTTTTCAGCCACAGGTGAGTCCTCAAAGTTCTGAGGCACCATAAAGTTGAAATAGTCGAGGAAGAATATAGCAACTATGAGCGCTACAGCTCCGATTGCTATCGAGCCAAGCCATATAGTAAGCACATTGCTATCGTGCTTCTCGCTGATGCTGTCGGGCACGAACTGGCGCGTGCGACGATAGAGGAGTGGCGACACGGCGAGAGTCAACGCTCCCAGACCGGTGATACCTGTAACCCAATAGCTGAGCTGGAAGCCCTCTATCATGAAGGTAAGCACGGCATATATTGTAATAACGGCAACCAGTGCTATACCCGCGAATATCAATATATTACGGCTATCGGCATCAAAGTCGTCGAGGCGCTCTACACGCTCCGTCTCGAGCGTACGCTTACGCTCCTGGAGCTGCGTTATCTCCCACTTAAGACGATTCTCTGTGCCCACACGCAAGGTCTCTCGCGTAGATGGCTGGCCGAGCTTTGCCTCAAGCATATAGTAGTCGTCGCGGCAGACGTTAAGCATAGCCTTGAGCGCTTCGACACGAATATACTCCTCACCAATAAGAATACGCTTTCTTGCAGCCTGAATCTCGGCATCTTCCTTATTGAACGATACGGCAACCTTCTTTACAAAGCCCGTAACCTTAATCTCAGCCTCGCTAATCTCGGTGATCACACAGGCCTGGTTCATAAGTTCAGGGTCGGTAATATATGAGTATGGGATGTAGCAGTAGCCCTTGTCACCGAAGCGTGTACCCCATGAGTTACGCACGATAAAGACGCGGTCGTTATCGCTATAGCCGCAGACAACCATGGCGTGGTTGGCGTGATCCTCACGTGCACGCTCATCGTCCGTAGGACGTGGTATAAAACCTGTAGGCTGGTCGAACGACTCGAACAGACGCAACGAGATGATGATAGGATAGCCCTGCGACAGTGCCGACTTGAAGTCGTGGAGGTCGCAGTTAACGTTGAGTGCCTTGGTAATCTTACGGCCCTGTGCCTCCTCACGTGCCTCGGGCGATGGCTCGGGCAGATTCTCAGTAACATAGGGGTGTAGGTTCTCGAGGCAGATACCATCCTCGCCCATACCCTTAATCATATCGTAGATAGAGGTACCCTCGCCCTCAGCCTTGCGCTCTTCCGACATGCGTGAGCGCGCATTTTGATATGCGAAGAGCTCACTGAGGTCGATATCCTGCTTCTTGTCGCGCTTTAGCAGATACTCATAGGCAGCAACCACAGCAAATGCGGTACAAGAGCCAAGCGAGCCCTGGTCCTTAATTACGGTGAAGTCCTGACGTAGGTCAGCCTCCGAAGGGAGCTTACCTGTAACAGGGGTATAGGTCTCCTCGAGAGGACGCTCGATATTCTTAGGGTTGAGACGATATACCTGACCACCGAACTGGAAACCATCGGGCGTGAGGCGCTTGTGGCTCTCATGCTCCACCTTGATTTCGCCCATCAGCTCCTCCAACAGAGCCTCCTCGCGACGGATATAGTCGGTGCTTGTCTTAATCTCATACTTAAGCTGCTTGATGCGACGGATGCGCGACTCGACGGGCTCCACAGGGACACCAGGCTCAGTGGAGAGAATGGCATTTTCACGTATGGGGTTCTCCTGCTCATCCAAAGCATCCTCGGGCATAATAGCCAGCGAGTTGTTGGCAGAGACAAAGAGCGACATCACGTCGTTACGACACTCGTCGATAATAAGCTGCTCGGCATTATACTGCACACCAACCAACAGAGGATCATCCTCACCCAATATCTGCGCTAACGTAGCACGCTTCTCGGGCAACGATATATCGTCACTCTCAATGAATTTAGTACACTCCGCCGCCACACGCTTCATAGCCGCATCTATCTGTGGAGCGATCTCCTCCATGATATCCTCATGCGACATCTTGCGGTCGTAAATCATCGACTTAACATGCTCCTCATAGAGGTTTGTGAAGATGCCGATGTTGTTAACAAGGGCCTGCTGAGCAATGTTAGAGACCTTGTCGATATTTACCTCCTCCTGTGTCACCTGCTCGCGGTCGAGGATGTAGTTGTAGGCCTTGCGCAAGAGATACTGCACAAAGTAGTAACGGTCGAAGTTGAGCATCGACAGACCCAGACCCAACACAACGAACTCCTTCTTTGTGCCAAGCAGATAGGCTGTAGAGTAGATGCTATTGTAGTCGATAGTTACTGAGAGTGCATACTCACCCATAAGGTTAGCATACGACTCGCGGTTTAGGTCGAGAGCTATGCCCTGCTCGTTATGATTCTGCACAAGAATCAAGCTGTTGAGCACCCTATACCTCATAGAGGTCTTCACCTCGACAATCTTCTGCAACGTGCTCTTAGCAGTCTCCATCAACTCATCGGCCTTTTCCGCCAAGATGTTAGCATCGTCGATGGTGAGGAATGCTAAGTCGGCACTCATAAGCATGAGGTCCACGGTATAGTTCGAGCCCGTAGCCTCGATTGCCGACATCAGCGCCTCGGCATTTGTCCACGCCACCTCCGAATATAGGGGCACATGAATACAGACGTGGAGATTACCATCGCCACGATTATTCATGTTCACGGTGCTGGTGAACTTCGTGCTGAAGAAGTGAATGAGTTTTTTCGCAGACTCCTCACCCGCCATGGGCTCACCCACGGGGACAAGCTCCACAGCAAAGCTATCGTCGATGCCTGCGGTGAAGACCTTGTCATCGACCTTCTTCTGCTCAGCCACAAGGAACTGACAGCTGTCATCAAAGAGCATCAGTTGCAGATAGTCGTCCGCCGAGCGGCCAGCCTTATCCACATACTCAGCGCCATACTTGATGACATATTCTTTAATACGAGAAATATTCTGCTCGGCGCAATTGCCGAGCAGAATATGCAGATTGTGTGTCATAGATTACAAGTTTTTGAGGACGTGTGCACCCTCCATCTTCATAAGCTCAGCAACCTTCTCGTAGCCCTTCTGCTTAAGAGTAGGCTTCTGAATCTTGATCTGTGAGAACTCATCGAAGTAGTTAGCCTTAACCCTCTCGATAAGCTGACGTGTCGCCTCAGCACCTACACGCTCATTCTCAGCAGAGATATATGCATTGAAGTCCTTAACGACGTTCAACTCGTGACGCTTGAACTCCTCAAATGCCTCATCACGCCACTCGGCGAGCTTAACCCAGTAGTCATCGAGGTAGTCACCGAGGCTCTCGCTCTTCATGTAGTAGCACTTGTTCTCGTTCTTGAGAAGGCCGTAAACAAAGCCCTTAACCCACAAGTCGAGCATGTCGTTGTTGTTGGTAGCAGTAGGATAGATAGTGAAGTTATCACGCTCCATACGGCGAAGGATGTTTGCATCGAAGTGGCATACACATGCCTTGCAGTCGTTGTAAGCACGCTCGAAGTTCTTGATACCTACGATTGCGTATACGGGAACCACACCCACCTGACGGTAGATGATAACCTTGCCCTTCATACCTGTAGAGGCAAACGAAACGTTAGGATTGCCGGCGATAAGGCTCTTGAAGCGGTCCTCCTCAACAAGAAGGCTATTCTTAGCGTTGAATACACCTACGTAGAAGATGTCGCTGGGCTGCTCTACGGGGAAGTAACCATCGTGGTCGAAGCGGAACAAAGGCATTGACTTGCTGACAGCACGTGTGATAATCTCCTGGAACTCAGCCTGGCCATTCTCCTTCTTAAGAATCTGATCAAAGATATCCTCGATGCTCTTATTCATGTAGACACTTGCCAGAGGCAGAGTCTTGGTGTAGTCCATAATCATAGCCTCAATCTCAGCTGCCGAGTACTCGGTGAAGCCATATATCTTAAGGTCGCCAGAGAGTGAGCTAACAAACTCAGGAATGCGAATATCCTCCGACTTAACAGTTACACGCTTAGCATCCTCCGATGCAAGGTTGATCTGGAAGATAGTCTCGTCGTCGCTTACGCCCTTCTGCAAGGTGTTAATCTTCTGTGTAAGGTTCGACTTAACCGCCTTCAACGACTCTGCGATATTTGCAATCTTGTTCTCGCTCTCGTTGAAGTTAACAAGGATGCTGTTATAGAATGTGATGGCAGCATCGTGGCGCTGAATATCCAAAAGCGTTGTACAGTACTGATGTACAGCCGCTGCCACGTCGGCAGCACGCTGCTCCTTACCGCTCTTAGTAGAGAATATCTTGCTTGCATAGTCCTTAAGGTCGATAATAGCAGTCTCAACAGCGCTCTTAGCAGGAGCCTTCTTAGCAACCAACTCCTCCTTCTCAGCCTTCATCTCCTGGAGGCAGATGCCAATCTGAATCTTAAGCTCCTCGATGATGTTCTGTGCAGAAGAGATACCGCACTCCTCGTTGATGTTGGCAACGAGCAGCTTACGCAACTCGGTGCGAACCTTAGTGAGCAATGCCTCAACCTTAGCGGTGATATCCTCATCCTTAATTTTATTGCGCTCAATGATGTCGTTAACCTCTCTTGAAGGATCCTTGTAGTTGCTAATCTCCAACTGGTAGCGAGGCTCCTTGCTGCAGATGTAGTCGGTAACGTGGTCCTGGCCATTGTTCTCACGGATGTGAACATCAGCCGAGTCGATCCAAGCGTTAGCAATCATGTTAGCATCTGAGCATGTGTTGAACATGCGGTCGATGATGTTCTGAGCAGCCTTCATCTTGTAGATCTCCGAGAGTGCCTCACCCTTGTAGACGATCTCACATGCACCCATACCACCAGCCCATGCAACCTTATCCTCGATATTCATAGAACCCTCCGAGATATTCTTCTCGAGGTTGTCACCTACAGCAGCACCTGCAACTGAGAGCTCACCCGACGCTGTGATAAGTGCGAGGCTGACCATCTCGGTAAGCTGGTTAACATCTGTATAGGTGTGACCATCCTTATTCTTGTTGTCGATGAATACCATTGAGTTGAATGGACGACCATTGATCTCATACTGCTCACCGTTTAGGTAGTCGATAAGGATAGGAGTGTCGTTCATGCTACGGTGCATCAAGTAGTCGAGATCAACCAAAGCACCATAAGCATTAGGCTTAACCTTAGCCATACCTGTAGATGTCATAGACTCGAATACCTCGGGCAATACTGCATAGCCATTAATCTTCGACATAGGAGCAACCTCGCGAAGCAAGTATGCCATGTTAAGGAATGTACCAGAACCTGTACCACCGCAGATAGAGAATACCATATGAATCTCAGGCTCTGAAGTGTTAAGCAACTCGTAATCAGAGTTGTTGATAATACGAGCATTCTGAATCTCGTTGAGTTTATTTTTGATGGCAAGCTTAACGTTGTCCTTATTTACGGTGAAAGCGAAACGACCGTTTGAACGCACCTGACCTGCACCAAGCATCATAGAAGAGAGCGAGTAGATATTCTTCTCGGGAATCCAAGAGAAGTGTGCCTTCTGACGCTCGTAGATAGGACGTGCATCCTGCACCTGGATTGGAAGCTGCTCATTCTTAAGGATGGTAACATCCTCACCCATAGCAGAGAGAAGCTTCTTGCTGTACTCACCACCATCAGTATCAATACCCAAGAAGCCAATCATAGGGGGCACCTCGCCGTAAGTATCGATGAACATCTTCTTGGTGTGAAGCAACGACTTCATACCTGTACCTCCAAGGCCAATGTAGAGGCAACGCTTAATCTTTGTAGCCATAGTAGTTTTATTTTAAGTTAATATCTATTTGTTTCCTTCGTATCGTGCATTATGAGAGGGTTATCTCCGTCTTCTTCTTTGTTGTCAAGTCTGTGAGTTTGTAGCTATTGCTACGCTCAAGGATAGAGGCGTCACAAGTGTACTGACTGACATTATAGCCGATGTGGAGGCTCTTTTTACGGGTGTTGCGAGGCTCAAATGTGACATCCGACGTCCACACCTCATTCACCTCATAAAGGATTGTGCCCTTGTATAGTTTATTGAAGAAGCCCTGCTTTTTACGCTTAGAGGTGAGCACCACCTTCTGATATCCTCTGGTGGTAAGACGCTTATAGTAACCCGACTCACCCACAAGGGTAACGGCAGGCACCTGAATCTTCTGCGTCATCATACGAGATAGGATAATCGAGAGGATGAAGATAGTAACCAGCACTATTAATATCCACATCAGGCCCTTAACCAAGGGGTTCATCTTCTCTGTCTTGATAATGACAATGCCGTCCTCACTAAGATCTTTATCAATCTTAATCTTAAGGTCCTCTTCTATTATAACTTCGTGATCATCTCTTATACCAGGGATGCTAACTTCCTTGTTATAGTTATCTCCTATGCTCTCAGTAAAATCCTCATAACCAATATAAAGTGTATGCTCATCAAGATGTGCTCGCTCTGTAAACTCGAAGCCTAAGGTAGCCTCCACCTCATACTCCGTATCGTCACTCTTCGCGCCGCTGAGGTCTACAGTGAAGTAAAAATCATCACACTCCTCGCCGTTGTAGTACATGATTACATCCTCAGGCTGCTCGAATTCGTCGTCGCTTGCGCTAACATAGAACGTTACCTTACCCTTACCCGCAAACAACTTGCACGCATCTGGGTTGAGTCTAACAGTAATATCCTGCTCCATCACTACGGGCTCATACTCGCACAAAGGTGCTGATGAGTAATACTCCGTCATACCCCAGTTTGCACAATCAGCATTGGTCTTAACTGAGATAGATGGCATGAAATTATTGGCAACCTCAAACCTCAACGATGAGGTTACAAAACTATAGTGGTAGACATTTGCTCCATCCTCAACCTCGCCATTATCACCTGGAAGAATCGCCTCGAGCTGCAGGGAGATCTGCTCATTCTCACCACTCACCTTGTATCTGTTCTTGCAAGGAATCTCTACCTTGTCACCTGTGACAGCCACTTTCTGCTCACCCTTACCGTCGTTTACAACAAGTTGCATACCTCGGGGAAGAGCATAACCATCCGTAATATCGAGCTCTATCTCATAGCTAACATCACGACTACTCATCACCTCAAAATCCACACTCGCCGAGATATCGCAGAAGATGTGGTTCTTCGACACATCCGAGGCATCAATAAAGTTAATCCTATCTGTTTCCAACGAATCGCTGGCACCATCACGAGGGTCATCATCATCAAACAACACATATGTAAGCTGGCTATTATGCTCATGCATTGTTCTATTTATGTGTGTAAGAGCGTTCTGCAACCTCTTCTGTGCAGCTGGCTTATCATTAAGATTAATATAGGGGTCGCTACCCTTTTCATGCACATACTCCTGTCCACAATCCGTTAGAAGGATGTAGTATGTTTTACAATCACCCTTAAAATAGTTTTCAGAGACATAGTATAGCGCAGCGGCTATATCGGTAAAGCCACCTTTATATGGATTGGGCTCAGGATTAATTTTTGCGTCTCCAGGATTTTCTCTAAATGCTCCACGATGTCGCTCAATAAGGGTGTCGCCCAAGATTCTCATTTCGTCCACATTAAATTGGTCCTTGGAGAATGTTCTAATCTCACTCTCCAACACCTTGTCGTTGAATGGAACGACAACAATCTCCGCATTGGCAGGCTTGTTTCCCACATCCCTACTAAAGAAGTCAAACATGCTCTTATACAATCCCTTTGCACTATTCTCCTTACCTTTTATCGAAGCGGTAACATCCCACACATACACATAGCGGGTTTTGTTAGAAGGTGCATCCTGTGCTACGGCAACGTCAGCAATGCCTACGGCCATGCATATCAACACGAACAATGTAAAAAGTCTCTTCATATTTGCAGTCTGTGTTTCAGAAATAAATGCTGCTATTTGGGAGATACGACCAATCAACACATTTCACCATCAATCGGCCCACACTCCAGGCAAATAAAACCTAACGAAATGTCATAACTCGCGCCATTAATCGTCAATAGCACCTACAAAGATATAAAAAAATTTCCGATATACACAACATTTTTACCATCAAATACACCATAAGACCACGAAATAGCATGGTTTATGTGACCAACTACCCCACTTTTCGTGATTAGCTACTCGTGGTGGTAGGGTTCGTTCTTGAGAATGGTAAATGCGCGGTAGAGTTGTTCGGTGAATATTGCGCGCACAATTTGATGTGAGAAGGTCATCTTCGATAGCGAAAGCTTGCTGTTAGCTCTCTGATACACAGCCTCCGAGAAGCCATAGGGGCCACCTATGACAAAGACAAGGCGTTTTGTTCCTGCCGACATGCGGCGTTGCAGCAGCTCGGCAAACTCTATGGAGCGCAGCTCGGCGCCGTGCTCATCCAAGAGCATAAGGTGGTCGGCATCGGTCACAAGGCGCAGTATGGCCTCACCCTCCAGGCGTTTCTGCTCCGCCTCAGAGAGCTTCTTGGTGTTACGAACATCGGCCAGGGTAGTTATTGCGAACTTAACGTAGTGGTTCAGACGTTTTGTGTACATCGTCACCAACGCCTCAACCTCCTTCATATCGGTCTTACCCACTACAACAAGCTCTATATTCATATCCAATTAATGTTAATACTCCCACCCCAATATCGATTTATGGTCAGAAGCATGCAGTTGTGGTGGCGAGTCGCAATTCTGCTGGATAGGACATACAAAAGCGTATTTCCTATTCAGCGGAATAAGCTCGACGCCGCAAATGCGTGCTTATCACCATAAATCGCTATTCCACTCGCCGTCAGCTCCTTCGTAGACAATCGCTCGGCTGTCCCCCTTCGACTTTAGGAGCTCGTAGGCCTTGTACATATTGTAGCCATTGCCCGCCTCTTTACCGAGCGAGAATGCGATGATACATACGTGGTTCTGCGCACGGTGATACATGGTCTCGACACGTCGCAGATACTCATCAACCAGCTCTGGGGCATTTGCCGGCGTGCCACCCACGGCACGATTGTCGCTATCGGTGGGTGATGATAGTGCCGCACAGTCGATGACATAGATACCCACACGGTCACAGAGGTCGTAGAACCACTGGGGCTGTGGATAGTCGGGCGTGAGGCAGTTGATGCCACGCTGCTTGAGTGCCTTAATCTCGCGCTCGGTGGTTATCCTATCTGCCGCGGCGTTGTATCGTTCCTTCTTGAGTGTCAGTGGCTTACCAAATGCCGTAATCTGCCCCTCCTCGTTATAGCCATACTCGGCAAAGCCCACCTTGAGAGGTATATACTCCCATAGGATACCACTACGCTTGACGTATAGCGTAAGGTCGTAAAGCTTAGGATTTGCTGGCGACCAGCGGTTGGGATTCGAGTGGTAGATATATGGTTTAACGCTCATAGTGTCGCGCGAGAATCCCGCCATGCGCACATCGTTAACACTATAATCCATCAGTTTGCCATCGGGAGCATAGATGTCGTAGCCCACTTCGATAATCTCCTCCGTAGAGAATGAGTTATCCACCACCACATCGAGGTGTAGCTCAGCAAAGCGCTCCAACGAATCAGGCCTCATTCGCACCTCGAAGTCGTAGACAGCCAAGCGGCGCTGCGCAAATATATAACAATTCTCAAACTGCTTACGCTCAGGCTGTTGCAAGCCCTCAGCCATACGCTCCATATAGGGTTCATCAACGACGACTATAGCCACGGTGTTAGTGCCCTGGTCGAGATATGGCGAGACAAACAGGTCGGTAGGAGTATAGCGGTCGATAGCAGATGTTATCTGCACGCCATTAACAAATACTGCATAGGAAGCACCCACATTTTCGGTATGCAGGTAGGCGTTATAGTCGTTCCATGCTGCGGGCACCTCTATCTCCTGCTCATACACAGCACGCACGCTACCCTCGCCCTCGAACTGCAACGTGGGGCGGATGTCGATATATTTATCGTTATTGGTGCGCACGTCGCGCTTAGCATCCTCGCGCTTATCGTAGCATATAAACTCCGAGCGGTTTATTATCGCCTGCGCCGAGGCTATATCGAGAGACATCACAATCATAAGGAGTGGTGTCGCGCAGTATATAAGTAGCTTTTTCATATTACGTTTCGTCGGTTACGAATAAAGTTGCAGTTACAAAGGTACAAAAAAGTGATAAGAGTGCAATCGTTTGCAAAAAAATTAGTAATTTTGTGGCCTATTGTGGCGTTATACGAATCCCAGTATACCTACAAACGAACGAAACGAACAAAATAATATAAAATATAGAGCACTTATGAAACTTATTCGCATTGCCGAGATTCTCAAGATGGAGGGTGACGGCAGAGAGATTACCGTAAAGGGTTGGGTGCGCACCAAGCGTGGCAATAAGAATGTTGCCTTCATCGCACTAAACGATGGCTCTTGCGTATCGAACATCCAGGTTGTTGTCGACCTCGCAAAGATCGACGAGACGGAGCTTAAGGCCGTAACCACAGGTGCATGTTTGCGCGTGGATGGTACGCTCGTAGCATCGCTCGGTCAGGGTCAGGGCGTTGAGGTGCAGGCATCAAAAATCGAGGTATACGGCACAGCCGACCCCGAGACTTACCCCTTGCAGAAGAAGGGCCACTCGTTGGAGTTCTTGCGCGACATCGCCTACTTGCGCCCCCGCACCAACACCTTCGGTGCCGTATTGCGCATCCGTCATGCCATGGCATTCGCCATCCACAAGTACTTCAACGACAGAGGTTTTTACTACTTGCACACGCCGCTGATCACCGCATCGGACTGTGAGGGTGCTGGCGCTATGTTCAACGTATCGACTCTCGACATGCAGAATCCTCCACGCAACGAGGATGGCACCGTAGACTACACTCAGGACTTCTTCGGCAAGCCCTGTAGCCTTACCGTATCGGGTCAGCTCGAGGGAGAGCTTGGTGCATTGGCATTGGGTCAGATCTATACGTTTGGTCCAACGTTCCGCGCCGAGAACTCTAACACTCCTCGCCACTTGGCAGAGTTCTGGATGATTGAGCCCGAGATGGCCTTCTACGAGCTTCAGGACGACATGGATCTCGCTGAGGACTTCTTGAAGTACCTCATCCGCTACGCTATGGAGAACTGTCGTGAGGACCTCGAGTTTATGAATAAGATGTGGGATAAGGGTCTTTTGGAGCGTCTTCAGTTCGTTTTGGACAACGACTTCGTGCGCCTCGACTACACCGAGGGTATCGAGATTTTGAAGGCCTCGGGCAAGAAGTTCGAGTTCCCCTGCGACTGGGGCTGCGACCTTCAGTCGGAGCACGAGCGCTACCTCGTAGAGGAGCACTTCAAGCGCCCCGTAATCCTTATCAACTATCCTAAGGAGATTAAGGCATTCTATATGAAGCAGAACGACGACGGCAAGACCGTGCGCGCCATGGACGTTTTGTTCCCACAGATTGGCGAAATTATCGGTGGTTCGGAGCGTGAGGCCGACTTTGGCAAGCTTTGTGCAAGAGTAGATGAGTTGGGCATGAGCCGTAAGGAGCTGTGGTGGTATCTCGACACACGTCGTTGGGGTTCGGCACCTCACTCGGGCTTCGGCTTGGGCTTTGAGCGTCTGCTTCTCTTCGTGACAGGCATGGGTAACATCCGCGATGTGATCCCATTCCCACGTACTCCTAAGAATGCTGAGTTCTAAGCAACTGCCCTAAAAACGGCCGGCCCAAGGCCGACCGTTTTTAATTTTAGTGCACCGATAGAGTTATTATGGCAAACAGACTTCAACAAACAATCCAGCTGCAGACGAAGATTTCGCCGCAGCAGATACAGATGATCAAGCTACTCGAGCTACCAGCAATGCAGCTCGAGGAGCGCATCAAGCGTGAGATTGAGGAGAACATCGTATTGGAGGAGGAGTCTGAAAACGTGGAGAATACGGAGGATGAGCCCACGAAGATATCCGTCGAGGAGTACTTAGGCAAGGAGGATGACACCCCCTCGTACAAGGCACGCATAAACAACTTCTCGAAGGACGACAAGGAGCGCCCTGTATACATCACCGAGTCGCACTCGTTAGGTGAAACTCTCGTCGAGCAGCTTCGCTTCCGCTCGCTTACGGACGAGGAGCTTATCATAGCAGCCTATATCGTCGGCAGCCTTGATGATGATGGTTACCTACGCCGCGACTTGCAGTCGCTCTCGGATGACCTGGCCTTTACTCGTGGCATGGATGTCTCGGTCGAGGAGATTGAGCGCATGCTTACGATGGTGCAGGAGCTGGAACCCGCAGGCATCGCTGCCCGCTCGTTGCAGGAGTGCCTACTACTACAGATGCAACGCCAGCACCTCGATACTAAGGCCAAGCGCCTGGCATTCAAGATAATAAACTCCCACTTCGATGCATTTGCCAAGAAGCACTACGAGAAGCTAATAGCGCGTCTCAATACCACCGAGGAGGAGTTCCGCGAGGCCATAGAGCACATACGCACGCTCTCACCAAAACCTGGCAACCTGCACATTGAGGGCGGCATTGACACCACGCCATATATCACCCCCGACTTCATTCTCGACGCCACGGATGGCGAGTTGCGCCTCTCACTCAACTCTTCGGGAATCCCCGAAGTGCGTATCTCACGCCGCTACCGCGACATGATGCGCGACATGGTTGCTCCAGATGGGACAATCAAGGCCGAGGATAAGGATGCCGTGCAGTTCGTAAAGTCGAAGATAGACTCGGCTAAGTGGTTTATATCGGCCATAAAGCAGCGACACGACACACTTATGCGCACGATGCAGACCATTCTCGACTTCCAGCGCGAGTACTTCCAGGAGGGTGACAAGAGCAAACTTAAGCCGATGATATTGAAGGATATAGCCGACCGCACGGAGCTCGACGTATCGACCATATCGCGTGTAGTCAACAGCAAATACATCCAGACCCCCTTTGGCATAATATTATTGAAGTCGCTATTTTCGGAGGGTATGCAGACAACCTCGGGCGAGGAGGTGTCGAGCCATGAGATTAAGACCATACTCCAGGAGTGCATCGACAATGAGGATAAACGCCACCCACTTACGGACGAAAACCTCATGGATATACTCAACGACAAGGGCTACCGCATCGCCCGACGTACGGTGGCCAAGTATCGCGAGATGTTAGACATCCCCGTTGCCCGCATGCGTAAGCAGATATAGACCGCATTGCTTAAAATGTAGATGCGGTGCATCACAAAAGAGACCGACTCGGGATAGTACTAAAACGTACAGCCCGAGTCGGTCTACTTTTAGTGATGTGCAACAGATGCTGCCTTATCACAAGAAAAAGAGAGATTTATTGATAGAAAGGGTTAGATGTGGCCTCGATTAAGAGATTGCCCCGGATGGGATATACTCGACGTATTTCCCATTCGGGGCAATGATTGAGAGGTCGCAGATGACCCCTTATCTCAAGAAAAATTACATTTTCTTGCCTACATTGGTCTTCTTTGCACCCTTAGCTGCTGAAGCCTTAGCTGCGGTTGCCTTAGGAGCAGCCTTCTTTGCAGCCTTCTTCTCAGCACCATCCTCAGTCTCTGCAGACTTCTTAGCGCGTGAACGACGTGTCTTAGGCTTAGCCTCCTCAGCAGGAGCAGCAGCCTCACGACCGAAGGTGTAAGTCTCGTTGAAGTCAACGAACTCGATGATACACATATCGGCGCCATCACCAAGACGGAAACCAGTCTTGAGGATACGTGTGTAACCACCGGGGCGCTCCATAATCTTAGGAGCGATGGTGCGGAAGAGCTCGGTAACAGCCTCCTTCTGCTTGAGGTATGAGAATACTACACGACGTGAGTGAGTAGTGTCCTCCTTAGACTTTGTTACCAATGGCTCGATGAACATCTGTACGGCCTTGGCCTTCGCAACAGTTGTCTGAATGCGCTTGTGCAGAATGAGCGATACAGCCATGTTAGAGAGCATAGCCTTACGGTGGCCCGCCTGTCTGCCAAGATGATTAAATTTCTTATTGTGTCTCATAATTAATCTTTATCAAGTTTGTAGATAGATACGTCCATGCCGAATTTGAGGTTGAGGTTTGCCAACAACTCGTCGAGCTCCGTGAGCGACTTCTTACCGAAGTTGCGGAACTTCAACAACTCGTTACGATGGAGCTTTACAAGGTCGCCAACAGTGTCGACATCAGCCGCCTTCAAGCAGTTAAGAGCACGTACGCTCAAATCCTGGTCAGCAAGCTTTGTCTTAAGCAATTGACGCATGTGCAAGATGCTCTCATCGAACTCCTCTACACCCTGCTGCTCCTCCTCGTCGATAGTAATCTTCTCGTCAGAGAACAACATGAAGTGCTGAATAAGAATCTTGGCAGCCTCCTTCAACGCATCCTTCGGATGGATCGAGCCGTCGGTAGTAATCTCCAAATTCAACTTTTCGTAGTCGGTCTTCTGCTCGACACGGTAGTCCTCGACAGAGTACTTGACGTTCTTGATGGGCGTGAAGATCGAGTCGATAGGAAGGGTGTCAACATCCTTCTCGATGCCCGCATTCTCTTCCGAAGGCACATAGCCACGACCCTTACCAATGGTGATGGTCAACTGCATTTTAGTGCCAGGAGCGAGGTGGCAAATAACCAACTCGGGGTTCAAGACCTTGAAGAACGAAAGGTAGTTCGAGATATAACCTGCCGTAAGCTCCGTCACGCCAGCAACATTGATAGAGACCTTCTCAGCCTCCTCATTATCAACAGTGCGGATGAAGCGTACCTGCTTAAGGTTAAGTATGATCTCCATCATACCCTCCATCACACCGGGAACTGCGGCGAACTCATTGTTCACTCCGGCAACCTTCACGGTCGTGATAGCAAAGCCCTCCAACGACGAGAGCAACACACGGCGCAAAGCGTTTCCGACAGTCATGCCATAGCCAGGCTCCAACGGACGAAACTCAAACTTGCCGAACGATGAAGTCGACTCCAACATGATGACCTTTTCAGGTTTTTGGAATGCTAATATTGCCATAATATTGAATTTGTTTGTGAATTACTACTTAGAGTACAACTCGACGATAAGCTGCTCCTTGATGTTCTCGGGAATCTCCTCACGCTCAGGAGTCTGAAGGAACTTACCGCTCATTGTAGCGTTGTCCCACTCCAACCATGCGTAGCGGCTGCGTGCTGCACCCGACAATGCATCGGTGATAACCTCCAAAGTCTTAGACTTCTCGCGTACAGATACCACGTCACCAACCTTCAATGCGTATGAAGGAATGTTTACTACATTACCATTTACGCAGATGTGACGGTGCGATACGAGCTGACGTGCTGCTGCACGTGTAGGAGCGATACCCAAACGGTAAACAACATTATCCAAACGGCACTCAAGCAACTTAAGGAGGTTCTCACCAGTGATACCACCCATACGTGCTGCAGCCTCGTAGGTACGAGCAAACTGCTTCTCCAAAATGCCGTATGTGTACTTTGCCTTCTGCTTCTCAGAAAGCTGCTCGCCATACTCCGAATTCTTCTTACGCTTGCGAGCAAGACCGTGCTGTCCGGGAGGGAAGTTACGCTTCTCAAGAACTTTATCAGCACCGTAAATAGCCTCGCCAAAACGACGGGCAATCTTCGACTTAGGTCCAATATATCTTGCCATAATTTTTCTTTTTTTTCAGTAATTAAGTGTTTATTATACTGCTTGCCTTACGTTGTCAGTATGTATAAGTTCCAGCGAAATTATACGCGACGACGGTTGGGGGCACGGCAGCCGTTGTGGGGTAGTGGAGTAACGTCGATAATCTCCATAACCTCGATACCAGCACCATGGATGGTACGAACTGCAGACTCACGACCCTGACCAGGACCCTTAACGTAAACCTTAACCTTACGCAAACCCATATCGTAAGCAACCTTTGCGCAGTCAGCAGCTGCTGTCTGTGCTGCATAGGGAGTATTCTTCTTCGAACCGCGGAAGCCCATCTTACCGGCTGATGACCAGCTGATGACCTCACCAACCTCGTTGGTGATGGTTACGATAACGTTGTTAAAGGTAGAGTGTACGAAAGCCATACCCTGAGCCGAAACCTTAACAACCTTCTTCTTAACTGTTCCAGTTTTCTTTGCCATAACTCTCTAATATTACTTAGTTGCCTTTTTCTTGTTTGCTACAGTCTTCTTCTTACCCTTACGTGTACGAGCGTTGTTCTTTGTGCTCTGACCGCGTACGGGAAGACCCAAACGGTGACGGATACCACGGTAGCAACCAATATCCATCAATCGCTTAATGTTGAGCTGTACGACTGAGCGGCACTCGCCCTCAACCTTGATGCCCATATCGGCAATTGCGCCACGAATGGCGCCGACCTGCTCGTCGGTCCAATCCTGAACCTTGATGTCGCGGCTTACGCCTACGCTATCGAGGATCTTCTGCGCAGTAGAACGACCAATACCATAGATATAGGTCAAGCCGATCTCACCGCGCTTATTTTTTGGTAAATCAACACCTACTATACGTGCCATAAATCTTTCTTAAAAGTTAATTTCGGTTTGTTAAACTAAAAATTATCCCTGGCGCATTTTGAACTTGGGATTCTTCTTGCAGATCACATAGAGCTTGCCCTTGCGACGTACAATCTTGCAATCCTCGCTTCTCTTCTTAATTGATGCTCTTACTTTCATAACCAAAGCATTCTTAATTATTTGTACCTAAAAGATATTCGACCCTTACTCAAATCGTAAGGCGTCATCTCTACTTTTACCTTATCTCCGGGCAAGATCTTGATGTAGTGCATACGCATCTTACCTGAGATATGAGCCGTGATAACGTGGCCGTTATCCAATTCCACCCTGAACATTGCATTCGACAACGCCTCGATGATGGTTCCGTCTCGTTCAATAGCAGTCTGTTTTGCCATAAGACTTAGTTTTTAATAGCCTCTTCAATGATACTGAAGTCTGTTAGGATGTCGGGGCCATCCTTGCCCACCGCCACTGCATACTCGAAGTGTGCTGCAGGCTTACGGTCCTTTGTGCGCACGGTCCAGCCGTCACGCTCAAAAACTACCCTACGATCACCCATCGTAATCATCGGTTCTATGCAGATGACCATACCCTCTTTCAACAATGGTCCCCTGCCTCGTGCGCCATAGTTAGGTACGCCTGGCTCCTCATGCATCTTCCTGCCTAAGCCATGACCCTCCAACTCTCGCACTACGCCGTAGCCGAAACTCTCGGCGTAATCCTGCACTGCTGCTGATATGTCGCCAACGCGGTTACCAGCCTTTGCCTGTGCTGCACCCTTGCGAAGAGCCTCTTTGGTGACCTCCAGTAGTTGCTTTACATCGTCTGCAACCTCACCTACGGCAAACGTATATGCCGAATCACCAACAAACCCCTTCAGAATGGTGCCCAAATCTACCGATACGATGTCGCCATCCTTGATGACATAGTCCGAAGGGATACCGTGTACAACCTGCTCGTTTACCGAAATGCAAGCCGATGCGGGATAACCCTGATAACCCAAGAATGCAGGAACTGCGCCATTCTCGCGGATAACCTTCTCGGCAATGTCGTTGAGCTCGCGGGTGGTGATGCCAGGCTTAATGTGGCGACCTACCTCTGCAAGAGCCCTACTTACCAACAAGTTGTTCTCTCTAAGAATCTCTATCTCCTCGGGTGTCTTCAAATATATCATCTTCAGTAAGCCAATTAAAGAGTGCTGCCTCGGCTGCCCAAGGCAGCACCTCTCTTGTGGTAAAATCTATTAGTAGCGACCCTGAATACGTCCGGTCTTCATAAGACCATCGTAGTGACGCATCAACAAGTAGCTCTCAATCTGCTTTAGAGTGTCAAGAACAACACCTACCATAATCAGAAGCGATGTACCACCGAAGAAGTAAGCAAAGCTCTGCTGGATACCGAGCGTCATGGCTACAGCGGGAAGAACCGTGATAAGTGCCAAGAAGATCGAACCAGGAAGGGTGATTCTTGTCATGACGTCGTCGATATACTTAACAGTGCTCTTACCGGGCTTAACACCTGGAATGAAACCACCGTTACGCTTCATATCGTCGGCCATCATTTGAGGATTTACGATAATTGCGGTGTAGAAGTAAGTAAACGCAACTACCAACACTACAAGCGTGAAGTTGTACCAGAAGCTGCTGATGTCGGTCCAAGTTGCGCTGTTAGGCCAGATCAAACCTGGAATAAACATAAGAGCCTGGGCGAAGATAATAGGCATCACGTTAGCGGCGTTCAGCTTCAATGGAATGTACTGACGCACGCCACCATACTGCTTATTACCTACAATACGCTTGGCATACTGAACGGGAATGCGACGCACTGCCTGAACGATTGCGATAGCAAGCATAAACACGAGAGCCAAGAAGATGAGCTCAACGATGAATGCGATGATACCCCAACCACCATCCATCTGAGCACCAAGCTCAGCCATGAATGCCTGTGGTAGACGTGCCACAATACCGATCATAATGATCAATGAGATACCGTTACCAATACCCTTGTCGGTAATCTTCTCACCCAACCACATGATAAACATGGTGCCGGCGATAAGGATTGTTACCGCAGGAACAATGAACTGGCCCTGTGGAATACCCAAAAGGTCACCCGAACATGCGGGGCTTACTGCACCCCAGTTCAACACCTGTGAATAGAGGTAAGCAGGACCCTGAAGTAGCAACACGACAATGGTAAGGAAACGTGTCCACTGATTCATTCTGCGACGTCCGCTCTCACCCTCGCGCTGCATCTTGCGGAAGTAAGGCACCATGATGCCCAACAACTGAATGATGATAGACGCGGTGATGTAAGGCATAACACCAAGTGCAAAGATTGAAGCCTGAGCAAAGGCACCACCCGAGAATACGTTCAACAGACCCAAAAGGCTGCCGTCACTCGCGAAGTTCTTTGTTGCCTCCTCCAAAATTGCATGGTCTACACCAGGCAGAGTCACAAAACTACCCAAACGATATATAAGAAGAAGGCTGAGCGTAAAGAGGATACGCTTGCGAAGCTCCTCAATCTTATATATGTTCTTGATAGTCTCTCTTAGTTTCTTGTTGGTAGCAAGTAGCAAGACGATGATTACTACTAAAACCAAACCAACAATGATAGACGTGTTCATAAATATTAGGTTTTATTGATTCTTACAATTTTATACTGTTCTGTTCAAGCATCGACCGCAACTGCGGCACAGCCATATATATTATATATTGTGTATAACTCCTATTTATGTTATCCGTTGTGCCCCTCGTTACTTGCCATTTGTTCGAACAAAACAGCCGAAACCATACTACAACTTCTCAACAGAACCGCCAGCAGCTACGATTGCAGCCTCAGCAGACTTAGAGAAGGCGTTGGCCTTAACAGCCAAAGCGCGAGTGATGGTGCCGTTACCCAGAATCTTAACCTTGTCCTTAGATGATACAAAGCCAGCCTCTACAAATGTCTCGAAGGTCACCTCTGTAAGGTTGTGCTTAGCTGCGAGATCCTCCAATACTGAGAGGTTGATAGCCTTGTACTCTACGCGATCGATATTCGTGAAGCCGAACTTAGGAAGACGACGCTGCAAAGGCATCTGACCACCCTCGAAACCGAGCTTGCTTGAATAACCCGAGCGCGACTTGGCACCCTTCAAACCACGGGTAGAGTAACCACCGTGACCCGAACCAGCACCGCGACCCACACGCTTATCGTGGTGAGTTGCACCCTTAGCGGGCTTAAGATTATGAAGTTCCATTTCTTATTCTTTTTTCTTGGTTAAACTTATTTTACCTCCTCGACCTTTACGAGGTGCTTAACACGCTCAAGCATACCCTTGATGATAACTGAGTCGCTGTGCTCAACAGTCATGTTGATCTTGCGAAGGCCCAGAGCATCGAGGTTCTTGCACTGCTGCTTTGAGGCGCCGATGCGGCTCTTAATCTGAGTGATTTTCAATGTTGCCATAGTTGTTACCTCCTATTTTTAACCGTTAAACACCTTGGTCAATGAGATACCGCGCAACTCTGCAACTGAACGAGCATCACGCAACTCGCACAAAGCACCAATAGTAGCCTTTACGAGGTTGTGGGGGTTAGACGAACCCTTGCTCTTTGCAAGCACGTTCTTGATACCTACAGACTCCAACACTGCACGCATAGCACCACCAGCGATGATACCAGTACCGGGAGCTGCGGGACGAATCATAACCTCTGAACCACCGAAACGCATCTCCTGCTTGTGGGGAATTGTGCCGTTGAGCACGGGAACCTTAACCAAATTCTTCTTTGCATCCTCTACGCCCTTAGAGATAGCTACGGTAACCTCCGCAGCCTTACCAAGACCATAGCCTACTACACCATTCTCGTTACCTACAACTACGATAGCCGAGAAAGTGAAGGTACGACCACCCTTGGTTACCTTAGTAACGCGGTTGATTGCAACCAAACGATCCTTCAACTCGAGGTCGCTTGTACGTACTCTCTTTATGTTTGTATTTGCCATAATCGCTTAGAATTTAAGGCCACCCTCGCGAGCAGCTTCAGCCAACATTTTTACACGACCGTGATAGAGGTAACCGTTACGATCGAACGCTACGGTGGTGATACCCTTCTCGGCTGCGCGAGTTGCAGCAAGCTTACCTACCAAAGCTGCAACCTCACACTTGTTCTTACCTGCTGCCTCTGCCGCTACCTCCTTGTCCAACGACGATGCCGTAGCCAAGGTTACGCCTGCGAGGTCATCAATAAACTGTACGTAGATCTGCTTGTTGCTACGGAATACAGTCATGCGAGGCTGTGAAGGCGTACCGTTAACAATCTTACGGATACGCATCTTGATTCTCGCTCTTCTTTCAATCTTATTCAATGCCATAATCTTGACTTATTTACTATTTAGCTGCCGACTTACCTGCCTTGCGACGGATTACCTCGCCGACAAACTTAATACCCTTACCCTTGTAAGGCTCAGGCTTACGCATCGAGCGAATCTTCGCTGCCACCTGACCAACAAGCTGCTTGTCGATACTCTTGAGTGTGAGGATAGGATTACCCTTCTTCTCGGTTACGGCTGTTGCCTGAATCTCTGCGGGAAGCAAGATTGCAATATCGTGTGAGTAACCAAGGTTCATCTCCAAAAGCTGACCCTTAACCTCAGCCTTGAAACCTACACCTACGAGCTCCTGCTTGATCTCGTAACCCTTCGATACGCCGATAACCATGTTGTTGATAAGAGCACGATACAAACCGTGCAATGAACGGTGACGGGGCTGGTTGGTAGGACGAGTAACGATTACCGCAGGTACCTCCTTCTGGCTATCCTTCTCGATGTGTGTTCCAACTTCAACTTTGATGTCTGAGTCAACCTTCTGGCTCAGTGTCCCAAGTGGCCCTTTCACGCTTACCGTGTTGTCTGCTGCGATCTCCACAGTGACACCAGCGGGCAAGATTACAGGTAATTTACCAATTCTTGACATGTTGTAATAGTTGTTTTTGTTAATTTAATTTTTCAGTAATCACGTTGTCTTGTGGTCGAACACTACCAAATGTAGCACATTACCTCACCACCTACGTTCTCCTTACGAGCCTGTGCATCGGTCATAACACCCTTAGAGGTAGAAACGATAGCGATACCGAGGCCGTTCAATACGCGTGGCATCTCTGCTACTGAAGCGTACTGACGCAAACCGGGACGGCTTACTCGCTTAAGATTCTTAATGGCGCAAACCTTAGTTGCAGCATCGTACTTCAACGCAATCTTGATTGAGGGGTGACCCTTCTCATCCTTGTCAAACTTGTAGGCAAGAATGTAGCCCTGATCGAACAAGATCTTGGTGATCTCCTGCTTAATTTTTGAGCCGGGAGCTTCAACCACTTTGTGGTTGGCTTTCGCCGCATTTCTAATTCGGGTCAGAAAGTCCGCAATTGGATCTGTCATAGTGAATTAAAAGTTAAAAATTAATAATTAAAAAATGTTTATCTCTGCTTTATTGCATTCTATCTCACTCACTTTCAGCGCCTTATCTCTCAAACTCCCCTCTCCCAAACACCTCCTACACACATACGCACGGGGTTTTAACGCGCACAAAAGCGGGCAAATATACGAAGAAAATCTGAAACAACAAAGGTTTTAGGCTAATTTTTAGGTATTTACGCATTTTTTCCTTCACACAGCAAATGTCGGCAGCCACTGTTAGTTACCAACATCGTGTGACGAAAAACTCCATAATACCACCCAAGTGAACCGAACGACAAATGATGCACACAACCGCTACTGGTCATTAAGCATCATCCTATCGTTCAATCCCATGGGTGTGACATCCGCAGCACACCACACCGAAACATATCGGCAGAGGCTTGCGACAAACGGCCCACATGACATCACTGTCTACAACATGGCCTACAATCACTGCTGCACGTAAACCGCACCTTGCATTGTTGCACGTAAACCGCACCTTGCACCTTGAGATTTTCCTCTTGCACTCTCCCGTTCATAGCCCGCTCCACGAAGAAGTTACCACCAATGATGGCACTTTCCTCCGTATCGCAGAAGCATATTACTTGGGCTTAGTACCCATATAAGGCTGATATTGTCTTTGTTGAACCTCGACTGGAGTTGACAATGCACACACATAGCACACTTCAACCCATCTGCAACAAGCCGGCACCTTGCTAACCTCAGCCCATACGAGCTGACGCCTGGCACCTAACAATGTTTCTGCCTTATCCGACCCACTTGCTGAGGCGCCCTAAAGGGCACCTCGCACGGGATCTTCTTACACCGGATGCGCTTTCGTCTTGCGACGAGCCACAATCCTACTATCGAAGGCGATGCTATATACTTATATTATATATATAGCACTGCCCTTAAAGCTTTGTCACTGCCCCTAAGGACAGCTGACATACTACCAGCTAGCCTTCTTAACGCCGGGGATCAAGCCGTTCGAAGCCATCTCACGGAACTGGATACGGCTGATACCGAACTGACGCATATAACCCTTTGGACGACCGGTGATCATGCAACGGTTGTGCTGACGGATAGGATTAGAGTTGCGGGGCAACTTTGAGAGTGCTACCCAAGCCTCCTCGTGGTCCATCTCACCTGCCTTAACCTTTGCTGCGATCTCCTCACGCTTGTGAGCATAACGCTTTGCAAGCTTCGCACGCTTAACCTCGCGTGCCTTCATTGACTCCTTTGCCATAGGTTACTGGTTCTTTTTAGCGTTCTTAAAAGGAAGGCCAAACTCACGAAGAAGAGCGTATGCCTCCTCGTCAGTCTTTGCCGACGTTACGAAAGTAATCTCCATACCGAAGATCTTGGTAATCTTGTCGATGTCGATCTCAGGGAAGATAATCTGCTCAGTTACACCGAGAGTGTAGTTACCCTGACCATCGAACTTATCGTTGATACCCTTGAAGTCGCGGATACGGGGAAGTGCTACGGCGATCAAACGCTCCAAGAACTCGTACATACGGTTGCCACGGAGTGTTACGCGAACACCGATAGTCATGCCCTTACGCAACTTAAAGTTAGAGATATCCTTACGAGACTTGGTCTGAACAGCCTTCTGACCCGTAATGCGGGTAAGCTCCTCCTGAGCAACCTCGATAAGCTTCTTATCGGCAATCGCCTGGCCCATACCCTGGTTTACGACGATCTTCTCGAGCTTTGGACACTGCATGATGCTAGTGTAGCCAAACTCCTTCATAAGGGTAGCGATAATGCGCTCCTTATACTCGGTTTTAAGTGTAGGTACGTATGCCATTATTTAATCTCCTCCCCTGACTTTTTAGCGTAACGAACTAATTTACCGTTATCATTAGCCTTGCGACCTACGCGTGTGGGCTTGCCACTCTTGGGGTCGATGGGCTGCAGATTCGAAATGTGGATGGGGGCCTCCTGCTCGATAAGACCACCCTGGGGGTTCTTAGCGTTGGGCTTCGTAGCCTTCTTGCAGATGTTAACGCCCTCAACGACTGCACGCTGCTTGGCTGCATCTACAGAGAGTACCTTACCCTGTGCGCCACGGTTATCGCCAGCATTGACGTAAACCATATCACCCTTCTTAATATGCAATTTAGACATATCTCAATTGTTTTTTAAATTACAATACCTCGGGAGCCAGTGATATGATCTTCATATACTGGTCACGCAACTCACGGGCTACAGGACCGAAGATACGAGTACCACGGATCTCACCCTGATTGTTAAGAAGTACTACGGCGTTATCGTCGAAACGAATGTACGAACCATTGGCACGACGAATCTCCTTCTTTGTTCTTACTACGACTGCCTTTGAAACGGCACCCTTCTTGACATCACCCGAGGGAGAAGCGCTCTTTACAGCTACCACGATCTTGTCGCCGATAGATGCGTAACGACGCTTCGTACCACCGAGCACGCGAATGCAAAGAACCTCCTTTGCACCGCTGTTGTCAGCTACTACAAGTCTACTTTCTTGCTGTATCATAACTACTTAGCTCTTTCAATGATTTGTACTAATCTCCAACGCTTTGTCTTGCTCAAAGGGCGGGTCTCCATAATGCGTACGGTGTCGCCCTCGTTAACGGTGGTATCCAAGCACTCAGCAACAAACTTAGTGGTCTTGTTTACGAACTTACCGTAGATGGGGTGCTTAACCTTACGAGCAACGGCAACGACGATGGTCTTCTCCATCTTGTTGCTGACAACCAAACCAATACGCTCTTTTCTAAGATTTCTTTCCATAATGGTAATTAACATTTAGAGTTCTTCTGGCCGAGAATTGTCAGCATACGAGCGATATCTCTGCGAGACTTCTTAATAATTGATGGATTTTCTACAGGCGACACGGCGTGCTGCACCTTAAGCTGGGCAAGGTTAGCCTTCTCAGCTGCGATGCGCTCCTCGAGGTCCTGAACAGACATCTCCTTTATTTCAGCACTTTTCATAATCTTTAAAGCTCTTTTTTAAAGTGATGACTCGACATAGTCGCGTCGTACGATAAACTTAGTTGTAATAGGCAACTTCTGAGCTCCCAGACGGAGTGCCTCCTGTGCAATCTCCAAGGGTACACCCTCTGCCTCGAAAAGGATACGACCGGGGGTAACGGGCGCCACGAAACCTTCGGGATTACCCTTACCCTTACCCATACGTACCTCGGCGGGCTTCTTCGTAATGGGCTTATCGGGGAAGATACGGATCCAAATCTGACCCTCACGCTTCATATAACGGGTGATGGCCTGACGTGCTGCCTCAATCTGACGACCAGTGATCCAGGTCGACTCCAAGGCCTTGATACCGAACGAACCGTATGCAAGCTGGTTTCCTCTCTGAGCGAAACCCTTCATACGACCCTTCTGCATTCTTCTGAACTTAGTTCTCTTTGGCTGTAACATAGTCTTTTCGCTTTAAAAGGTACTACTTATTGTTATTACGACGCTTGCGACGATCGTCACGCTTGCCATCACGACGAGGTGCCTGCTCCTTGCCTGCGTGTGCTGATGCACCACCAGCAATCTCGAACAAGTCACGCTTGCCGTATACGATACCGTGGCAGATCCAAACCTTGATACCAAGGATACCTACCTTAGTAAGTGCCTCAGCCAAGAAGTAATCTACATCTGCACGGAATGTGTGCAATGGAATACGACCCTCCTTTATGGTCTCAGAACGTGCCATCTCGGCGCCGCCTACTCGACCAGAGATCTGAACCTTGATACCCTCAGCACCCATGCGCATGGTAGACGCAATAGCGGTCTTAATTGCGCGACGGTACGATACACGGCCCTCAAGCTGACGAGCGATGTTGTTAGCAACGATTACAGCATCTACCTCGGGGCGCTTTACCTCGAAGATGTTGATCTGTACCTCCTTGCCGGTGAGCTTCTTGAGCTCCTCCTTGAGCTTATCAACCTCCTGACCGCCCTTACCGATGATGATACCGGGGCGTGCAGTTGAGATGGTTACCGTTACAAGCTTAAGCGTACGCTCGATGATAATCTTCGAGATGCTTGCCTTTGCCAAACGGACATTCAAATACTTACGAATCTTGTCGTCCTCTACCAATTTCTCTGAGAAATCACGACCACCATACCAGTTAGAATCCCAACCCTTGATGATACCAAGACGATTTGCTATCGGATTAACTTTCTGTCCCATCTCTTACTTGTTTTCTGCGGTTACCATTTTATCTACTACGAGGGTGACGTGGTTCGAACGCTTGCGAATACGGTGTGCACGACCCTGAGGTGCGGGCTGAATTCGCTTAAGCATACGACCGCAGTCTACGAATACCTCCTTAACACAGAGCTGTGCATCCTCAAGACGCTCGCCCTGGTTCTTTGCCTCCCAGTTGGCAATTGCCGACTTGAGAAGACTCTCCATTCTTATAGATGCCTCCTTCTTTGAGTAACGAAGGATACCCAATGCTTTGTTAATCTCTACGCCACGGATGATGTCAGCCACCAAACGCATCTTACGCGGAGAGGTAGGGCAATCGCGCAAAATAGCGATAGCTTTCTGCTTCTTCTCGGCCTTGAGTCTCTCGGCCATCTTTGCTTTTCTTGCCATAGTCTACTACTTTTTCTTGTTACCTGAATGACCGCGGAAGTTACGCGTGGGCGCAAACTCGCCGAGCTTGTGACCGACCATATTCTCAGTTACGTAAACTGGAATAAACTTATTTCCGTTGTGTACAGCAATCGTCTGACCTACGAAGTCGGGCGAAATCATACTTGCGCGTGACCATGTCTTAATTACAGACTTGTTATTGCCCTCTGCCTGTGCGATAACACGTGCCTCAAGCTTGGGGTCGATAAATGGTCCTTTTTTCAATGAACGGCTCATTATGTACTCTATTTAATTATTTTTTCTTTCTTGAAATAATAAACTTAGAGGTTGTCTTCTTTGGGTTACGAGTCTTCTTACCCTTAGCCAACAATCCCTTACGTGAACGTGGGTGACCACCAGATGCACGACCTTCACCACCACCCATGGGGTGATCTACGGGGTTCATTACGACACCACGGTTGTGAGGACGGCGGCCCAACCAACGCTTACGACCTGCCTTACCTGAGCTCTCGAGGTTGTGCTCTACGTTAGACACAACGCCGACAGTTGCACGGCAAGTTACGAGTACCATACGAGTCTCACCTGAAGGCAACTTGATAACTGCGAATTTACCCTCGCGTGCCAAAAGCTGAGCATACGAACCGGCAGAACGTGCCATTGCAGCACCCTGACCGGGGTAGAGTTCAATATTGTGAACCAACGTACCGAGTGGAATCTCCGAAAGGAACAATGTGTTACCTACCTCGGGTGCCACGCCTGTACCGCTGATTACGGTCTGACCAACCTGCAAGCCGTTAGGAGCAAGGATATAGCTCTTCTCGCCATCGGCGTATACAACCAAAGCAATACGTGCTGTACGGTTAGGATCGTACTCGATTGTCTTTACGGTTGCTGCCATACCATCCTTCTGACGCTTGAAGTCTACATTACGATACATCTGCTTGTGACCACCGCCGATGTAGCGTACTGTCATCTTACCACTGTTGTTACGACCACCTGTGCTCTTCTTGGGGCTCAAGAGAGACTTCTCAGGTGTTGAAGTGGTGATCTCATCGAACGTGCCGATAATCTTATGTCTCTGACCGGGAGTTACCGGCTTAAATTTTCTTACTGCCATCTCTTTTCGAAAGTTTAGATGTTACTGTAAAAATCAATCTGATCACCGGCCTTCAATGTGACAATAGCCTTCTTGAAGTTGTTGGTGCGACCCTGAAGCAGACCTGCCTTAGTGTAGCGGCTCTTCTGCTTACCCATGTAATTGATGGTGTTGACATCGGTAACGGTAACGTTGTACATCTTCTCTACAGCGTTACGAACCTGCAACTTGTTAGCTCTAACGTCAACAATAAAACCGTAACGGTTCAGCTTCTCGCCCTGAATCGTCATCTTCTCGGTCAAAATAGGCTTAATAATTACTTCCATTTTCGTAAGGTTTTTAAGCTAACATTACATTGATTACATTCTCTGCGCCCTCTACCAAAACAACTGCCGATGCGTTCATTACCTCGTATGTATTGAGGTTCTGTGCCAAAATAGGCTTCACCGAAGGAATGTTGCGGCATGAGAGCTGGAAGTTGACGTTCGTCTCAGGCAAAACGACCAACACCTTCTTGTTCTCTACGTTCAGAGCCTTTGCCATTGCAATAACGGCCTTAGTCTTGGGAGCGTCCATTGCGGGCATCTCCAAAACCTGGATTGCATTAGCCTGGGCCTTGTAGGTAAGCGCGCTACGACGTGCAAGCTGCTTAAGCTTCTTGTTGAGCTTGAAGCTGTAGTCGCGGGGCACAGGACCGAATACACGGCCACCACCGGGGAACAAAGGCGACTTGATGCTACCGCAACGAGCACCACCGGTACCCTTCTGACGCTTCAACTTACGTGTTGAACCGGCTACCTCGTTACGCTGCTTTGCCTTGTGGGTACCCTGACGCTGATCAGCCAAATACTGCTTAACGTCGAGGTAGATAGCGTGGTCATTAGCCTCCACGCCGAAGACTGCGTCTGAAAGAACTACCTTACGACCTGTCTCCTGTCCTAATGTGTTTAATACAGCTAATTCCATACTACTTCTCAATTGTTAAATAAGAACCCTTTGCACCCGGAACTGAACCCTTCACCAAGATGAGGTTGCTCTCGGGAATTACCTTAACGACCTTAAGGTTCAGAACCTTAACTGTCTCACCACCCATCTGACCGGGAAGACGCTTACCGGGGAAGACGCGTGATGGATAAGATGATGCACCAAGCGAACCGGGCTTACGCTGGCGGTTGTGCTGACCGTGGGTCTGACCACCTACACCACCGAAACCGTGACGCTTAACTACACCCTGGAAGCCCTTACCCTTAGAGATGCCTGTTACGTCTACCCAGTCCTCCTCAGAGAACATCTCAACTGTAAGGCAATCACCAAGGTTCACCTCAGGCATACCCTTAAACTCTACAAGCTTACGCTTGGGGGTAACGCCGGCCTTCTTGAAGTGACCTAACAAACTCTTGCTGGTGTGCTTTTCACTCTTGTCGTCATAGGCAATCTGAACCGCCTCGTAAGTATCCTTCTCAACGGTCTTGATTTGCGTAACCACACACGGACCAGCCTCGATAACAGTGCATGGTATGTTCTTACCCTCGGCACTGTAAACGGAAGTCATTCCGATTTTCTTTCCAATTAGTCCTGACATTGTACTGTCGAATTACGTTTGTTTGTTAATTAGTGAATTATATACCTATATTTGTATTATAGGCGTTTTGCCGGGCAGCGGGACAACCCTCTTCGAAAGGGCTGTCCTTGCCCAACGAGTGTTTTTATCAAACCTTGATCTCTACCTCAACACCTGAAGGCAACTCGAGCTTCATCAAAGCATCGATAGTCTTGGGAGTTGATGAATAGATATCGATGATGCGCTTGTAAGTGCAGAACTGGAACTGCTCACGTGCCTTCTTGTTAACGAAGGTCGAACGGTTTACAGTGAAAATCTGCTTGCGCGTGGGAAGGGGCACCGGACCGCTAACTACAGCATCGGTAGCCTTCACAGTCTTAACGATCTTCTCAGCTGACTTATCAACGAGGTTGTGGTCGAAAGACTTCAACTTGATTCTAATTTTCTGATTCATATATAATCTCCTTTTTTTTACTCTAAATCCTTACGCTTACCGCTCGACTTCTCGATGATCTCCTTTGCAAGGTTTGCAGGAACCTCCTCGAAGTGTGAGAACTCCATTGATGATGTTGCACGACCAGAAGAGATGGTACGAAGTACGGTTACATAACCGAACATCTCTGAGAGGGGAACACGTGCCTTAACAACACGAGCTGTACCCTTAGACTCCATACCCTGGATCTGACCACGACGCTTGTTCATATCGCCGATGATGTCACCCATGCTCTCCTCGGGAGTTACAACCTCTACATTCATCATAGGCTCCATGATAACTGAACCTGCCTTAGGAGCTGCCTGACGGAAACCGTTACGAGCACAGATCTCGAACGAGAGCTGATCTGAATCGACGGGGTGGAACGAACCATCCTTCAAGGTAACCTTCATTGAGTCGATGGTGTAACCTGCCAAAGCGCCGTTTGCCATTGCTGACTCGAAGCCCTTCTGAACAGCGGGGATATACTCCTTAGGAATGTTACCACCCTTAACCTCGTCAACGAACTGAAGACCTGTAACGCCCTCATCTGCGGGACCAATCTCGAAGATGATGTCAGCGAACTTACCACGACCACCAGTCTGCTTCTTGAATACCTCGCGGTGCTGAACAGTCTGAGTAAGAGCCTCCTTGTAGTTAACCTGGGGAGCACCCTGGTTAATCTCTACGCCGAACTCACGCTTCAAACGGTCAACGATGATGTCGAGGTGAAGCTCACCCATACCTGAGATAATGGTCTGGCCACTCTCCTCGTCGGTACGTACGGTGAAGGTAGGATCCTCCTCTGCGAGCTTCGCAAGAGCGATACCGAGCTTGTCGAGATCCTTCTGAGTCTTAGGCTCAACCGCAAGACCGATAACGGGCTCGGGGAAGGTCATCTGCTCGAGTACGATAGGTGCATTCTCAGCGGTAAGAGTATCACCGGTGCGAATCTCCTTGAAGCCGATAGCTGCGCAGATATCACCTGCCTCTACGCGCTCCATAGGGTTCTGCTTGTTAGCGTGCATCTGGTAGATACGTGAGATACGCTCACGCTTGCCGCTACGCGCGTTATAAACATAAGAACCGGCATCCAAAGCACCAGAGTAAACGCGGATGAAGCACAAGCGACCTACGAAGGGGTCAGTTGCAATCTTAAACGCAAGACCGCAGAAAGGCTCATTAACTGATGCCTCACGCTTCTCCATCTCGTCAGTCTTGGGGTTAGTACCCTCAACTGCAGGCACATCCAATGGTGATGGAAGGAATGCCATTACATAGTCGAGGAGCTTCTGAACGCCCTTGTTGTGGAACGACGAACCGCACATCATAGGCACCAAAGTCATGTTGATGGTAGCCTTACGGATAGCTGCGATGAGCTCATCGGGAGTGATAGAATCGGGATCCTCGAAGAACTTCTCCATAAGAGCGTCGTCGGTAGCTGCAACCTCCTCGATAAGCTTAGCGCGCCACTCGGCTGCCTCCTCCTTCATGAAGTCAGGAATCTCCTTAACCTCGAAGTTGTCGCGAACGGTCTTATCGTCGTAGTAGTACAACGCGTTGTTGTAGATAAGGTCAACGATACCCTCGAACTTATCCTCCGAACCGATAGGCAATACTACGGGAAGAGCTGTTGCACCGAAGTGCTCCTTAATCTGGGCACATACTGCGAAGAAGTCCGCGCCAGTACGGTCCATCTTGTTAACGTAACCAATACGAGGAACGTTGTACTTATCTGCCTGACGCCATACGGTCTCAGACTGGGGCTCAACACCACCTACTGCGCAGAAGGTTGCAACAGCGCCATCCAATACACGGAGTGAACGCTCAACCTCAACGGTAAAGTCAACGTGTCCTGGGGTATCAATCAAGTTGATCTGGTACTGATTACCCTTGTAGTTCCAAAACGCTGTGGTTGCAGCAGAGGTAATGGTAATACCACGCTCCTGCTCCTGAACCATCCAGTCCATGGTGGCACCACCCTCGTGAGTCTCACCAATCTTGTGAGTCTTACCTGTATAGAAGAGGATACGCTCCGAGGTAGTGGTCTTACCGGCATCGATGTGAGCCATGATACCGATATTACGAGTATATTTAAGATCTCTTGCCATCTTGGTCTACGTTTTTTAGAATCTGAAGTGTGCAAATGCCTTGTTAGCCTCTGCCATACGGTGCATCTCCTCCTTACGCTTGAAGGCAGCACCCTGCTGGTTGTAGGCATCTACTATCTCTGCTGAGAGCTTCTCTGCCATTGACTTGCCCGAACGCTTACGTGAATAAAGGACAAGGTTTTTCATGGAAATCGAAACTTTGCGCTCGGGACGAACCTCCGTGGGAACCTGGAATGTCGCACCACCGATACGCTTTGACTTTACTTCGACCTGAGGTGTGATATTCTCAAGAGCCTGTTTCCAGACCTCCAATGGAGATTTATCAGCATCCTTCATCTTCTTGCCTACCATCTCCAATGCATCGTAGAAGATAGTGTAAGCAATACTCTTCTTACCATCCAGCATAAGGTTGTTCACGAAACGAGTTACCTCTACATCGTTGAACTTCGGATCCGGAAGTAGAATTCGCTTTCTTGGCTTAGCTTTTCTCATTGTTACTTGCTAATTAATTAAATACAATTCCTAAATTTCTTTTTTACTTCTTACCAGCCTTTGGACGCTTAGCACCATACTTCGAGCGACGCTGACGACGACCGTCTACACCTGCTGAATCGAGTGCACCACGTACGAGGTGGTAACGAACACCTGGGAGGTCCTTAACACGACCACCACGAACGAGCACGATTGAGTGCTCCTGCAAGTTGTGGCCCTCACCTGGGATGTAGGCGTTGACCTCCTTGCCATTAGTCAATCTTACACGTGCAACCTTACGCATAGCCGAGTTAGGCTTCTTAGGAGTTGTGGTGTACACACGAGTACAAACTCCACGGCGCTGAGGACACGCTGCGAGGGCAGGCGACTTACTCTTCTCGACCATGCTCACTCGACCGTTTCTTACTAACTGTTGAATAGTTGGCATCTTTAAAACTTTTTGTCCTTTAAATTTTTGTTAACTATTTCAATTCCCTTTTGCGAGAAATTGCCCGCAAAGATAGGCATTTTTTCTGACATACAATATATATAGCCACTTTTTTCGACCCAAAATGTTGAAAACTTGTGAAAATCCCATATATTTTTCTTATTCGTTTTTCAAAACTATAAGCAGCTATTTATGACAAAAATCGCAAAACGCTATTAATTAGCATCTTACGATTTTTAGCTCATTTTTCGAGGTCGGAGTAGGACGCCCGAAAACACAAATTTCGTATTTAGTCCATTTTTGGACTATGATTCACATACGACCAATTCGAGTGGTTATCGCTGTAATTCCTCGATTAACATAGGCTTAAGCACCGATGTCCAGACGGCATAACCCTTGCGGTTTACATGCAGAAGGTCCTGCTCAAAGTAGCCATTATTAACGCTACCATCCTCATTCAAAAGTGGCGTATTCACATCGACAAACGTAACGCCATCGGTATATTCAGCATAGTCCGCCATAAGGGCGTTGAACAGGCGATGCTCCTCACGCTTATGGGCACGGTTCTCGTTAAACTTTATCGAGAGGATATATATCGGACAGTCAGGATAGTCACCCTTGAGGCGCTCGACAAGCAGACGATAGAGGTCAAAGAGCTGTGTCGGGTAGAGGTCGCGACCAAAGCCACCAAGGTCGTTGTCGCAGTAGAATACAAAGGCACGAGGCCTATAATCTGCGAGCACCGTCTCGTAGTTGTAGTGTATGTCGCGCAACTGAGCACCACCATAGCCACGATTAACGACCTTGAGAGGAGCCATATCCTCTTGCAGGCTCCTCCAAAGGCGTATCGACGAGCTACCGAAGAAGAGTACATCACACTCCTTATCTTCTGTTAGCGCACGCTGTCGTAGCTCCTCTACGTCGTTATTGTCGTAGCGGAGCACCCACTCCATATCCTCAACATAATCCACTGGCAACGTGGAGTCTATATGGTAGACAACTCCTCCATCACGTCTCTCGACGCTACCCACCTGAGCATAGCAGCCGCTCACCAGGAGCATAGCCGCAACAGCCACAACGAAAACCTCTCGCTTCATAGTCGTACTATATTAAATTAGCCATAAAGATAAAGTTATTATTTTATTTTATCAATACGTAGTACAATAATTATTCTCAAAAAAAGGAAGAGGACGCTACAAAGCGTCCCCATCCATCATCACTACTATTATGTTTATGCTACTTGGTTAGTCTATGGTAGTGACAGACGAGCAGATTCTCGTCATCGTCGTAGAGGTGCATGCCGTTACCCTCGCAGTACTGCCACATCTTGCAGTCGGCACACTTGCCCTTCTTCGCCCAGTCGCGGTTGCGGAACTTCTCGAAGCGGTTTTGCCACACATCCCAGAAGTTATCCTCATATATGTTACCCTGCGTGAAGTTAGCACGCACCGAGGTACAGCCCGAGATGTCGCCATTGACGCGAATAGAGGCGACGCCCACGCCCGCATAGCACTCGAACGGGTTGGTGCGCACACGCATCTCGTAGCCCGCAAGGAAGCCCTCGCAGCCGTATGATGCCTTAACACGTCCCTCCTTACGACACTGCTCGATAAACTGCATCACGTAGGTGAACTCCTCGTCGTTGAGCTGTAGCGTGGGGTCGGTAGCGGCACGACCTACGGGGAAGATGGTAAAGAGACGCCACTGGCGCACGCCAAGCGAGTATAGAAACTCCTTAAACTCCTCCAAGCGGGGTAGCAGCGCGGGAGTTACGCACGTAACCACGTCCGAGACAAGCTCCTTGTCGGCCGAAATCATCCTAATGGCCTCCACAGCGCGCTGGAAGCTATCCTTGTTTTGGCGGATATGGTAGTGGTGCTCCTCGAAGCCGTCGAGCGAGACAGTTATAGAGTGCAGACCCGAGCGGATAAGCGAGTCGAGACGCTGGCGCGAGAGGCCGAGACCGTTAGTCACCATACCCCAAGGGTAGCCACGACGGTAGAGGTTGATGCCTATCTCCTCCAAATCCTTACGCACAAGCACCTCGCCTCCCGAGAGGATGACAAGCACCTTGTTGGGGTTGACATTGGGCGTAATCTCGTTGTCGAGCACACGGAAAAAATCTTTTGCCGGCATATCCTTTAGCGCGGAGTCTACTCGGCAGTCGCTACCGCAGTGGCGGCACTGCAAGTTACAGCGCAGGGTGCACTCCCAAAAAAGTGTATTTAGTATGTGCTCATCGCGACGTATCTGGCGCAGTTTCTTAAATAGCTTGAGCGCGACCCATTGGCGCGGTCCTATGCGTTTTCCCATATATCGTTTGTTGTTAGTTATCAGTTGAAAGCACTGGGTCTACACGGTCGAAAGTGCCGTATAGTTGCTCCGAGGCGGCACGGCAGCCTCCACGGCAACGCTCCCACAGCGTGCACGAGGCACACTCCGCGGGGCGTGAGGCAAAGTAACCATCCGACTGCGAACGCTCTAAAATCGCATCGAGCGACTCTTGGTGGATATTGCCCAACACGCGCGGCGAGTGGTTGCAGAAGCGCACATCGCCACGGTAGTTCACCGTGAGTGGTCGCGAACGTAGGTCGGTGGTGCAGTGCGTAAAGGTTATATTTGAATACTCCTTAGGGTTGAGCACGCACATCGGCGTGCATACTCCGCTATGCGCCCGAAGGTTAAGTTGTTGCAGCTTGGCATTGGCGCGAGCGAATGCCTCACGTAGCTCAGCGTGCGACATCACAAGCTCGCGGGCATTGCCTATGCCGAGGCCACCGATATTGAAGCGGTTGACAAGGATGTTGGTCGCCCCCAGCTCGGCATATAGCTCCAGCGTGGGCTCTATTGTTGCGAGGTTCTGGTGCGTGAGTATCAGCACTGGCGCAAGCCACCCCGCACGCGTTGCTGCCACCTTGCGTGCCGCAGCCGTAGCGCGCTCCCACGAGCCCGAAAGCGAGGTGAGCGCATCGTGCGTAGCGGCATCGGTAGAGAGGATGGGTATCTGAATCATCGCCACGCCAATGTCGTTGAATATGGCGATGTCATCATCCTTAAGCAGTGTGCCATTAGTGAGCACATTGACATTCGAGCCTGCAAAGCGCGCCTTAAAGACAAGGTCGTGGATGCGCGGCATAAGCATCGGCTCGCCACCCGAGAGCGAGAGGCTTGCAATCGATGCCTCGTTAAGGAGCTTTTTTAGTGTACGCTCAGCCACACGGAAGTCGGGAGGCTCGGGGGTACAATAGCCCGAGGCACCCTTAAAGTGGTTGTAGCAGAACTTACACGCCTGATTGCAGGCATCCGTAAGCTCGAATACCACCACTCCCAACTCCAACTTTTTACGACGCGCAAAGAGCATAACTTAGTCTACAATAGCTACAAAGATACCGCCCATAGGCCAGGTAGTCTCGTCGCCATCCTGATATTTGTCGTACTCCACGCACAGCTGGGCACGACCGCGATAGTCGCCAGCCTCGATGGTAAACTCAAGCTGATTTCCTCCCTTAACTACCTCATATGTCTGGCTGCAAAGCACCCTATCTTCACCCTCATCGTCGGTCACGAGCGACACCTTTACCTCACTGCCGAAGCGGCACTCGTAGAAGAGCACAACCTTGTCGCCATTGCGAAGCTCGCTATTAGCTACACCCTGATTCCAACGGTGGTCATTCTCTATAGGAGGTGCAGGGTCGTAGCACGACACGCCATACTCGTCGCCAGGCCCACCACACGAGGTGAGCGAAATCATTGACGCAAGGGTGAGCATAGCGCCACCTATGCGGAACTTCGTGCGCACGGCACGTGCACTGCGCTCCCCGCTAAGCATCACCCAGAGCGATGCCGCAGCAAAGGCGATACCCAACGCGCCCAATGCCACGATTATTGCTATTCGTTTCATATACACCTAATAATTAATATATTATACTCTCGTCATTGCGAGGCTTGGTACAAGCCGTGGCAATCTCGTGTGTTGTCTCGGTATGAGATTCCCACAGTCGCTGCGCTCCCTCGGAATGACGACTATACAGATGTTGCTAATTCTCAAAGGCTGCCTCAGCGCTACTATCCTCCTCACCCTCGGTGCTATTCTCCTCCTCCTCGCTCTTATCCTCCTCGGTTGAGGGTCGTTGCACAGGCGTAGGACAGCCATACATCTCGACGCACGACGCTAACGAGAAGCCCAACAGTCCAAGCGCAAATATAAGTAGTCGTTTCATATATTATAAATGTTTTATATTTGTTCGATTTACAAATTGCTCAATATTAGCCATCTACTCTCGCTCGAGCGTTATATCTCCCAACTCGAGCTGTTGCCCCTCAACCTCAAGCTCTATATGTTGGTCGATAAACTCGCCTCCATTGGCCTCACCATCGACATCGTGGAAGTAGATATACGGACTCCTACCACTGATGTAGAAGCGGCCGTTTTCATCCGTCGTAGTCTTATTCGGTGCAATAGATGCCTCGATACCCTCGATGGGCATACCCTCCCCGTCGACAACGCGTCCCGTCGCCGAAAACTCGGGCTTAAACTCCGTGTAGCCCACGCCGTAGCACGCCACGCAGGTGAGCGTCATGCCAAATAGCGCAAATAGTCGCGTAAGTAGCTTTCCCATAGTTATTAGTTATTACTCTTCTTTAGTACCACCTTCTCGATGGTAACCACATCGCTGCCAACAAAGCCCCAATCGTCGGGCTTCACTGGCGCCTTTGGGTTAATGGTTATTGTCGTTGATTCGTAGATGCCACCATTGGCCTCGCCATCGACATCCTCGAAGCATACTGCCCACTCGGTGCGCGGTGTGAGGTATGCTCTCGCGCTTATCTTACCCTTGTAGTCGGAGTAGCCCGTGCGACCCACAAACTCACCATCCACAGGCGCAGCCTTGATACCCTGGATAGGCTCACCCGCCTCGTCCACGACGGTTGTCGAGAACCACAATACAAAGTATTGATCCTCGTGCGAGACCTCCTTCTCGCAGCCCACCGCAGCAAGCAGAGCCACAGCAAACAGTCCGTAAATAAGTCGTCTCATAGCCGTTACTCCTTAGCTGTTTCGCTGTTGTCCTCACTATTAGTGGCCTTTAGCTTCATTGTTACATCGCCAAGGTGTACCTCATAAGCGCCACCATACCAGTGACCCGAGCCCTCCTCGGTCTGCTCGAAGCCTACAACATCAACAATCTGTGTCTCGTACTCGCCACCATTAGCCTCGCCGTCGACATCCTCGATCACCAACTTATCCGGAACGTCAAACGGCGAGCCGTAGGCATCTATACAGCCTTGATAGTCGGTATAACCTGTTCTATCCTCGAAGTCCTCACACGCGTAGCCACCATCCCACTCCTCGTGGTAGATGCCCACACGGATGCCCTCGATAGGCTCACCCGCCTCGTCGACCACACGCGCCGTAACACGGAAGTTAACATTGGGACAACCATACTCCGCCGCGCTAAACTCCTCGCAGCCCGCAGCACCAAAGCCCACAAGAGCCATCAGAAAATAGATTAGCCTCTTCATAGCGCTACATATTATTCGTTTTCTGCCTGATTACTATCCTTAAGCACCATAGTGACGTCACCCAACTCGGCCTCGTAGTCACCATCGTACCAACTTCCAGAGCCCTCTTTGGTCTGCACTACCTTGTCTGTAATATCGAGTCGGAGGGTCTCGAACTCTCCGCCATTCGCCTCGCCGTCTATATCCTCGAAAATCGCTATATACTGATCCCCAGGATATACCGTGCCGTTAACTTTGATTTCACCATCTTGGTTAGTATGCCCATCAATCCAGCCTGCCTGAACCTTAATGCCCTCGATAGGCTCGCCCGACTGGTCGACAACGCGTGCCTTAAGACTGAAGTTTACGTGTGGACAACCATACTCTGGCGCGGCGGGCAATATGCCACCGTCATCACAGCTCGTAAAACCAAAGCCCACAAGAGCCATCAGAAAGTACATTAGCTTTTTCATAACACTATACATTACTCGTTATCAGCCTTATCACTATCTTTAAGCACCATAGTGACATCACCCAACTCGACCTTCCAGTCAACATCGTGCCAATCACCCGAGGGCTTGCCTGGCTGCACAAACTTATCTGTAATGTCGAGTTGGAGGGTCTCGAACTCGCCACCATTCGCCTCGCCATCCGTGTCTATGAAGGAGACCTCCTTTAGTGTTGGGATTAGGGTTTTGTCTACCTCTACATAGCCATCGACATCGCTATAAGCGCAAATGCCAACATCCGAGAAGCCAACACCAATACCCTCAATGGGATTACCCGCCTCGTCGACCACACGTGCCGTCATACGGAACGTCAAATAGGGGCAGCCGTAGGCATCCTCCTGGGCAAATGGGTTATCCTCGCAGTTCGTAAAACCAAAACCCACAAGTGTCATCAGAAAATAGATTAGCTTCTTCATAGTCGTTTACCTTTATATTATATATCATCGCTCACTCTCTACCACCCGTTGCAGCCAACATCGTAGCAGAAGCATATACGGCAGTCGCTAAACCTACCACGGCGCACCTCTATCTCGTCGCCATCTTTGGTGCGCCCCACAAACTCAAACTCGCCACTAAATAGGTAGTCGTCGCCATAGGGCTCGCGGTCGGTGAAGATGATGTGGCCACTCACAGCATTGTAGCGGTAGATGATAATGTCGGTAACCGTACCGCCACTGGGCAGGGTCTCCGTCTCGCCACGCTCCTTAAACTCTATGCAGGCGTAGCCTTCGTCCGCTGTTGCGAGGCTATATCTTCTATTTAGCTCAAAGTCTGCATTGGGACTCTCAAGCGAGAAGTATATCGTAGCCTCTGTATCGCCTGCGCCACTTATATGTCTATATAGGTCGAACTTGAAGCCGCCCTCACTATAGATAACCATCTCTGGGTGGTTGTTAGGCGAGAATACGCCACCATCACTCTTTAACTTCTCCCCATCGAAATCGTAGCGCGAGCCGTAGAGTTTTATGCTTATCGGGGCCTCACCATCCAAGTGGAATAGCGACAAGAAATCGCGCTCACACGACGAGAGTGCGCACGCTGCAATGGAAACAAATAGTGTGGTAAGTAGTCGTCTCATTTTTCACTGGTTTTCTTTTTACAAAATTACTACTATTATATGTTGCTACCAAATTTTTTGGGCAAAAGTTTTTCCATACCCCACTACTTAACACACTGATTTTCAACGCCTTGCAAAACCTGTTTTTGAATATTTTTCAACCCCTTGATAATCAAGCAGTTACACGAGTATTGATTAAACCTTTGGTAATTTACTGATAATCAATGCAATACAAGTCGCATTAACATATTTTACAATGTAAGTAGGCTATTCGCGAAAAAAGAGTTACCTTTGCTATTGTAACTATCATTTTTACTATGGCTACTACATTAAAATACCTGCGACGCAAGGCTCGCGAGGTAAGTTTTGGAGGCGTAAGCATCGGCGCCAACCACCCTATTGCTGTGCAGTCGATGACCAACACACCGACGGCAGATGTCGAAGCAAGCGTGGCACAGACCGAGCGCATAGCGGCAGCGGGTGCCGAGATTGTTCGCCTCACAGCACAGGGCAAAAAGGAGGGCGAGGCACTGGGCCCAATCATGGAGCGCCTGAAGGCCGATGGCAACAAGGCGGCTATCGTTGCCGACATACACTTCACCCCCGAGATTGCGATGATGGCTGCCGAGGTGGTCGACAAGGTGCGCATCAACCCTGGCAACTTCCGCACATCGAATGGCGAGCTGGAGCGCCTTATAGAGATATGCCGTCGCCGCGGTGTGGCACTACGCATTGGCGTAAACCACGGCTCGCTGGCGAAGCGTATATTCGACGAGTATGGCGACACGCCCGAGGGTATGGTAGCCTCAGCAATGGAGTTCTTGCGCATGTGCCGCAGCGCAGAGTTCCACGACGTAGTGGTCTCGATGAAGTCGAGCAACACGCGTGTGATGGTGCACGCCTATCGTCTCTTAGTAGAGGCCATGGAGCGCGAGAATATGGACTACCCGCTACACCTTGGCGTAACGGAGGCGGGCGATGGCATAGAGGGTCGCATAAAGAGCGCCGTGGGCATTGGTGCGCTACTCTCGGATGGTATAGGCGACACGTTGCGTGTATCACTCACCGAAGACCCCGAAAAAGAGGTGCCCGTAGGACGCCTTATTGTCGACCATATAGCCAAGCGCAATGGCGAATTTGAGGTGGCAGCCTCCGATGACTACTCACCCACAGAGTTTAAGCCACGCACGGCAGCTAAACCCATAACACACAGCGAGATAACCGATGAATACGTTGTCGTTGATGCCGTGAGCAACAACCCCACGCATGAGTGGCGTGCAGCCATCCTCAACCGCCAGGATAGGCTCCCCGTGGTGCTACGTCGCAGCTACGAGGAGAGCGACCCCGAGCGTGTTGGTATCTTCGCCGCATTAGACATGGGACAACTCCTCATCGATGGCCTTGCAGATGGCGTATGGATAGACGCCCCTGCGCTCAACGAGGCAGTAATCGAAGATATGGAGCTGATGCTATTGCAGGCATCGCGCCTACGCTTCTCGCGCACGGAGTATATCGCCTGCCCAAGTTGCGGACGTACGCTCTACGACATACAGTCGACATTAGCAACAATCAAGGCACGCACCTCACACCTCAAAGACCTCAAAATTGGTGTGATGGGTTGCATAGTAAATGGCCCAGGCGAGATGGCCGATGCCGACTACGGCTACGTGGGCTCGTCGCCCGAGCATATCACCCTATATCGCGGCCGTGAGGTTGTTGAGCGCAACATCCACCAGAGCGAGGCCCTCGACCACCTAATTGAGATAATCAAGCGCGACGGCCGCTGGCACGACCCCAAATAGCAGATAATGGCGCTCAAATCCTATAAGGCACGTGGTATAGTTCTCGGCACACTAAAGTATGGCGAGAAGGGACTCATTGTACACATGCTTACCGACACCCACGGTCGCCAAAGCTATATGATTCAGGGCATTAGGTCCTCGGCAAAGGGCTCTAAAATGGCACTACTTCAGCCTATGTTTGCCGTGGAGTTCGAGGGGCTAACATCGTCGAAGATGGAGCTACACCGCATGAAGGACCTTGTGCCAGGCATAGTGTTACAATCCACGCCATTCGACATACGCAAGTCCACAATGTCGCTATTTATGGCCGAAGTATTATATCGCCTCGTTCGCGAGAGTAATCCCGAGAGTGGCCTCTTCGACTTCGTGTGGGGCTCGGTAGCAGCGCTCGACGTAATAGACGAGGGCATTGCAAACTTCCACCTATGGTTTTTAGCTAACCTAAGCCGTCCATTAGGCTTCTCACCCGACAACGAATATACCGACGGCGCATGGTTAGACATCCGCGACGGACACTTCACGCCACACGCCCTAATACCCAGCATGGCACTCACGCCAGAGAATGCACGCATACTACACGATATGCTCGAGTGCGACGTGCGCTACCTCGCCGAGATAGGCCTCAACCGCACCGAGCGAGTGGAGTTTCTCGATGCCATGCTCAAATACTACGCCTACCACCTCGAATCAATCAACTCCGTAGAGTCGCTACGCATACTGCGCGAGGTATTTTAGGTGACTGGGAGGTTATTGTATACCAGGAAGTTAATAAGAGTGAAAAAAACATAGATAGGGGACGTCTCACGACATCCCCTATCTCACATACTAACTATTATCTAACTAAACCCTATATTTTCTAACTTACTCTGCGATGATTGTAAACTCGTTATAGACATTGCCCAGGTTCTTCACAGCCACGTAATAGTCTCCAGTATACTTGGGTGTCCATCGGCAAACACATACGTCGAGGGTGTCTGTATCTTCATCAATGAGGTTGGCATTGCAGTCGAAGATGTAGAGGTCGAGGTCGGTGTCGCCATCACCAATGATTAGGATGCTTGCCTCGACACCCGCTGTTGCGTGGTAGGTGAAGTACTCGATATCGCCAGCTGAAACTCGCTCTGTCTTAGAGTCCTCGGCAACGGTCTCGTGGTTGTTCTCTATTGTAGCAGCATGTGCGCTCTCGATAGCAAAGAATGAAACGGCAACGGTCAAAATGGTAAAAAGCTTCTTCATAATTGTAATGTTTTAGATTATTAGTAACTTATTTCTTTAATTTGTGTCTTGCGTCTTTTGTGTTGTGCCCTCGTTTGTGAGGTTCTTTGATATTATAGAGAGGCTATATTGCGTAAATCTAACACAACAACGAAAAAATTTTTACTTTTTTCATTCTTTCCGCCGAGCTAACTATTAGATTTTATGGGAATACGATAGAGGGAAAGATATAATTAAAAAAATTTTATTATCTTTGCGCCATTGTATATATATAGAGGTATAACCCCCTACAAAGGAGCAAAAGAGTCAACATTAGTTTGGTAAACAAATAATATAAAATATAAAACTTTAACACTATGGGAAGAGCATTTGAGTATCGCAAGGCGAGAAAGATGAAGCGCTGGGGACACATGGCGCGAGTATTTACTAAGATTGGTAAGGAGATCGAGATGGCTGTAAAGGCTTCGGGTCCAGATCCCGCATCTAACCTCCGCTTGCGTCTGTTGATGCAGAACGCCAAGGCTGAGAATATGCCCAAGGAGAACGTTGAGCGTGCAATCAAGCGTGCTACAGATAAGGACTCTGCCGACTACAAGGAGATGATATACGAGGGTTACGGTCCTCACGGTATCGCCGTACTCGTAGAGACTGCTACCGACAACACAAACCGTACAGTAGCATCAGTGCGTATGTACTTCAACAAGTATGGTGGCACCCTCGGTACTTCGGGCTCTGTAGGCTTCATGTTCGAGCATAAGTGCGTATTCAAGTTCAAGCCCACAGCGGGTGCCGACCTTGAGGAGATGGAGCTCGAGATGATCGACTTCGGCGTGGACGAGTTCTACGCAGAGGAGGGCGAGGTAACCGTTTACGCTGCATACGAGTCGTTCGGCCAGATTCAGACATGGATCGAGGAGAAGGGCTACGAGCTCGTATCGGGTGAGGCTGTGCGCATCCCTACCGACACCAAGGAGCTCACACCCGAGGAGCGTGAGGCTGTAAACAAGCTTATCGAGCACCTTGAGGAGGACGACGACGTGACCAACGTCTACACCACAATGGCCGAGAGCGATGACGAGGGCGACGAGGAGTAATCCTTAGAGCCTATAACAAACTATAACACACGAAGAGTTAGGTATGAACAAGTTTAAGGAGTATAAGGGTTTAGACCTTGCAGGCGTGGCTGACGAGATGTTGGCACGCTGGAACGAGGACGACACCTTCCACAAGAGCATAACGACACGTGAGGGCCACCCCACGTTCGTATTCTACGAGGGTCCCCCCTCAGCTAACGGCACCCCAGGTATCCACCACGTGATGGCGCGTACCATCAAGGATGTATTCTGCCGTTACAAGACACAGCAGGGCTATCTCGTACACCGCAAGGCGGGATGGGATACACACGGTCTGCCCGTGGAGCTTGGCGTAGAGAAGAAGCTCGGCATCACAAAGGAGGATATCGGCAAGAAGATTACCATCGAGGAGTACAACCGCCAGTGCCGCGAGGCTGTGATGGAGTTCACCGACATCTGGGAGGATCTTACCCACAAGATGGGCTACTGGGTGAATATGGACGACCCATATATCACCTACGACAACAAGTTTATCGAGACCCTCTGGTGGTTGCTTAAGCAGCTCTACGACAAGAACTTGCTCTATAAGGGTTACACCATTCAGCCCTACTCACCCGCAGCAGGTACCGGTCTCTCGACACACGAGCTCAACCAGCCTGGTTGCTACCGCGACGTGAAGGACACCACTTGTACCGCTCAGTTCCGCATCCTTGAGCCTAAGGCTGAGATGGAGGGCTGGGGTACTCCCGTATTCTTGGCGTGGACAACAACACCTTGGACACTCCCATCAAACACAGCACTCTGCGTGGGTCCCAAGTACGACTACGTAGCTGTTCGCTCGTACAACCCCTACACCTCGGAGAAGATTACAGCCGTAGTGGCAGAGCCTCTGTTGTACTCTATCTTCAACAAGAAGGCAGAGGGTATCGCATTGGCTGACTACAAGGCTGGCGATAAGCTTATCCCCTTTGAGGTTGTTGGCAAGTGGAAGGGTACGGAGCTTGAGGGCATGCACTACGAGCAGCTCATCCCATGGGTTAAGCCCGTGGAGGCTGACGAGAATGGCAACTGGAAGGAGGCCTCAGCTAAGGCGTTCCGCGTAATCCTTGGCGACTACGTAACCGTGGAGGATGGTACAGGTATCGTACACATCGCACCTACGTTTGGTGCTGATGATGCCTTTGTAGCACGTCAGGCAGGTATTCCCTCGCTCTTTATGATTAACAAGCGCGGCGAGACACGCCCCATGGTCGACTTTACTGGTAAGTTCTACCTCAAGGCCGAGCTCGACGAGAAGTTCGCGGCAGAGTGCGTAGCAGCATCGTATGACGAGTATGAGGGTCGCTACGTAAAGAATGCCTACGACCCACAGTACACCGTGGATGGTCGCTACGACGAGAAGGCGGCAGCAGCTGCCGAGAACCTCGACATCTACATCTCTATCAAGCTCAAGGAGTCGAACAAGGTATTCAAAATCGAGAAGCATACCCACAACTACCCCCACTGCTGGCGTACCGATAAGCCCGTGTTGTACTACCCCTTGGACTCATGGTTTATCCGCACCACGGCGCTTCGTGAGCGCATGATGGACTTGAACAAGACCATCTACTGGAAGCCCGAGAGCACTGGTACTGGTCGCTTCGGCAAGTGGCTTGAGAACATCAACGACTGGAACCTCTCGCGTTCGCGCTTCTGGGGTACTCCACTCCCAATCTGGGCTACGGAGGACCGCACAGAATTGAAGTGCATAGGCTCTATCGAGGAGCTTATCTCGGAGATTGAGAAGGCTGTAGCAGCTGGTGTGATGAAGGAGAATCCCTATAAGAACTTCAAGGTGGGGGATATGTCGAAGGAGAACTACTCGACAGACAATATCGACCTTCACCGCCCATACGTAGATAATATCATCCTTCTCTCGTCGAAGGGTGAGCCTATGCGCCGTGAGCCCGACCTTATCGACGTATGGTTCGACTCTGGCGCTATGCCCTATGCTCAGGTGCACTACCCCTTCGAGAATAAGGAGGGCTTCGACCAGATATACCCCGCCGACTTTATCGCCGAGGGTGTAGACCAGACACGTGGTTGGTTCTACACATTGCACGCGATAGCAACGATGTTGTTCGACTCTGTGGCATTCAAGAACATCATCTCGAACGGTCTTGTTCTGGACAAGAACGGCAACAAGATGTCGAAGCGTCTGGGCAATGCAGTAGACCCATTCGAGGTATTGAAGAAGTATGGTGCCGACGCAACGCGCTGGTATATGATATCTAACTCGCAGCCTTGGGATAACCTTAAGTTCGACGTCGATGGCGTTGACGAGTGTCGCCGTAAGTTCTTCGGCACGCTCTACAACACCTACTCGTTCTTCGCGCTCTATGCCAACATCGATGGTTTCACAGGTCGCGAGAAGGAGATTCCCGTAGAGGAGCGCCCCGAGATCGATCGCTGGATACTCTCGGAGCTCAACACCCTCATCCGCGATGTAACTAAATCACTCGAGGAGTACGACCCAACGCCTGCAGCACGCCGCATCGACGAGTTTGTCGACGTCAACCTCTCGAACTGGTATGTGCGTCTCAACCGTCGTCGCTTCTGGGCAGGCGCTATGAACGAGGATAAGTTGGCAGCATACCAGACGCTCTACACCTGCTTGGAGACCGTGGCAATGTTGGCAGCACCTATCGCTCCATTTATCACCGACCGCATCTTCACCGACCTCAACGCCGTGAGCGGCCGCCACACCGAGTCGAGTGTGCACCTTGCCGAGTACCCCAAGTGCAACGAGGAGCTTATCAGCAAGGAGCTTGAGGCACGCACAGCGCTATCACAGCAGATGACATCAATGGTATTGGCACTGCGCCGTAAGGTGAATATCAAGGTGCGTCAGCCTCTTACCAAGATTATCATCCCCGTGTTGGACAAGACCATGGCCGAACATATCGAGAAGGTACGCACACTTGTTATGAACGAGGTGAATGTCAAGGATATTGAGCTTATCACCGATACCACAGGCGTCATCACCAAGCGTATCAAGCTCAACTTCAAGGCATTCTGCCAGCGCTATGCTCAGCTCGCGAAGCCTATGTCGGCACTTGTGGCAACATTCTCTCAGGAGCAGATTGCCGCCATCGAGGCTAATGCCGAGACTACGCTTGAGGTTAATGGCCAGCAGGTGGTAGTTACCGCTGCCGACTTCGAGATTACCTCGGAGGATATGCCCGGCTGGTTGGTAGCATCGGAGGGCAAGCTCACCGTGGCACTCGACATTACCATCACCGACGAGTTGCGCCGTGAGGGTATCGCCCGCGAACTCGTTAACCGCATCCAGAACATCCGTAAGGATTCAGGCTTTGAGGTAACGGACAAAATACGTGTGGAGATTGAGTCAATAGAGCTTACAACTCCTGCAGTGGAGAGCTTCGGTGACTACATCGCAAGCCAGACCTTGGCCGTAGATGTTAAGGCCACAGCAGCACCTGCAGGCGATTTTGTTGTCAACACAGACATCGACGAGTCGCCCCTAAAGATTGCCGTTACAAAGGCATAAGGGTGCGATTACAACACAATAATGAGAGTGTGACTCCCGAGGGGGTCACACTTTTTTTATGATTATATTTGCGTATTTCATAATTTTTGTGTATCTTCGCTTATTATAAGTGTATAACCGTACTAAAACGTTACGATTATGGCAGAGGAGAAGACCCGTTACAACGATGCCGAACTGGAGGAGTTCCGCATCTTGATTGAGCAGAAATTGGCATCGGCACGCGCCGACTACGATATGTTGCGCACAGCGACAAGCAACGAGAACGACACCGAGGACTCATCACCCACATTCAAGGTGATGGAGGAGGGTGCTACCACGCTCTCACGCGAGGAGTATGGCTCGTTGGCGCAGCGCCAGGCGAAGTTCATCCGTAACCTCGAGATGGCGTTGGTGCGCATCAAGAATAAGACCTACGGCATTTGCAAGACCACGGGCAAGCTCATCCCACGTGAGCGTCTGTTGCGCGTGCCTCACGCTACCGAGTGCATCGAGGCAAAGACCGCCCGCAAGTAAGGGGTCAAAATAGGGGCTGAGATAGGGAACTGAGGAGGAACTGAGAGGGGAACTGAGACTAAAAGGAGACTTATCCAGCCATATATACCTATGGGTATGAATAAAATAGGAGGCCTGAGGCTGTACGTTTAAGTACCATCCTCAGACCTCCTCTTTTGTAATAGGCTAAGCCACCCGCGAACCTAATGCTGTCGGCGCTGCTCCTCGGCGATTATGCGCTGCAGCGAATCACGAAACTCGGCACAAGCCCTATCGTTGGTTTCCAAAAGCTGCTCTCGGCGCTCCACATTGCGCTCACCAAGAGCCGCAGCGCGCTCGTCACACAGCATATTATAGCGCTCATCCATAACTCCATACAACGAGTCGAAGTTGATATATGGCAGCTCCTCAACAACCTCACCACGAGTAGAAGTATTACGTTGTTGTGCCTCGCCACAAGAGGCAAGGCACAACATCAATAGCACTGCAATATAGTAGCAATAACGCATATCTACTCTACAGGAAGCTCCTCAGCGGGCGTCTCATCCTCCATGGGAAACTCTCCCATGGGACGTACATACTCGAAGTCCATACCGCGCTGCAGACGATAGGCTAACCTAATAACCTCAGAGTCGTGATTGATGCTCTCGATAGAGCGAGTAAGCCTCTCTATCTTCTCATCTACCTTACCAAGATTCTCGAGACTCTTCTCATCGATGGTAGCACCATCACCCTGCCATGCCTTCTCGGCAAGCAACACCCTATCTGCCTGAAGCTGAGCAATCTCATCGGTAAGCTCCAGAACACGGAGGTCATTGGCGTTGAGCATATCGAAAATATCTTCGTCAGAGCCAAGCTTCATGCGCCATGCAACATCCATATCCTCAAGCTTTGAGAAGAATAGATTCTGCTGGTCACGGAGATAGTCCTCCTCTTCACGTATAGCATCGCGGCGATCACCTGCCTCAATAAGGATAGGCTCTACCAAGCTCTTGAAATACATAGCCTTAGCGCCACCATAGTTATTACGGTAGGCTATCTCATACTCGTAGGCAAGCTTCTCAAGCTGGCGCAAATCGAGCTCCGAATGTATGGTCTCGGCCTGCTCCGCCAAGAACTTTGCATCCTTCTCAGGGGTGGTAATATGGGGTGCTGGATTGTATAAATACGTCAGTATCAAGAGACCTAACACGAACAACACTCCTGTGGTGATAGTTATCTTACTATTCTTGCTTATCTTTTTCATAGTCCTGCAATATTAAATCTCCTCCATAAAGTAGTTGCACTCCTCCAAAAAGATGAGGTAGGCCTCACCGCCAATCTGCGTACGCATAGCCTCCTCGTACTCCTCGATGCTCTTACGTGCCCTATTAAACTCCTCGTAGTTGCTCGCCTCGACAATACCTCGAGCCAACGAGTCGCTCATAATATAAGCCTCGTTTGTGGGATTAAGCTCGTTAATCTTAATCTTTGGGGCCTCATCTGCACAACCCACAAGGGACACGACAGCGAGACCAGTAATAAGTAATCTTTTCATTTTAAGCTATTTATATTTTCATTTGGATTCTATTACTCGACATATACCACCAAGCCCTTAAGGTACTCACCCTCAGGGTGGTAGATATTGATGGGGTGGTCGGCAGGCTGCGTAAGCTGACCAATGATGCGCACCTTACGGCGAGCTATAGCCGCCGAGGTGAAGATGGTCGTGCGGAAGAGGTCACGGCTGACGGCCTGCGAGCACGAGAAGGTAAAGAGGATACCTCCGGGGCGAATCTTCTCCATAGCGCGGACATTAATCTTCTTATAGCCCTGCAGCGCATTACCCAGCACCTTGTGGTGCTTGGCAAAGGCTGGTGGGTCGAGGATTATAAGGTCGTAGTCCTCGTCGATATCCTTCAAGTACTCCACAGCATTGCATGCGATGGCCTGGTGTGGGGCGTCGTCGCCGAAGTTTAGGCGCACATTCTCGTCGGCCAACTTCACGGCACGCTCCGACAAATCAATAGAGACAACCTCGCGGGCACCACCAGCAAGTGCTGCCACAGAAAAGCCTCCAGTGTAGCAGAAGGTATTAAGCACGCGGCGACCCTTAGAGTACTGGCGCACAAGGTCACGATTCTCTCGCTGGTCGATAAAGAAGCCTGTCTTTTGACCCTCCTCCCAGTTTACCTTGAACTTCAGACCATTCTCCAAGACTACGTTATCGCGCTCCGAGGCTCTACCCCACAGGTAGCCATCAATAGCACCAAGGTCGGCCTTATAGGGTAGCGTCTGTGAGCTCTTGTCGTAGATGGCATCGAGCTCCTCGCCATAGACCTCGCGCAGTGCCGCAGCTATCTCCATGCGCGAACGATACATACCCACCGAGTGGCACTGAACAACAGCCGTACGCTCGTAAATGTCGATGACAAGGCCTGGCAATAGGTCGCCCTCGCCATGCACTAAACGGTAGCATGTGGTCTTGTCGTTATGCACCATGCCGAGAGTATCACGCAGACTACGCGCCGAGGCGATACGCTCACGCCACCACGCAGCATCTATCTCCTCGCGCTCGAACGTAAGAACACGAACAGCGATAGAGCCTATCTGATAGTGACCACGGGCAATAAAATCACCCGACTTAGTAACCACATCGACAACATCTCCCTCCATCAAGGGGGCAATGCCCTCGCTGATACGCTCAATAGCACCAGAGAATATCCATGGATGGCGTCTCTCGAGCGACTCCTCCTTACCACGACGTAGGTGTACGATGCTTAAACTCTTCTGCATAGTCTATATTATTCTATTCTGTTTACATTTGCATTACCTCCATGACCATGTGCTCTATGACGACGGCGATGTCTCTTATCAACCGCCTGCAATGTCTCTGCAACGCCACGGCATGAGATTATCGAAAGCGGCTCGCTCTTGGGCTCGCTGTGTTCAAGAGCCTCCAGGATGCGGGGGCATACCCAAGCGTCCGTAGCGGCATACTCTTTCTGTTGCGCTGTGAGTTCCGCTGCCTCCCAGTTACTCAGGCGCTGAGCCTTAGATACCCGCTCGCCAAGCACTATAGCCGAGATTTTACGTAGGCTCTTATCCTCGATGCCCCAGCGCGCCACCTCGTGTTGCAGGTCGACAAAACCATCGGCCTTAAAGTCGCGCAGGGCGTGAAGAGAGCGTATATCACCCATAACATCGGCACCAATCTTAAGCACCTCGCGCGAGCCTAACACCTTCAATATACGGTTGTCGAGGCGTATGCGCGAGAGACGAAACAGATAGCATGTATCGGGCGTAGAGAGCTGCAAGAGCGACACCTTATACGACACCCCCGCACGGAACGAGGGGCGCGTCTCGGTGTCGAAGCCTATAACCTTATGGCTACGAAGGTCCTCGCACGCGGCGCCTATGAGCTCGGGCCTATCCACAACAACAATGCGGCCCGCAAAGCGAGCAGCCGGAAGCGATGCTACTGTGTCGTTATCTATGGTCGCAATAAATGCCATACAAGGTTTAGTCTCTCTTAAGCTACAAAGTTACTCATTAATTTTTAGTTTCCCGCGCTCCGATAGCGAAATTTTGCCCTCGCGGACCATTTTATCAACCTTTTCGACTACCTCGCTACTCTCCAAAGCAAGCTCTGTGACGAGCTCTTTTATATTTAGAGCTCTGGAAATTAACGCATTACGTATTCTATCTTCGAGGTTATCGTGGGATTCATCTATGTTGTTAGCACGCCTACGCTCAAGGCAGACATCGCACACACCGCAAGGCACAGCCTCCTTATCGCCAAAGTACTCTTGAAGCATGACGCTACGGCACTTATCGCTGGCGGTAGCATAGTGTAGCATGCCCTCGATGCGGGCAAGGGTCATATCGTAGCGGTGACGATAGGTTTCGGGGGCGATAAATAGGTCGGACGTAGGCAAGCGCTCTGAGTCGAGATATATCATCGGGGTGCGTGACGCAGGGATGTAGCGTATTACGTGCATGCGCCACAACATACGCAGAAGCTCATGCACACGCTCGGTCGTGAGGTGCGAGAAGGCGGCAATCTCCGCCTCGTTGATGGTGCGAAACGTGGTAAAGACGCCATTATAGAGGCGAAGGATGGAGCGTAGCATAAGGTCCATGTCGTTACCTCCAGCATTGAGCTTATAGAGCGAGTCGCGGCTACATGTAAACATCAACTTAGCAGGGTTGTCGTGCTCCTCAATCAATGTTAATAAGTGGTTCTGCTCCAATATCTTAATAGCGCCCATTGCCGCAGAGATAGAGAGGTGTGTGGCATAGCAGAAATCGTAGATATTGAATGTAAACGAAGCACCCTCACCATCGCCAATAGCCACACGGAGATGGTTCATCAGAAGCTCGTAGATATGTTTTATCTTATCCAGCGGAGGGAACTCGGCCTTAAACAGACGCACCGTCCTATCGACATCATCGCGCGTGGCCAAAAGCACAGCATAGCTACGCTTGCCATCACGCCCTGCACGTCCCGCCTCTTGGTAGTAGGCCTCAAGCGAGTCGCACATAGCATAGTGGATGACAAAGCGTACATCCGCCTTGTCGATACCCATACCAAAGGCGTTGGTAGCAACGATGATACGCGTCTTACCCTCAAGCCACTCGTCCTGCCTCAGGCCACGCTCCATAGAGGGGAGTCCCGCATGGTAGAAGTTGACACTCTCGCCCTGCTCCTTAAGTTGCTTACATAGTGCCTCGCAGCCCTCACGCGTGGGCACGTAGATGATGCCAGAGCCTTCGACACTACGTATGACACGCAGCAGCTGGTCCATCTTGTCGTCGACACTGCGAACGACATACGACAGATTGGGGCGGGCGAAGCTCGTGCGCAGGAGATGCTCCTCTTTAAAGCCAAGATGGTACATGATGTCGCGTGCCACGATGTCCGTTGCCGAGGCTGTGAGTGCCAATATCGTGGCCTCAGGCTGGAACGTACGAAGCTCCTTTATGCGTAGGTAGGAGGGGCGGAAGTCGTAGCCCCACTGCGAGATACAGTGCGCCTCATCCACGGCGATGATACTCACCTTCATATACCGTAGGCGCACACGAAAAGCCTCAGTAGCAAGGCGTTCGGGGGCTATGTATAGTAGTTTCGTATCGCCATAGGTGCAGTTGTCGAGCGCAATCTCTATCTGGCGCTGGTCCATTCCCGAGTGCACGGCAACGGCAGCGATGCCCTGCTTACGAAGCCTATCCACCTGGTCCTTCATAAGCGCAATAAGCGGGGTGACAACGATGGTCAGTCCCTCGCTCATCAACGCGGGCACCTGATACGTGAGCGACTTACCACCACCCGTGGGCATAAGCACAAGCGTGTCACGCCCCGCAAGCACCGCGTCGATAATCTCGCGCTGCATGGGACGAAACGACTCATACCCCCACCACTTTTGTAGCACCTGCTCGGGGGTAATTACGCTCTGCTCAATAGGGGTAGTCATCGCTGTAATATATTAACGTACAACTATTTCGTCGACAAACAAGAAGCCCGAGAAGCGGCTGCGGTGTGCCTTATAGCGTATGTAGCGCACCTCGGTTTCACCCTCCCAGCCAAAGTTCATGAATGAGGGGACGTCTTCGTACCTTACCTCATGGTCGATAACCGTTAGCGGCTCGAAATTCTCACCATCCAACGACCCCCATATCTCCACCTTGCAGGGCATATAGACGCCCGGACCGCAGTACTGCATAAAGTCGGCCTTGATGGAGTGTACGACGGTAGGCTCGCCCATATCTATGGTGACATCGACGCCACCGCGACCGAGGAAGCCCTGCCAACGACCATCGGCATAGGTCCAGGTGCCTCTGAGGCCATCGACCAGAGCCACATCACCCGCCGCAGCATACTGTGGGCCGTAGTAGAACGATGGGTAGTTGTAGGTCACCGTCTTACCCAAAGCGAGGTGGTCGATAGGCTCGCGCGACTCGGGGCGGTCACCAATCTCGTTCTTAAGGTCGAAGGGGTTGTAGCCCTCAGCCTGCATACGCTCGACAATATCCAAAGCGCGACAGCGGAAATTGGCGAAATCCTTAACTTGCGGCTTACTCCAGCCCACCTCGGCAATGGCGATGGCGCGTGGCCAAAGCATCATCTCATAGTGCTCATCGGTGGGTATAAACTCTGCCCAGAGGTTGGCCTGCACACCCTTGATGTGGTAAGCCACCTTCGCACTCATCGTCTCAGGCGCTGGGTCGTAGGAGTAGACCTTCTCCAGTGGTAGGTAACCACCGATAGCCTCGGGTTGTGTGGGTGGAGCATCCTGCGGAGCATCGATATAGCAGTAGCCGTGGGGCGACATTATGACGTAGTGCTCGGCCTCGGCAGCAGCGATGCCACCCTCCTCGCCACGCCACGACATCACGGTGGCGTTAGGTGCAAGGCCTCCCTGAAGTATCTCATCCCAGCCGATAATCTGGCGGCCGCGCTCATTCAAGTACTCCTCAATGCGATGAATCATATAGCTTTGTAACTCCTCGACGCTCTCCAAGCCCTCCTCGCGCATACGGCGCTGGCAATCCTCGCAGAGTGCCCAGTTATCCTTGCTTGCCTCGTCGCCACCAATGTGGATATACTCCGAGGGGAATACCTTAATAACCTCATCCAAAATCGCCTGCATCATCTCGAAAGTAGCCTCCTTGCCAATACATAGTTCCCCCTGACGCTCAGGCAGATGCGAGCATCGTAGCTCGGGATAGGCTGCCAGCACCTCGTCCGAATGGCCAGGCATCTCAATCTCGGGGATGATGGTTATGTAGCGGTCGGCAGCGTAGGCCACCAACTCGCGAAGTTCAGCCTTGGTATAGTAGCCACCATATGCCCCTTCGGAGCCCTCCTCGACATACTGACGGTCGCCATACCACCACTCCTTCCAGGTGGCCGGGGTGCGCCAAGCGGCGTAGCTCGTGAGGCGTGGGTAGCTATCAATCTCCATACGCCAGCCCGCAGCGTCGGTAAGGTGCAGATGTAGGCGGTTCATCTTCAGGCGTGCCATCATATCTATCTGACGCTTAAGGAAATCCAACGAGCGGAAGTGGCGCGAGACATCAATCAAAATGCCGCGATACTCGAAACGCGGATAGTCCAACATTGAGCAAGCCGGCAGTTTACCATCAGGGTTATTCTCGACGATCTGACGCAGAGTCTGCAAGGCGTAGAAGTAGCCAGCGGGTGTGGCAGCCGAGATCTCGATGCCATCCTCCTCAATATACAGATAGTACTGCTCTTCGCTGACATACTCGCCATCAGAGATAAAGTTGATATAACCCTGTTTGGCGGGGCGTCTAACGAGCTTAATATCAAGCCCTGTTGCGCGGGCGGCCTCTAAAAGAGTCTCTCGGTCAGTGACATACTCATCCATATATAGTTTGAGAGTCTGCGTTGCATCAAGCTCGCCATCTTCCGCTTCGAACAAGCCTGGCGCAGGGGTAATCTGGTTATCTTGTGCCGAGAGCGGCAACGAACCCAACAATAGGGCGAATAGAACAATAAATTTCCTCATGATATATCTCTGTTTTTTAGTTACTTATTTATTAGTTCGTCGAGTTTGTCTACGCGCTGCTGAATATAGGTCCTAATCGTTCCCACCTCCGCCTCGTAGGAGCCCAATGCCTGGAAGTTCATGTGTACCCACTGGTTGAGTATAGGCCAACGCTTAAAGTTAAGTTCCTGCGACTCCTCGAGTAGCTCAGCCGTCTCGTCGACATACTCCAGCATAGATGCCGCATCAAGGCCATTGCGCTTAGCCTCATCCCAAAGTGCAACAAGCTCGGCATGTGCCAAGGGATCGTTCTTGATAATGCGGTTGTTCATCTGGTTGACAGCCTCACTCGCGCCAGAGCTCTTGCCACAATACAAGAAGTCGTTGGTGTCGTTTATGGGGTAGGTGCGGTAGTCGTTCTCAAAGGCTAAGTCGCAGTCCCACACGGGGCCAACGTAGAACCTATCGTCGCCACGCTGCTTATACATATAAACGCTCCAGTAGGTGTCGGTATTGCCGATAAACTCTCCCACAATGAAGTGGCGCAGGTAGCTGTCCAAGTCGAGATACTTACGGTAGCCGTTAGTCGCATCTGCATAGTTCGAGGCGAATACCGAGGCCTCCATGGTATTAAAGTAGTTCTCTATGTATTGGCGCTGCTGGGTGGTAATCTTATCATCGTCAGGCGACTTGATAGTAACGGGCGTGCCATGATTCGAGTAGAAGTATACCTTCTCGGTGGTCGAGGCATAGGCGTCAATCTCAATAAGGTAGCCACCCGTGAGGTTTGTACCCGAATTATCCGACGTCTTCATCTCGGTGACGTCGACACGATTTGAGCGAACATCCACCTGGTCGCAGAGCTGATAACAACCCCTATACTCGCCATTGACAATAACATCTACGGGGTAACAGAAGGGGGTGTAAGCTAAGCCCATGCGGCGGCTAACCTCAAAGGCTAAGATGTTGCGCATCAGTGTCTTATCGCCATGGTTACTTAGCAGTGTCCACTTCTTAGCCTCGGCAGGCGCTCCCAGAGGGCTACGCTTCTGGCTGAACTTCAGGCGGTAGGGCTTCTTCTCGAAGTTCCAGCTGGCATTACCTCGGCCTCGAACACCCGTCTCAGTGTCGACAAGTAGGTTGGTGCCGTCCTGAGAGATGATGTAGACGGTGCTTGTAATCTCCACCTCCTTAGATGTAATCTCCTGGGCATTAGCCGTGTTGATAACCACCGTGGGGAGGTTTGTGAGCTGATATAGGTGCGAGTCGTCACCCGCGCCCTTATAGCCGTAGAACTCCAACTCGGCAAGGTTGCAACGCTTGTCGTTGGGCGAGACGTAGCGTACATATCTAAAGCCGCGCGAACATGTGATGTCTGCATAGGTCATAACGCGCTCCGTGGCAGAGTCCTTAATGATGTAGAGTGGTAGAGCATCGCTAAAGTCGGGCTTATTGGCACCCTCGATAAGTGCCGTAACTACACGCGAGGGCTGCGTTATGCGTGGCGAGTAGCCCACCTTTGTGATGACGTGTGGCTCGCCAAGGTCGAGGCCCACCCATGTCTGAGAGCGGTCATACGAGGCGAAGTAGGTGTCGTAGTTGCCGTCAAAGACATCGTTCTTTGTATTTACCGTCTCGCTCTGCTGACCGGTGTTGTAGTCGACCGAGTAGCGCGTGCCAATAACCGTTCCCGAGAGCTTCTCACTGTCGGGCACTGGGCCGCGCTTATTTATGCGTAGCTCGAAGGGGTAGACACCTCCCGCTGTCATCTTCAGCTTCTCCGAGGTGTTAAGCGTATAGCTCTCGCCCGCCACCTCCACCTGAAAGAGGCGCATGGAGGCACTGATGTCCTGCGGGAGGACAACAGCCGTGAAGCCATCGCCACTGCGGTAAGCTGCAATATCGTTCGGATAGTTCTCGACGAGCTTAACCTCGCCTGTCACAAGGTTGAAGCGTGCCTCGGTGACTGTGTTGCACACCACTGCACTCTTTGCAGCACTCTCCCACTCGCTATCTGTCCATCCATCACCTCGACGCAGGGTTAGCACTATGCGTGCTGTGCGTGGCGCGAGAATCATACCCACAGCCTTATCGGTGGGCGTGACCTTGCGCATGCGTGCCCACATAAGCTCCGAAGAGGCATAGCCCGTAGTCTGGTCTGTAGCTACAGCGAAGTCGATGTTACTGATGTCATCCACAACCATGTGGGGATAGTAGCCAATCATGTCGACCTTGGTGGCGTTGTCGCGATAGTAGACCGCAGGCGACGTAGACCAGCTACCACCCTTATAGACAAAGGGGGCATTATCTACCTGATTACCCTTGGCAGCGATGCCCTCAATAGCATCGCCATTGTAGTTGATGACATAGAGACCCACCCTATCGCCATCGGCAAATGCGCGTCCCTCGACATTAAGGCTCACAGCCAGCTCACCATCGGGCACAGGTATTATAGGGGCATCCGTCTTAGAGTGAGTACAACCCACTATAAGCATCATCGCAGCCATAGCCGCCAGCGTCACAAACCTCTTCATACCAGCATAGATTATTTTATAATCTACAAAGATACAAAAATTAGTTGTATATACAAAAATAGGGAGGGGCAGTGATAGATGATAGCGCCGAAATCGCTCTATAATAGCAAACTAACTACAACCTTGCACTTATGACCGTCTACGAAAGAACCATATCAATATTCGATGGCCTCTCGGTTATGGAGAGCATCTTTATGGTTATAGCATTGATACTATTTGCCATCCTAATACGCTGGATGACAGAAGCCGTATCGGAGTTACTATCGTTGTGGTTCAAAGGGCCCAAAACAAAGAGGCCTCCTACGCCACCAACATTCAGCGAGAAATATGACGTCAAGCGTGAAAAGAACGCCGACTGGTATGTGTCACCCAATGGCGAGGTGCGCGACAAACTACACAACGAGACGGAGGCATAGAGGGCGACATATAGGCATAAAAGGGGCTGACTAAAGGTAATTTAGCCAGCCCTTTATACCTAAGAGAGTGCTCTCTTATTTGTTAGTTACATATACTACCAGTAATCCTCGTCGTAACCGTAGTCATCGAAGCCAGCGTTCTCAGCGATGACAGCATCAACCTTAACCTTATCCTCAACATCGAGCCCTGCATACCATTCCATGAAATCAGCGGTAAGCTCCAATGCCTCCTCACTGTCACCATCTAAGTAAGCCTCGCCAACCTGCTCGCAATACCACAATGCGCAATCCTCGGGTGATGAGAATGTCTCGTGCCACCACTGGCATGATACGATAAATGCACATGCAACCAAAATAGCCAAAATCTTCTTCATAGCGCTATAAGTTTAAATTGTTTGAGTTTTGTGTTAGTACAAATGTAAGTATTATTTCCCCAAAAAGCAAATATTTCCACTAAATTGTAACCACAATAGTCTCCACGAAGAGGACAAAAAAAAGGCCACACCGAAGTGTAGCCCCTCTAATTATTGGGAAACGGGTTAGAAATCAAAGTCCATGTTATCAACCTTCGCTCTATCCTCCTCATCGAGTCCTGAATACCACTCCAAGAAATCAGCGCTAAGCTCTATTACCCTCTCCTGATCGCCATCATTTACGGCCTCTTCAACCTGCTCAGCATACCACTTTACACAATCCTCGGGTGATGAGAATGTCTCGTGCCACCACTGGCATGATACGATAAATGCACATGCAACCAAAATAGCCAAAATCTTCTTCATAACTGTAAAATTTAAAATGTTAGACATAGGTTTCTATCACAAAATTAAAACAAAATGTCCAATTTTCCAAATAAAATCGCCATTTTTTACTCTGCGCCCACTATTTTACGTCGGCGACGATAGCGCAGACGTGCCAATACCTCACGGCGCATAAGTAGCGATATTCTGTGGAATGTGGGCTGGATAACCTTATTCGGACGAATATCGCTGGCGCGCAACGATAAGATAATCAGGCAGCCCACAGCAACAACAATCAGCCAACCGTAAATCTCCTTCATCGACTCCATCAGCGCCTGAACCTGCACCGCACCATACATCTCGCCAAAGGGCATGACATGGGGGTCGTGGCCCACACCATCAACCTCCGACGATAGAAGGGTGAAGTTACGCTCCATGACCACGTTCAAGATGCGACCCACGATGGCCGTACCCATAACACCCGCCAAGGCGGCGCTAAACATGTTGAGTGTGCCGACACCCTCGGTAAAGTGGGTAGGGAACGGTAGGCGCGTAAGCGACGTGAGAAGCACAATGCTTAGCATGGTATATCCCGCCGAGCGTGCAAAGATAGGGGGCACAAGAGCCTCGTAGGGCAGGTTGTAGTCTATCATGAAGTAGAAGTAGCCTACGTAGAATAGTAGCAGCGCAAAGGCGATGACCAACATACGCTGGTAGGTCCATTTGCGGCGTGCAAACGTGAGCCACGTGAAGCCTGCACCCAAGACCGTACCCGCCAAGGCTACCCAGTTGAGCGAGATCATGTTCAGAGCATCGTAGCCCAAGACACCCTCCATAAGTGCATGTTCAAATATGTGCGACGGAGCAAGCAGTATGTCGGCAACAATGGTAACGCCGATAGCTATAGGCAACACCTTGAACGAGAGCGTCTTAAGCGAGATAAATGGGTGACGTATAAACTGTGCACGGATGAGGTTCATCGCTAACGACACCAGCGCAAAGAGCGAGGCAACGCATACGGGCGTGCCATTCCACCAGTCGTAGTGCTCGCCGTAGACGCAGATAAACAACACCGACATAGCCCAGAAGCCCCAGATAACCATACCTATCCAGTCGATGCCCAAGAGTGGCAGGCGTGGCATCACGGCGCAACCCTTATAGATGACAATAACCACAATCCACATCAGCAGCAAAAGAGCGATAATCGCCCAGTGCATATACTCCCACGACGCCCACGTTGCACACGCAATGGAGGCGATGCCCGAGAGCTGTATGCAGCTGTTAACCAAGAGGTAGATATACGAAAAGAAGACCGAAAGGTCGCGCGTAGGTGTCAGCCACAGCTGTATAGTGGAGTTACACTCCAATGTAGCCCACATACGGAAGTAGCCCGCAACAAGCGAGGCGCCAACAAGCAGTGGCACGCTCGTCGTGTGCATGGTGATGAGGTTCATGGCGATAATCATGGCGAAGCATAGCGACAGCGCAGTCTTTGGGCGCACAGCACTACGCAGACGGAACATGATGGGAAGAAGAGTGCCATACCCACCAACGAGGCGTAGCCCGCCATCATAATATCCTCCTGCATAAGCGCCGTGGAGCCGACCATCTCGCCCGCAGCACTCATATAGACACCGCCCGAGAGCTGCACCACGATGACCATCACCACAACAATCCACGGACGAAGAGCCTTCGGAACGAACTCCTTCATCTGCGGGATTGAGAATGGTAGTATAGGATGTCCGCTCATCGCTTAATACTTAACGGTGCACTCTACGTTCATACCTACGCCCACGCGAGCTAAGTCCTCAGCACGGTTATCCTCCGTGAAGTCGATAAGGACGGGAATGCGCTGCTCGATCTTGATGAAGTTACCCGAGGAGTTATCCTGTGGCAACACCGACATGCTACCGCCCGTAGCTCGCGATATGGTGCGCACGACACCCTTAAACTCTACGCCAGGCACGGCATCCACCTCGACGATGACCTCAGAGCCAGGCTTGATATTCGCAATCTGGCTCTCCTTGAAGTTGGCCACAACCCAACGCTCGCTCTCTTCCACAATGTCGACAATGCGCTGACCAGGGTTAACAAGCTGACCCACGTGTATATCCTTACGTCCCGTAACACCGCTACATGGCGCTGTGATGACCGTGTACGATAGGTTTAGGTGGGCGAGGTCGAGGGCTGCCGAGGCTACGGCAATACCTGCGTCGTTCTGGCCAAGGCGCGTATTCTGCTCGTCGCTAACAGCCTCGATGCTCTCACGCTGCTTGACAAGCACCTCGTAGCGAGCCTTAGCTGCCTCATACTCGGTCTCCACATCGTCATACTGCTGACGCGTAACGGCACCCTCCTCCAAGAGGTTCTTGAAGCGGTTGTAGTTGCGCTCGGCATTCGTAAGGCGCACGGTAGCCTCGCTCATAAGGGCATCAGTAACAGCAATATTACGCGAGGTGGTAGAGATGACGTTATTCATAGCCGCCTTACCCGTGGTGGCATTCACGTAGTTGGCCTCAGCCTCGGCAAGGCGCAAGACGAACTCCGAGTCCTCGATAAGAAGCAGCGTGTCGCCCTTCTCTACGTAGCTATACTCCTCGAAGCGCACCTCCTTGACGAAGCCCTGGATGCGGGCATCGACAGGGACGATGTTCTGCTCAATTTGAGCATTCTCGGTAAACTCCACATTACCCAGGTGGATGAATTTGCTGCATACCCAGTAGATGGCTCCACCGAGCAACACCACAGCAATAGTATTATAGATAATCTTCTTAGTACGATGTGTCATAATAGTCTTACTTTATTACTTTATGTATTATTATATATTAGGTTTATATTGTGCCTGCGGTGAATAGTAGCTTATGGTAGCGCATAACCACGTCGATGCGGGCGATGGTTAGCTGAAGCTCCGCCTCGAGAAGCTGGTTGGCAGCATCGACCATCTCCGTAACAAGCACCATGTCGTTGCGGTAGCGGGTCTCGATGATGCGGTAGTTCTCCTTCGCGAGGCCCACATTGGTGGTGTAGGTATCCACTGCCACGTAGCCCTCCTCGTAGCGAATATAGTCGGCATGCACATCTAAGGACTTGCGGTCGCGTAGGTCCGAAAGCTCACTGCGGCTCACCTCAGTAGCACGCTCGTGGCGCTGGATGGTGCGGTTAGCCTTATATAGCGACGAGAGCTTAAACGACACACCAACCCCCACATACCAATAATTAAAATTCTTGTCGACGACGGGGACCTCGATGGTGATGGGGCCATCGAAGTGGTTGGCAGCAACAAGAGCAACACTGGGGCGGCGCTCAGCACGTGCCAGCTCCTCGGCGCGCTCACCCATAGCCACAGCAATCTCGCCACGGCGCAGCTCATGTGAGCTATCCGAAGCCACATCCTGCCAATAGGCCTCACCCTCACGCGACAGGGCGAGCTCCAGCACCGCAGCGTCGGGAACAATGATGGTCGCAGGGTCGAGACCAATGGTTGTGGCTATCTCCGACGATAGGATAAGCGTGGTGTTCTCCACCTCGGTACGCGCAAGCTTAAGCTGCTCGAGGCGTAGACGGTGGCGGGTGACGTCGTTCGTGAGAGCCATACCCTCGCGACAACGTGCCTCAGTGTCGGCAATAAGCTCCTCGGCAAGGGCTATGTTGCGGTCGTAGACATCCATGATGGCATACATCTTGGCAAGCTCGAGGTAGAAGCCCGTGAGCATGAAGTGGACACGCGAGCGCGTAGCATCGAGGTTGACCGTGGCCATCTCCTCCTGGAGGCGTGCCATGGCGATGCTGTTGGTCACAGCACCACCGCCATAGATTAGCTGCGACGCCTCGGCTGCGAAGTTGTTGCCTAAGTGTGGCATCTTTACACCCATAGAGTTGGAGAAGTCGCGGTCGGTGAGGGTGCCATTACCGAGGTAGCTCGCCGAGAGCGTAAGCTCAATCTCGGGATAGCGCCCCGTCTTCGCCTCCTCTACAGCAGCCTCGGCCTCCGCAACAGCCTTGCGACTGGTGTCGATGGTAGCGGATTGCTCCTCAGCCAGCGCAAAGAGTTCCTCCAAGCTAAGGATGCGACGCTCCTGCGCCACCGAATCGTAGGTGACAAAGAGCGACAATACTACGGTGAGTAGTAACAAGTGTTTTAGACTTTGCATAATATGTTGAATTTGAATTGATTAGACGCATAGACACGACGACACAGCTACCCATGCGGTCACCCGCACGAGTTGCTTACGGCACGACTCTGTGCCACGTATATGTTAGGGTATTACTGCTCCCAGTTGGTTGAGATGTTGCGCTTAAGAGCGTTCGCCGAGCGAACGATGTAGGATGTAGGGAGTAGTCTTAATGTCTGTTTCATATTAGCGGAACACTGTATGCATTCCACCGGCAAAGATACAAAAAAATCGCAAATTAGCAATCACATTGCACTATCCTCCTGCCTTCTTGCAGCGGTAGCCTGCCTTGGTAAGCAGCTCTACGACGCGGTCGCGGTGGTCACCCTGGATGATAATCTCGCCATCCTTAGCCGTGCCACCCACACCACAGCTCTTCTTTAGCTCCTTGCCTAATGCTGCGAGGTCGTCGCTGCTGCCTACAAAGCCTCGAACAACCGTAGCCACACGGCCACCCTTGAGTCTATCGAGCCATATCTTGAGGTTCTGCTTTGCGGGGTCGAGGGTTTCGGTCTCGGCCTCATCGGCGGTATTGTATGCGTAGTCGGGGTTTGTTGAGAAGACTACACCCAAACGCTCCTTCCAGTCACTTGCCATAACGCTTTTTTTAGTATATAGGTGTAATATTGTCGGTTTAACGCCCCAAAGTTACAAAAAAAATTCATAACTTTACGCTATGAAAACAGAGAAACGACACCGTCGCCGCCGTCGCGACCTTACGGCCTACAACCCCGAACGTCTGCCCGAGATACTACCTCCCGAAGATGACCGACACCTTGTGCATGTATATGTCGAGGGCTACGAGGATGTGGCCTTCTGGCGTGGCATATTCGACCACTTCCACAACCCATACCTCCGCTTCGAGATCTCGGTGCCCAACCGCGACGACCTGCCCAAGGGTAAGAAGGTGCTAATGTCGATGCTCGGCAAGACCGACAAGGAGAGTGTGTTGCTATGTGTCGACTCCGACTTCGACTACCTCTTCGATGGTGCTACGGAGCAGTCACGCGAGGTGCTCAGCGCCGACAACATGTTCCACACCTACACCTACGCCACCGAAAACTACCTATGCTACGCGCCATCGCTACGCAATGTCTGCGTCAAGGCCACGAAGAACGACACGCGCATCTTCGACTTTGTGCGCTTTATGGAGGCTTACTCTAAGGCAATATACCCGCTATTTCTATGGTACGTACACTCGGCACAGCTATCCTCGGAGAGTGTCTTTACGTTGGCAGAGTTCCGCGCCTCGGTACGCCTCGGCTATGTCGACATCAGAAACAATGGCGAGGGCACGTTAGCATGGCTACAGCGCAACGTGGAGCGTAGGCGTCAGGCCTTGGAGCACGACAATCCAGAGATGTGCGAGGCAGTCTACTCGCTTGGTAAAGAGCTTGTTAAGCGTGGCGTGGAGGAGAATAACTGCTACCTCTTTATGCACGGCCATACGCTTATGGACAACGTTACGATGCCGCTGCTTACGGCCGTATGCGACAAGCTGCGCCAGCTATCCGTGGCCAAGATTAACGGCTCGAAGGTCGAGGGTGTAGCTCTAAAGAACGAGCTGCAAAACTACACCAACACACTGCGCTCGATACGTGACGTGCTACTCGACAACGAGAACTACACCTCGTGCCCCCTATATAAGCGTCTGCGCGACGACATCCAGGAGTACCTCGATGTGATGATTGGACGCCTTAAGGCCGAACGCCCCGCAGAGGTGATGCTCCGCTGTAATTTCGAGCCATAACCACGCGCTACAAATCAAAGGTGAAATATTCAAAATCAGTAGTTTTAGGGTCTTTTTGATGTCGAAAAAGACCCCAAAACACATACATTTGCACATTTTTCTAATATATTTTGCTGAAAATGCTTGGAATATCATTTTTTTAACTACTTTTGTAAGTGATACATCTAAATGAAACAGACTGAATTATAACCTAAAACTACAAATATATGTCTAATCATTGCCCGGCAACGTGCCACTCATACACACTTGAACCCGAGGCTGGTTTCTCGTTAATTACACTTAAGGCTGGTGAGAAAATGGCGATAGAGCGTGGCGACAGCAACTGCCTGCTCTTCCTTACTAATGGTAGCTTCAACATCGACTCTGAGGAGCGCTGCGACTACGTCGTACGCGAAGGTCACTTCGTATTCTGTTTCCGCTCCTACCACTACGACATCACCGCACTGACCGACGTGGAGATTATTCGCGCCCACTTCATCGCAGCGGGTGCTGCATGCGACATGATTCCGTTCAACAGCATCGTGGGCAAAATCAAGAAGATAAACTACAAATTCACGCAGGTGGCGATGAACGAGCCTATGAACCTGTTGTTGCAGTCGGTGAAGCTATACCTCGAGAACTCGATGCGTTGCAACCACCTGCAGAGCGCTAAGATTCAGGAGATGTTCGTAATCTTCAAATTCTTCTACACGCCTCAGATTCAGCTACGTACGTTCTACAACCTCTTCGACCGCAATCAGTCGTTTGCATCGCTCGTACGTAACAACGCACCTCGTGTGAAGACCGTGGAGGAGCTTGCCGACATATGTGGTTTCAGCATTCAGCACTTCAACAATATGTTCAAGCAGGAGTTCAACGACACGCCATACAGCTGGATGCAGAAGCAGCGTATCATAGAGATTGAGCGTCTGCTCACCGAGACCAACGTGCCCCTGAAGAGCATCATCAAGATGTACTCGTTCACGAACCATGGTCACTTTGCTCTATTCTGCCGTAAGTACCTAAAGAAGACGCCTCTGAAGATTCGCAAGGAGGCGCGTGCACTACGCGAAGCACAGCAGCAGCAACAGCAGCAGGCTGATTAGTGGGAGTCCAGAGGAGTAAGATTGCAGAGGCCGACTATTCGTAGTCGGTCTCTTATTTTTGTTGTTTGCGGGAGGGTAGTAGTTGTGTCCTCGATTAAGGAATTGCCCCAGATGGGTCATACTCAGCGTAGTTCCCATTTGGGGCAATGATTGAGAGGTCTCAGATGACCACTTATCGCAAGATATTATGCGCGAAGAAAGCCTATGCCAAAGCGCTCCACCGCAGCACGCTCCAGCTCTTCACGGACTGAGGGGTCGGCAATAGAGATGAGCAACTTGGCACGCTCGGCAAGCGACTTATTGCGTAGGTAGACGATACCGTGCTCGGTGGCGATATACTGCGCCTGGAAGCGGGTGGTTACGACACCAGCACCCTTGGTGAGGGTAGGCACAATCTTCGACTGACCCTTATTAGTGATAGAAGGTAGCGCAATAAAGCACTTACCGCCCTCCGATAAGGCACCGCCATACATGAAGTCGTGCTGGCCACCTACGCCCGAGAAGATGCGCTCACCGATACTGTCGGCGCAAATCTGACCCGTAAGGTCTATCTCGATAGCAGAGTTCACGGCCATAACCTTGGGGTTCTGGCGGATATTTTGCGGGTCGTTGGTCCACGCCACGTCGCGGATGACAACATCGCGGTTGCCGTCGAGGTAGTCGTACAAGCGCTGGCTACCAAGGCAGAGACAAGCCAAAGACTGACCAGGGTAGAGCTTCTTAAGCGAGTTGTCGATGATACCCTTCTGGATAAGGGGTACAACGCCATCGGTCATAGCCTCGGTGTGTAGGCCGAGGTGCTTATGGTCGTGCAGAGCGTCGAGCACAGCGTTGGGAATACCGCCCACGCCAATCTGCAAGGTGGCACCATCGGGAATCTCGGCGGCGATATAGTTACCTATAGCACGCTCCACCTCGTTGGGGACAGCTATGGGAAGCTCCACGAGGGGCTCGTCACCGCGCACCATAGCGTCAATCTTCGAGACATGGATAACGGGGTCACCGAAGGTGCGAGGCATATACTTATTCACCTGCGCGATGATTATCTTAGAGCACTCGGCAGCCGAGAAAGCCAAATCGGCAGAGATACCATACGAGCAGTAGCCATCCTCATCGGGCTCAGAGACGTTCAACAGAGTAACGTCCAAAGGCACCTGGCCCGAACGGAAGAGGAAGGGAATCTCGCCCAAGAAGGCGGGGATGGTCTGCGCAACACCCTCCTTGATGGCGTTACGTAGGTTGTTGGCAACGAAGAAGCTCAATGGCTCAAAAGAGTCGCGAAGCTCAGCCTTAGCATAGGGGGCATCGAAGCGTCCAATAGCAAAGGCCGAGTAGACCTTAACGCCGCGAAGCTCCGGAGCACGGTCGGTCATGGCCTGCACCAAGACCTCGGGGATAGATGTCGAGCCCTGGATGAAGACCGAGTCACCCGACTTGATAAGTTTCACGGCATCAGCCGCACTAACTAATTTCATATACGCGTAATCTGTTTATAAAGGGCTGTCCTTAAGCGGGCAGCCCTATATTTATTAGTAATCCTGGCTGAACAAGTGCAATCGCCTATCGAGCTCGTCGTACTGATAATCCGAAATCATCGACACGCAGCCGCGCAAGCCCTGACGGGTACTGCCCGTAGGTGCGAGCGTGATGGCCGAGATACCGTAGTAGATAAGCTTGTTGATAAGCTGCTCGCCTGTCATATCCTTATAACCAAAGGTGAAGAAGAAGCCGTCCGACACATCCTGGTCGCAGTCCTTATCGTAGACGATATGGAAGCCGTTCTTGACCATAATCTCCTTCACGCGCTGCGCACGACGTGCATACTCGCGCGTGTGCTCCACGTAGTTGAGCTTGCCATCCGAAGCGGCGCGGAACATCGCTGCCAAGGCATACTGTGCCGAGTGTGGCACACCCGACGAGAGTACGTAGAGGATGTTGAAGATAAAGTTGCGGCGGAACTGACCATCGTTGCCATAGCGCTGGGCAAAGCCCTCGTAGCAGCGGTCGGCAAGAGCGGGGTTCAATGCAACCACGGCGATACGCTGACCTGCATACGAGAACATCTTAGAGCCCGACAACAGGTGCATGCAGTTGTTCGTATAGCGAGCAACAGATGGCTGGTAGGGAGGCTCAAAGGGCTTAGACCTATCCTCGCGGAAGTCCATATTGAGGTATGCGAGGTCCTCGATAACGATGACGTCGTACTTCGTAGCCATGCGGCCGATAATCTCCAACTCCTCCTCCGTCAGGCACATCCATGTGGGGTTGTTGGGGTTAGAGTAGATCATACCGCTGATGCGGCCCGAAGAGAGCACCTCCTCCAACTTCGCCTCCAAGGCCTTGCCACGGAAGTCGATGACGTCGAACGACTCGTAGCGCACGCCCTGCACTTTGCACTGCATCTTCTGCACAGGGAAGCCTGGGTCGATAAAGAGGATGGTGTCGCGGTCGGCACGCATCTGGCTCAATGCCATAAACGCTGCAAAGGCACCCTGCATAGAGCCCACCGTAGGCACGAAGCATACGGGAGGAATGTCGAGGTTGATAAAGGCCTTGACGAAGCGCGATGCCTCCTTGATAAGAGGCTCGATGCCTGTAATCAAGGGGTACTTAGAGCCGACACCCGCCAACAAAGCCTCGTGCTCAGCCTCGATACCTATCATCTCGGCGGGGAGACCTGGCTCACCAATCTCCATACGGATGTACTCGACACCCATCTTCGCCTCGATGTCCTTAACCACGCTCACAAACTGACGGATAGAGGCAGCACCAAGCTCCTTGGCATTGCGCAGACCATTGGCGATACAGATGTTATCGACGGTCTGTTTATCTAATGGACGATCCATATGCTACTTCTTAATAGAGTTGTTGTAACCAGCACGCACCGCAGCGAGGTTCTTCTCGATGACCTCCTCGCCCTTACGTGCGAAGATGCGGCGGATGCCTGCCTCAATCTTCTCGAACTCGATGTCGAGCATAGGGATGGCAGCACCCAACAACACCATGTTGGCAGCCTGAAGTGGCGCACCTGCCTCCTTAGCCAACTCCTCAACATTGAGCGACACGCAGTTGGGCAGTGCCGCGAGGTGCTTGTTCAGCTCCTCCTCGTTGGGGTAGTTAGGGATATTAATAAAAGGCACGTTAGAGGTAACCACCCAGCCATCCTTCTTGAGGTACTCCAAGTAGCGCAATGCCTCCATAGGCTCCAATGAGATGATGATGTCGGCACCACCCTTGGCGATAAGGTCCGAAGCGATAGGCTCGGTAGAGAGGCGCAGGTTGCTCTGCACATCACCGCCACGCTGGCTCATGCCGTGAACCTCAGCCTGCTTAATGTTCCAGCCCTCGGCCATAGCAGCCTCACCGATGACTGTGGCAATCGACAGAATACCCTGTCCGCCGACACCTGCCAAAATAATATCTTTCTTCATAGTTGCTTCTTATTATTTAGTTGTTAGCGGACTTACTCCTTCTTTGCAGCAGCAGCACGTGCCTTGGCATGACGCTTAGCTGTCTGGATACACTCACGGCGGGGGATGATGACAGATACACCCTTATACTCAATCTCCTCGCGGATGGTGTTCTTAATCTCCTCCATATTCTTAGGCAGGGGCACAACTACGCGTACGTGCTCGGGCTTGACGCCAACACCCTTACATATATCCTCCAACTTGCCAGTACCAGCAGAGTCCTGACCACCAGTCATACCCGTGGTGAGGTTATCCGAGATGACAACAACCACGTTTGCGTTAGAGTTCACGCAGTCCAAAAGGCCTGTGATACCCGAGTGGGTGAAGGTAGAGTCGCCGATAACTGCGAATGCGGGGAACTGACCAGCATCTGAAGCACCCTTAGCCATGGTGATAGATGCACCCATCTCTACGCAGGCGTGCAATGCCTGGAATGGGGGCAATGCACCAAGTGTGTAGCAGCCGATATCACCGAAGATGCGGGGATTCTCATACTCGGCAGCAACCTCATTCAACGCCTTATACATATCGCGGTGACCGCAACCCTGGCACAATGCGGGGGGACGTGCTACAACGATGTCGTCAGCATCCAAGTTCGCCAAAGCCTCCATACCCAACGACTTACGTACAGAGTCGGGGTTGAGCTCGCCAACACGTGGCAGGTCGCCAGTCAAGCGGCCCTTGACCTCAACAGTAGAGGGCACGATGGCACGTACCATCTCCTCGACTACGGGCTGGCCCTCCTCCATGACGAGAATCTCCTTGGCGCCATCCTCGACCATCTTCTCGATGAGTGCCACGGGCAGAGGATACTGCGACACCTTCAAGATGCTACGCTCCTCGGCGTTAGCTACGTTCTCCATGTAGTAGTTGTAGGCGATACCTGTGCAGATTACGCCACGCTCGGGCTTTGAGCCCTTGCGGTAGAAGTTGTACTTAGACTCCAACGATGCCTTCATAAGGTCGTCCTGCTGTGCAAGAAGCTCCACATAGCGCTTCTTAGCGAATGCGGGCAGCAGAATCCAGCGACGCACATCCTCGGGACGGCTAATCTCGTTCTGCTTGCGGGGCTCGTCGGTGAGGTTGACAACAGCACGCGAGTGTGCCATACGTGTGGTTACGCGCATAAGCACGGGGAGCTTAACAGCCTCCGAGAGCTCGAAAGCTGCACGGGTCATGTCGTAGGCCTCCTGCTGTGATGAGGGCTCGAAGATGGGCAGCAACGCGAACTTGCCATAGAAGCGCGAGTCCTGCTCGTTCTGCGACGAGTGCATAGAGGGGTCGTCGGCAGCCACAACAACCAAGCCACCATTAACACCGGTCATCGCCGAGTTAACAAAGGGGTCGGCAGCGACGTTCATACCCACATGCTTCATGCAGACAAGGGCACGCTTACCCATATACGACATACCGAGAGCGCCCTCCATGGCGGTCTTCTCGTTGGTAGCCCAGCGGCAGCAAATCTTGTCAGCAGCCTCGCCACGCTTCTCCTCGCGTAGCTGAATGAACTCAGTAATTTCGGTTGACGGAGTACCAGGGTAGGCATATACGCCCGACAAGCCTGCGTCGATAGCAGCCTGTGCAATAGCCTCGTCACCGAGAAGTAGTTTTCTCATATTGTTATAGTTTTAGGTTTTAGAATTTTATTTTTGTTGTTTAGAGGGTTTTCAGGGAGTTTCAGGGAGTTTTAGAGAGTTTTCAGGGAGGGCGTAGTGCGTTTTCCGCGTTGGCTCTGCGCTCTCTGCTCTCTCCCTGTCATTCTGAACGAAGTGAAGAATCTGGTAATCAGTGCGAATCTCTTTGCTCTCGGCAGATCCTTCGACTACGCTGCGCTCCGCTCAGGATGACAAAGAGGGAGGCGCTCCGCTCAGGATGACAAGGGGGGGGCTACACTCAGGATGACAAAGGGGGAGTGGCGCTCCGCTCAGGATGACAAAAGAATGGAGGTTTTCACGTTGTCTCTCTGTTGTCCCTGTTGTCTCTTTTCTCTCTCTATCCTCTCTCTCCTCTCTGATCTCTCTTTACACTGTCATGACCTCTTTCTCCTTCTTGTCGAGTTCGGCATCGAGCAGCTTGGTGAACTTCTCGAGGAGCTTCTGCACCTGTGCCTCGCCATCCTTCTGCTCATCCTCGCTCATACCCTCCTTCTGGGCCTTCTTGAAGGCCTCCACAGCATCGCGGCGAGCGTTACGCAGGCTTATGCGTGCGGTCTCACCCTCAGCCTTCACCTTCTTAACAATCTCCTTACGGCGCTCCTCAGTGAGAGGGGGGATAGAGAGGCGGATATGCTCGCCGTTGTTCGAGGGAGTGAGGCCGATGTTCGAGTCGATGATGGCCTTCTCAATGAGGCGAATCATATTCTTATCCCATGGTTGGATAAGCACCGTCTTAGCATCGGGCACCGTGACGCTGGCAACACCCGACACAGGGGTCTGCGAGCCGTAGTAGTCAACAAATACGCCGTTGAGAACATTTACCGAGGCCTTGCCTGCGCGTATGTTCAACAGCTCCTCAACAAGGTGGTCGACAGCACGTTGCATGCGGTCGGTAGTTTCATTTAGAATAGTCTTAGTATCCATAACTCTATGTCGTTTAATTTATTACATCTTCTTTGCAAGTGCTGCATCGAGGGCGTCGCGCACCTCCTGGGCTACGCTCTCATCGTAGCCTACACCCGAGTATAGCACGTTGCCGTTAGCCTCGATGACGAAGCAGCGGGGGATGAAGTTGGTGGCATAATTGCTATATGCCTTCTGGTCGGGGTCGAGACCCACGTTAAAGGTGTAGCCCATCTGGTCTATAAATGCCTCTACCACCTCGCGCTTCTCGCCACGCGAGATGGGGAGCACGCGGATGCTGTCGCCATAGACGTCGATAATGCCCTCCTGCAGGTGTGCCAGCTCCTCACGACAGGGCGAACACCATGTAGCCCAGAATATTAGCAAGGTGGGCTTACCCTCTGTGCGTGATAGTATCACGCGGCTGCCGTCGAGCATCTGCACGCTGAAATCGGGGGCCTTGTCGCCCGCGAAGATAAGCGTAGCGGCTGCCACCTCATCCTCGACACCTACCTCCTCGGTATCAGTCTCACTATTTTGTGTTGTCTCGGTGGGCTCTGTCTCAGTGGGCCACATTACGATGAGCGCGGTGATGCAACAAGCACCACAAGGATTGTCAACAGTGTAGCAATTGAGCCACGGTTCTTGTGTTTAGTCTCTGCCATAGTATAGAAATAATTTAATTAATAATTAGCAATATTTTCAGGGAGGTTCAGGGAGGGCGGTGTGCGTTTTCCGCGTTGTCTCTGTTCTCTCTCTGTCATTCTGAACGAAGTGAAGAATCTGGTAATCAGTGCGAATCTCTTTGCTCTCGGCAGATCCTTCGACTACGCTGCGCTCCGCTCAGGATGACAAGGGGGAGGTTTCCGTGTTGCCTCTGCCCTCTCTATGTTGTCTCTGTTGTCTCTCTGTTGTCTCTGTTGTCTCTCTCCTCTCTCTGCCCTCTCGCTACTCTGTCACTACCGTGCCGATGTTTTCGCCGCGGATAACACGCTCGAGGTTGCCCACGCTGTCCATGTCGAAGACTACGAGGGGGAGGTGGTTCTCCCTGCATAGCGTGAATGCCGTCTGGTCCATGACCTTGAGGCGGCGTGCCAGCACCTCGTCGAAGGTGATGGTGTCGAACTTTGTCGCCGTGGGGTCCTTCTCGGGGTCGGCGGTGTAGATGCCATCTACGCGCGTGCCCTTGAACATGATGTCTGCCTCAATCTCGATGCCGCGGAGTGCCGAGGCTGTGTCTGTCGAGAAGTAGGGGTTGGATGTGCCGCCGCCGATGATGACGACATATCCCGCCTCGAGGTACTCGAGGGCCTTAGCCTTGGAGTAGTACTCGCCGATGGGCTCCATGCGTATGGATGTTAACACCCTGCACTTAACGCCTGCCGACTCTAATGCCGACTGTAGCGCGAGGGAGTTGATGATGGTTGCGAGCATACCCATCTGGTCGCCCTTCACGCGGTCGAAGCCACGGCCAGCACCCTGGATGCCACGGAAGATGTTGCCGCCGCCGATAACGATGCCTATCTCTACGCCCATCTCGTGGATGGTCTTAATCTGTGTGGCATAGGCGTTAAGCACCTCCACATCGTGACCATAGTTCTGCTTGCCCTGCAACGACTCGCCGCTAAGCTTGAGCAGTATTCGCTTGTATTTCGAAGTAGCCATAATTTAGCATAAATTATAAAAAAGCAGTAATCAAACGCGAAGATAACAAAATTAAACCAAAAAAGCTAAGAAAACGCAATATTTTTTTGAGAGAGGAGCGAGAAAGTAGAATGGGATGCGAGAGAGGAATGGAATAGGAGCGGACAGGGAGTGGGTATTAAAAATAATACCCGCAAACAGAGGAGTGGGCATGTTTGTATGTGCGGGTCATCCTGAGCGTAGCGAAGCGCAGTCGAAGGGGCCTGACGAGAGTAAAGATGAAAGATGAATGATACTATCGCACAGATTACCAAATTCTTCGCTGCGCTAATAATGACAACCCAACTAATCAGAAATGAACATCGTTAGGGCAAACCCTAACGATGTAGACTTTACGTTATATATTCTCAATCGACTTTGGATAGCTTACTCAACAACAAAGCCATCTGGCGCGTCAACAACAGTTTTTATATTCTTCACGACACCCCTGCGGCAAAACCTACGAGGCGTTCTCTCTCTTTCGGGCGCTATCTACAGCATCCCTAATGCGCGATGGCCATGCTCCACCATTGACTACAAAGCTATATGTGGCCGTGGGTGTCCATATGGCACGTGCTACAAACATGCGACTAATTCTCTGGCCAAGTTTCGTAATCTCGTTGAGATTTGCCTCCCACACTATGTCGTTACCAGCGAAGATGGGGAAAAACTCACTTATTAGTCTCTTTGCGCCCGACAACACAGCAAACGCAATTCGCTGGTTGGTGAGATATAGTGTGCCACATGTGGTTTCAGTCATGTTCTCACCACATGTTATACCCTCTTCCTTCTGCAAAAGCACCTCTCCTGATCTAAGTTCGAATCTCATAGTAGTATGTGTGTTTATGGTGTTAATCAATTATGGGTTGTACGCATTTGTTAAAATGGCCTGCTGATATCCAGCATTATATCGTTTGTATACATAGAGAGTTATCATTGCGTAAATCTAACACATCAACGAAAAATTTTATAACATTCTATATTGTTCCACTATTGTGGTTGCATACGCTGCTTTTCACTACCCGTCTTAACTAACCCACCGAGTCTGCTTGCTCTTTCAAAAAAAATCGTTATATTTGTAACTTGAATATCCCCCACCCGCGTAACCCAAAGGGTTACACCCCGCGGATAGGTATGGCACTATTCTTGAATATAACAGCGACTAATCATGACGGAAACTCCTGAATACAAATACCTTACGGCGGTAGACACGCCTGAGGATATGCGCAAGTTCTCGGTAGCGGAGCTTAAGAGCTACGCCGAGGAGCTACGTCACTACATATTGGAGTGTTGCGCCACAAACCCTGGACATCTCGGCTCGAGCCTCGGCACCGTGGAGCTCACCGTGGCACTACACTACGTCTACAACACCCCCGAGGACCGCATCGTATGGGATGTGGGACACCAGGCATACGCCCACAAGATTATCACAGGGCGCCGCGAGGCCTTTCTTAGCAACCGCAAGCGTGGGGGCATAAGTGGCTTTCCACGCCGTGAGGAGAGCCCCTACGACAGCTTTGGCGCAGGACACTCCTCGGTGAGCATATCTGCAGCATTCGGCATAGCCAAGGCCATGGAGCTGCAAAACACTAATAATCACGTCGTTGCAGTCATCGGCGATGGTGCTCTTACGGGAGGCCTCGCCTTTGAGGGACTAAACAACGCAGGAGCCTCGAAGTCGACAGACATCCTCGTCATCCTCAACGACAACGAGATGTCTATAGACAAGCCTGTGGGCGCCCTCGACCGCTATCTTGTTCGCATGTCCACCTCGAAGCTATACAACTCGCTCAAGGGCTCGGCATGGCGTGCGCTATCTAAGACGCCACGCCTGCTACGCATGGCACGCACCACGGGCAACGCCGTGAAGCAGGGACTACTCAAAAATAGCAACCTCTTCGAGAGCCTCAACTTCCGATACTTCGGCATCGTCGACGGCCACAACATCGAGGAGCTCGTAAATACGCTACGCAGCCTCAAGAGCATAGGAGGCCCCAAGCTGCTACATATCAAGACACGCAAGGGCAAGGGCTACGACCCCGCCGAGCGTGACCCCGCAACATGGCACGCCCCTGGACGCTTCAACCTCGCCACAGGTGAGCGCACGACGACAACATACCCCGCCGACCGCTACCAGGATGTCTTTGGCGAGACGCTCTTGGAGTTAGCTAAGCGCGACAAGCGCATTGTGGGCATCACGCCCGCCATGCCCTCGGGGTGCTCTATGAACATCATGATGAGGGAGCTCCCCGAGCGTTGCTTCGATGTGGGCATCGCCGAGGGTCATGCCGTGACCTTCTCGGCAGGCCTCGCAGCGGCGGGAGCACGCCCCTTCTGCAACATCTACTCCTCGTTCATGCAGCGCGCCTACGACAATGTCATCCATGATGTGGCGCTGCAACGCCTCCCCGTTGTCCTCTGCCTCGACCGCGCAGGCATCGTGGGTGAGGATGGTGCCACACACCATGGCGCCTTCGACCTCGCCTACTTCGGCTGCGTGCCCAACCTCACCATCGCGGCACCACGCAACGAGTGGATGCTCCGCCAGATGATGTACACGGCAGCTAAGAGCGACAGCCCCACGGTCATACGCTACCCCCGCGGCATTGGCGAGGGCGTAGAGTGGCGCGAGACGGAGTTTGTGGGCGTGGATATGTGCGGCGAGCAGCTGAGAGAGGGCCGAGATGTGGCCATCATCGCCGTGGGCACCATGGCAAACGTGGCACTACGCGCCGCAGAGCGCTCGACTCGTAGCGTCGCTGTCTACGACCTACGCTACGCTAAACCTTTAGATACGGGGATGTTAGATGAGATTGGCAAGCGATTCACGCGAATTATCACCATCGAGGATGGCGCCATACGTGGCGGTGTTGGCGAGGCTGTTGCTGCCCACCTTGCACGCGGCGGCTACAATACAAGAGTTATCACCCTCGGCATAGAGGACACCTTCGTAGAGCATGGCAAGCCCGCGGAGCTATACCACGACTGCGGCTACGACGAGGAGGCTCTGCTAAATGAGATAGAGAACCGAGAACAAAACTACTCATAATATGAAGCGAATACTTATCACAGGTGCGACGTCGGGCATAGGTCGCGCCACGGCACTACGACTTGCCGCCCCCGACACCGAGATTATCATCACTGGCCGCCGCATGGAGCGCCTCGAGGCACTTAAAACTGAGGTAGAGGCTAAGGGTGCTGTATGTCAGGTGCTTAACTTCGACGTACGCAGCGAGGCTGAGTGCATCGAGCACCTCACGCCACTGGGTCGCGTCGACATCCTTGTCAACAACGCGGGTCTCGCTGCGGGCTTGGAGCATATCGACCGTGGCGACTCACGCGACTGGGACGCTATGATTGACACCAACGTCAAGGGACTGCTCTACGTCACTAAGATTATCAGCCACGCCATGGTCGAGGCGGGCCAGGGTGGCCATATCATCAACATAGGCTCTATCGCGGGCACTGAGCCCTACGAGAATGGTGCTGTATACTGCGCCTCGAAGCACGCCGTACACGCCATATCACAGGCTATGCGTGCCGACCTGCTCTCTGCGGGCATCAAGGTTGGCGAGGTGCGCCCCGGTATGGTCGAGACGGAGTTCTCGGAGGTGCGCTTCCATGGCGACAAGGAGCGTGCAGCAGGCGTATATAGGGGTGTCGAGGCATTGCAGGGCGAGGATATTGCCGAGGCTATAGCCTGGATGCTCTCACTCCCCGCACACATGAACGTCAACGACATCGTGCTTATGCCCACCTGCCAGGCTGGTGCATACTACACCTATCGCAAGTAACCCACAACCCTAAAACTATGAGAATCAACACACTGCTAACAAGCCTTTTGGTATGCGTAGCTCTCGGCTTCGCCTGTGGCTGTAGCGATGAACCCAATAGCGGCACGAAGCCCGACAATGGCACGAAGCCTATCACTCACCCCACTGCCGAGCGATATGAGCTGTTCGAGTTGCTCAACCCCAACGACATACCATACCGCATTCCGTCGCTTGCAGTAACCCCCTCGGGACGACTTATCGCTGTTGCCGACTACCGCCATAGCGGCACCGACATCGGCGTCACCAACTATGGCCGCATCGACCTACACTATGCCATCTCCGACAACCACGGACACACCTGGAGCGAGGTAAAGCCCCTCATCGAGGGTAAGGGCGACAAGGCTACCGACTTTATGAGCGTAGGCTATGGCGACCCCTGCATTGTGGCAGATAGGGAGTCCAACAGAGTCCTCCTGCTCAGCTGCGCGGGTAATGTCTCGTTCCAGAACGGCACACGCAACCTCCACCAGTGCATCGCACGCTTCTACTCCGAGGATGGTGGACAGACGTGGAGCGAGCCCGAGGATATTGCCGAGACTATCTACTCGCAGTTCGACGCCTCGACATACGGCCCTGTGCGCTCTATGTTCGTGGCATCGGGACGCATCATGCAGAGCTCTACCGTAAAGGCGGGCAGCCACTACCGCCTCTATTGCGCCGTATTGGTACGTGATAAGAGTGCCAACCACATGAATTATGTCCTCTTCTCAGACGATTTTGGTGGTAGCTGGAGCGTGCTTGGCGACATAAATGAACCTGCCGTCTACCGCACTGCCGACGAGCCTAAGGTCGAGGAGCTACCCAACGGAAATATTCTAATCAGCTCACGCTACAACGGCGGTCGCTACTACAACATCTTCACCTTCAGCGATGTAGCCTCAGGCACAGGCTCGTGGGACGAGGCTCAGTTCTCGGGGGCTAACAACAACGGCGTCACTGCCCTCGACAACTCTACAAATGGCGAGGTTCTAATTCTACCCGTCATCCGCACTGCCGACAATAAGGAGATGTACCTCCTCTTGCAGTCGATACCCTTAGGACCACAGCGTGCCAACGTGGGTATATACTACAAAGAGCTCGCCTCGGAGATTGACGACTACATCTCGCCCTACGAGCTTGCCCGCGACTGGGATGGCGTATTGCAGGTTACGAAGTTGAACTCTGCCTACTCCACTATGATCTGGCAGAAGGACAACAACCTCGGCCTCCTGTTCGAGGAGGAGACCCACGGCAAGAGCGACTACGCCTATGGCGGCTACACCATCATCTACGAGAGCCTCTCGATAGAGGAGCTCACCGAGGGCAAGTACAGCTACAGATAACGTACTATCCACCCCACCTAAACACTAAGAGGCTGACTATCAATTAGTCAGCCTCTCTCATTTCTATATTTTACCACCGTTAGAACGCTACGCCCGCCTCTATGTAGAAGGCGTTTGTTCCCGCCTTGAAGTTGGTTACACCCGCAGGGCTCTTCCACTCCAAGCTCTGCGACGACAGGCCGAGGCCAAGGTTGAAGCGCGAGATGGTTACACCCGCACCAAACTTCATCAGCAGGCCACCACGAATCTTGCCGTAGCCCTCGCGTGCGAAGTTCGACGCCACGATGACGTCGCCACCGAGGCTCACCGAGATATATGGCGTAAATATTCGCGACACGGGGTAGCAACCCTTGATATTCAGGTAGATGGGTATGCCCACCGTACCCCACGTTTCAGGAGCATTGGGGGTGGCTATGCCAACGAGCTTGCACTCACCATAGGCATACTGCACACCCACGCCCACACCCGCAAAGAGGTAGTCGTTAAGGCGCGCACCAAATATCGCCTCGACATAGGGGCGTGAGAGGTTGGTGTTGAGCCTACCGAAGCTCTTGGTGTTGAGCTTACCGCCAGTGACATATCCCACGTTGACCTCCACCTGGGGTTTTACTGCTGTGAAGCTGCCGTTGCGCCCTGCAAGCTCTTCATCGTAGCTGCCCGCAGGCGATGCTGCACTCGCACCAACGGTCATGGCCGCGATGCCTATAATTAGTAGAAGAATCTTTCTCATTTTCGTGATATAATTAGCTCTGTTATAGGTTGTTAATAGTCTCTGCCTTGACCTTGAAGAAGTTCATCGACGAGGCTGCATCCAATATGCGGTAGTCGTAGATGTTACCCCACTTTGCAGGGCGGTCCTTAATCTCGCAATCCTCCTCGGTGTCGTTCACCACATAGTCGCGAATCATCGCATGCCAGCCGTTGATGCGGTCGATGGATGCCTGGTAGTAGAAGAGGTTATTAGCAGGGTCGACAAGCTCCTTAAGTGCCTCGATGTATATCTTGCGGTAGTCGTCATACTGCAACAGCTTGCCTATAAGCGGGTTACGCCCCGTATCACCCCAGTTTAGAGGGTCTTGACGTCCCGAATCGCTCTGCACGCCGCAATTGCTCGATGTGCCAAGCGTATTATCGTAGTCGTAGGGGATGAAGAAGAATTTGTAGTTGTTCTTATCCGACGAGTTGAAGTAGATGTAGTAGTTGTTGCAGTTGTTCCAGTAGTCGTCCCACATGCCCACGGTGACATTCACGGCATAGGTGCGCAGCAGCAGACGCACGTCGCATACCGAGGCTATCCAGTCGTGGAAGTCTTGCCCTGTACGCTGCGTGAGGTTCTTGGTAAACTCCCTTAACTGCTCCTTTGCTGCCTCGAAGTTCTCGGTATTCGACTTTAGCTCGTAGGTGTAGTTGTTGCCCGAGCCGTCATCTACGCTTATCGAGACGTTGTTCATGTCGTTGTAGTTGAGCGTAGCACCCCAGCGACACTTCCATAGGTTGTGCTGGTGGTCGCCGAAGAGCTCCTTACGCTTCTTCACATACTTATCATCTATGGCCTCAATCATCTCATACACACCGTAGTATGCTGCCTCCTTATCGCCCTCTACGTGTATCCACAGACGGCAGTATGAGCTATATGGGGCCGTCCATATGCCGAAGCGACGGAAGAGGTCGTAGCAGTATAGCTCGCGGCAGTAGGCACGGTCATCCTTGTGCCACTTTAGGTGGAGCTTACGCACGTTGTGCAGCTCATGGGCATCATCCTTCTGATACTTGCGCAGGTTGAGCATAAAGTGGCAGTGGTGCCAGTCGGCATTGTCGCGCTTGTGCATCTCGCCACCATTACCCTCTGGTCGCACACGCGAGGTGTTACCCCTGAGGCGCAGTCCTGCATCCACGAAGTTGTGGGTCTCGCCCTTCGACTTAAACTCGGCATCGCAGTGGATGTACGCTGCGGTGTTGCTGTCGCGGTCATACTCCTTAAGGAGCGTGTTCCACTCATCCTCAGTCACCGATATATGTATCTCGGGGACAGCGTTCATGTCGAATACCCAGTCCAATTCACCCGCCGCCCATGAGGTGTCGGGATAGTCGTTGTTGACGGGAGGATTCTCTGTGGTGCCACCCTCATCACCCTTGCCATCATCCTCAGTGCCTCCCTCGTCACCCTTGCCGTCATCCTCACCAGGCGTCGTCTGCTCAGGCAGGATAAACTCTCTATCCTCCACGCACGATACACCACCGATGGCCATGACGAGTGCCACGAATGCTGCTATGTATATAATCCTTTTCATCGTTGCTTGCAGCTATATATTATAAATAAGTATGCGACAAAGTTACTTAAAAATTTGCATAATTAGCCTATGCGACCTCAAATTGGTATAAATTAGTTACGCACGAATGTCATTCGCTCCCACAGCGCACGCGGTATCATGCGCCACAACACTCCTATAAGCCTGTATCGCCAGTCAAACGTAGTCACACGCTTACGCCCTACTAATGAGCGTGTTACATGGTTGGCTGCCTCCTCCACTGTCATCATCATGGGGTAGTGCTTCTCGGGATTTAGTATCTCCGTAGCGACGAATCCTGGGCGTATGTCACCCACCGTCACGGGGATGTGATACATACGTATGTGCTGCGCCAGTGCTACGAGGTAGGCGCTCTGCATGCTCTTTGTCGCCGAGTATGCTGGTGCTGGCCCCATTCCCTTAGTCCCTGCTAATGAGCTTATTACGGCTACGTGCGCACGATGCTTATCGTTGTATGCGGGGTTGCGCTTCACCCAGTTTATAAATCTGTCTACTATGCGCACCATGCCCTCGCAGTTGGTCTTTATGATACCTATCTCCATCTCCTCCTCCAGCTCTGGGTTCTGGCGCCCTATACCCGAGGCGTAGAGCAACACATCGGGCTCACCCACCTCCTCGCATAGCTCCACTAACCTCTCAGCGGCATCGTCCTGGGTCACATCCATCACCCTATATGCCACGCGCTCAGCACCATAGCGCTCTTGTAGTTCACGTAGTCGCTCCTCTCGGCGTCCCGCGATACCTATGCGCACACCCTCCTTGGCGAACCTCTCCGCCACAGCGCGCCCGATGCCCGAGGTGGCACCTATTATTACTATGGAGTCTATTGGTTGCTTCATTATACTACCACAATAAAGGGCCGCCCCATACAGGACAGCCCCAAATAAAAACCCGTTGGATTTAGATTATGCCTCGGGAGCGATAGCCTCTGAAGGGCAAACGCCAGCGCAAGTACCGCAGTCGATGCACTTGCTGGGGTCGATTACATAAACATCACCTGCTGAGATAGCCTCAACGGGGCACTCGTCGATACATGTACCACATGCAACGCAAGAAGTTTCAGAAATTTTGTAAGCCATATTACTTAGTTTTTAATGATGTGTTTGTACTCTGTTACGATTTACAATGCAAATATACGAATTATTTTATAAAATCAAAGCCTGTGTAGGGAATTAATACATCGGGGATGCGAATTCCCTCCTCGGTTTGGTTGTTTTCGAGCAGTGCAGCTACGATACGTGGCAATGCAAGAGACGAGCCATTTAGCGTATGTGCGAGCTGTGTTTTGCGATTATCGTCGCGGTAGCGCAGCTTGAGGCGGTTTGCCTGGAACGACTCGAAGTTAGATACTGACGACACCTCCAACCAGCGCTTCTGTGCCTCGGAGTAGACCTCAAAGTCGTATGTTAGTGCCGAGGTGAACGACATATCGCCGCCACAAAGGCGCAAGATGCGGTAGGGCAATCCCAGCGATGCCACGATAGACTCCACGTGTGCCACCATAGCGTCGAGTGCCTCGTAAGAGTTGTCGGGGTGTGCCACCTGCACGATCTCCACCTTATCGAACTGGTGCAGACGGTTCAGGCCGCGCACATCCTTACCATACGAGCCCGCCTCGCGACGGAAACAGGGAGTGTAGGCTGTTATCTTCACGGGTAGCTCGCTCTGCTCGAGGATTACATCGCGGAAGATGTTGGTGATGGGCACCTCGGCTGTGGGCACAAGGTAGAAGCCATCAGCCGTGGCGTGGTACATCTGACCCTCCTTGTCGGGGAGCTGACCTGTGCCAAAGCCCGACGCCTCGTTTACCATAATTGGGGGCTCAACCTCCTGATATCCAGCGCGTGTGTTGCAGTCTAAGAAGTAGTTGATAAGGGCACGCTGCAGACGAGCACCCTTGCCCTTGTATACGGGGAAGCCAGCACCCGTAATCTTCACGCCAAGGTCGAAGTCGATGATGTCGTACTTCTTGGCAAGCTCCCAGTGTGGCAATGCCTCGCCAGGAATCTCGGTGTAGTTCTCCACGAGCTTTACCACAACGTTGTCCTCGGCTGTGCGTCCCTCGGGCACTATCTCTGCGGGGAAGTTGGGGAGCAAGACAATCTGGTTTTGAAGCTCTACAGCCACGCGCTCCGACTCCTCCTTGAGCTCGTTGGAGCGACTCTTGAGTCCTGCCACCTCCTGCTTCTTGGCCTCGGCCTCCTCCTTGAGGCCCTTACCCATAAGGGCGCCAATCTGCTTGGCTGCGGCATTCTGCTGTGCAAGACAGTTGTCGAGCTCCGCCTGGAGAGCCTTACGCTTGTCGTCGAGCTCCTCGATGCGAGCGATGATGGGTGCTGCGTCGACACCCTTCTTTGCGAGGCGGCGAATGGCCTCCTCCTTATTATCGCGCAATTGCTTTAGTGTAAGCATAGTCTTTGTGTTTTTCCTTTTTCAAATGACAAAGATACAACTTTATCGCAAACATTGTACTTTGTATCCCCAAAATTTTATACCTTTGTGCATTATATACCATGATATGACCAACCACAAACGATATATCGAGCTACTGTCGCCCGCGCGCGACTACGAGGCTGCCATCGCCGCTATAGACTGCGGCGCCGATGCCCTATACATCGGTGCAAGCAACTTCGGAGCACGCCGTGGCGCTACAAACTCCACAGACGACATAGCACGTGTGGTAGATTACGCCCATCTGTTTGGCGTTAAGGTATTTGTCACGCTCAACACCATACTCTACGAGCGCGAGCTCAAGGATGCCGAGGCGTTGGCACGCCGCCTAATAGATATTGGCGTCGACGCCCTTATTGTGCAGGATATGGCCTACCGCGAGATGAACCTCCCCGTGGAGCTGCACGCCTCAACGCAGGTGAACAACATGACGCCCGAGGGGGCACACTTCCTCGAGGAGAGTGGCTTTTCGCGCGTCATCTTGGAGCGTGCCCTATCGATAGACGAGATACGCGCCATACGCGAGGCTACGACCGTCGACCTCGAGTGCTTCATCCACGGCGCGATATGTGTGGGACACAGCGGTCGTTGCTACCTCTCGCGCTCGCAGTCTACGCGCTCGGGAAACCGTGGCGAGTGCTCACAGCCCTGCCGCCTAACCTACGACCTCGTGACGGAGCGTGGCGAGAAGCTCATCAGCGGCAAGCACTTACTTTCGGTCAAGGACTTCGACCTCTCGGAGCGCATCGGAGAGCTCATAGATGCGGGCGTCGTCTCGTTCAAGATTGAGGGTCGCCTCAAGGACAACAACTACATCAAAAACGTCGTAAGCTACTACCGTCGTAAGATAGATGAGGCGCTTGCTACGCGCCCCGACTGCCGTCGCTCATCGGTTGGTCGCTCCGAGATAGAGTTCGAACCCGACCCCAAGAAGAGCTTTTCGCGCGATGGTGGCGAGTATATGTTCTCGGGCAAGCGTGCCGGCGTGGCATCGTTCCTCACGCCCAAGGCAGTAGGTGAGTATATAGGCTGCGTGGCGACTACCACGAAGCGCGACTTTAGGATTGCCGCCAAGCGACCCCTGACTGCGGGTGATGGCATCTGTGTGATTACGCCCGAGGGCATCGTTGGCACCAACGTCAACCGCGCCGAGGGTAACATCATCGAGCCCAACCGCATGGATGGCATCAAGGCGGGCATGGAGGTGTACCGCAACTACGACCACCGCTTCACGCAGGCCGTGGAGCGTAGCCGCACACGCCGCGCCATAGATACTACGTGCCAATTGAAGCTCACCCCCGAGGGTATCGCCGTGCGCTATACCGACATCGAGGGCTTCGAGGCCGAGGCTACACGCTCGGTAGCGTTGGATGCCGCCAAGAGCGCCGAGAAGATGCGCTCGGTAGCCGAGGAGCAGATGGCAAAGAGCGGTGACACCATCTTCCGCGTTACTCAGGTCGAGGTTGAGGGTGCCAAGTGGTTTGCCACAGCCAAGCTCCTTGCCGAGCTACGCCGCGAGGCACTATCTATGCTTGCCGCAAAGCGTATGACCCGCCGCATAGAGCACGATATACGCACCGACACGGGCGAGGCACGCTACCCCAAGCGTCGCTTAGGTGCCGACCACAATGTGGTCAACTCACTCGCCCGCCGCTTCTACACCCGTCACGGCGTGGAACATATCGTCGACGGCCTCGACCTATGGGCATCAACCGTGGGTGAGCGCGTGATGGAGTCGAGCTACTGCATCCGCCGCGAGATTGGCGAGTGCCTAAAAAAGGGGACAAAGCTACGCGACAGACTCTACATCGAGCATGGTCGCCACCGCTACCGCCTCGACTTCGACTGCGCCAAGTGCCGTATGTCGCTCATCGACTGCACATTAAACGACAACAACTAAAAGAACTATGATAAAGCAGTTAACACCGCATATTCCCGATTATGAGCTACTTGACACGGGCGAGGGCGAGAAGCTTGAGCGCTTTGGCCGCTATGTTGTGCGCCGCCCCGAGCCACAGGCCATCTGGCGTAAGAGCCTCAGCGACAAGGAGTGGCTCAAGGCCGATGCCTCGTTCCTACGCGACCAGAAGAGTGAGGAGCGTGGCGAGTGGCGCCTAAAGCCCGAGATGCCATCGCGCTGGATGGTGCACATCGACTACAAGGATATGCACCTACGTATGCGCTTGGCGCTCACCTCGTTTAAGCACGTGGGCATCTTCCCCGAGCAGGCAGCAAACTGGGAGTTTATCTACGACACCATCACCGAGCTACGCGAGACGTGCGGCATCGAGCGTCCCAAAGTCTTAAACCTCTTTGCATATACGGGAGGTGCTACGCTTGCGGCACGCGCTGCGGGGGCTGATGTCACACACGTAGACTCCGTAAAGCAGGTGGTTACGTGGTCACGTGAGAATATGGAGTCGTCAGGGTTGGATGGCGTGCGCTGGATTGTCGAAGATGCCACAAAATTCGTGGAGCGCGAGGTGCGCCGTGGCAACAAGTACAACGGCATCATCCTCGACCCTCCTGCCTACGGTCGCGGTGCCAATGGCGAGAAGTGGGTGTTGGAGGATGACATCTGCAATATGTTGGAGCAGTGTGCGAAGCTACTCGAAAAGGAGAACGCCTTCCTCGTCTTTAACCTCTACTCTATGGGGCTCTCGGCGATGCTTGCCCGCACGGCAGTGCACCAGGCCTTTGGTGCGCCCAAGATGGAGCAGATGGGCGAGCTATACTTCGAGGATAGAGCCAATAAGCAGATACCCTTTGGTACATATTACCGCTTTAAGAGATAGTTGAATGAGCCGACTAATTGAGATATTCTGGTCGTTTTTGAAGATTGGAGCCTTCACCTTTGGTGGCGGCTACGCCATGATTCCGCTCATACAGCACGAGGTTGTACACAACCATAAGTGGCTCTCGGACAAGGAGTTTGGCAACCTACTAACGCTTGCACAGGCAGCCCCAGGGCCCATTGCCCTAAATACGGCGGTTTTTGTGGGCTACAGAGAGCGTCGCTACCTCGGCTCGTTGGCTGCGATACTGGGTGTGGTGGTCCCCTCGTTCACAATCATCCTCATTGTCGCCATCTTCTTCAGCGACATTCGCCAGAACCACTGGGTGGATGCCGCCTTTAAGGGCATGCGCCCCGCAGTTGTGGCACTCATCGTGGCACCTATTGTGGGTCTCACGAAGGGGATGCACTGGTGGATGGTAGCTATTGCAGCAGCTACAGCACTGATAATATGGCACTTTGGCATATCTCCCGTGTGGTTCCTTGTGGCAGGAGCCTTGGCGGGAGTTCTCTATGCGGCAGTTAAAACAAGGAGGGCAGGACTGCTATGATTGGGACACTTTTGCAACTCTTTGTGAGCTACCTTAAGATAGGCTTCTTCGGCTTTGGTGGTGGCTATGCCATGCTCTCGCTCATTCATAGCGAGGTTGTTGAGCGCAATGCGTGGCTCACCAATGGCGAGTTCTCGGACATCGTCGCCATCTCGCAGATGACACCAGGACCCATCGCCCTGAACTCGGCGACATATATAGGCTACGAGGTGGCAGGCGTGTGGGGCTCAATTGTGGCAACCGTGGCGGTGTGCCTGCCAGCACTCACGCTAATGATGCTCATCACGCGCTTCTTCCTGAAGCTCCACGACAACATCTACGTCAAGAGCGTGGTGGCGGGAATGAAGCCCGTGGTCGTGGGTATGATTATGTCGGCAGCGCTGCTTCTGATCCTCCCCCACTCGGCTGAGGGTCGCAGCTTTATCGACGGCTGGAGCTGGGCAATCTTTGTCGTGGTGCTCATAGCCTCAGCACGTAAGGTCAACCCCATACTCCTTATCGTATGCTCGGGCTTGGCAGGAGTGCTAATTTATGGAATATAGAAATTACTAACGATGGAACAAAATAGTATAAACCCCACTAATACTGACGTACTCGAGGGGCTTAGTGCCGTGCAGCGCGAGGCTGTGGTCAACTATGATGGCCCCACGCTTATAATAGCGGGTGCTGGCTCGGGTAAGACGCGCGTGCTTACTACACGTATTGCCTACATGCTATCGCAGGGTGTCGACCCCCGCTCGATACTCGCCCTAACGTTTACCAACAAGGCGGCACGCGAGATGCGTGAACGTATCGAGAGGCTTGTAGGCCCCAAGGCGCGATATATACGAATGGGTACTTTCCACTCGGTATTTGCCCGCCTACTCAGGGAGAATGCCGAGCGCATAGGCTACACGCAGAGCTACACCATCTACGAGCCCAGCGACGTCAAGAACCTCATTAAGAGCATCATCAAGGATAAGAACCTCAACGAGGAGCGCTACAAGCCGCAGAGTGTCGCAGCACGCATATCTATGGCTAAGAACTGCCTTATAACCCCTGGCGCCTACATAGCCAATGCTACGCTTGGCGCCGAGGACCGCGAGGCTAAGATGCCCGAGGTGGGCGACATATATAACGAGTACTGCCAGCGCTGCAAGCGTAATGGCGCGATGGACTTCGACGACCTACTGTTGCAGACAAACATACTCCTGCGCGATGCTCCCGATGTGCTGGAGCAGTACCAGGAGCAGTTCCGCTACCTGTTGGTGGATGAGTATCAAGATACGAACATGGCGCAGTATATCATCGTGCGCCGCCTTGCGCTTAAGCACTCGAACGTGTGCGTTGTGGGTGACGATGCCCAGAGTATCTACGCCTTCCGTGGTGCCAAGATTGAGAACATCCTCTCGTTTCAGCGCGACTACCCCACGGCCAAGGTCTATAAACTCGAGCAGAACTACCGCTCGACGCAGACCATCGTCGAGGCCGCCAACTCGCTCATTAAGAACAACTCACGCCGCTTAGATAAGAAGTGCTTCTCGGCAGCGGAAGAGGGGGCTAAAATTGCCCTACGTCGCGTGTTGGAGGATAGCTACGAGGCTGTGGAGGTGGCTATGGACATCAAGGACAAGGCACGCGATGGCGCACAGTGGAGCGACTTTGCCATCCTCTACCGCACAAACAAGCAGCACGGTATGTTCGAGGCGGCATTGGCACGCCGAGGCATCCCCTATCGCGTATATAAGGGTATGTCGCTACTGGAGCATAAGGACATTCGCAACCTTATAGCCTACTTTAGCGTCATTCTCAACCCCAACGACGACGAGTCGTTCAAGCGCATTGTCAACTATCCCGCACGCGGCATAGGCGAGACCACCATCGCCCGCATTGGAGACATTGCCCGCCAACGAGGCATATCCATGTGGCACACGGTGAATGAGCTGGTCAACTCAGCAACCCCCGTAGAGCAGGTAGAAAAGGTGGTAGTACGCAAGGTCAAGGACTTCGTGACCTTGATAAACGAGCTCTCGGCACTACGCAGCGAGATGGGTGTCTGCGACTTTGCCAAGGAGGTGATGACCCGCTCGGGCATACTTCACGCCTTAGAGGCCGAGAAGAAGCCAGAGAATGACACCGCCAAGGACTACTTAGAGCAGCTCTTGGCGATGATGAGCTCGTATGAGGATGAGTGTAACCGCGAGATGGACGAGGGTCTGCGCGAGGTGGACTACACGCCGTCGATAGACGAGTGGATGCAGAACATAATGCTTCAGACCGACCAGGACAACGAAGATGACGGCAACCGCGTGACGCTGATGACCGTACACTCTGCCAAGGGCCTTGAGTACGACTACGTATATATCGTGGGCATGGAGGAGAACCTCTTCCCATCAAGCCGCTCGATAGAGTCGTTGACCGACCTTGAGGAGGAGCGCCGTCTGATGTATGTGGCCATCACGCGTGCAAAGAAGGGGGTGATGCTCACCTTCTCGGAGATGCGCCGCGTGTGGGGCAAGACCGAGAATACCTCCCCCAGCCGCTTCCTCAAGGAGATAGATGCCGAATATCTCGACGCCAACTTCGACATCGAGGAGCTCTCGGGACGTAACCGCTGGGAGCGAGTACTTGCCGAGAGTGATGTAAAACCGAAGTTCGAGTCGCTAAGGAGCCGCTACGGTGGCAGCTATAGCGGGGGTAATAGTGGTGGTCAGAGAGGTGGAAATAGCGGTGGCGGACGTCCCCGCCCCGAGGTGATTAACACCCCTCCGCCTGTTGACCCTGCACGTGCCGGCATGCGCTCAGTGGGCGTACACCGCCAGGATGGCCCCTCAACAACCCTTGGCGACTGCATATATAAGGTTGGTGATAGGGTGTCGCACCCCAAGTTTGGTGCGGGACGTGTCGACCGCGTAGAGCCGCTAACGTCGGACCATAAGGTGGTTATCACCTTCGATAGCTACGGCACAAAGACGCTGCTTGCCAACTTTGCGAAACTTACTAAACTATAACACCACAATAGGAGTATGCGAGAGGTGATGCTATCGGTGGTGATGACCACCTACAACCACGAGCGCTACATAGCCCAGGCCATAGAGAGCGTCTTGCGCCAGCAGACATCGTTCGCTGTAGAAATCGTCATTGGCGAGGATTGCAGCACCGACCGCACGCTAAATATCGCCGAGGACTACCAGTCGCAATACCCCGAGGCTATACGCATCATTCGCTCGGAGCAGAACGTGGGCTGGAGGGCCAACTACCGCCGCACCATTGCTGCGGCACGTGGCAAGTATGTCGCGCTACTCGATGGCGACGACTACTTCACCCACCGCAAGAAGCTGCAAATGCAGGTGGAGCTCTTGGAGGCCAACCCCGATGTGGGCATGTGTTATACCCGCTCGGAGCGTATCGACGAGACGGGTGCGACCACAATCTACCCCGAGGGAGAGTGTGCCACAACCTTTGAGGCGATGCTTCGACGTAACCCCGCGGAGAACTGCACCGTGGTGGCACGCCGCGAGCTGGTGGAGCAGTACTACGCCGAGGTGCGCCCCGACACCCACCCCGAGTGGCTGACGGACGACCTGCCTATGTGGTTGTGGTTTGCAGCAAATAGCCGCTACATGGCCATTGACTGCCCTACGGCTGTGCACCGCGTGCTTACATACAGCGTGAGCCACAGCCCCGAGTATAGAAAGAAGATAGCCTTCGTAGACTCGCTATCGGATATAAGCCTCTGGTACGATGAGCGTTACAACAATTGTGGTCTACATCATGAACTACTTACCGCCAAGCATAACACAGCACTATGGGTGCTGTCGTACAATGGTGGTGTGGGTGAGTATCTACGCCGCTGGCAACGCGATGTGAAGGAGCATCGCCCACTAATTAAAAACATTGCCTCATACGGACTCTTCGCCAAGAAGATATTTTGGCGTATGTGGCGCAAAAACGATAACAGACGATGACAACAAAGGAACGATATAGACGCGTTGTGGAGTACTTCAGCGAGGCTATGCCCGTGGCCGAGAGCGAGCTCAACTTTCGTAATCCCTTCGAGCTGCTGGTAGCTGTCGTTCTCTCGGCGCAATGCACCGATAAGCGCGTCAACCTCACCACACCGGCACTCTTCGAGGCCTACCCCACTGCCGAGGCTATGTCGAAGGCCTCGGTGGAGGAGATTTACGACTACATAAAGAGCATCTCCTACCCCAACAACAAGGCCAAGCACCTTGCCACGCTCTCACGCCAGATAGTAGAACGCTTCGGCGGCGAGGTACCCACCGACCCCGACGACTTGCAGTCGTTGCAGGGCGTGGGCCGCAAGACGGCAAACGTTGTGGGCGCAGTGCTCTGGGGCAGGGAGGTGATGCCCGTCGACACGCATGTATTCCGCGTGGCAGCGCGTATAGGCCTCTCACTGAACGCCAAGACCCCCTTGGCCACTGAGCGACAATTAGAGAATGGCTTTCCCCGCGAGCTGCTACCCATCGCTCACCACTGGCTTATACTGCATGGTCGCTACACCTGCATGGCGCGCAAGCCCAAATGTGAGGCGTGTGGACTCACCGAGGTGTGCAAATACTATAACGACACCATAAAGGCTTAATATTTGAATAAATTTCGTAACTTTGCAATATTTAGCGCCATTGTGGCGTTTCGTGCTAAGAGATAAGATTGTAACAATATAACGTATGAACGAAGTAGTTAATATCAAAGAGCTCAACGCGCAGATTCAAGAGGAGTCCGTATTTGTGGACACCCTGCGCTCGGAGATTTCAAGAGTAATCGTCGGCCAGCAGCACCTTGTGGACACACTGCTTATAGGTCTGCTCTCCGACGGCCACATCCTCCTGGAGGGTGTGCCAGGCTTGGCTAAGACCTTAGCTATCACCACGCTATCTAAGGCTGTCGACGCCAAGTTTGCCCGCATACAGTTCACCCCCGACCTACTCCCCGCCGACCTTATCGGTACGCTCATCTACTCGCAGCGTAACGAGGAGTTCAGCGTGAAGCGCGGCCCCATCTTCGCCAACTTCGTGCTTGCCGACGAGATTAACCGCTCGCCCGCAAAGGTGCAGTCGGCACTCTTGGAGGCGATGCAGGAGAAGCAGGTGACAATCGGCGAGGAGACATATCCTCTGCCCCAGCCCTTCCTTGTATTGGCTACGCAGAACCCCTTGGAGCAGGAGGGTACCTATCCACTACCCGAGGCTCAGGTAGACCGTTTTATGCTTAAGGCTAAGATCTCCTACCCTAAGCGCACGGAGGAGCTTGAGATTATGCGCCTAAATATCTCGGGTGAGGGCATGCCTCAAATCAACAAGGTGGTAACGCCCGAGGCCATCATGCGCGCCCGCGATATGGTGACTAAGGTATATATGGACGAGAAGATAGAGAAGTATATAATAGACATCATCTTCGCCACACGTGAGCCTGCCGAGTATCAGCTCCACAGACTACAGTCGCTTATCGCCTATGGTGGCTCACCCCGTGCCTCTATCGCCCTGGCAAAGGCGGCACGTGCCTACGCCTTCCTACAGCGCCGCGGCTATGTCATCCCTGAAGATGTACGCGCCGTATGCCACGACGTACTCCGCCACCGCATAGGCCTAACATACGAGGCTGAGGCCAACAACATAACCACCGAGGATATTATCACAGAGATACTTAACAACGTCATTGTTCCCTAATGCACCTAACACAAGAGGACATACTTCGCCGCGTACGCCAAATCGAGATAAAGACGCGCGGACTCTCCGACGAGATCTTCGCCGGCAAGTATCACTCTGCCTTTAGAGGTCGTGGTATGTCGTTCGCTGAGGTTAGAGAGTACCGTATAGGCGACGATGTGCGCGACATCGACTGGAATGTGACAGCCCGCTCGGAGCGCACCCATGTCAAGGTATTTGAGGAGGAGCGCGAGCTAACGATGATGCTTTTGGTGGATGTATCACCCTCGCGTATGTTCGGCTCGAAGGAGTACACCAAGAAGAATGTCATCACCGAGGTTGCAGCAACCTTGGCATTCTCCGCAGCTAAGAATAACGATAAGGTGGGATGCATACTCTTCTCGGACCGCGTGGAGAAGTTTATACCTCCGAAGAAGGGTCGCAGCCACGTGATGATGATCATCCGTGAGCTTGTCGGCTTCGAGGCCGCGGGACACAGCACAAACATCTCGGAGCCTCTACGCTACCTTGTCGGCGTTAACAAGAAGCGAACGACAAGCTTCCTACTCTCGGACCTTATCAATGCCGAGGATGATATGAATGCCCTCGATGACGCCCTAAAGATTGCCTCACGCAAGCACGACATCATGGCCGTGCGCGTCTACGATGAGCGCGATAGAGAGCTTCCAAACATCGGCATTGTGGAGGTTGAAGATGCCGAGACGGGTCGCCGCGAGTGGCTCGACACCTCGTCACGTGCCGTACGCCGCTTCTGGACGGAGAGCTACGACCAGCGTAATGCTGCTATTAGAGCGCTACTGCAGCAGAACCGCGTAGATATGGCCGAGATAGCCACCAACGAGGACTACGTTGTAGAACTTATGAAGATGTTTAAGCAGCGATGAAACAGAGATTTTTATATAGTCTACTTAGTCTGCTTGCCGCCATTGTGGTGATGGTAGGCGTGACCTATGGACAGGAGCCCGAGGTGCGTGGCACGCTCTCGCCCGAGAGCATAGAGGTAGGCGACCAGTTTGACTATACGCTCGATGTTATTGTCGACCGCGCTACACGCTGGGCACCTCCCACCTACGGTAAGCTACTAAGCAACGATGAGAAGCAGGCACTGGCAGCGGCAAAGAGCTCGATGTCTACCTTCACGGAGTATAACGATGAGGTGATAGAGGTAATCGAGGACTACCCCATCGACACTGTTAAGATTGAGGGACGACGCCTCCACCTACGCAAGCGCTATCGTATGGCAGCGATGGAGACAGGCGAGATACCGTTCGTGCCGGTGATATGCTACTTCGAGAAGAACCGCGACGTGCCCGACACGCTCTTCTCGGCTGATACCCTGCGTCTTAATGTCAAGAGCTACGAGGAGCTTGACACCACCCTCTTTATAAAATTTGACCCCAATGCTGGGGGCATTGCCGTAGATAGCCTTGCAGCAAGAGAGAAGCTCCGCGACGATGGACTATACGAGCAGAAAGACCTCCCGTTCATCTTCGACGAGATTCGCGACTATGTCACCTATGGTGCCATTGCTATTATCGTCTTGGCACTCCTGGTGTGGCTCTTGGTGTGGCTCATACGCCATTACCTACGTAACCGTCAGGCAGAGCCACGTGTTGCGCCCGCCCTACCTCCACATGTTGTTGCTAATAAGGCACTTGTAGAGTTGGGTCACCGCAAGCTATGGCAGACGGGCAAGTTCAAGGCATACTACACGGCACTAAGCTCCATCCTTCGCACCTATATCTCTGGTCGCTGGAATGTGGGAGCCCTTGAGATGACAACGGACGAGATTATCGTAGCGCTGCGCGATGTGGAGATGCCCCGCGATAGCCGCACCAACCTCATCGCCATACTGCGCACCGCCGACATGGTAAAGTTCGCGAAAGCCGAACCCGAAGCTGAGGAGAACGACGAGAACCTTCACCGCGCCCTCTACTTCGTAGAAAACACCAAACCTTTCGATGCTAAGCGCCTTGAGGGTAAGGAGGATATCGACATCGACACAAATATCGAAGACTAATGAAGCTACATAACTACATAAAGGCATTGTTGGGTGTCATCCTCATTTCGTTGACACTCCCCCACAGCTCTTCGGCACAGTACCACAAGGAGCGAGGCTTGGTGCGTGATGGCAACGAGCAGTTCGACAAGCGTAACTACCGTCGCAGCTTGGAGAGCTACAAATCGGCCCTCATGCACGACTCTACCAACTACGAGGCGCTGTATAACCGTGCCAATGCCTACCACCACACCATGTATGCGAACCCCAACGACACCACATACCAGGCATCGGAGCTAAACGCCCTCTACGACAATATTCTCGCCGACACGCTACTATCCGACAGGCAGCGTGCCGAGGTATATCGCAACTATGGCGAGAGCCTCTTTTCCCAGGAGAACTACGAGGCGGCACTCAACTCGTTCCGCGAGTCGCTTAGGCTCAACCCCAACGACCAAGAGACGAAATATAACTACGTGCTAACCAAGCGTATTGTAGACCAGATGCGTCAGTCTCAGCAGAATCAGGGTGGTGGTAACAGCGACAACAATCAAGACCAGCAGCAGAACCAAAATCAGGACCAGAACCAGGGCGGTGGTGGCAACGACAACCAGCAACAGAACGACAATCAGGGCGAGGGCAACCAAGACAACGATAACCAGGATAAAAACCAGGATAACAAGGGTGATAACAACCCCGAGGACAATAACGAGAACAATAACGATAGCTCCGACGAGCAAAAGGATAATAACCAAAACAGCGGTAACGACAAGGAGGAGCAGCAAAACGACAATAACTCCAACCAGCAAAACGACCAGAACAACAATGGCGACAATAGCGACAATAGCCAGAGTGATGCTCAGCCCGAACGTAAGGAGCTAAGTCCTGAGCAGCAGCGCATGCTCGACGCTATGCAGGCCGAGGAGGATAAGACACAGGAGAAGCTCAAGGAGCAGAAGAAGGGAGTAATCATCCCAGGCAAGAAGAATTGGTAACGAGATAGACGTATGAACTTTCTATATCCCCACATACTATGGCTAATGGCGCTCATCCCGCTCATCGTCCTCTACTACATCTTTGTGTCGAGGCGCGAGGCTACGCTCACCGTCTCTACGATAGGTGGCAGACGAGCTCCACGCCCACTACGCTACTGGCTGCGTCCACTGCCAATAATCCTACGTATAGGTGCCATGACACTATTTATTATAGCCTTGGCACGCCCCGTAGATGTTAACGACGAGCAGGAGGCTACGACCGAGGGTATCGACATCGTTCTCTCGATGGATATATCGGGTACGATGCTTGCTCGCGACTTTAGACCCGACCGTCTTACAGCAGCTAAGCGTCTCGCCTCGGAGTTTGTGGCAAAGCGCCATGGCGACCGCATCGCCGTTGTTGCCTTCGCCGGAGAGGCCTTCACTCAGACGCCCCTAACATCGGACCAGGCAACTGTCGAGACCATGCTTGCACGCCTACGCAGTGGTGTTATCGAGGATGGCACAGCCATAGGCAATGGCCTTGCCACGGCGATAAACCGTCTGCGCGAGAGCAGTGCCAAGTCGAAGGTGATAATTCTGCTTACCGATGGCGTCAACAACAGCGGACAAATCTCACCACTTATGGCTGCGGAGATCGCCCGCGACATGGGCATCAAGGTATACACCATAGGCGTTGGTACGCGTGGCCGTGCCCCCTACCCTGCTGTCGACTACTTCGGCAACCAGACAACCGTAATGGCAGATGTTGAGATTGACGAGGAGCTATTGCAGCAGATAGCCACGATGACTGGCGGTAGGTATTTCCGCGCAGAGAATGATGAGGCCCTGCGCGAGATATACTCCGAGATTGACACGCTCGAGACCAGCGAGGTGCAGGTGACCAACTACCAGACCTACGACGAGCTATTTTCCACATGGGTGCTACTGGGCCTATTGCTCTTAGCTCTTGAGTTTTTGTTTGACAATGTGATACTTAACAGGCTGCCGTAAAGAGTTACGTAACGATGGAAGATAAAAGCATATTCGAATTTGCAGAACCCACATGGCTGTGGCTGCTATGCGCCCTGCCCATGATTCTCATCATCTACGGCGTGCTACGCATGTGGCTTGGGCGTAAACTACGTCGCTTCGGTGACAAGGCTACGCTTAGGGAGCTTATGCCCGAGCGCTCGTCGGCACGCGGCTGGATACGTGTTTCACTCTTCGCCGTAGCTGTGGGATTTGTTGTGTTAGCCCTTGCCCGCCCTCAGACAGGCTCGAAGCTACGCAGCGTGGAGACAGAGGGTCGCGAGATAGTCCTCGCCGTGGATGTATCCAATTCCATGCTTGCCGAGGATACCGAACCCAGCCGTATGGCACGCACACGCCACGCTATACAGCAGCTCACACGCCACATGACCGAGGACCACGTAGGCTTCGTTGCCTTTGCCGACGATGTGGAGGTGCTGTTGCCCATCACCTCGGACTATAAGATGGCTGAGGCTAAGGTGCGCAACCTCAGCCCCGAACTCATTGCTAACCAGGGCACCAATATAGGTGGAGCCTTGGAGACGGCGCTGCTATCCTTCTCTGAAAGCAGGCGTAATACTAACAGCCGTGTCATTATACTTATCACCGATGGTGAGGCTCACGATACGAATGCCCTTGCTGCTGCCGAGCGTGCCAAGGAGGATGGCATCATGATATGCTGCATAGGTATAGGCACACCCGAGGGCACTCCCCTTAAGATTAATGGCCAGATGATTGAGGACGAGGATGGCAAGATGGTGGTCACGAAGCTCAACGAGTCACTTCTCAACGACATAGCCTCGACCACAGGTGGCATCTATATGCGTTCTACGAACAGTAACTTCGGTCTCGAGGAGATTGTTACGCAGCTCGATAATATGGATACCACGAAGCTCACCCAACGCAAGTTCGAGGAGTACGACGAAGAGTATATGTGGTTCTTGGGCACGGCACTTCTCCTGCTGCTCGCTGAGAGCCTTATACTACCTCGCCGCAACCCACTATTTAGGGGCGTCAAGCTCTTCGATACGCGCAACAACAGCGAGAACAGACAATAATATATACAATAACATATTTAAACTACTACTATTATGGCTATTAGAGAGTTAGAGCCCAAACTTATCTGGGAACAGTTCGACGACATCACACGCGTACCCCGCCCTTCGAAGAAGGAGGAGAAGATTATCGCATGGCTTAAGGAGTTTGCCGTGAAGCACGGCTTCGAGCACGACACCGACGCAACGGGTAATGTGGTTATTCGCAAGGGTGCTACCCCAGGCTATGAGAATCGTCCTACGGTTATTCTTCAGTCACACATGGATATGGTGTGCGAGAAGCGCTCAGACGTGGAGTTCGACTTCGAGAATGACCCCATCCGCACCTTTATTAAGGATGGCTGGGTATATGCCGAGGGCACAACACTTGGTGCCGACTGCGGTATAGGTATGGCAGCAGCCTTGGCCGTGCTCCTCGACGAGAATCTGGAGCACCCCGCAATCGAGGCACTCTTTACGGTGGACGAGGAGACAGGCCTAACTGGCGCCTTTGGCCTTGGCGAGGGTATGCTAACGGGTAAGTATCTCATCAACCTCGACTCTGAGGATGAGGGCGAAATCTTCATCGGCTGCGCTGGTGGTATCGACACCGTAGCACGCATGGACTACGAGGTGGAGGCCGTGCCCGAGGGCTACGCCTTTGTACGCCTTGAGATTGGCGACCTTCTTGGTGGCCACTCGGGTGACGACATCGATAAGGGTCGCGCCAACTCAAATAAGCTCCTTGCACGCTTCCTCTACAATGCTATTGATACCTTCCAGGTTGTTCTCGCCGACTTCAACGGAGGCAACTTACGTAACGCCATTCCTCGCGAGGCATACGCCATCGTCGGTGTCCCCGCAGAGTCTAAGGAGGACTTCGAGGAGCGCTACTTGGAGTTTGGTCAGATGATGATGGAGGAGTTCAAGCACACGGAGCCAGATATGCGCTTTGCTGTGGAGGATGTGGAGAAGGCCCCCGAGGCTGTAATGTCTAACGACGACCTCTGCTACCTGCTTCTTGCCCTTGTAGGCCTACCTAATGGCGTGTTGGCTATGTCGTTCGCTATGCCAGGCCTTGTGGAGACCTCGTCAAACCTCGCATCTGTTAAGTTTAACCACGAGGAGCAGCAGGTTGTTATCACCACCTCACAGCGCTCAAGCGTCGAGAGCGCTAAGCTCTATGCTGCGCAGACCATCGAGTCGGTATTCTACCTATCGGGCTGCGATGTAGAGCACTCTGACGGCTACCCCGGCTGGGCACCCAACCCCGAGTCGAAGCTGCTTACAACCTCTGTAGATTGCTACCGTCGCCTCTTCTCAACAGAGCCTAAGGTACGCGCCATCCATGCCGGCTTGGAGTGCGGCCTCTTCCTTGAGAAGTATCCCCACTTGGAGATGGTGTCGTTCGGTCCAACACTCCGCGGCGTTCACTCGCCTACCGAGCGCTTGGAGATCGCCACTGTGGACAAGTTCTGGCGCCTGCTTGTCGAGCTACTTAAGGTAGTAGAGTAACGCTATAACCAACGACCGTGGCATCACTTGTCGAGATATATAACGCCCTGCGCTACTCGCGTGTCACGTTTCGTACACTCCGACCACAGCTTACTGCCCACAACAACATATACGTGGGTAGCAACGCTGTGGTCTTACGTTGTATACTCACGGATGATGATAGGGCTGTTGCGCTTAAGTGCTACGCCAACCGCCGCCGCAACGCACGCTCCATCTACGGCGATTCCTACCTCGCCAAGGAGCTTCTTATACATACGCTCACTGGCGTGGAGTATATCGACGTTACCGTTCTCGACTGGGTTGAAGGTCATGCGCTCGACTCGCTTCTTAGGGCGCCTAACACGGACTATCGCGCGCTATCTAAGAGCTTCGACCGCCTTGCTCTCGACACCCTGCAACATAGCCATGCACACGGCGATGTAAAGCCCGAGAATGTTGTTGTTACCCCTTCTGGCGTGATGAGACTTATCGACCATGATGCCGCATGGCTCCCAGGCTTTGGCGACCACGATGCCGAGGAGATAGGCACACCCACATACAGCCACCCTCAGCGCGACAAACGCCACTTCGATAAGCATATCGACGACTTCTCATTGGCAATACTTAGCACCATGCTTGCTGCCCTGGCTATTAAGCGCGACTACTTCGCGCCACAGCTTATGCCCGACGGCTCACTCTTCGGGCCTCGCAGCGTTGTTGATGGCTCGGATAAGCTATTTAATAAGGCACTATCGTTCTTCGAGCGCCGCGACCCTGCGCACTACGCTATCGCCCGCACGCTCTACGGTAGTTCTGGCGCTATCGACGGCTTAGCGGGGATGTTTGAGCAGGCCCTTGCACAGCACACACAAACAAGGAGGAGATAACAATCTCCTCCTTGTTTTATATAGTCATACGATGAGTCGTGGGCTTGCACATAGATATAAAAAACAAAAAGATGTCTTTCGACATCTTCTTGCTTCGTTCGTTTGCGGAAAGGGAGGTGTTTTGTATGGCATTGATATTTTTGAGCAGTGTTCTCCCGTCTAACTCTATATGATGGTTGCGGAAGCCTGTTGCAACTTCTCTTCCGCTGTGGGTTCGGGTTGCACGGGCTGCTGAGGTTCGGACTGAACCGTTTCGGGTTGAGCCACCTGTAAAGCTGCTCCGCAAGCAGGGCAGAACTTTACACCCTCTTCAATCTGGTTTCCACATTTTCCGCAATATGCCATAGTAGTAGAATTTTATAGTTGGTAATTTTATTCCTGATTCTTCTTCTTGGTGATTTCAATCGTACCGTTGCTTCCCATAATGCCTACGCTGGCGTGAACACCGTCTGCATTGAGAGCATCGAAGGAAAACATTGTTTCCTTGTCATTGGTAATCACATCCTTCATTCCTGCAATAGGCTTGGTGAAGCCTGCCGCTTTCAGTTTTTCAATGTAAGCCTTGCAGTCTTCCTTCGAGAAGTTCTTGATTACGATGCGATGACCGATGTAGTACATATTGTCCACTTCCTGATTTCCTGTAATCGTAATGTTTTCAGGCTTCGGGATAAGTTTTGTGTACTCATTTTCCGGCCAATCCGATGAGACCACTTCGCTTTTCTGTACCATTTCCTTTGCATCGTCCAGAATATCCGATGCTTCCTTCTTTGCGTTATTGTTACCGCCACCGCAAGCCGTCATAATCACAAGGCTTGCCATACATACCATTGATAAAAATACTCTCTTCATAATTCTTATATAAAAAGTTATTACTTTTTGTCTATTGCTATTCCGAAAGGAACACATTCATTATTTTATCCAAGTTATGTTCTCTGTTTTCGTGAATGCTTCATCCGGGATATTGAACGACATAGCTACAACTTCCGTCTTCACCTTTCCGCCAATTTTCGTACGCATTGTGATACCATTCCAAACAACAATCTCTCCTTCCTCGTCCGTTTCTGCACGAAGGTCTCCGTATGCAGCTACTTTTAATTTTTCCGTCAACTTTCCACTATACACATCGCAAGACTTTCCACAAATGGTTTCTCTACCCGTCTTTGCATAGCCCTTGTTCGTAAAATGCCTTGTCAAATCCTGGAGGAACTCCGCATAAAAATTATTCACTTCTTGACGCCCATAATACGATTCGTCTGTCCACATTTCGCCATCGTAATCGTAGCCGGTGTAGCCCTCACCAGGAATTCGAACTTCGATACCAACACTACGACTTCCGTCTCCATAAATCATATCCAATCGTTTGTTGCTTCCTTTGCGAGTGTACACTGCAATAGCATCACCTTCATACTTGAGTTTAATCGCAAAACCACTTTCCTTAAGTTCGTCCAAGGTCGCCTTTGCTTCCTTCTTCACTTCGGCAGTCTCTTCCGAACCATCCTTCTTGGCATTACCGCCACCACCGCAAGCCGTCATCATCACGAGGCTTACCATACATACCATCGATAAAAATGCTCTCTTCATATATGTAAGTTTTAATGTTATTTCTTCTTTGTTGATTACCACTAAGCCTTGTTTTTCTTAATACAATACACCAAAGTCGTGGAATTTTATGGGAAATAAGTATTAGGTTCACTTTCCGTTATTCTCAGATACAAATCAGCCACCGCAGCCGCATTGTTGCCCGACTTGTTGAGCGCATCGAATGCTGCATTGCCTGTTACGCTCGGCATCTTTGCCTTGGCGGCATCGGACGTAGTTGCAAACTGCATCAGATATTTCAATTCGCCCTGACAGTTGTGAATCACCTCCGTCCAGATACGATATGCCGCAGTATTGTATTCAATCTCCAACTGTATTAGGTATTGCTGCTGGGCATCGTACTGCTCTTTGGTTATCGACTTGGTCATAACATCGTCAAGACCATATATCGGGTTAGGTCTGGCCGCCATATATTGTTCATACTCGATCAATATACGTCTATTGGCATCATCTTCCCACTCAGCAACCTTTTTCTCATATAACATCATATGCTCCATATACGCCATATCAGCCTCTTGCGATGCTTTTATCGCATTGGCATCTATCTGTGGCATATTGGCCGGGGGCTGCGTATCAAGCCCTATACTGTTTGCCATTGCAGCAATATCGTTGGGGTTGAGTCCAGCCTCCTGCATTTTCTTCATTATAAACTCCTCAGACTCCTTGTCGTCCATCTTCGACAGTTTCTTTATGTCAGCCTCCGTAAGGTTTAATTTCTGCATCAGCATCCCCATCATTTCCATGCCTTTTGCCGCCTGATCCATACGCTGTGACATCTGCTGAAACTCTTTCATCTGCTCTGCTTGAACATCTCTAATGTCGGCCTCTGAGATATTCTCTGCTGTGGCCGCTACTATCTTTTTTAGCGCACTTCTCAACTCCTCAATCTTGGTTAAGAATGCCTCTGTATGGCCACTCTTTCCCCACTGTTCAGGCGTGGGCAATGGGGGAGTATTTGCTATCACTGCTTCGGGAGTCATTTGTGCCGCAGCCAACATCGGCAACGCAGCAAATAGTAAAATAACAAACTTTTTCATAATTATCTATTGTTGGTTATATGGTATAGACCAAAAAGGCTCATTCAGAACTTCTATGCGATATCTGCAGCAAAATCGGCTATAACCCTCGTTTTGCTACAAATGGAGGTAACTAAAAAGTTAATTAGCCACCTCCATTTTGTTATAAGGTTGAATAAAAAGATGTAGTTTTAGGCCTGCGATGCCCGAAAAAGCGGAGTTTACTGAGCGTAAATGAGCATTTTGAAGGCGAGCCTAACGACAAAATACACTTTTTATTCAGCCTCATCATAACCCATTAAATACATACTAGTATGCGTTCGCCATAGACTCATAGAGTGCACGGAGTTCATCTCTTGTCACACCTTCGAAATCCTCCGTTTCATCGACGGTTACAGTTCTGCCCGATTTGCTAATTTCGTCGTACATCTGACGATACGACTCATAAAATATCTCTGCAAGCTCAGCCGACGAAAATTCGTAGCGCGCAATAGCCTCGATACAATATCCATCGCTGTTAAATTTGCATGTATAGGTAACGACATAAGCCATACCATAACCCCATGATTGCTCAACTGTAAACTTTACGGTGTCTCCACTCTCTTCCCATCCTACATCCACAGTGCCGGCACTACCAGGATCATTGGGATCAAACGCATGCTCATCTTTTTCACTACATGACACGGTGGCAAGGCTTAGCCCTACAAATACCATTGCCACTATTAACATATATAACTTTTTCATATTTATAATATTTTAATTTAAAGTTTGTTCTACAAAAATGTTACGGGGATCACACATAGTGTATATCTATTTCCATCAGGAGCCTCAATGCCATCTGGCTCATACTGCACCATAACCATAGCAAAGCCACTATCCATATATGCTATCGTATATCCCGCCTCGGTACGTTGCTCATCAATAGGACTCCAACCCGCACTACTAAGCCTACTACACACCTCGTCGGCTTCCGCCTCAGTAGCATGGTAGTATAGGGCCTCAACATCAATACCCATATAAGAGATATACGCCACAAGATCAATAGGGGTTAAAAGTTCAGGGATAAGCTCGGCACATTTGAGAGAACTCCAATCGGTAACGTTGGTGAGCATATCCATATTCATCTTGTTGAGCGGCGAGGTAATAGTCGCAGATAGTGTAGCCTCCACCTCGGCTGTATCAGTATCTGTGTAGTAAACGCCATTAGCAATTACTACAAACGAAATGCTCTCATTATCGACAGATGTGATTTCTACGTGAGAGTTCTCAGCTGCAAATACGTGATACACGCCATTGAGCATGCATAGAAGTGTAACGCTCGCTGTGTTATAAGAGTTTATAGAGTCGTCATACATCTCTACGCCTACGGTAAACATACTCTCTGGGCTATCGGCAAACGATGCCAAATATGAGAATGCTCCCTCGGCGATGACGGCATAGGCGGTCTCGGGGTTGATTGTTGCTGCAAATAGCGTATTGCCATTAGGCCCCTTGATCTGAATGACACTTCCATCAATGGGGGATAAAGTGCCATCAAACTCTATGTTTAGGGTCTGATCTTCGCCCGTGAGTTCTACTACTCGAGTTATGGGGTCGCTACCCAGCGGCTCGATATAGAATGTGGCACTACCACTGATATCAAGAGGTAGGCGCAGAGCATACTCGCCTGTCAGAGAGCTGCTATATGCTACATCCGAAGTGTGTGTTATACCGTTTGCTTCATACTCGCAATAGATGCTTGCCAAAATTGCATTGCCACTTGTATCGGTTATACGACCCGATATGACAGGCACACATGGCAACTGCAAATCTACATCGCGTACCACTGAGCCTCCGGGATACCCTGCTACATCGACACTCGCCACGGGCGAGTAATTGAAGTAGTCTTCACTCTCTACGACCACCGTAACAGGTGTATTCTCTGGAACATATACACTATATTCTCCATTTGCATTGGTCACAGCGCTTGTCTGCTCCACGGTTACTGTCACGCGTGACACAGGGCGGTTGCGAGAGTCCGTCACCTTTCCCGATATTGATACTCGCTCTGCGGGAACGTCGAGATTGTGCCACGAGAAGTGTCCCACTTCTCCTACATACACGTCTCCTTGTAGTGTTGCTATACCCTCCTCGACCCAAAGACCAGACTCATCGTCGAAGTACCACAATGGAATTGTTGGCGGAGGGTTGTCGCGCATTGTCTCGGGAATGGGGAATGTCATCTCTGAGCGCTCACCCTCTTTTAGCTGCAAGGTGTTTCCCCCATCGTCTGTAAGGCTCACCTCCACCATGCCATACGAAATAAGCGTCACCTCGCTTTCGTCCTCACGTACTGCTGCAAGGTCGCTACCTGGCATAAGCTCAGTGAAGTCGGCATTATCGGGTGAAAGATAGAACATGTCTGCTTGTACCGTACCGCTATACTCTCTGCCATCGAGTGTTACCAATGATTTAGCTGGAATATTAACCTGCATACCTTGCGTCTCGATAATCTCTGATTCGAAAGCATTGAATTGCACTGATGCTGTATTTGCTCCACCCTTTGACTGCATAACGACATTGATGGTAACATTGTCGTCTATGACACCCGAACGAGTAACATTAAAATAACCTGTCTTTGAGAAGTTCAATACAAAACGACCCGAAGCATCGGCCACACGGCTAAACGAGAAGTTCCCGTTTACATCCGATGTGGTTGTAGCTTCGCCACTTGTAATGTTTACGCCCTCTAATGGCTCACCAAAACTACTCTTGACGGTACCCTCAACAAATGCGTTGCTCATTCTCACATCTACATTTGCGGTAGGAGGTTCTGCTGGTTTTACTGTATTGCCTGGACTTGGTGTCGGCTCAGACCTGCTACAGGCCGACATTGCCAGAGTGGCAAAACAGACTAACAATGTCATATATAAATTTCTCATAATGCTACGTTTTTAATCAGCTTAATACAATACGGTTCGAAGTCTCCGAATCCACTCAATTCACCCAATCCAAACATCTGTGCGGATTCGGAGTTTCGACATAGTCATCATCGAGAAAAGACGAGGGTTTCTAACACAAAACAGAGTTATTTCTAATCATTACTGCGAATACAGTATCTCAAAATGGGTGATTAGAAACCCTCACACTTTAACGATTAGAAACGGTGAGTAATACCTGCCATGATAAAGCTACCAGCGGTCCAACCAACTTCTGCATTTACCGCCCACTTAGGAGAGAAATAGTATCTCACACCCAACGAACTTGTGAAGTCGAAGAATGCGTGGTTATCATAGGCGTTGTAGTAGTCATCGTAAAGACCATCCTTCCACTTATACATCCAGTAGCCACCACCGAGACCGAGCTGTACATAGGTATCAAGTTTTGCGGTAAACTGGTAGTGGAATGAGCCTACCACGGTGATGCCGATGCGATCCTCAAAGTATCTAACACCATAGCCATAGTTGCGACTGCGGAAGTTGTTGCCGATAGCACCACCCACACCGATAGATGCTCTGTCGTCGAGGAAGGTTGCTACTGCATGTTCATAAGCCAAGCGCTGTCCGAAGCCCCAACCATAACCGATTGTAAGGCTTAAAATGTTGTCCCCTTTGTAGAATACAGGGTCACCCACAGGTTTCTGTGCAGAGGCAGTGTTGCTAAACATAAGCGCTGCTGCCAATATTACCAAAGTAGAAAAAATTCTTTTCATAATCACAATCTTGTTTAGTTATTATATTATGTTTGTTGGGTTTTACTTCATTAAGGCTTTTATTTACACCCCTGTCGCCAAGCTAAGAAGATAGCGACAGACTTCTGTAGTTGATAATACATCTTCCATCGCATATTGATCGGATGCAGGGAAAATATCGGTCACATCTATATGGAATATAGGCTCACGAGGTAGCTCTTCGCGGATATAATCAGCAAATCTGTTATACAACACTTCATTCTGTTTTTTTACTAATTGCAAGAAATTAGTAGCAATCTCTTCTGTTTCAAAACCAATCGTCCAAGTTGTAGACTCAACTGTACCTGTTATTTCATTGTATGTAACTAAAACCCTCATTGTGCTAAAACCGTCATCTTTACCAGCGTTTACTCTCTCTCGTAGAGTATTGATGTCGGGCATCTCCCAATTACCTGTAACAAGATTGGTAACGCTGAACGATGTTGTCCAGTTGGTGAGGATTGCCGAAGTATTGTCGCCAAAGGCTGCAAACATCTCTGCCATAGTCAAATTCTCGAAATACTCCTTACACCCTGCTACAAGCAATAAGTCGATTGTAGCCACTGTGCCACGCCCCGTGATTGTAAAAGCATCAAGTACCGACTCTGGGAAGACCGCCTCAATATCTGTTGCTCTTGATTCGCGTGTAAGAGTAGTAAATCTTACCGTTTTGCAAACGTCATTCTCAAAAGTAACCACCAGATCAAAGTCCATAGTGGGGTTTACTTTATAGGTTGCAGTGTTACCATTCACTGTCCAACCCTCGGGCAATATGGGCTCTTCCTCGTTTGGGGAAATCAGTATGGGTAGTTCCTCGGTATAGTCGCCCGCAGACATTACTATCATCTCACCAACAACTGAATCTCCATTGCACTCAAAAACGGTAATTAGGCCATCTTCGCTTACTGTCAGATATTCTGATTCTTTAACAAAATAGAATTCTTCTAAATCATTGTTATATCGCAAGAACGAGTAGTCGATAGTTTGTTCAGTAGCATTCTCGGGGACTACCGACAATTCAAGTTGGAACGTTTCACCCCAATGCAACTTAAGCAGGTCGCCCTCGACATTGGTAATAATGTCGGTTACAGCCACATAGACATTCTCAATTGTCACCTCTACTGATGCGCTCATAGTTCCTGCCGAGGCGATGATGGTCACTTGACCTGCCGCAATTGCGCTCATCACGCCGTTGTCGTCAATTGATGCCAACTCCGGATTAGAGCTTGTCCAGGTCACCACTCTGTCGGTGGCATCCTCGGGCATTACAGTAGCGGTGAATGTTATGCTGTCTCCCACCGTTGCGGTGAGGGGACCTTCAGGCGCTACGGTTACAGATGTAACCTCCACGACACTCTCCGCAACATTGATACGACATATTGCGCTCTGCCCCTCTGCCTGGGCGGTGATTATGGCTGTACCTACTGCCAGTGCACGCACTACACCTCCATCAGTCACTGTCGCCACAGAGCTGTTGTCGCTACTCCACGTCACCTGCTTGTTTGTAGCATTTTCGGGGGCTATGGTCGCCGTAAGCGTAACCTCGTCACCAATGGCAAGTGTTATAGGTCCTGTGGGGTTGATAGCCACCGAACTTACGGGCACAGGTGTGTTTTGATTGTTTGTCGGTCCGTCCTTTTCGCATGCCACGATAGCTACCACAGCAAGGCACGCAAATAAAATTAGTCTAGCTGTTTTCATTTTTCCTAATTTTAATTTATACAAAATACTTATCAACATATAAATCTACTCTTCTAACTAACTACATCTTTACAAACTCCACACGGCGGTTCTTCGCACGGCCTTCATCCGTAGAGTTGTCGGCTATCGGGCTGTTCTGACCCTTGCCCACGGCGGTGAGACGGTCTTTAGCGATGCCGAGTTCCACCAACTTGGCGACGATGGCCTGTGAACGCTGCTCACTGAGGGTCTGGTTGCTGGCGGCATTACCCGTAGAGTCGGTATGACCTTCTACCGAGAACTTCAAGTCGGGGTTTTCGTTCATCAGCTGAACGATGCGGTTGATTTCACCCATCGACTCGGGCTTGATAGTGGCCTTGCCCACGTCGAACGTGATGCCGTAGGTGATGAACTTGCCATCCGTCATCATACGGTCGTAGAGAGGTACGGCTCCCTTGGCAATACGGATGTTCTTGATATAACATCTTGTGTGATGATCATAATTATGCCTCTGAATCAGAAACCAGTTGGGTTGTACAACATTGGGAACATTCGCAACCCTTGTTCCATTAATATAAGCCTTAAATGCTCTCTTATTAAATGAGAATGCAATATGGTTCCAACTATTTAACGTAACCAAATGATTTGTCTTTTGACCTCCGTCAACTCTACTTCCATCAGGCTTTCTTAAACTATAATTCACACTCTCTCCAAAGTCGTATAAATCAAATTCCCACACATCATAACTTTTCGAATCATTAAATCTGAACCAGTATCTTGAATATGTACGGTCATCAATTTGGTCATAGCGCGTATGACTGTCACTTATATATACATCCAACTCTATAGTGAATACATCAGGCAAATAATTTTTTGGGTTTTCCATTAAAGGTACAATTTGGGTATCCCCTTCTGCGAAGTATATAACATTTTCTCCTCCCACATTTGCTATTTCAGCATTACCATTAAGCAGATCCCACATCATAGGAAATTCTCCCAACTTTTCGCCTACAAGCAAGTCCTCGAAAATAATTTCGTCACCCGGCACGAAATCGCTCTTGGCATATGCCATTTCCACCGATTGCGGTTTCTGCTGTCCGCTCTGTGCGGTAGCATCCCCATTGTCATAGACCGCGTCGGCATTGTTGCTGCCGTTGTTGTCGTTGATGTCGTTGTTCTTATTCTTGTTTTTGTTCTTCTTACCCTTGTTCGACGACTCCCCTCTGACAGCATCCTCAACAGCATCTTCGGTCTCGCTGAAGACACGGTCGATGGCGCGCTCTGTGGCTCTCTCCACATTGCGCTCGACAGTACGCTTTGCGGCATTCTCCGCTGCACGTCCAAGGCCTCGAAGCCAACTCTGAGCATTCACTGCGGTTGTCCCACTGATTGCAGCGAGCATCAACGCTATAATAACTACTCTTTTCATAATTCGTTAATTTTTAAAGTTAATGATTATACTATATACCTATACCAAATACCAACCGAAGAATAGAAACCCACCTACAAGTGCAATAACTACGACGAATGCCGTAAGCAGGATGACCGAGGCCCGTGCCCAGTTCACCTTGTTGGAGTTGGTGATCTCCTTCTCGGCAAATGCCCAGCAGAAAATCATCACGACATTCACCACCGGAATAATCATCACCGACATTACCGCCAACCATTGACGCACACTCATCACCGAGTTGTCGAAGAAGTCATTCTCGCCATCAAATTCCGATTCATCAATCCATTTGCTAAACATACGCTGTATGTTTTTTAATTTCTCTTTAGCGAATTTATCGGGAATGATTCAGAGGGGCAAATAATTGGGAAAATGTTTTGTAAAGATGGGTACCATTTTTACAAAATAATCGATGAAAAGGCAAGAAATACCACTTATTTCTCACCTCGGTTCAATTTCAACCACTCGGTAGTGGTTACTCCGATAACCTTTTTGAAGGCATTGTTAAAGGTGATGCGAGAGTTGAATCCACACATTTCGGCAATGGTTTCAAGGGTCAATCCCTTCTCTTTTTTAGACATCAGCAATGCCTTTGACTTCTCTATACGGAAGCCATTTACAAGGTCGAAGAAATTTTTATTCATTGTGGCATTGATAGCCTTTGATATGTTGTTATATGTAATACCTGTTGCTTGCGATACATCACGCAATGACAATTTAGGATTAACATATACCTCCGAAGTACGCAAGTATTCCTCCACCTGACGGGCATATTGCTCCAATTTCTGCATATCCTCCTTGCCGTTGTCGGCTTCGGGCTGTGGCTGGGGCTTCACTTCGGTAGCGATGAACTCCGCTTCCGCCTCGGCTGCGACGGTGGTCGTAACAGCATCTTTGCGGTATCGCTCGAAAAGGGCTATGGCAAGTTCCGCATAGAGCAGGTAGCCCATAATGATTACCGTAAGCAGCTGGAGCAGCCAGGCATCGGTGCGTGGCCAGAGGGCATAACACACCATCACCACCACAAACATAGCGGCAAACAGCCCTATGAAGCGGGGAATCCACACCTTGTGTTGCAATTCGGCGGCGGAGTAGTGGCTGTGGACAAAGTGCTTCACCTTGCGGAGATAGCGGAATATCGCATAGAAATAGCCGATGAGCTGAAGCAGCACCATCGTATAGTTCACATCGCCCAGCCAAGTATCATCGCCCGTGTTCTCGTGAATCATAAAGTCGTAGTATCGGCTCTGCGGCAATGAGAAGACGCTTGCACAGAAGAGTATCAGCGACAGCACGGCAGGCAGGAAATGGAGCAACCGCAGGGGCGTGAACCTATAATAGGGATTGAAGCCCCGCTGCACCAAGAGCCATAGCAGGGGCATCAGCGTGAGATTGACCGAAAAGGCTATGGGAGCAAAAAAGATGGCAACCTCATACAGCTCCAGACTGCGGCATACATTATAGATATATACGGGTACGGTGGAGACCACGATAATCATTGCGGCATAGCTGCTTTCGCCCTTGAAGCGTGCTGCCAGGCAGAGCAACAGGGCCATCACCAACAGAATGATGACGGAGGCGACATTGACTATCAGAACGAACTCATCGTACCCCATATACCTGCTATTGTAAAAAAAGCGTGGTCCATCCACTTGTCTTATGAAAGCAGGTTCTGGTAAAACCCTCGGACTAAAACAAGCAACGGCCCACGCATTAGGTATATACGGCTCCCCCTCCACTGGAGTGGTGGATATATAACAATCTGCGTGAAGAGTCGGCTTATTCTCGTCCTGTAAATTTACCAGATTCGCTTTCAGAGAATGAAGCAACACACTTCCCAATAATACTAAACATCGCTAACCTTGCGATTTGCATCGGCAAAGTTATGCATTTTATTCAGAATAAAGGGTAGGTTTGCGACTTTTTTTAAGACCGTTGCTATCTTTTTTCTTCTGCAAAGGAATATAAAAAAAAGAAAATAGGAGGTGTTTATACCACGAAATGAGTACGAAAATCGGATGTTTAGACTAGATTATCTCTCCCGTAGCCACGCAACTGGGCTCTTCCCAGTCACTTTCTTAAAAACCAAAAAGAATGTGGAACGAGAGCGGAAGCCGCAATCCGTATAGATGCTATCGATATTGTAATCTTTTACGTCAAGTTGTAATAACAGACGCTTCGCCTCTTCGACACGCATCCGATTGATAAATTCAAAGAAGTTACAGCCCAGACACCCGTTGATGGAACGCGAGAGGGTGCGTTGCGGAATATTTATCTCCTTGGCGAAGATTGCCAACGAAATATCGGGGCGCAAGTAGGCTTTCGACTCCTCCAGATATCGGGAAGCACGTTCACAGACTTCGTTCATCTGCCTGTCGTCCATAGCAGGAGTGGCAGAGATTTCCGGTTCATAGGATTCAGTAGGCTCCGGAATATTCTCGGTAACTTGCTTGATTGGCACCACCGGGTGGGCAATGGAGTTATATACCAGATAAAACATCGCAACGACATTCAGGATTTGAATGAGCCAGGCATCGGTACGAGGCCAAATGAAGTAACATACCATCACAATGACAAACAATGCGGCGAAGAGATACTCAAAGACCGGAATCCACTCTTTCTGCACCCATTCTGCATCGGAAGCGGTATCCCTGATGGCCCGTTTCTTCCGATGAAGGAAACGGAAGATGACTGTGAAGTAAGCCACCATCTGTACGAAAATGATAGAGGTATTGATGTCGCCTATCCAAGTGTCATCGCCTGTCATCTCGTGCTGAATGGTTGCGATACGCTCCTGAGTAGGAATAGCAAGGCTAAGTCCGAGGCAAAGAAGACCGGGCAGGAGATGTAGCAGATGAATAGGTTTGAGGCGGAAGTTCAGGTCAAAATTCTTCTTGGCAAAGAGCCATAGCAATGGCATCAGCAGCGTATTGACCGAGCTACTTATGGGGAACATAAAAAGTGTCAAGTTGTGCCATTCCAACATTCGGCTCATATTGTATATATAGACGGGGACATTGGGTAGCACAATAATGGCAGCCGCATATCCGCTCTCTCCACGAAAACGGGTAGCAGCAAGCAGTACAGCGGCCATTCCTAATAATATGATGATGCTGGACGAATTGACTGTCAATATAAAATCATTGTATCCCATCTGAATATTACCATTACACTTCGGCGCAAAATTACGTAAAAATCTGCAAACAGAACTAAATAGCAGCCTGAAAAATCATCAGTAATAGAGGCCCTGTAAATTACACTTATCATCAGAGAGTAGCCAGAACCTCATTAGCGGCTACACCTAATGTACATTCTCGGCTCTAAAGTTAGAGGTTTTTCCGTAGTTTACCAAATAATTAAGCGGTAAAATTTCAATCGCGGGGGGGGGTAATTGTTGATATACAAGCACTTACACAAACAGTTGTCTTCACACGCTCCCGATTGCAAGAGCCTATTCCGTCCCCAGATGACTATATCGTATTTCTCCCTTCCCGTATTTATTCTGTATATATGGGGCTACTATTGGCTATGCTATAATCGCTTTTATCAAATGTGGTGTACAAAGTTTAGTTTATTCCATTGGCTATATACCCAAAACGGACTAAACTTATTTTCGCGTTGGCAGCACTCAAAAAAGATGCTGACGAAAAGAGGAAGACGCTCATTCTTCTTTTTTCGCCAGCGTTTATCTTAAAAGTTCAAAAAAAATACACCCAGCCTTGATTTTTGGGTGTAAAAAAGGGTGTAAATCTCGAAACTACTTGATTTACACCCTTTGTTGCGGAGGGGGGGGATTGGCTACTACGCAGCCTACGGCCGCTCCGCTTAACGCCTTTCCCATCTGCTCGCCGCAGGGGCCCCTGCAAGCCCTACTCTCAGCAAGAAGCTACCTCGTAGCTACCATTTGTTTCTTATACCCACGCAAGCAAGCAAGCTTGCGCGTAGGTATAAAAAACAAAAAGATGTCTTTCGACATCTTCTTGCTTCGTTTGGTCTTGCGGAGAGGGAGGGATTCGAACCCCCGGAGCCTCGCAGCTCAACGGTTTTCAAGACCGCCGCAATCGACCACTCTGCCACCTCTCCAAGGGACAAAAGTAGAACAAATTTTCTGAACCACCAAATAAAATTGTAAGTTTTTTATTTTTTTTACCAGCACCCGTCGCTAACAACCTGATTAATAGACATATATAACGCAAAATATTTTGCATTACTATGATTTGCATGCTCCCCTTATTCCAGCAACGTGGCACAAAAAAAGATAGCCAGCGGGTGCTGGCTATCTTTTTGTTATGCGATACGGGATTTACTCGTTCTTCATCGCAGCATAAGAGATGCTCAAAGCATTTGCCTTACGAAGCTCCTGCTTAACAGCGGTAAGCTTACCTACTGTTGCATCCTTATCAACGCGCAAGTTAACAACAATCTGTGTGGGCTCCATACCCTTAGTTGCTGTGGTTGCACCAATGAAGTTCTGAATATCTCCAACCTCCTGGGTCTTATCGTTGAGCTGGATAGCCAACGCATCACCCTTATCCTCACTTGAAGATACAAGAGGTTTACCCATCCAAATATTTACAAGATTCTTCTTGTCGAGCTCGGTGATCTCGTGGGCCTTAGGCAACTGAGCCGTTACCAACGGATCTACCTCACGCATCGTAGTTGCTGCCATGAAGAAGAACAGAAGCATGAACACGATGTCGGGAAGTGATGAGGTCGACATTGCGGGCACTTCGCGCTTGCCCTTTTTTGCCATTACTGCCATAATTACTTCTTTGTTTGATCGTTAGGTTCAGCCTCAGATATCTTCATAGGAACAGCCTTACGGATGTTAGCCTGCTGGATATCGTCGAGCTCATTGTAGCCTACACCATATACCAAGCGAGAGATGTCGTCGCGGTAGAGGTTAAAGGCGTAAGTAAGCTCATCCTGCACCTGAAGATATACACTATACTTAGACTCATTATCTGCCTTCAGAGAGACAAGACCCTCGCTGATGGGATACATGGCGCCGTCAATCTCAACATCCTTCTTATTAGACTTATCTGCGTCTACAAGGAAGTTGTAAACCTCACGTGAAAGACGTGAGTGGCCAGCCGAACGGTTAAGGTCGTTAGCACGATATACCTCTGTGCCGACCATGATAGAACCGTTACGTGCCACGTTTACCTTAAGTACGTTACGCTCGTTTACATCAACATCGTTCTGCTGCTCTGTAGGGTCAATCCAGGGCGGAAGCGTACGCTTCATACCTGTGTCGACATCCATCGTAGTAGTCACCAAGAAGAATATCAACAGCAAGAATGAAATATCCGCCATTGAACTGGAGTTGATCTCTCCAGCCTTTTTCTTAGCTCTTGCCATAAACTACTATTTAAATAAACCACGAATTACAGAGAAGGCTGCAGCAACGATTGCCATACCGGCTACGATGTATGCAACCAAGATGCTTGTCTCAGAAATTACGTACTCAAACTCACCGAATACTGTACGAGTTGCGGGGTCAGTACCGATACCGAGGTCGTAACCTGCAGCATCCTTCAAAGTACCACCATTATGCCAGCTAACACCATTAGCATCCTCGCCTGCTGCAACGAAGTATGAGATACCAACAACAGCAGCAACGATTACCAACAAGATACCTACAGAGATAAGCTTGCGGGGATCCTGTACAAGGCCCATAACGAAGCTAAATGCGATGATAGCAATTGCCAATACAGCAAGTACGTAGCACCAGATGATTGTGCCGTTTACAGCGTTACCGAGAGATACGATGTTCTCACCCTCAGCAACAGCCTCACCCTTAGCTTTCTCGTAAGCTGCGATGTTACCCTTGTTAATCTCGACGTTCTCCTTGCAAGTGTTAAGGTTTGCCTCAGTTGTTTTATACTCAGTGATGACAGCATCGGCAGCCTTAAGCTCCTCGCGCTGCTTCTTGTTCAAGCTCTTGAGCTCACCAAGCTTAGCCTTATCCTCCAAAGCCTTGTTGTAAGCCTCCTGCTGCGCATTGAGCATATTGGTGTACTCCTCAACCTTGGCCTCATTTATCGCGAGCTCATCAACGTCGCTTGGCACCTCTACCTGAGTTGCGAAGATCTCACCGAGCTCCTCGATACCCTCAGCAGTAGTAGCTACATTCTGCACAAGGGGAGAGTTAGCGGTAATTTTCTTCGATTCAGGAGCAGCCATACCTGTAGCCAATGTCCACACACCAACTGCAACAGAGACAACTGCGAGCAAGACAATGACTATATATCTAACTACTTTCATAATAAACTTTTTTCTTTAATGTTTGGTCTTAATTATCGCTTGTTGTATGCAGTGAGCATATCAATCAAGCTGATAGATGTATCCTCCATCTTAACTACCTGTGACTCGATCTGAGAGAGGATGTAGTTGAAGAAGATCTGGAGAATAACAGCAGCGATAAGACCGAGCAATGTAGTCAAAAGAGCCACCTTGATACCACCTGCAACGACTGTAGGAGAGATAGTAGCCTGAGCCTGGATATCATCGAATGCCTGGATCATACCAACAACGGTACCCATGAAACCGAGTGATGGAGCAAGCGCGATGAACAAAGACATCCATGAAAGACCGCTCTCCATGTGACCCTGCTGAACTGAACCGTAAGATACAACAGCCTTCTCAACAGCCTCGATACCCTGGTCGTAGCGCATAAGACCCTGATAGTAGATTGAAGCGATAGGACCACGCTGCTTGCGGCAGTAATCCTTAGCAGCCTCAACGCCCTCAGCGTTAAGAATCTCCTCAACCTTAGCAACGAACTTCTTGGTGTTGATCTGCGACAAAGCCATGTAGAGGATACGCTCAACAGCGATAGCCATACCCAAAATCAAACAGATCAAAGGCAAAAGCATCCACATCCAGTCACCCTCAAGGAACTTCTGCAAAAGAGCGAAGTGCATAGGGTTACCCTCTGGAGTAGGAGTAGCCTCAACCTCAGCCTCAGCCTCTACTGCGGGAGCAACCTGCTCTGTAGTGTTCTCCTGTGCGGGAGTCTCATCCTGTGCGTAGACAGCGCCAAAAGAGAGAGTGGCAGCTGCCAAAACCAAAAATAATTTTTTCATAGTGTTTTGTTAGTTAAAATTTGTAATTTTTAGTAGTTGTTTTCTCTATATTTTTGTTCTAAAACATTTTTATTTTGCCTGGGTGTTGTGCTGCGAAGAGCCACGTCGTGAGGCAATATGCCGCGCTAAATAGCGTCCCGTCAACACATTACGCCAACAAAGCGGGCTTGCATTCCTTTTTGCACCCCTCTTTTTTGGCATTTTACAGTGCGAAATATACGGATAATTTTTCGAAATTCCAACGCTTTACAAAGTAAATTCACCACGCAGAGGACGACGCATAAGGCTAAGTGTTTCCGAAAGTGGCAACTTTTTGCCTAAAACGTACATCAACTTTGTTACCGCAGCCTCGATAGTCATGTCGTGTCCCGACACCACACCAGCCTCCTGCAAAGCCAAGCCCGTCTCGTAGAGGTGCATCTGCACAGCACCATCTTTGCACTGCGAGACGTTGACCACGACAACGCCCTTGGCGATAGCCTCCTTCACGAGCTCCACAAACCACTCCGACGTGGGGGCATTACCCGCGCCATAGGTCTCGAGCACCACGCCACGTACACCACTATCGATAAGCATCGCACGGAGCGTCGAGGGGCGAATACCTGGGAAGAGCTTCACCACAATCACGTCGTCCGACAACGACTCGCTGATGCGGAACTCGTCCGAGAAGTCGGGAGCATAGGGTGCGATATGTGCACTATTATACTGGATGCTCACACCCACCTCGGCAAGGTCGGGATAGTTGAACGAAGCGAAGGCGTTAAGTGCCTCGGCACTAAACTTCGTGGTGCGATTACCACGCATCAACTTATTCTGGAAATATAGTGCCACCTCGGGCACAATAGGACGTCCCTCCTCGTTGCGCGAGCCAGCAATCTCGATGGCGGTGATAAGGTTTTCGCGACCGTCGGTGCGCAGAATACCTATAGGAATCTGGCTACCTGTGAAAATGACAGGCTTAGCCAAATTCTCGAGCATGAAGCTCAACGCTGCAGCCGAGTAGGACATGGTATCGGTGCCGTGTAGCACCACAAAACCGTCATATTTAGAGTAGTTGTCGCGGATAAGGCGTGCCATCACCACCCAGTTCTCCACCGACACATTCGACGAGTCGATAGGTGGTTTTATAGTCAAAACCTCGATGTCAACATTGAGACGCTTAAGCGAGGGGAACTCCTCGTAAATTCCGCTAAAATCGAATGGAACGAGGGCACCAGTAGCCTCGTCGGTCTTCATACCGATGGTACCACCGGTATAGATTATCAGTATAGATGATCTCTTCATAACTGAAGGTATAGCGGCCTTAGTGCCGATACAACCTTACAAAGATACGAATAATTTGTTATAGTGTAGCCTTTTGCATAAAAAAATTATAGCTATGCCGATAATATGATTTATGACATAGCCAACATTTGCAGTGTAATATCGCTAAGAAGAGTAGGCGAAAATCTACTCTTTGGGATTATTGTTAACGTTGAGAATGTGGACCGTGGTCTTTGTTCTTTGGCACATATCGTGACGCAGAAAATGGACGAAAGATTTTTGGTACACCTTGAGCGACTTATACTTATCGCTATAGCCAAGGTCGTTAAGCACCACCTTAACTAAGAGTCTACCACACGGTGCCTCCATAAATTTAGCAAACGACTCAGGGTTAAAGCCATCCTTGTTGCGCTCCATAAGTATATGGTATTCACGCATCTTGGCATCCCATGCCGATAGGATGCGTGCACCATTTTTAAAGAATGGATATGCTACTGCTATTTGTAAAAAGATGTAGGCCCAATGGATGAGCCATAGGGGCAATAACAATATGCCACCCCCTGCAACAAGCAGGAGGATGGCATATAGATTTAAATATAAATATCTGAGGACCAATTTACTGCTTCTTCAAAGCGTTGTAGAATGCGTCCACGATACTCTGTGCCTCACGCTCCTCGTTAGTCTGAAGCAGGATAGATGTGCTCTGAGTGTGCGACTCATAGTAGAGGTGATAAGCGGGGCAGAATAGACCACAAGTGGTACCCTTAATGAAACCAACCTCCTTAACGCTTGAAGGAAGAACGTACTTAACCATCTTGTCAGTATTGAAGACGTAGCAGTTGGTGATACTTACAATCTCAACAACACGACGATCAGTGATTACCAAGAAGCCCTTTCTGCGGTGACCAAAAATCCAAGCGATAAAACGATAAATTTTTCCGATAAGTTTTGCTATAGGGTTAGCACTCTCTGCCCAAAGTTCAGCCTCAAGCTCAATAATAACATTCTCACCCTCCTGAAGGAGAATACCTGATTTAAGATTTCCCATAATAGTTTGTGTTTAATAGATTAAGAATTTATGTGTAGTTCTCTTCGTTTTCTTAAGCAAATATATTACATATTTCTCAATAAAACAAGAAATTATGCCATTTTTTTACTTTTACATTAAAACATAAGGTTAATCTATGCAGAAGAGTCGCTTGGCTGTAGCCGTTGTCATGGCGTCTACCTCCTCAAAGGAGCAACCATGAATATCGGCAATCTTGCGGCACACATGCTCAACGTATGCCGACTCGTTACGCTTGCCACGGTGCGGAACGGGGGTCAGATAGGGACAGTCGGTCTCTATCAGTAGCAACTCGATGGGGAGTTGCGCCACCTCCTTATCAAGCCCCGAGTTCTTAAACGTAACCACGCCACCAATGCCGAAGTATATATCGCCGAGCTTGGCAAACTTCATGGCCCGCTCTGCTGAGTCGGCATAGGCATGCAGGACGCCACGTAGTCCGCGACCACGATAGGTAGCCATGGCGTCGTACATCTCGTCGTATGCCGAGCGGGTGTGGATAACCACGGGCATATTGTACTGCAGGGCTAACTCCAGCTGAGCATGCAGAGCCTCGCGCTGCTCACGATAAAAGTCCTTGCTCCAATATAGGTCGAGACCAATCTCACCCACACCATATAGACGCATCGGGGGTCTATGTAGCAGACCTTCAACCATATCCAACTCCTCGCGCCAGCGGGGATTGTCGTTTACCGACGTGGGGTGCAGTCCCACCATGGGGTGACAGTAGTCGGCATGCTCCTGAGCGAGCTGAAACATGCGTGGGCGACTCTCAGAGTCTATGTCGGGGAGCATAAGATGCTCTACGCCCGCCTCCTTGGCACGCACGAGTGCCTCACTGCGGTCCGCATCAAACTCCTCGCCGTAGATATGTGAGTGGGTATCTATCATCGTTGCAATAATATTATATTCTTTCGTAGTGTTTACCCGGGAGCGCACGTATCAGCCCCTTAAGTTCTAAGTCCATAAGCACCATGGCGAGCTCTCCCATGGATAGTCCCGTGGCAGATATTAGTGCCGCCCACTCTAAGGAGGTAGCCTTATCGAAGGCGTCGTACACACACTTCTCGGCAAAGGTAAGATTTTCGACTATGCTCTGCGGCTCACTCACATGCTGCTCCTCGCGCTGCACACTCCAACCCATATCCTCTATAATATCGCGTGCGGTGAGCACCATGCGCGCCTTACCTGTGCGTATAAGGTTATTTGAGCCAAAGGAGTTGGTGTCGGTAATGCGGCCAGGCACGGCAAAGAGTGTGCGGCCGTAGCTGTCGGCAATATCTGCTGTAGCCAACGAGCCTCCCGATGCGGGCGACTCCACCACAACCGTACCCATGCTTAGGCCTGCGATGATGCGATTACGGGCAATGAATAGCTGCCCATTCTGCTTCGTCTGACTGTGTAGCTCCGACACTATGGCACCGCCAGTGTTAATAATCTCATTTGCAAGGCGTTGGTTAGGAGCGGGGCTTACATTAGGCAACACCTCAGCGACCACTGCCACGGTCTTGGCATGGTGTGCCAATGCTGCGCGGTGACACGCACTATCTATACCATAGGCGAGGCCACTTACGATACATAGGTCGGGGAGTTGCTGTGCCAAGTCGCCTATAATCTTATCGGCAACATGTAGTCCTGAGGGAGATGCTTCGCGGGTGCCCACCATCGATAGCGTGGTCATCGTCAGAGCATCCACACTACCCTTAACAAAGAGCACATGCGGGCGATCCGATGTCTCGCGTAGCAACATGGGATACTCCTCGTCGGTGGCAGCGAGAGCTATGATTCCATGCTTGCGGCAATAGTCTACCTCGCGCTCAGCCTCACGCATACCCTCTCGTGCCACAATGCGCTCGGCAACATCCTTACGTAGCCCTGCACCCTGCATAAGCTCCGCGAGCGATGCTGCAAATATAGCCTCGGCACAACCAAAGTGGTCGATAAGATGCACTATGCCGCGACTGCCAAGTCCGCGAATAAAGAGTAGGGCAAGATCCTCTATAACCATTGAACTACAGATTGTTAGATGCAAAAACCTTTGAGTACTACGCGGTTTGAGTATACTCCATTACAAAAATAGACCGAGGAGTGTGGCAAATATTCTCGCATCTTCAGTTTTACTATAAAATCAAAGCAAAGATAGATATAATTTTCTGTATTTCATGGTCTCCCACAACATTTCATTGTTTTTATGCTATCTATTTAGCGTCGAGATACGTTTCGTTACGGCAAGCGTCGCCACCGACACACGGCAGTTGGGTACGGCCTCTCGGATGGCAGAGATAAGCGTTGCGATGGTGGCGCCCGAGGTTAGCACATCGTCCACGACAAGTATGTGCTTACCAGCTAACTTATTAGGCTTCACCACTTTAAAAAGACCGTCGACATTATCCCAACGGGCACGAGCTCCACGGCGTGCTTGTGAGGGGTTGTTACGCTGGCGGCGTGTGGAGTGCGCATCTACCTCTATGCCCATCGCCGTGGCCATGCCCTCGGCGAGATAACGCGACTGGTTATATCCGCGTTTTAGTTGCTTAAAGGGGTGGAGCGGGATGGGTATGATGACATCCACGTCGTCGTATAGTCCCGAGGCCTTGAGTTCGGCACCATACCAGCGTCCCATGTTGTAGGCCACTTGCCACTCTCCGCCATACTTAAAGCGGTGTATCATACTGCGCCACAGGCTATTACCGGCATAGAACATAAAGGCTGAGCCCTGCTCTATGGGCACCCACACACTAAACATCTCCTTTACGGGATTATCCTCTGTGAGCCAGTAGTTTGTAAGCGGAATTTCGTAGCGACAGCTGAGGCAGATGCCGTGCATAGCATCATCTACATAGCCACCACACGCCATGCACTCCTCGTGAAAGATTAACGAACGTATTGCCCTGTATGCTTTATAGAGCATCGACATCTACGACAATTTTTACCGATTTATACTGCTTGTCGCCCTCGACAGCCTCGACAGCCTCTCTTAGGAGTCTACGTGCGCGCTGCATGGATGCTCCCGCCTCTATTTTTAGGATTATCTCGGCACGATGCTCGCCACGTAGCATCTCCAGGGCGGCAGATACGGGGCCAACAACTCGGCCACCAAACTTCTTGCGCATAGCGTCGGCGAGGCAGTGCGAGGCATAGCGTAGGAGATTGTAATCCTCGTGGCGCAGCGTGAGGCGCACAAGGTGCGAGTATGGTGGGTAGCCAAAGGCGCTACGCTCCATAAGCTCGGTGCGTGCCATGGCGTGATAGTCGCCCGCAGCCACAAAGCGTATAACGGGATGCGAGGGTTGCGATGTCTGTATTACCACACGGCCACGGTCGTTACGTCTACCTGCACGTCCTGCTACCTGCATCATCAGCTGAAAGGCGCGCTCCGAGGCGCGGAAGTCGGGCATAGTGAGCAGGTTGTCGGCATTCAAGATACCTACCGTGGTGACCCCACCAAAGTCGAAGCCCTTGGTTACAATCTGCGTGCCTACGAGGATGTCGGCCTCGCCACTCTCGAAGCGGTGCACTATCTGCTTAAAGGCGCGCTCCGAGGTTGAGGTGTCGCCGTCGAGGCGCTCGATGCGTGCCTCGGGCATAAGACGCGAAATCTCCTCAGCCACCTTCTCTGTGCCGAAGCCCATCAAGGCCATATCCTGCACCTCGCAGTTAGGGCATACCTGTGGCGTCGGCATCGTGTAGCCGCAGTAGTGGCACTCCATGCGGTTTGTTGCCTTGTGGCGCGTGAGTGTCACATTGCAGTGGGGGCAGCGTGGCGAGTAGCCACAGGTGCGACACTGGATATAGGGGGCATATCCACGGCGGTTTTGAAAGAGTATGGCCTGCTCGCCCGCCTCGAGCGAGAGACGCATGTTTTGGAGTAGGTCGAGGTTGAAGTGTGTGCGACGCTCGTTGCGCTTCACGGCGCGTAGCGTGTCGGAGATGACCACCTCGGGGAGTACGGCATCGCCCCAGCGCTCCGTAAGCTCCACGTAGGCATACTTGCCAGATGTGGCATTTAGGTAGCTCTCCAACGATGGCGTAGCGCTGCCGAGCACTACGTGGGCATTGTATAGGCGCCCCATCACTACGGCCATGTCGCGGGCATTGTAGCGAGGTGCAGGCTCTGTCTGTTTGTAGTTAGCATCGTGCTCCTCGTCTACAACGATAAGGCCTGGGCGGCGCATAGGTAGGAATATCGCCGAGCGCACACCCACGATAAGCTCTCCACCCGACGATGTGGCTAAGCGTAGGAAGGTTTCGCCACGACGCAGTGCCGTAAGGCGAGAGTGGTAGGTGGTTATGCGTCCCTCGAAGATGCGCTCTAAGCGCTCGACAAGTTGCGATGTTATGACAATCTCGGGGACGAGCACCAACACATCGCGACCCTCAGCGAGGGTGCGGGCAATGAGGTGAACATATATCTCGGTCTTTCCCGAGCCAGTTACGCCATGCAGTAGCGCCACCTTGCCACTATTATGCCCCTTATCTATGGCATCTAAGGCGCGTTGCTGTGCCTCGGAGAGGGAGGGCAGTAGGAAGTCGCTCTTATGTGTCGCAGGCTCTACGGCTGCTGTGCGCACCACGGCTAAGCCACGGCGTTTAAGCTCTGCGATATGCACCGCATCGGCGTCGACAAGTCGGCGGGGCACAAAACCATCGTCGCTACCGCGCTCTATGGCGAGTGCCGCGATGCGATCCATAGTCTCGGTGCGGCGTGGTGCTCGGCGTGAGTGCTTATCTACATATGCGGCTAATGCCTCCTCCGAGCGCAGCTCCTCGGCGAGGGCTATAAATGTCTCGGTGGGTGGCTCTATGCTACGTTCGTCAAGTTCCGAGAGCGACGTAGCTGAGGGCTTGGCTAATGCGGGCAGTGCCACGCGCATAACCTCTCCCACGGTGCACATATAGTACTCCGCTATCCACTCCCATAGGCGTTGTGCCTCGGGCGTAAGTAGCGGTGTGGAGTATAGGCGCTTGATGATAGGTTTAAGACGCGGATAGTCGGGGCGCTCCGAGGTGATGCTCCAGACAATACCCGTATAAAAACGACTACTGCCAAACTGTACGACCACGGCGTCACCCACCCCTACAGCCAACCCCTCGTCGAGCGAGAATGTGTACATTGGCTGCGCCAGTGGTAGAACAACCTGTGCGTAGAGCATGGCAGCAGTGTATTTATGTCCCAAAGGGGACTATTAGAGCTTGTTCAGCGCGTCGAAGCCCTGACCGTATACGCCCATAACTGAGCCTACGGTGATAAAGGCATTGGGGTCCTCTTCGCGTACGAACTTCAATATGGTTGAGGTGTCGCGCTTGCGGCATACCACCATAACGGCCTTCGAGGGGGTCTTAGAGTATGAACCCATAGCGTCGATAAGCGTAGCACCACGGTTAGCCTTGGTCATAATCATGTTGGCCATAGCCTCGTAGTCCTTGCAGAAGATCATAATCTGGTTAGACTGCTGGTTACCCGACTGTACGAAGTCGACGGTGTAGCCAATCACGGCAATCATGATAAAGCCGTAGATCATACGAGCAAATGCCAAGTCAGAGAGTGGCTCAATGACCGTACCGTTGTCCAACACGGTAGTTAGGAAGAGCGAGCCAATAAGGATACCGCAGTCGGTCATAAGCAACACCTTACCATAGCTTACTGTGCGGAACTTATTGATAATCATCGCCACAATATCGGTACCACCTGTTGAACCGCCCTGCATGAACGATACAGCGATACCCAAGCCACACGATGCAGCACCTACAACAACAAGGAGCAAATTATGAGCATCCACCTTAGCCATCATATCGTAAACGAGCATTGGGGGCATATAGCTCTCAACAAGGTTGAACATCACCGACATCATCAAGATACAGTACAGTGTCTTAATACCGAACTTCCAACCAACAATCATCACACCCAAGATAAGGAGAATGATATTGATGATAAGCACCAACGTACCGATAGTAAGGAATCCTGTGAGTGAGTCGGGAAGAATGGCATTAATAAGTGTTGCCAAACCAGCGGCGCCACCACCCATACCACCTGCAGGAAGTACGCACATAAGCCAGCCAAAGGCGTAGCAGAACATACCAAAGGTCATCAAGATATACTCCTTGACACCTACAAGAATGTCACGAGACGAGATTTTCATACCCATGTCAATTCAAAAATTAGTAATAATGAGGCTAATAGTTTACCTTTTAAATAATTGTTATAACATCAAATTCGGGGCAAATGTACAAACTTTCGCCCAAATTGTGCAACTTTTATCAACTATTTTATACGTTGGTACGCAAATGGCTAAATATAAACCACTTGCGCACCATCCATTTTAGTACCAACACTTCTTCTCTGCACCCATGTTGAATATGAGTTTGCCGCCAGCGACAATCTCCTCGTGGGTGATGTAGTAGCGGTCGAGAGCCTTGCCGTTGAGCTCCACACTCTGGACGTAGCGGTTCTCCTCGCTGTAGCCCGAGCGCTCAACGCGGAAGATGCCACCCTCAACGTCAATCTCGGCAGCGTCAACCATAGGCACGCCAAGCACATACTCCTTCGTTGCCGACTCCACGGGGTAGAAGCCGAGCGTTGTCATAATGTACCATGCCGACATCTGACCCACGTCCTCGTTGCCCGAGAGGCCGTCAACCTCGGTAGAGTACATCGTATCCATCACCTCATATAAGCGGTCGGCAGCCTTCCATGGCTCGCCAAGCATGGTGTAGAAGTAGATGATGTGGTGGCTGGGCTCATTGCCGTGAACATACTGGCCGATAAGGCCCGAGATGTCGGGCGTTACATCCTCACCCTCCATCTTGGTGTCGGCAGTGAAGAGTTCGTCGAGGCGTGTGATAGTCGCCTCACGACCACCCATAAGCTCTACCAATAGCTCCAAGTCGTGGGGTACCAACCATGTATACTGCCATGCGTTACCCTCGCAGTACTCGTTAGCTATACGCGATGCGTTGTATGGGTTAAAGTCCTCGCGCCACTCACCTGTCGACGACTTACCGCGCACGAAACCTATCGATGGGTCGTAGTAGTTTGTCCACGAGTGACTACGCTTCTCGAGGTATGCAGCCTCCTCGCTCTTACCGAGCTTTAAGGCTACCTCCAAAGCTGCAGCATCGGCAATAGCAAACTCCATATCGTGGGCGATAGACTCTGCCTGAAGGTCGTTGGGCATATAGCCATACTGCTTGCGGTAGCGACCGCCACGCATATCGTGCATATACGATGTCTCGAGAGCCTTCCAAGCACGCTCGGCGTCAATGCCCTCGATACCCTTAACAACGGCATCGGCTACGGCAATGATACCTGGTGAGCCGACCATACAGCCATTATCCCAAGCCCAGAGGTGCCATATAGGCAACCAGCCCTGCTCGTCGCAGAGGTCAATCATAGTGTTGATGACGTCGTCCATACGCTCGGGATGAGTGATGGTCATAAGGGGCAGCTTAGCACGGTAAGTATCCCACAACGAGAATGTTGTATAGGTATCGTGGCCAGGGTTGGCGTGAATCTCCTGGTCGGCACCGCGGTATGTGCCGTCGACATCCGAGAAGAGCGATGGTGCCACGTACATGTGGTACATACCAGTGTAGAAAATCTCCTCCTGCTCGGCAGTAGCACCATAGATGCGAATCTTCGAAATCTCCTCATTCCACTTAGCGTATGCCTCCTTGCGTACTGTGTCGAAGTCAGCGTTGGCAACCTCAGCGTCGAAGTTGAGGCGTGCACCATCGAGGCTTGTAGATGATAGAGCCACCTTTACGCCGATAGCCTCACCTGCCTCAGTGTCGAAGTTGATGCGGTAGTAGAAGTTATCCTCACTCTCGGGCACAAACGATGTGAAGGGCTTCGAGAACTCTATCACGAAGTATACCTTCTGGTAGTTTGCCCAGCCGTAGGTGTGACGTATACCCTCCACACGGGTGTCGCTCACAGCCTCGGCATATAGCTCCTCGGGGCGATCCCAGCAGCCTCCGTGCACAAGGTCGAGGATGATGGCAGCATCCTCACCCTCGGGGAAGGTGTAGCGGTGCAAGCCGCCACGCTCGGTAGCTGTCATCTCAGCAAGGATGTTGTAACGGGTGAGAGGCACCGAGTAGTAGCCTGGCTCGACAATCTCCTTTGAGCGGTCAGCCTCGCTCCAGAAGCCTGTAGAGTAGTCGCCCAGACGACCGCGACCATAGGGCACCTCACCCATCACAGGCATAAGCGTAACATCAAACAAATCGCCACAACCCGTACCAGAGAGGTGGGTGTGCGAGAAGCCGATAACGCTATTTTCAGAGTCGTGGTAGCCCGAGCACCAGTCCCACTCCTGCGAGATGCTGGTAGGGCCTACCTGCGTCATACCAAAGGGGACGTTCGCGCCAACGAATACGTGGCCGTGGCCTCCCGAGCCAATCTTTGGGTTAACCTTTGCGGCATAGTCTGTTGCTGTGGGCTCAACAGCGCTCTCCGCAACGCAGCCAACAAGCATTGCGGCTGCAACAAAAATGCTAACTAACTTCTTCATTTTTAACATAGCTTTAGATTTAATTTCTTTGCTTCGATAAGTTCGTCGTGCGAGATACGGAAGCGGTTGATAGACTTACCGCCAAGCTCCACGCCATTGCGCTTGATATGGTCACCCTCGCCCTCGGTCGTGATAACGATGGTGCCGTGGTCGGTGTCGATCTCCACGCGCTCGAAACGAGGTGTTGTGATGGTATAGTATGGCTCACCTGGGCAGTCGGGGTAGATGCCCATCATCGAGAATACAGCCCACGTCGACATCGTTCCCGTATCATCGTTGCCTGGTAGACCTTCGGGCTCGGTAGTGTAGTTCTCATCGAGCAACCTCTTCACCCAATCCTGAGTAAGGTATTCGTAGCCCTTAACGCGGCTAAAGAGGTAGGGGTAGGCAATGTCGGGCTCGTTGGTGGGGTCGTAATGGCCATTCTCGAATACCCACTCGAGGCGCTCGACAAACCTCTTACCACCGCCCATCGTCTTAATGAGGCCCTCGATGTCGTGGGGTACAAAGAAGGTGTAGTTCCAAGAGCTACCCTCGTGGAAGCCTATGGTATTGGAGAAGTTAGCACCCGCCGCGGGGTCGAAATCGCCAACAAACTCGCCACTATTGTCGATAGGTCGCATAGCGCCATCCTTCACGGAGTAGTAGTTACGCCAGCCCGAAGCACGGCGCTCCATCTCGCGGGCAAACTCCTCGTCGCCCATCTCGCGAGCAAAGGTGGCGAGGGCGTTATCTGCCACGTAGTACTCCAAGGCGTGCGATACGGAGTTATCGCCCGACATATCCTGCGCAAAGATACCCACAGGGATATAACCTCGCTCGATATAGGGGTCAATATCTCGGCGAATGGGGTTATCCTTACCCGGCGTTGTTGCCGAGCGCTTCATCGCCTCGTAAGCTGCCTCGACGTCAAAATCACGGATGCCCTTCAGATAGCTATCCACAATCACCGGAATAGCGGGGTCGCCCTCCATCGTAAAGGTCTCACGGCCATACAACTCCCAGCGAGGCAACCAGCCCCACTCACGTGACATATCCACCATCGAGCGAATCATGTCGGTCTGTTGTTCAGGATATACCAACGTAAGTAGCTGATGTACATTGCGGTAGGTATCCCACAATGAGAATACCGTATATCGTTCATAGTCGGTTGCAAGACCCGTAGCGCCGCTCTCCATTGCGGGGTATTCGCCATTTACGTCGCTTACGATATTGGGGTGGAGCAATGCGTGGTATAGGGCGGTGTAGAATATCGTGTGGTCATCCTCCGAGCCACCCTCCACGCGGATGCGGCCTAATGCCTCGCGCCACTTCGCGTGTGCCTCGTTGCGCACCTCGTCGAACGACTTAGCCTCCACCTCGGCATCGAGGTTGCGGCGTGCATTCTCGATAGATACATACGATATGCCGACTCTAACCTCTACTTCGGTGCCCGGCTCTACCTCGCCCAACGAGAAGCATACGCCAATATCATCGCCCATAATCTCGCGCGAGTAGCTTTCGTAAATCTTATACTGGCCACTATCGCCCGACCACGCCGCCTCGATACCTGTCATCTCAGGTTGTCTCTTCCAATAGCGCACCTTGGTGGCTGGCTGTGAGATACGAGCCACAAAATAGACGGGGAATACCGCTTGGTTGGTATAGCAGAATGTTCCGAGCAGGCGCATACCCTCAACCTCCGTAGCGCTCACCTGACGAAGCATAGCGCCCGACTCATTGGAGAGTGCAGTGCCAAGATCGATGATGATATTTGCCTCGCCACCCTCATTGAAGGTGTAGCGCTCGATAGATGCTCTATCGGTTGCGGTAGCCTCGGCACGCACATTGAACTGCTCGTAGGTCGTTGCATAGTAGCCGGGCTTGGCAACCTCGTCAGAGTAGGTTGAGCCTCGGAGGGTTGCATCGGCCTGCATAGCACCCGTTGTTGCCATCGTAATAATAGCACCCATCTCAGGACAACCCACACCACTCAAAGCGCCGTGTGCAAAGCCTACGGAATACTTGTTGCGAATATCGTAGGGCGTTGACCACCAACGGGTATCCTTGTCGTAGCGGTTAAGCTCCGAACCTGTAACATTGAATGACACAACGGCCATCATACCGTGAGGCACAACAGCACCCGGGTGCGTTGCCGAGTAGTCAGCAGTGCCGATAAGTGGGTCTACATATTGGGTGTTATCGCTCTGTGCTTGCGCCTTGATGCACACGCTTGCAATAAGGAACAATATTAGTGTTAGTTTGCGGAGCATAGTTACTTCTTATTTTTGGGTGTTATCTTATAGACATAGCCTCCACCAGCTGCCATAACTCTTCCCACTAAAGCCTCTCTTAGCGCCTTAACATCGTACGAGGGTATTACGAAATGTTCGTAGTCTGTGCCATCAACCGAGGCGTTGTCGCCATCTATCCACACCTCAATAGACTCTACCTCCCAGTCAAAGTCGGTAGGCAGAATCAAAGGTATAGGTCGTGGGGTATTGCCATTGAGACCTGCTATATACTCAGATTTATCGTTGGCTGTGGCTGTAACAATGACATACTCGCCAATATAACCCTCATGGACTCTTTTACCACTCCATACCGTAGGTATTTCGGCGAGGAACTGCGTATATTCAGGCTCCTTCTCGTATGCCGTTGGTGAGTCGCAGAGCATGGCAAGTGGCTGATTATATACGACATACATCGCTAACTGGTGGCAGCGCGTACCCTGACTCATAGGGTGTGAGTAGTTAGGCTCATACTTATCACGTGGTGCGTTGCGCATCGCACCTGGAGTGTAGTCCATAGGGCCTGCCACGGCACGGATAAACGGAATTGTTACATCGTAGGTTATCTGGTCGTGCTCCCTGCCGAGCCACTTCATCGTCTCAAGTCCGTGAACACCCTCAAAATTTATGGCATTAGGATATGTTCGTTGCAACCCCGTAGGCTTGTAAACACCGTGATAGTCAATAAGAAGGTGATATTTTGCTGCTATCTCCGCAAGGTCATAGACGAAGCGTACCATATACTGGTCGTCGCGGTCGAGGAAGTCCACCTTCCACCCCTTAACGCCCATCTCGGAGTAGTGCTTGCACAGCCCCTCGATATCACGATTGAGCGCCCAGTAGCCAGCCCAGAGAATGATGCCCACGCCACGCTCCTCGCCGTATGCAACTAACTCGGCAATATCTATCTCAGGCACAACCTGCATTAGGTCTGCCTCACCCTTAACCGACCACCCCTCATCAAGGATAACATACTCGATGCCGTAGCGTGAGGCGAAGTCGATATAATACTTATATGTCTGGTTGTTGATACCCGGCTTAAAATCGACACCCTCCAAGCCCCAGTCGTTCCACCACTCCCAGGCTACCTTGCCAGGCTTGATCCACGAAGTATCCTTGATGCGACACTCGTCTGCCAACTCCCACACGAGGTTGCTGTTTGCAAGGTCGGTGTCGTTGCCGATAACAACGCCACGCCAAGGGAATGTACGCTTACCCGAGCACTCGGCGATATAGGGCTTACGAGATTTTACCACACCCTGCAACATGTTGTAGTCGCCCTGTTCCACTACATCGGGCACGGTGGCAAACTCAGTGTCTAACGTGCCATCCTGGTTGCGATTCGAGAGGAACATTCCAGGGTAGTCCTCGACGTTCGACTCTATGATGCAGACTTTAAGTGGGTAATTCTCAACTACGACAGGTGTAAACATTAGTCGTCGCCAGTCTATGTCTTTGAGTTCCACATAGTCGTAAGTATTCTCAAACGAGGTGTAGAACTGCGTAGCATAGTCTGTTGTGGCATCTGGCTTGAAGTTGACATATGGCACCCACGCCATATGATCACTGCTATAGCCAAACTCCGCAAATCCATCAAATGCAAACTCTGCCAACTCATCTACGACGGTGTAGTCGCCCTCGGTCTTAGATATAAAGCGATAGGCAACGCCATCGTTGTAGGCACGCAACTCCACAGCATAGCCATCGAAGGTGACAACTGCCGAGTTATACCCCTCATTTTTATACTCCTTGATTTTGCCCTTGCCGACATTTTCGCCCCATACGCCTACTGATGTCTCCATATTCATGCGAGACCAGTAAACCCATATATATGGCGCATCATAAGGTCCTCTATATGTCGATGCAGACCACTCAAGATGGCCCTCGCTCCAATCCAGAGAGATGCCTAATGTTTTGTCGGGAGATTGCACATAGACACCAGCAGGGCTCTTAGCATTTGCACTAAGGCAGATTATCAGTGCTGTAAATATTAGTAGAATCTTCTTCATGGCAGTGTCGTTTACTTCTTTTCGGCTGTTGACAAAAGTCCACACGCCGCCTCGATATCCTCGCCACGTGATGCTCGCAACGTAGTCTGTATACCGCGCTTGGTGAGCGTATCACGAAACTCGATAATTCGCTCCAACGGTGGAGAGAAGAATGGCGAGTCGGGAATCTTGTGAAAACGTATCAGGTTGATACGGCACTTGATGCCGTCGAGCAACCTTGAGAGCTCCTTGATATGGCGTGCAGAGCAGTTCATATCCTCCAACACGATATACTCGAATGAGACACGGCGCTGGTGCGTAAAGTCGTAGCGGCGAAGAATATCGCACACATCCTTAATCGAGTAGGCATTCTCTATGGGCATAATCTCACGGCGCTCCTCGGGAAAGGGGTTGTGCAACGACACTGCAAGGTGCACCTTCGACTCGTCAAGCAGTCGGGGCAGGTTCTTCGCCACACCCGCCGTCGAGACGGTGATGCGTGTAGGCGACCACGCCAAGCCCCACTCCGAGGTGAGGATGTCGAGCGTGCGCAGAAGGTTGTCGATATTATCCAACGGCTCGCCCATACCCATAAAGACAAGGTTGGTGAGCCTATCGCGCTCGGGGATAGAGATTATCTGGTTGAGAATCTCGGTGGCGGGGAGCTGATGACGAAAGCCCATACGCCCCGTAGCGCAAAATTTGCACCCCATACGGCAACCCGCCTGCGAAGATACGCAGAGGGTCATACGCTCACCATCGGGGATAAGTGCCGACTCGATATATTCGCCCTCGGATGTGGCAAAGAGGTATTTTTTTGTACCGTCTGCCGATGTCGAGACCTTAAGAGGTGCCGACAAGCCGAGGTCGCAATGCTCCTTAAGGCGCTCACGGGCTACCTTCGAGAGGTTGGTCATAGCGTCGATATCGGTCACAAAGTGACGATATAGCCAATCGGCGATCTGCTTGGCGGCAAATCGCGGAAGCTCAAGTTGTTCACAGAGAGCTTTTAACTCGGTTAGTGTCGAGCCATAAAGGCACGGTTTTATGGTCTTATTCATAGTGGCTGGTCAATAATCCCGACTACAAAATTAATAAAAATTAAATATTTTTCCGCCTAAAGTGAGTTTTTTTGGAATTTTATATATATCTTTGCGTAGTGTAGTGCGTGCATTATGCGTGCGTGCATGACGAAGAGGCAACAATCATCGTGGATGGTAGTAAGCATACACATTCGGCACTACGTAGCTAAGTAATTAAAAACTAAAAACATAAAACAGATGGAAGTTAAAAAATCTCCAAATGCTAACCTACAAAACTATAGACTACTATTTCTTCTTATAGGTTTAGCAATTGCATTGGCAGCAGTTTATGTTGCATTCTGGTACAACACCGAGGTAAGTTTGGGTGAGTATACTCCTCCAAAGGCTGAGACTACCGAGGTAGAGATTATCGACAACACTCGTCAGGATCAGCCCGAGCCAGAGGTACAGCCTCAGAAAGCTCAGGCACAGGTGGTAACCGACGTGCTTAACATCGTATCTAACGACCAGAAGATTGAGACAAACATCGTCTTCACCGATGATGCTGATGAGTTTGACGACTTCGAGATCGTAATCGAGGAGAAGGAGGAGGAGATCGAGGAGGAGGAGATCTTCGTAACTGTAGAGGAGATGCCTACATTCCAGGGTGGCGGTCTTCCCGAGTTCCGTAACTGGGTACAGCAGAACGTTAAGTATCCTCAGATCGCTCTTGAGAACGGCATCCAGGGTAACGTCGTTGTTCAGTTCGTCGTAGGCCCCGATGGTAAGATGTCTAACTTCAAAGTGCTCCAGTCTCCCGATAAGACCCTTTCAGATGCTACCATCGCAGTACTCCAGGAGGGTAACAAGCTTAAGAGAGGTTGGAAGCCTGGTAAGCAGCGTGGTAAGGCTGTGAAGGTATCATTCACAATGCCCGTACGATTCGTAATCCAGCAGTAACGAGGCTGTCAAGTTGAAACAGAAGTAACGCACGTAACGGGAATGTTTTCGTGCGTTACTTATTTATATAAGGTATATAACTAATAGATGAAAGAGGAGAAGGTAAGCATCAAGCGCCGCCGCGAGGAGCCACAGCCTACGGTTGAGGAGCGCGAAACACGTGCCGTGTTGGTTGCGGTTATTCGCGATAGCCAAAACCCCGATACCGCCATGGAATACCTCGACGAATTAGAGTTCCTGGCCGAGACGGCAAACATACGTAGCGTCAAGCGCTTCACACAGCGTCTGCCACAGCCCCTGTCGAAGATATATGTGGGCCCTGGTAAGCTCGAGGAGATTGCCCTATGGTGTAAGGAGAACGAGATTGACGTCGCCATCTTTGACGACGAGCTCTCGCCCGCACAGACACGTAATATCGAGCAGGCAATGCCCTGCCGTATCATGGACCGCACACGCCTCATCCTCGACATCTTTATGTCGCGCGCGCAGACGGCCTATGCTAAGACGCAGGTGGAGCTTGCACAGCATGAGTATATGCTCCCCCGCTTGGCAGGTCTCTGGACACACCTTGAGCGTCAGCGCGGTGGCACAGGAACGCGTGGTGGTGCCGGTGAGCGCGAGATCGAGACCGACCGCCGTATCGTGCGTAACCGCATATCGAAACTTAAGGAGGACCTCAAGAAGATAGACCGCCAGATGGCTGTGCAGCGCTCAAATCGTGGCCAGATGGTGCGCGTGGCACTGGTGGGCTACACCAACGTAGGTAAGTCTACGCTGATGAACCTACTATCGAAGAGCGAGGTATTTGCCGAGAACAAGCTCTTTGCGACGCTCGACACCACGGTGCGTAAGGTGGTCTTCGACAACCTGCCATTCCTTATGTCGGACACCGTAGGTTTCATCCGTAAGCTCCCCACCGAGCTTATCGAGTCGTTTAAGTCGACGCTGGACGAGGTGCGCGAGGCGGACCTATTGCTACACGTTGTGGACATTTCGCACCCGGGCTTCGAGGACCAGATAGCAGTGGTGAAGCAGACATTGGCAGACATTGGTGCTGGTGACAAGCCTACATTCCTTATCTTCAACAAGATAGATGCCTACACATACACTCCCAAGGAGGAGGATGACCTCACGCCTGCAACGAAGGAGAATATGTCGTTGGACGACCTTAAGAAGAGCTGGATTGCTAAGGCTAACACCCCCTGCATCTTTATCTCGGCACGCGATAAGACGGGTGTGGATAAGCTCCGCACGGATCTCTACGGCATGGTGCGCGAGATACACGCAGGACGCTATCCGTTCAACAACTTCCTATACTAATACGCTGATAACTAAACCTATACGACTATGGTAAAGATACTCAACCACGAGAACACTATTCTCAATAAGTTCCTTGCCCAGATGCGCGACAAGAGCGTTCAGGGCGACTCAATGCGTTTCCGTCGCAATATGGAGCGTGTGGCAGAGATTATGGCATACGAGATCTCGAAGAAGCTTAACTACAAGACTCGCATGGTGGAGACCCCACTGGGCGTTGCTCGCGTGGAGGAGATCTCGGACAAGGTTGTTGTAGCCACCATCCTGCGTGCAGGTCTTCCCTTCCATCAGGGCTTCTTGAACTACTTCGACGATGCTGACAACGGCTTCGTGTCGGCATACCGTAAGAGCCGTCCCGATAGCTCGTTTATCGTGGATGTGGAGTATGTCTCTACCTCGTCGCTTACGGGCAAGACCCTCATTCTTGTCGACCCCATGCTTGCCACGGGCACCTCGTTGATGCTCGTCTACGACGCATTGATTCGTCGTGCTGGCGAGCCCGAGCATACCCACTTTGCTGCGGCCTTCGCCTCGGAGCAGGGTGTAGACTATGTGCTTAAGCACACCAATCCCGAGAAGTGCACCTTGTGGTGTGCCTCGGTAGACCCTGAGCTTACGTCAAAGTCCTATATCGTGCCAGGCATTGGTGATGCTGGCGACTTGGCGTATGGTGTAAAGCTGTAATAGACCGCGCTTAGATTAAGAATTAGCCCCTGCAAGCATTGAAGTTTGCAGGGGCTAATTCCTTATATTTGCATCATCGCTACGATATAGCGAAGTCGCGCAGAGCGTCGTTGAGTGACGTCTTCTTATCGGTAGACTCCTTGCGGCGGCCAATGATGAGGGCGCACTGCACGCCATACTCTCCCGCAGGGAACTTCTTAGTATAGGTGCCGGATACCACTACCGAGCGTGGGGGTACGTAGCCCTTATACTCCACTGGCTCCTCGCCCGTGACGTCGATGATATGTGTCGAGCCTGTGATGACTGTATTTGAGCCGAGCACCGCCTCGCGGCATACGTGAGCACCCTCCACAACGATAGAGCGCGAGCCGATAAAGCAGTTGTCCTCGATAATCACGGGCGATGCCTGCACTGGCTCCAACACGCCACCGATGCCTACACCACCACTTAGGTGCACGTTCTTACCAATCTGCGCACATGAACCTACTGTAGCCCACGTGTCGACCATGGTGCCGCTATCGACATAGGCGCCGATATTAACATACGAGGGCATAAGTATAGCGCCAGGGGCGATATAGGCGCCATAGCGTGCCACAGCGTGGGGCACAACCCTTACGCCAAGTTCCTCGTAGCCACGCTTCAACTCCATCTTGTCGTACCACTCCAGCTCACCCGCCGTCATAGTACGCATAGTCTGAATGGGGAAGTACATAATGATGGCCTTCTTAACCCACTCGTTCACCTGCCAGAGGCTATTCTCCGCGTCGATAGGCTCGGCACAGCGTAACTTGCCCTTATCTACAGCCTCCACAACACATCTAATAGCCTCGCGTGTAGCATCCTCAGCCAAGAGCTCACGACGCTCCCACGCCTCCTCTATAATCAATCTCTCCTTCTCAAACATACTTATTTTGCCTTTAGGTTTTTACTTATCTTATTGTCTCAAGCGGAACTATTACTTTTTGAGTGCCTCAATAAACTCGGGGAACTCGGCCCACAGGGGCTCTGTCAGCAGCCACCACTCGCGTGCCTGCGCCTCCTGCGATGGTCGCTCCGACATAATATCGCGGCGGAAGGCCTCATCATCGGGGTGTTCCACGGCGGTAAACTCGGCATAATATGCCTTATGGCGCGACTTGAGCAGCGACCTTAGTGCGCCATCTATCTCACCACCACGCATATACTCCGCCCACAGACGCACAATAACCGCCTCCGCAGATTTATCCGTTAGGTCAATGACTACATCGTCGTACGCATCCCACTCCTCCATGGCTACGTAGCACAACGACAACAGGTTAACGCCCTCGAGGTGATCCTCAGGGTCGCAGTCGAGCAGCATCTCCAGCTGTGCCATGGCCATCTCCAAGTCGCCGATGCGGAAGTGGTCGACGGCCGAGCCGTGAAGCAGCATCATAGCAGCGCGGCTATTGGCGTGCTCCCAGCGAAGCACCATAGCCTCATCCTCGGGCAGCGCATCCACAAGCAGCTGAAAGGCCTGGAAGCGTGCCTCGCAAGCCTCACTATAGCGCCCCGAAGCATCCAACTCATCTACATGCTCCTTGGTGCGCACAAAATTATACTTTCCACCACCCACAAGCTCGAAGGTCTGATCCTCGGTGGGGTTAAATCGCAGCTCCGCGTTTGACATCCTTAACTATTTTAAGCATTAACAATCCTGAAACTATGGCCGTAACGGCGCCACCGTAGATATATGCCAGGTCACAAGCCCCCATGCCGATAAACTGGTCCGACACAAAGACAAACGACGAGCATATATATGTCATAATCATCGCGGGGATGAGCGCCAGCCAGCTCGCACGGCTACGACGGCGCATAAGCCATGCCGTAATCATCCACAGCGTAAGCACCGAGAGCGCCTGGTTCGACCAGGCGAAGTAGCGCCAGATGATGTCGAAGTCGACAAAGGCGATACCTACACCTACGGCAAAGAGCGGGAGGCTCACAGCGAGACGCTTCCAGATAGGTCGCTGGTCGAAGTTGAGCATATCGGCAACGATAAGGCGTGCCGAGCGAAAGGCCGTATCACCCGAGGTGATGGGTGCAGCAACAACGCCTAACAGCGCGAGGATGCTTCCAGCAACGCCCAACGTAGTAACCGATATTGTGGACACCGCCAAGCCTGCATCGTTGCCATTATCCTGCATCCAGCCATTCAAGCCCTCGACGCCACCAAAGAATGCCATAGCCACAGCTGCCCAGATAAGAGCGATAATAGACTCCGAGATCATGGCGCCAAAGAAGATGGGGCGTGCCTGCGTCTCCGAGGTCATACAGCGCGCCATAAGTGGCGACTGCGTGGCGTGGAAGCCCGAGATAGCACCACACGCAATGCTTATAAATAGCGTAGGCACAATGGGAAGATTCTCCGCATTATAGTGCATGTTGTCGAGCGTATTAAGCTCTGGCACGCTATAGTTGCCAAAGAGTATCACGCCAAACATCGCCAGCGCCATCAATATAAGAGCAGCACCAAAGATGGGGTATATCTTGCCTATAATCTTGTCGACAGGCATAATCGTAGCCACAAAGTAGTAGACGATGACGATACCCACCCACCACATATAGGGGATGTCGGTCATAGATGCAAGAATCTTCGAGGGCGTCACGATAAAGACACCACCCACAAGCAGCATGAGTATCGGTATCACCACCAACGAGAACTTACGCATGCCACCACCGAGATACTTGCCTATGGTCTCAGGAAGGCTCTTGCCGCCATTGCGCAACGAGATAACACCCGCAAAGAAGTCGTGCATAGCACCCATAAGTATGCCGCCGAGCGTAATCCACAGGAATGCCACGGGGCCATAGCAAGCACCTAATATGGCACCAAAGATGGGACCCGTACCCGCAATATTGAGCAGCTGAATAAGGAAGATGCGCCAACGCGGCAGCGGCATATAGTCCACACCGTCGTACATCGTCTTTGACGGCACGTCGGCACCTTTATCCAATTTCGCAACGCGGCTAAGCAGACCTCCATAGAGGAAATAGGCGGCAACAAGCACGGCAAGGCATATACAAAAAGTAATCATGAGGCTAATTTTTTGTCCTTTAATGATGCGAATTTAATAAAAATTTACGATATTTGCATCGTCAAACCAAAAGTTTGACCATTAGGACGCCTTAATAGCTCAGTCGGTAGAGCACTTCATTCGTAATGAAGGGGTCGCGGGTTCGAGTCCCGCTCAAGGCTCTGGAGGGGCAGTTGCTTTGTGGCAACTGCCTTTTTTTGTTATGGTTGTTTGCGAGGTATAGTCTGTAGACTATTGGAGGATGTAAGACCAAAGGGGTACGTGAGCAAGCTCACACCCTTTAGCCATACATCCTCAACGCATAGCGTTTGACCTCGCAAACTTGCTACCCAGAGCGCGACTCTCACTTAGGGACGGGTTGAGCCGATAGGAGTATGATTTATTGCTCGGGCTGTTAGCCCTCCGCTTTATTTTATAAGGTATCGGCTCTATGGCTATAGCCATTCGAGTCCCGCTCAAGGCTCTCGAGGGCGGTTGCTTTGTGGCAACTGCCTTTTTTTGTTATGGTTGTTTGCGAGGTATAGTCTGTAGACTATTGGAGGATGTAAGACCAAAGGGATACGTGAGCAAGCTCACACCCTTTAGCCATACATCCTCAACGCATAGCGTTTAGCCTCGCACCCCCCCCAGAGCGCGACTCTCACTTAGGGGCGGGTTGAGCCGATAGAAGTATGATTTATTGCTCGGGCTGTTAGCCCTCCGCTTTATCTTATAAGGTATCGGCTCTATGGCTGTGCCATTCGAGTCCCGCTCAGCGCTCCGCATGCAGGACATATCAAATAAGATATGGGATGCCGAGGCACCCCATATCTTTAACTTGCTGTTCTACAAACTAATAGTAATAGTCGTAGTCGTCATAGTAGTAGTCATCGTAGTAATACTCATCGTAGTAGTCATTGTAACCGAAGATCTCGTCCCACATTGCGATGTAACCGATAAATACAACTACATACAAGACAATACCCAAGATAAGTGCTAACATACCGCTCTTGCGTGCCGATGCCGACATAGAGGTGGCCTCGCTGTAGCGACCCTCAGCCCAGAGTACATCCACCTTCGCAGCCTTATGAATGGCGGCAATACCAAAAGGCCAGCATAAGATCGTACCAGCGATAGCGAGACCCAAATTTGAGTCTGGCTTAGCCGTAGTGGGCGCCTGTGGCTTCACTGGTTGCTGATAGGGTTGTGGCTGAGGTTGTGGTTGTGGCTGTGGCTGTGGTTGTGGCTGAGCACCATGCAACTGGCTACCACAATGTGGACATGCAGCAGCCAAATCCGATACAGCCTTACCGCAGTTAGGACATGAAACAATTGCCATAGTTATACCTTTTTAGTTTGAGTTAGTATTTCCATTTGAGGAATATGATGTTGTAAAATTACTAATTATTTTCTAATTTTCCAAGTCTCATAATAATAGATGTTTGGCTTCTTCCCATTTTATTCGATATAAATTTTATAGTTTTACCCTCAGAATGAAGTTTCAATAGAAATTCATCCTCTTTTCTCGTCCACCTCTTCTGAGCATTTCTATGCTTCTCATAACTTTGCCTAGTAATAACCTCGGGATGGAGAAATTCATCTACAAAAACAGATGGGAAATTATTATCGTACAAGATCATCGTTTTAATCTTAGCACGCGTTATGGCAACATAAAATAATCTGCGTTCTTCACCAAATGGAAATTGATCGCCACAGGTCAATACGTAATTTAATGCAGGATCATCATTTATTAGAGATGGGAAACCATATACATCCTTATTACATTGTAGAATAATCACATAATCTGCTTCTAGGCCCTTCGACTTGTGCGCCGTGATAAATTCAATTTTTCTATCATTAATAAAATAGAAAAACTGATTCCCCTCTTTCTGAGACTTAAACGTATGCGACAATAATATATCATCAAACGAATAACGCCCCAATAAGAAGATAGATTTGTCTGCGGGAATTCTATCTACAAGATTTCTGACAAGAGTACCATATCCCTCCTTGCGGTAAGCATAGAACTCCAGGTCTGTCCTAATCTTATCGCTGTATGTGTGTATATTCTTTTTAAACTGAATCCCATTACGCTGAATAAATTGTGCAGAAAGAGATACTGTAGGTTCACCAAAGCGATATGTTGTCTCTATTCTATTTATCTCAGTTAGCCCAAAATATTCTGGAAACTGGTTAAAAAGAGCCATATCACTTCCTGAAAAACGATAAATTGATTGCCAGTCATCACCGACACAATACAACTTTGCCGGTCTTTCTATACCCCTTAGCGCCTTTAAAAAATTATATCTATCAATTGATATGTCTTGGAACTCATCAACAATAATATAATCATACTCTAATAGATGGTCTTGATTACAGATGTCTGTTGCCCATATAATAGCATCAGTAAAATCAATTTGATCCCGACTTTTTAACAAACGGGTATACTGCTCATAAACTGGTAGAAAGATGTTCTCAATGATATATCTACTTCGTCTATCGCCAGACTCTGTTACCTGTCGCACAACCACGGAAGGAGACTTACAACTCGTCTTTAGAAGGGAAACAAAAGTTGCCGAAAGACGAATAAAAGCCTTCTCTCTGTTACTACCCTCTGGAACTACTAATGAGTACAACTCATCGTCCGATCGCTCAATGATAGGAACCCCTGCCTGTTCTAACAACAACTTAAGTTTTAAGCGAATATCACCATCGCTAAAATCAGCACTCGATGTCGTTATTAGTGTTGTGCCATACTTTTCGTGAGCTGCACGTTTCCACGCGATTCCATCGTTATACTTCTTATTTGCTTCCTCATATGATATACCTTTATCCTTGGCAAACCATAATGGAACAAGCCCCTTTTCATTAATGCCGAAATGTTCTAAGTATACACGATTTAACTTGCCATTTTTTGTGTAATAAATAGAAAAATCGGGGTTATACTGCGAGTGGGCTGCATCTGACACCTTATGTTCGTAAGGCTCTTCATATCGAAATCGAACACCAAGAGTTGAAAGGGCAAAACACAACTTTGACTCCTGCTCACTTCGAACAAAGATACTCCTTCCATCCATGTCCGGGAACATCGCTTTGATTTGTGCCCTTTTACATTCTGACAATTGAGCACGCTCTTCCCTTATTGCCAACTCTGCATCCGACTCCTCTATTTGATAATTCGCAAAATAATCCAAAACAGACCTTTTATACTCAGCTTGCTCTGATAATATTCTATGTGCTTCAATAAATAGAGCATCTGTATTATCACAAATTGAGGGTTTAGTACCAGTTGCCTTTCCTATAATATTAAGTGCTAATTTATGAAATGTATAACCCTCTAAACCTGTCGATGATAACCTCTCACTTAATTCAGCGGCAGCCTTATTTGTATAACTAATAAGGAGTATTCTTTGAGGCGATATTCCTAATTTTTGCGTTAAGTATTTTACCTTACCAACTATAGATGATGTTTTACCACTTCCTGCACTACTCAACACCAAACAATTATCCTCCTCAGAAACGATTGAGCGTCGTTGCTGATAATCTAAAGGATATGATAAACACGTATCAAAGAATGAACTATTACTAGAGAGCTGATAATTAATGTATGTATCATTCCTTTCTCTAATAATATTATTAATCGATTCTACGCTTTCTATAAAGTTAATAATGGCATCATCGGGAATAACTCTATACCTCTTCTGCTTCCTAACCAACTCCTTAGCTTGAGTATAATATACGCGATAATACTCGCAAAACTCATAACTCTGAGTCATCGTTATATACCCATCCCCAAAACTCTTATTAATGTCGTTGACAATATCAGGAGACTGTGGTAAATCAATAGACTCTAAGCCACTTGCTATGTTAATATAATAAGGGGTAATATTATTAATAACATCAACCAGTAGTTCGCCTTTCTTACGTAAAGAGTTACGATATATAGCAATAACGATGCTTGCTATAATTACTACAGCAATCAAAACAGCTATGATTATAACAATCATCGTATACCCAAATATAATTTCATGGAAGCCCGTCTAACCTTGGTTAAACGGGCTTCACAACAGATATAATCCCTCTCTTTACTTAAGCATAGCCTTAACCTCCTCGGCAACGGTCTTGCCGTTGTAGCCAAACTTCTCGTCGAGGACCTTGAAAGGTGCCGAGTAGCCAAAGTGGTCGAAGCCATGGATAAAGCCTGCCTCGCCAACAAGGCCACGGAGATTTACCGAGAGACCAGAGGTCATACCATAGCGTGGTAAGTTGCCCAAAACCTCTGCCTGGTACTCAGCCGACTGGTCGCGGAACAAGCCCTCGCTGGGGATAGATACAACGCGTGTAGCGATACCCTCCTGGGCCAAAAGCTCAGCACCCTCAACGAGTGTCGACACCTCCGAGCCAGTAGCAACAAGCGTAACCTTGGCGTTAGGTGCCTCCATAACCACATAGCCACCCTTCTCGGCCTGCATAGCCTCCTCGCGGCGCGACTTGCCACCGAGCGCGGGCAACGACTTGATATTCTGGCGTGAAAGGATCAACGCCACGGGGCGCTTCTCCTCGAGAGCCATCTTCCACGCTGCCACGGTCTCCTCCGAGTCGGCGGGGCGCAATACGAGCATTGAGCGCTCACCAGAGTGGTTGCGTAGGTGCTCCATAAGACGGATCTGCATCTCGTGCTCAACAGGCTCATGCGTAGGGCCATCCTCACCCACGCGGAATGAGTCGTGTGTCCAGATATAGATAACCTTCTTCTCCATAAGTGCTGAGAGACGCACTGCGGGCTTCATATAGTCTGAGAATACGAAGAACGTACCGCATGCGGGGATGATACCACCGTGCAATGCCATACCGTTCATCACGCAAGCCATAGTAAGCTCGGCAACACCTGCCTGGAAGAAGTTACCCGAGAAGTCACCCTTGGTGAAGGCCTTGGTCTTCTTAAGGAAGCCGTCGGTCTTATCCGAGTTAGAGAGGTCGGCAGATGATACCACCATGTTCTCTACGTGCTCTGCGAAGTAGCCAAGCATCGTAGCCGAAGCAGCACGTGTAGCCTGGTCGGGCTTAAGTTCAATAGCCGAGTAGTCAATCTCGGGGAGCTTGCCAGAGTAGAAGTTGTCCATCTTCTCGGCGAGTGCGGGGTTGGCCTTGCGCCATGCCTCCTCCGTTGCCTTCATATCCTTAGCCCACGCGCGAAGCTCCTCGCGGCGTGCGGCGTATACCTCCTTCGACTCCTCGAATACGGCGAATGGCTCGTCGGGGTTACCACCGAGGTTCTTGATAGTAGCAGCGATGTCGGCACCAGCAGCTGTAAGTGGCTGACCATGTGTCGAAACCTGATTCTCGAAGCTTGTGCCATCGGCCTTACGTGCACCGTAGCCCATAATGGTCTTACCGATAATAAGCGTAGGACGCTCGGTCTCGGCATTTGCAGCCTTCAACGCAGCGCGAATCTCGTCGATAGACTGGCCATTAACAGTGATAACATTCCAGTTCCATGCACGGTACTTCATAGCGATGTCCTCGGTGTCAACCTCGTCGCACTTTGTTGAGAGCTGCACATTGTTCGAGTCGTAGTACATAATGAAGTTAGAGAGACCGAGGTGACCAGCCACGCGACCAACACCCTGCGAAATCTCCTCCTGCACAGCGCCATCCGAGATAAAGGCGTAGGTCTTGTGTGCCATCCACTCACCGAAGCGAGCCACCATGAAACGCTCAGCGATAGCAGCACCGAGAGCCATAGCGTGACCCTGACCAAGGGGACCAGAGGTGTTCTCCACGCCACGCAAGACGTCAACCTCGGGGTGACCAGGGGTTACGCTACCCCACTGACGCAACGACTGCAAATCCTCTGTCGAGTAGTTACCGGCCAACGAGAGCACAGCGTAGAGCATGGGCGACATGTGGCCAGGATCGAGGAACATACGATCGCGATGAGGGTATGCCATGTTGTCGGGGTCGTAGCGCAAAAACTCGGTGTAGAGCACGTTGATAAAGTCGGCACCACCCATAGCACCACCAGGGTGACCAGACTTAGCCTTTTCTACCATCGAGGCAGCCAAGATACGAATGTTGTCGGCTGCGCGCTGAAGTTTGTTGTTCTCCATAATTCAGGTTTTATTTATTGATTATACTATTTATTTTCAGTGTGTTAGCGTAACGCCTCGAAGCAACCCTACAATTGGGTGCCACTCAATCATACAAAGATAGCAAAACTTTCTCAAAAAGCGAAGAATGGAACACCCTTTTTTCCACGAAAAGAGTTTTGTTGCGATTTTTGCGTAGCGTACATAAAAAATCGCACCGCAGGATATTATTTTATATAGGTGTATTGTTGCTAAAAAGTGAAAAAAACGGTAACTTTGCCCCGATAGAGTGTAAATAATTCATTAAAACAATATTGCTATGTTTGCTATTGACAACTACAAATTTGCAGGTAAGCGCGCCATCATTCGCGTAGATTTTAATGTGCCTCTAAACACTGAGGGTAAGGTGACGGACGACACACGTATTCGTGCCGCTATCCCCACCATTAAGAAAGTGTTGGCCGAGGGTGGCTCGGTTATTCTTATGTCGCACCTTGGTCGCCCCAAGAAGAATCCCGATACTAAGTACTCTTTGGAGCAGATCGTCTACGCTATCGAGGAGCGCCTCGGTGTTAAGGTTCAGTTTGCTGGCGACTGCATGGGTGAGAAGGCTGCCGAGATGGCTGCCAACCTCAAGCCCGGCGAGGTGATGTTGCTTGAGAACTTGCGCTTCTACGCTGAGGAGGAGGGTAAGCCCCGTGGCTTGGCTGAGGATGCTTCGGACGAAGAGAAGAAGGAGGCTAAGAAGGCTGTTAAGGAGTCGCAGAAGAAGTTCGTGGAGCGTCTCGCTTCGTATGCCGACTGCTACATCAACGATGCCTTTGGTACTGCACACCGTGCTCACGCCTCAACAGCACTTATCGCCGACTACTTCCCCGAGGATAAGATGTTTGGCTACGTGATGGAGAATGAGTTGAAGGCTATCGATGGCGTGATGGAGAACCCCGAGCGTCCTTTCTGCGCTATTATCGGTGGCTCGAAGGTGTCAACCAAGATTACCATTATCGAGAAGCTTATGGAGAAGGTCGACTCTATCATCATCGGTGGTGGTATGACCTACACCTTCGCAGGTGCCGAGGGTGGCAAGGAGGGCAAATCAATCTGTGAGCCCGATATGTTCCCCGTAGCCCTCGAGATTTTGAAGAAGGCCGAGGAGCGTGGCGTTAAGATTCTCCGCTCACCCGATGCTCTTATCTGTGACGACTTTGCCGAGACAGCTAATACACAGGAGGCACCCGCAAACAACATCCCCGATGAGTGGGAGGGTGTCGACATCGCATCGCAGGGTAAGGCTAAGTTCCGCGAGCACATCCTTGGCTGCAAGACCATCCTTTGGAATGGCCCTGTAGGCGTATTCGAGATCGACAAGTTCTCTACAGGTTCTCGCGCCGTGGCTGAGGCTATTGCCGAGGCTACCGAGAAGAATGGTGCCTACTCGCTTATCGGTGGTGGCGACTCTGTAGCATGTGTCAACAAGTTTGGCCTTGCGGACAAGGTGTCGTACGTATCGACTGGTGGCGGTGCTCTCTTGGAGTATATGGAGGGTAAGGAGCTGCCTGGCATAGCTGCCATCCGCAAGTAGTTTTTACCGCTAAATACAACTAACTAAACAATAATGAAAAAGCTTACATTTATTCTTGCAACTGCACTTATGATGACAGCTTGCGCAACAAACACCGTCGAGGAGAAGGAGGCTACGGTGCCCGCTATCGACAAGAATAACTTCGATGAGTCGATCAACCGCAACGATGACTTCTATCAGTGGGCTACAGGTGGTTGGCAGAAGAACAACCCTCTCAAGCCTGAGTATTCACGCTATGGTTCGTTCGACGTATTGCGTGAGAACAACGAGGTTCGCATCAACGAGCTCTTCGAGTCAATGACAGAGATTACTGCCGAGCCTGGTAGCATAGAGCAGAAGATTTCTGACCTCTACAAAATGGGTCTTGACGAGGAGCGTCTCAACAACGAGGGCGCTGAGCCTATTCGCGCTGAGTTGGATAAGATCTTCGCTACTACAGACCGCGATGCTCTCATCGCCGCAATTCCCACACTCCACACCGATGGTATTGGCGTCTTCTTCGCAGCATACCCTGCTGCCGACCTCGCCGATAGCAATATGACCATCCTCTACATGGAGCAGGGTGGCCTCGCAATGGGTAACCGCGACTACTACACCGACGCACAGAATGCCGAGATTAAGGCTGCATACCGCACCTATCTCAAGAACATCTTCACCTTGGCAGGTGTCGAGGGCGATATTGACGCTATGGTAGAGAACGTATTGGCTGTAGAGGACCGTATTGCTGAGAAGCACTGGACAAATGTTGAGTGCCGCGACATCGTTAAGGGCTACAACCCCTACACTTATGCCGACTTCAAGGCTGAGTATCAGGGCGTTGACTGGGATGCATACTTCAAGGCTATGGGCGTTGAGAACATCAACAAACTTGTTGTTAGCCAGCCCTCGTCGTTCAAGAACATCCTTAACGTGCTCAACACAGCATCTATGGATGAGCTTCGTGCCTACACCGCTGCTCACTACATCGACGCTGCCACATCTTACCTCAGCGAGGAGTTTGCTTTGGCTTCGTTCGAGTTCTTTGGCAAGACAATGTCGGGTACCGAGGAGATTCGTCCACGTTGGAAGCGCGCTATGAGTGTGCCCAACTCAATCCTTTCGGAGGCTGTAGGTCAGATGTACGTTGCTAAGTACTTCCCCGAGAGCGAGAAGACTCGCGTGGAGGGCATGGTATCGAACATCCAGAAGGCCTTCTCTAAGCATATCGAGGCTCTCGACTGGATGAGCGACGAGACTAAGGCTAAGGCTCAGGATAAGCTCGCAGCGTTCACCGTGAAGATTGGCTACCCCAACAAGTGGAAGGACTACTCTACACTCACTGTGGACCCCGCCAAGTCGTACTGGGCAAATGTTGTTGAGGCTAACCGCTGGTATACTGCCGACTCGATGAGCGAGGTAGGCAAGCCCGTAGACCGCGAGAAGTGGATGATGCCCCCACAGATGGTTAACGCATACTACATGCCTACAACCAACGAGATTTGCTTCCCCGCAGCTATTCTTCAGCCTCCTTTCTACAACCCCGATGCTGACGATGCTGTAAACTATGGTGCTATCGGCGTGGTTATCGCACATGAGATGACTCACGGCTTCGACGACCAGGGCTCGCAGTTCGATAAGTATGGTAATATGAACGACTGGTGGACAAAGGAGGATCGCGCAGCGTTTGAGGCTAAGACTCAGGTGCTTGTAGACCAGTTCAATGCTATTGAGATTCTTCCAGGCTTGTTTGCCGATGGTAAGTTCTCGTTGGGTGAGAATATCGCTGACCAGGGTGGTCTCCGTCTCGCCTTTACAGGTCTTACCGACTACGCATGGGCTGAGGGTCGTCCCGCTGATGTCGACGGCTTCACAGGTGAGCAGCGCTTCTACATCGGCTATGCAACCCTCTGGGCTCAGAACATCACTGACCAGGAGAAGGAGCGCCTTACTAAGGTTGACGTTCACTCGCTTGGCCGCAACCGTGTAAACGCTACGTTGCGTAACATCCAGTCATTCTACGATGCCTTTGGTATTACGGAGGAGGATGCTATGTATATGCCTGTTGAGGAGCGCGTAGTTATCTGGTAGTTCTACCACATTATATAATTAAGTGCCGGCACGGAAAACCCATGTCGGCACTTATTATATTTATAAGGCAGGCATTAAACCTCGCGACGATTCAGCAGTGCATGTGTGATGGTTAGCTCGTCGACATACTCCAGCTCGTCACCAAAGCCTATACCGCGGGCGATGGTCGTCACCTTAACGTCGGGGAATGCCTTAAGACGGCTCATAAGGTAGAAGAGCGTTGTCTCACCCTCAACCGAGGTGGAGATGGCTATGATTACCTCCTTGACGCTGCCCGTAAGCAGCTTGTCGCACAACAAGTCTATCTTAAGGTCGGAGGGACCAACACCCTGCATTGGCGAGATAACACCACCAAGAACATGGTATATGCCACGATACTGCCCCGTATTCTCTATAGACATAAGGTCGGCAACCTGCTCCACAACACATATCGTCGAGTGGTCGCGCCCCATGTCGGAGCATATAGGACATAGGTCACCATCTGAGAGGTTGTTGCAGCCTCGGCAGTAGCGTATATCGTGGCGGAAGCGGGCAATGCTCTCGGAGAGTGAATCTACGGTCTCGGGCTCCATCTTTAGTATGTGCATAGCGAGGCGTAGTGCCGTGCGGCGACCTATACCTGGCAGGCGCTGCAACTCCGAGCACACATCATTTAATAGCTTAGACATAGCAACCCAACGATACTATATTACCTCAACACTACTTGTTCGCACCCAACCCTCTTCACCATCAGCAAAGCGTACCTCTGTCCAGTCGTCCTCGACACGCTCGACAACAACCGTAACACCCTGTGAGGGTTGACGTATAATCTTAGAGCCACTATCGGGAGATGCGTGCACAGGCGTCGTGTCGTTAACAACGATAACGGCGCGACTATCGTCCGTAACGGCGGATAGCTGCGTGAGCGACAACGCTGTGCTAAGGATAAATACAAGGAGTGAAACTACAGCGAGGGAGAATGCCACCTTACGCAGAGCCAACGAACTGTGTAACAGGTATACCAGCGCCAATACCACCGTCATAAAGAGCATGACGAGCGAGATTGTCGCCCAGGCATTCGTCGTAAGCCCGCCAGCAAGCGTGCGCCATACCCTTGTTATGAAACCCTCGGGCACGGCCTCCGTGTCGTTGGTTAGCTCCTTAGCTATGTCGAGATTGTAGCGCGCATTCTCCATTGTGGGGTCAAGCTTTAGGGCGCGCTCGTAGTTGAGCACAGCCTGACCAAGCTCACCATTACTATAGTTACGGGCGCCATTTGTTCGCTGCTGCCCAAGTCTAAAGTAGGCATTAGCGAGGTTGTAGTATACCTCTGCCGAGGCGTAGTCGAGAGCTACAATGTTCTCGAAGGCCTCAACAGCCGCCGCATAATCTTTATTGCTATAGGCCTCGATGCCTGCATCCCAACAAGCACGCGCCGTGGTCTTGCTATCGGCACCATGTGCGGCTGTCACACTGGCCATGATAGCGACAAAGGCTACCAAGGCTACACTTATTGCTTTATATAGTGTCGTTCTCATCTTACTAACGTTTTACGACCGACTCAATCTTAGATATTACCTCCACCGCATCGACATATACGTCGTTCATCTCGATGTTTGTTACGGGGGCATACTGCGCCTCCTCGGAGCGCGATATTATCTCGCAGAACTGCTCCACGGTGGCGTCGTCAACACTGCGACGATATAGCTCCTCGCGAATCTTCTCCTTCGTAAGGCCCGAGACGGGGATGTTAAACTTGTCGCCTATATATCCCCACATGGCGCGGAGCATCTCCTCATAGAAAGCACGACGATCTTCCGCCTTCATATAGCGCTCAGCCATGCGTAGTCGCTGCACCGCAACCTTGTCGGCATGACGCATGCGACGCGCCACGGTGTTGTTGCGCTCACGTATGCGCTTGCGTAGTACCACAAAGGCTACAATAAACAGCGACACAATCAATACCACCGCCAACCAATATAGCGGAGTGAGGATAAATGCGGGCACAGCCCTGCGAGGCAGCTTATCGGTGTAGATGTAGCGTATGTCGTGGTCGAGCTGTCGCATGGTGCCACCATAGTTACTGTATCCCGCCGAGGGAGACACCTCACTCATAACGCTTCCGTCATCCTTCACCTCGATAGTGAAAGCCTCGGTCGACAGCGTCGTGTAGGTCTCGGTAGATGGGTCGAAGTAGGTGAACTCGACACTCGGTATGGTGAATACACCCGCTGAGCGTGCCACAAAGGGGTAGGTGTATGTTATGCTTCCCGACGCCCCTGTCGCCGTAAGCTTCGAGTTATCCACACACTTGGTGTCGTACACCTCGAACGACTCGGGAAAGGCAACTCGGGGTGCTGTGATAAACTTGAAGTTACCCTTGCCCGAGAGTGTTAGCTCTATCTGGTCGGCGCTGTTGGCGTCAATCTCCACGGCAGGCATGGTGCTGCTTAGCGAGAAGCTGCCCACGGCACCATTGAATGACGCTGGGGCCCCTTTGGGGAACTCCTTGACGTTGATGGTGACAGGCTGGCTCTTAAGTTCACGCTTCACGCGATATATCTGCTGGCCACCAAAGATGGGGTCGTAGCGGTTATCCTGTACCACAACCTGTATGCCTATGGTCATCACCGCCTCGGGGATGACAATCTCGCCGCTCTCCTGCGGTGAGAGCAGCCACTCGTTAATCTTGTATGTCTCGTAGATGCGTCCGTTGTACTCCTCACGCGACGAAGTGTTGTCTATGGTGAGGTTCTGCGACCAGAAGCCATCGAATGGGGGCACCGTAAGGCTCTCCACGCCGTCGACACTGACACGCGAGTAGAGCACCAGCGAGGCACGTAGCGACTCCCCCTTGTAGAGGTCGTTGGCAGTGACCTTCAGCCTCAGTAGGACATCATCCTTGCCAATGCTACTCTCGGGATTTGTTTTTACGCTACCCTTGTTTCCCGAGCCAGAGTCCCTCTCAGCAATTACCTCGATAAGCAGGGGCTCGGTTTTAAGCGTCTTTCCTTCTACGGCTATTGATGCTACACCTATCGAGAAGTTACCCGCAGCGCGTGGCATAAGCACGTATGTGTAGGTCTGAGTGTAACTCGACGACTGCTTGCCGTTGATAAACTGCACGGAGTGTCCTGTCGACACCGAAGGTCCCGCGAGGACATCGAAGTCGTTGAATGTAGGTGCCTTGAAGCTATCTCTGTCGGGCTCGGCATCTACCACAAACTCAACACGAAAAGGTTGCCCGAGCGCTGTTAGTGCCGGTGCATCTGCCGTAAACGTAGCTTGTGCCCACGATGTCCACGATACGAGGAGCGCAACGAGCACAAGAAGGAAATGACGTATTCGAATCATACTATAGTTGCTTTGTTCTCCGATATTTGTCAAACGCCTCGGTCGGGCGTTTTATTGTAAGTCTCCCGGAAAGAGCCCACCACAAGAGTGTGGTGAGCCCAACCGACAGAATATCTATTATTTGAGCACCACCAAACAGAGTGCCGAAATAGCCGTGCTACACGCCCTACGATTAAAAGCGGAGAGAGGTATTAGTTTGGTGGCTTGTCGCAGCTGGCAAAACCGCAGCATACCTAAGCGTATGTGAGGATTTTGCCAGCAAGCAAGACGCCGAAATAATGCCGCTATACGCTTTTAATGAGCGAAGTCGGCAAAGAAATCATTACCCTTATCATCTACAATGATGAAGGCAGGGAAGTTCTCAACGTATATCTTACGTACAGCCTCCATGCCGAGCTCCTCGAAGTCTACGACCTCAACGCTCTTGATAGAGTTCTTGGCGAGGATAGCTGCGGGGCCACCGATAGAGCCGAGGTAGAAGCCGCCGTTAGCCTTACAAGCGTCGGTCACCTGCTGTGAGCGGTTACCCTTAGCGACCATCACCATAGAGCCACCAGCCTTCTGGAAGAGGTCTACGTAAGAGTCCATACGGCCTGCTGTGGTGGGGCCGAATGAGCCTGAAGCCATACCTGCGGGGGTCTTAGCGGGACCTGCGTAGTATACGGGGTGCTTCTTGAAGTACTCAGGCATAGGCTTACCCTCGTCGAGCATCTGCTTGATGCGGGCGTGGGCGATGTCACGAGCTACAACAAGTGTACCCTTAAGGTTGAGACGTGTCTTGATGGGGTACTGCGAAAGAATCTCGCGCACCTTGTCCATACCCTCGTCAAGGTCGATGTCAACGGCTGGCGACATTGCAGGAGCCTGTGCGGGGAGGAAGCGTGCGGGGTTCTTCTCGAGCTGCTCGATGAAGATACCCTCGGGGGTAATCTTAGCCTTGATGTTACGGTCTGCCGAGCAGCTTACGCCAATAGCTACGGGGCATGATGCGGCGTGGCGAGGAGCACGGATGACGCGCACGTCGTGAACGTAGTACTTGCCACCAAATTGAGCACCGAGGCCTATCTCCTGGCATATCTTCGTTACCTTAGCCTCCCACTCGAGGTCGCGGAAGCAACGGCCACCCTCATTACCCGATGTGGGTAGCTCGTCGAGGTAGCCTGCCGAGGCCTTCTTCACGGTCGAGAGACACATCTCAGCCGAGGTACCGCCGATGCAGATAGCGAGGTGGTAGGGAGGACATGCCGAGGTGCCGAGGTCGAGAATATGCTCTTTGATGAACTTGGTTAACGACTCTTCGTTAAGGAGAGCCTTGGTCTGCTGATAGAGGAAGGTCTTATTTGCCGAGCCACCACCCTTGGTGATGAACAAGAACTCGTACTCCATGCCGGGGTGACCGCCGTAGATGTCGATCTGTGCGGGGAGGTTTGTTGCCGAGTTCTTCTCCTCTGTCATAGTGAAGGGAACTACTTGTGAGTAGCGCAAGTTGCGCTCCTTGTATGTCTCGTAGACACCGCGCGAGATGCACTCAGCATCGTTAGCACCAGTGTATACATCCTCTCCCTTGTGGCCGATGCAGATGGCAGTACCTGTATCCTGGCATGTAGGCAACTCGCCCTCAGCCGCTACGCACTGGTTCATAAGCATGGTGTAGGCAACAAACTTGTCGTTATCCGTAGCCTCGGGATCCTCGAGGATGTTAGCAAGCTTCTGTAGGTGCGAAGCGCGAAGATAGAACGACACGTCGCCATATGCCTCCTTAGCAAGAAGCTCAAGACCCTTGGGGTCGACCTTCAAAATCTTACGTCCGTCGCACTCTACGACCTTAACATAGTCCTTCGTAAGAAGGTGATACTCCGTCTTATCCGCCTGGATAGGGAACGGCTCCTGGTAGATGAAATCAGCCATAATTGCTTATATTTTTAGTTGTTATTTGTGTTTTCTGTATCCTTAACGGTGATTATGGTGCGAGGGAACTCCTTAGCACCGGCATGCTCCATATTTATGGGGTCAGCATGCTTGATTCGTAAGGTGCGGATATCCTCCTTGGGTAGTGTCTCTTCTACCTCGACAACCTCCTCAGTTGTAGCATCCTTGGGTGTCTTATACGACTTTACGAAGTCGATAATGCCGAAGACAAACAATACCGACACCAATACGGGGCATACCCACTTTAGCAAGAAGCGGATGACGGGGTATGTCGCCTTGTCTATGCCGCCCTCTGCCGTAAGCTCCGCCTTCATATCTCTCTTCTTCCATATCCAGCCCACGAAGATAGCAGTGAAGATGCCAAGCAATGGAAGCATGATAATAGCCGTAAAGTTGTCGAGCAGACTAAAGATGTTCATGCCGAGCACCGTGAAGTCGCTCCACGCACCCAACGACAACGAACATACGGTAGCAAGCGCCAAGGCAATACCCGTAACGAGCCAAGCACCCGCATTACGAGACATACCGCGCTTCTCGACGAAGTACGACGTAACGGCCTCGTGCATAGATATTGTTGATGACAATGCCGCCAAGCCCAGCAACAAGAAGAAGAGCATAGCCCAAATGTTACCCGCAGGCATTGCCGAGAATACCTTAGGCATAGCCACGAAGGCTAACTGCATACCACTCTCATCCTCAACACCCGCCGAGAAGATGATAATCGCAGCAGTGAGTGCCACAAACGTATCAAGCGACACCACGCTAATAGCCGTACCTGCCAGCTTGGTGCCCTTCTTGAAGTATGAGCCGTAGATGAGCATCGCACCCATACCGATAGAGAGGGTGAAGAATGCCTGACCCATAGCATCAAGGAAGGTCTTACCCGTAACCTTCGAGAAATCAGGCGTAAAGACATTGCCTAATGCCTCACGACCCTCGGGTAACCACAACGAATATACTGCCAGAACAATAAGGATTGCAAACAGTATCGGCATCATCACCTTTGACGCCTTCTCTATACCTCCCTGCACGCCACCAAAGATGATAAAGTGGTTGGCAAAGATGAAGATGTAGGTGTAGATAAGTGGTGCCCACGTGCTCGTGGTAAACTCCGCAAAATAGTTTGCACCAATGCTATCTGTAGCTGACGAGATAGCGTAGTTGAGCGTCCAGCCCGAGATTACGAAATAGTAGCCCATGATGAGCGTCACCGAGATAAGACCCGCCGCTCCGAGCCAGCCCCAACCCTTGCGTATCTTCGAGAAGGCATCCACGGGGTTACTCTTCGAATTGTGACCCACGGAGAACTCCGCGATAAGCAAAGGAAGTCCCAACAAAAGGATACAACCCAAATAGATGAGGATAAAAGCGCCACCACCATGCTCTGAGGTGATGTAGGGGAATCGCCAGATGTTGCCCAGACCGATTGCTGAGCCAGCAGCGGCAAGGATGGCGGCAATCTTACCGCCAAAACCTCCGCGCTTAGTTGCTTCTTGTGCCATTTTAACTTATTAGTTATTATCCAATTAGCGTTACAGATACTCTGTCTATTTTACCTCCTAACGGGGGTGCTATCTTAGCCACCGTGCATTCGACCTCCACAATCTGGGGAAAGGCCTCCTTTATGGCAGCGATGACGTTGGATGCTGCCGCCTCGATGGTGCGCTGCGTACGCTGCATGGTGCGCTCCACAATCTCAAAGACGGTGAGGTAGTTCACAGCCTGCGTGACATCGTCCGTAGTGGGCAGGTCGCCCAGCGGTGTACGGATGACAATATCGACACGGAAGCGGTTGCCCACCTGCTGCTCAAGGTCGTAGCAGCCATGAAAGGCACGCACATAGATGCCGTCGAGGCGTATCGTATATAACTGATTCACAGTGCTACTCGACGGTAATTAGGTAGTAATTCTTCTTACCGCGCTGTGCCAGGAGGTATTTGCCAGCGATAAGGTCTGCATCGGTTACAACACGCATAGCATCCTGCACCTTCTCCTTATTTAGCTGCACGCCACCGCCCTGCACCATCTTGCGACACTCACCCTTCGAGGGGAACACCTTGCAGAGCTCTGCCACGATGTCGACAAAGGGCTTGCCGAGGGCATCACGCGAGATTTTAAACTGGGGAACACCCTCAAACACCTGCAATAGTGTAGCCTCGTCCAACGAGCGCAACGCCTCCGATGTAGCGTTACCGAAGAGGATGTTAGTAGCCGCCTGTGCCTTCTCGAGCTCCTCACGTGAGTGGATGGTCTCGGTGAGAATCTCTGCCAAGCGCTTCTGCAATATACGCAAGTGGGGAGCCTCATCATGCTCCTTAATAAGGTTCTCGATAGTAGGACGGTCTAATAGTGTAAATATTTTGATGTAGCGCTTAGCATCCTCGTCACTTACGTTGAGCCAGAACTGGTAGAACTTATATGGTGAGGTGTAGCGTGCATCGAGCCATACGTTACCCGACTCTGTCTTGCCAAACTTCGTACCATCAGCCTTGGTGATAAGGGGGCAGGTGATGGCAAATGCCTCATTCTCAGCGCCGAGCTTGCGGCGGATAAGCTCCGTACCTGTGGTGATGTTACCCCACTGGTCGGCACCACCAAGCTGGAACTTACAGCCATACTCCTGGTAGAGGTGCAAGAAGTCGTAGCCCTGCAATAGCTGATAGGTGAACTCCGTGAACGACATACCATCGCCATCGCCATTGAAGCGCTTCTTAACAGAGTCCTTAGCCATCATGTAGTTTACCGTGATGCACTTGCCGATGTCGCGCGCAAAGGCCAAGAACGAGAACTCCTTCATCCAGTCGTAGTTGTTGACCAAGATAGCGCGATTCTCAGCCTCCGACTCAAAGTCTATAAGCTTTGCCAGCTGATTCTTAATAGCCTCCTGGTTGTGGCGCAGTGTGGCCTCATCCAGAAGGTTACGCTCCTGCGACTTACCCGAGGGGTCGCCAATCATACCCGTAGCGCCGCCAATAAGAGCGATGGGACGGTGACCACACATCTGGAAATGCTTCAAAATCATGACACCCACAAGATGACCGATATGTAGTGAGTCTGCCGTGGGGTCGATGCCGAGGTATGCCGAAGCCATACCCTTCTTAAGCTCCTCGTCCGCGCCAGGCATTACGGTGTGGATCATGCCACGCCACTCAAGTTCTTCAATAAAATTTTTCATCATTATACCCTTATATTGTTGTTAACTTTTTAATTATCCGTATGTTATCGTACTCATTATTCGGAATCGAGTTGCAGACGCTCAATCATATCGCTTAGGCGGTCGTTGCGCGAAACAAGGTGCTTGAGTCTATCCTCAAGGGTGATGGGTCGCGCCACCTTAATCTGCTCGTTTACCGCAATATCTATCTCTACAAGTCCCTTAGCACCACTTAGTTGTGCTATTAATCGCTGCAACTCCGCCTTGTCGTGCATAATCTCGTCGTGAAGCTCGCGCGAGGGAACTACCAACTTTACAACGTTACCCTCCACCTCAAAGTCGCGGAAGGCCACGCTGATGCGAGGACGATTCTTCATCAGGTGCTCGACAATACGCTCCTTAGCCAGCGTCACCTTCTCCTCACATGCGGGGTCTACCTCCACTACTGCCGACTTTGCAGCCTCGCGTGCCACAAGCTCTGTTGCCGTAAGTGCCTCACCATCAAGAAGATTATTAATCGATATTCCCGACTTCGACTTACGCTGTCGGCGTGTTGACGCTGCCGACTCCGTCTGCGAAGCATCCACAACCTCAGCCTGCACCACCTCCTCACGAGGCTCCTCCTTTACTTGTTGCGGCTCCACCTTAGGCTCAGCGGACTGCTGCACAGCTACTGGTGCGGGTTGTGGCGCCACTTGTGCTGGCTGTGGCGCGGGAGCAGCATGGGGTGGAACAAGGTCGGGGAGTGCAAACTCCGTGGCAAAGGTTAGCGATGCTACCTCGTCATTTTTTTTTTGACCGAGACCCGCAATCTTCATGAGCCCCAGTTCCACAAGCAATCGTTGGTTCGACGACTGTCGTATCTTTCCGTCCGCCTCCGTGAGTAGCGCGATGGCATTGAATAGGAAGGCCTCGTCGCATGCCGCCGCCTGTGCCTTATACCTCTCGACAAGCGTACCCGTAAACTCCACGAGCGAGATAGCGGGGCCCTTGGCAACAAGCAAGTCGCGCATGTGGGCATTCAGACCCGAGATAAATACCTGGGGCGAGAAGCCCTTAGCCAACACCTCGTCGAAGAGGAGAAGGGCATCAATATAGTTACCCGCCAGGAGCAGCTCCGTAGCGCGGAAGTATGTGTCGTAGTCGAGGACATTGAGCGTGGCAGCCACATCCTTATAGTTGAGCTTCGAGCCGCAGAACGACACCGCCTTGTCGAACATCGACAGCGCGTCGCGCATACCGCCATCGGCCTTGTGAGCTATGAGGTTGAGTGCCTCATCGTCAGCCTCGACACCCTCTTTAGAGGCTATGTAGCGCAGATACTCCACGCCATCCTCAACACGTATACGGTTGAAGTCGTAGATCTGACAGCGCGAAAGAATGGTAGGGATAATCTTATGCTTCTCGGTGGTAGCCAACACAAACACAGCGTGCTGCGGTGGCTCCTCCAGCGTCTTAAGAAAGGCGTTAAATGCGGCCGACGAGAGCATGTGCACCTCGTCGATGACAAAGACCGAGTAGCGACCCTGCTGCGGGATGATGCGCACCTGCTCGATAAGGTTGCGGATATCATCGACAGAGTTGTTCGACGCCGCATCGAGCTCATGCACATTGAGCGAGCGACCCTCGTTGAACGAACGACACGACTCGCACTCGTTGCAGGCCTCACCATGCTGAGGATTGAGGCAGTTGATAGCCTTAGCAAAAATACGCGCACAGGTGGTCTTACCCACACCACGGGGACCGCAGAAGAGGTAGGCGTGAGCCAGCTGACCACGCTCGATGGCGTTCTTGAGCGTAGATGTTATATGACGCTGCCCGACAACCGAAGCAAAGGTTGCGGGACGATATTTGCGTGCTGATACTACAAAATTTTCCATAACTCGACAAAGGTAGTAAAATTTTCCAATATGTACGCCTACACGCGCGCGAATTTTGAGGGCGCATATAGATATTTTTCGTATATTTGCCCAAACGAATTAAATTGGTCTACTATGAAAGCACTACGTCACTTAGCCTCGATACTTACTCTAATGTTGCTTGGCACGACCATATCGTCAGCTCAGAATCAGGGATTTAACTTAGTTGTTGTGGGCGATCCACAGCCGCAGACAGAGGCGCAGATAACCTCGCTCGAGGAGGAGATAATACCTCACATCGCCACCATCGTCGATGAGTATAAGGCCACGGGCTACCCCACCGCCATACTGCTTACGGGCGATGTGGTGTGGGACACAATGAAGTTCTTGCCCCGCGTCAAGGCCGACTTCGAGGCGCTGGGTGTGCCTGTATATGCCGTTATCGGCAACCACGACCACAACAAACGCCACAAACATAACCAACCTCGCTCGGAGCAGAATTTTATCGATACGTTCGGCTCACGCAACACCTCGTTTATGCTTGGCGAGACGCTCTTCGTGACCTTCGACAATATCGACTACACGAGCTTTAGCGGCTATGGCGAAAAGATTGATGCTGACCAACTTATATGGCTTGCCGAAGTGATGGAGGAGCACCCCGATGTGGAGCGTGTGGCGGTATGTATGCACGCCTCGGCCACCGACTTCCGCACGGGTGAGCTAAAGCCCTACATCAAGCCCGTTGTGGGCATCATTGGCAACCGCAAGATAGACTTTATCACGGGTCACCGCCACCACCACGACACGGCCGACATCTCGTCGTCAATTGTCGAGCACAACGTCTCGCAGGTCAATGGCAACCTATGGTATGCCCCCATCGGCTCTGACGGCATGCCCAAGGGGGTATTCTGCATCGAGGAGCGCGATGGCGAGTGGCAGTGGCACCACCAGCTACTCGGCAAGCGTGCCGAGGATGCTCTTGTCGCGTGGCCCACGGGACGCGTCAAGGATAACGAGGAGTATGTCGTGGTAAAGGTTATCGGCTGGGACGATAAATGGCGCGTGGAGTGGAGCGAGAATGGCACGGCGATGGGCGCTATGGAGCAGATAGAGATTCTCGACCCCTACTATATGTACTACGTTGAGAATGAGGCCGATTACCGCCCCAAATATATGAAACGCCTCTACCGCTCGGCACACCCTCACCGCCACTACTACCGCTGCCGTCCCACACAAGAAAATAGCCATATTACCATTACTGCTCGCGACCGCTTCGGCCGCAAATATAGCGTGAAAATGTAGGGAGTTTTCAGGGAGAGTTCAGAGAGAGTTCAGAGAGAGTTCAGAGAGTTTTCAGGGAGGTTAGTGAGTCCCTGACCTCCTTAAGTGCCCTAAATTCCTACCCACCACTCCCTCACCGAAATTTATTTTCTACTTATATATTATATTTATATATTTTTTTGTTACCTTTGCTTTTTGGATAAACCTAACTAACCATTAACAATAGATGAAACGTCAAGACCTCTACTTCGCCATTGTGATGCTGGCGATATTCCTACCCTTCTTCCTCTCGGCAGACCTATACGACTGGTACAAGACATTCAACGCCGAACACGCCATGATTATGGCATTCCTTAAGTTCGGCATACTCGCAACGCTGGGCGAGATGCTTGGCTGCCGCATATCGACAGGCAACTACACCACGCCCAACTTCGGTGTCGTGCCACGTATGGTAGTATGGGGCATCCTGGGTGTGGCTATCGCTATGGCGATGATGGTATTCAAGAGCGGCATACCAGCCTTTATCACCGCTATGGGCGGTGGTGAGCTTGTTGCCCAGTTCTATATGGAGGGCATCACCTTCGGCAAGTTTGTCGTGGCGCTGGCAATATCGGTGATGATGAACACTTTCTTCGCACCCGTCTTTATGACCTTCCACAAAATCACCGACACACATATCGCCGAGTGTGGCGGTAAGCTAAAGGCGCTATTTACACCTATACCTATGCGACGCCTTATCACAACACTAAACTGGGATAGACAGTGGAGCTTTATATTTAAGAAGACCATTCCGCTCTTCTGGTATCCGGCACACACCATCACCTTTATGCTCCCAGGAGAGTACCAGGTGCTCTTCGCGGCACTCCTGGGCGTGGCTCTCGGCGTAATCTTAGCTATCGGCGCTCGAAAGAAATAGCCTGACAATCAGCATATATAAGCATGGCTTATGATGCTATAAAAAATCATTAAGGAAAATCTATTGCAGAATAGAAAAAAGCCCTTATATTTGCACCAGGAAACAGAAATAAAACCAATAAAATAAGATATAAAATTATTAACACCTTAAAACTAAAAGATTATGGCAAAGAAGTTTATTTGTTCAGTATGCGGATATATTCACGAGGGTAACGAGGCTCCTGATCAGTGCCCATTGTGCAAGGTAGGCAAGGATAAGTTCAACGAGATGCAGGAGGAGGGCAAGGCTCTTGAGTTCGTAACAGAGCATAAGATTGGCGACGGTCGCGTTGACAACGCCGAGATTATGGAGGGCCTCAACAACCACTTCATGGGTGAGTGCACCGAGGTAGGTATGTACTTGGCAATGAGCCGTCAGGCCGACCGCGAGGGCTACCCCGAGATCGCTGAGGCGTTCAAGCGCTACGCATTCGAGGAGGCAGAGCACGCATCGAAGTTCGCTGAGCTCTTGGGCGACTGTGTATGGGACACCAAGACCAACCTCGAGAAGCGTATGAACGCCGAGAGTGGTGCTTGCGCCGACAAGATGCGCATCGCAGCGTTGGCTAAGCAGAACAACTACGACGCTATCCACGACACCGTACACGAGATGGCCAAGGATGAGGCTCGCCACGGCAAGGGCTTCGAGGGTCTCTACAACCGCTACTTCAAGTAATAGAGCGACATACTACGTGGCACTGCGCCACATGCTACAAGGGCTGGCTAACGATTAGTCAGCCCTTATTGCGTTTTTAGTCAAATATTTTTTGTATATCGCGGGCAAACTTTGAAAAAAAATTCATACCTTTGAACGTTGTATGCTTTGCATACAGGATTAGTGAGAATATAACGGCTTAAACGGGATAGACCTATGAACAATAAGTATCAGCTACCAAGAGATGGAGGACTCATCAAGGAGTCGGCACCGAAAGACATTGTACACCGCTACGAACGTATGCCTACACGCGTATTCGAGAGCGAGTATCATGGCGTACAGTATGTCGCCGATATCATCTGCCGCCTTATCCGCAACCACGTGGATAATGCCTCGGCACGCGACATCTATGAGGAGCTGCCACCATTCGTCCTCGGCCTCACCACAGGCCGCACACCCCTCGGCCTCTACCGCGAGCTGGTCAAGCGCCACAAGGCGGGCGAGGTGTCGTTCAAGAGCGTGGCAGTATACTCGCTCGACGAGTTCTACCCCATACGTCGCACCGAGCAGCAGAGCCGTAACTTCCGCATCCACGACGAGTTCCTAAAGCATATCGACATACAGCCCGAGAATGTACACATCCCCGATGGCACCATTGCCGAGAGCGAGGTATCGGAGTACTGCGCAAATTTCGACAAGTCGATACGTAAGATCGACCTTATGATAATCGGCTTCGGAGAGCAGGGACAGGTGGGCTTCAACGAGCAGGGCTCATACGCCAAGTCGCACACACGCCTTGTGGAGCTATCACACAACTCACGCAAGGTGCAGTCGAGCCAGTTCTTCGGTCTGGAGAACACCCCAAAGATGGCTATCACTATGGGTCTTGGCACCATAATGCGTGCCGACCGCATAGTGCTCATGGCGTGGGGCGAGGAGAAGGCCACAGCCGTACAGCAGGTTGTCGAGGGTGACATCACCGACAAGGTGCCCGCAAGCCACCTCCAGGAGCATGCAAACATCGAGCTCGTCATCGACGAGAGCGCCGCAGAGAACCTCACACGTGTGCAGACACCATGGCTCGTAGGCCCCTGTGAGTGGACGCCCAAGTTTGTGCGCAAGGCCGTAGTATGGCTCTGTGGCATAGTGAACAAGCCCATCCTAAAGCTCACATATAAGGACTACATCGAGAACTCTCTCGGACAGCTCCTCGAGAAGTGCGGCACATACGACAAAATCAACATCCGCGTATTCAACGACCTGCAGCATACCATAACCGGCTGGCCAGGAGGTAAGCCCAATGCAGACGACTCAACACGTCCCGCGCCGTCACTACCCTACCCCAAGCGTGCCCTTATCTTCTCGCCACACCCCGACGACGACGTCATCTCGATGGGTGGTACGTTCATTCGCCTGGTGGAGCAGGGTCACGACGTACATGTGGCATACCAGACATCGGGCAACGTGGCCGTACACGACGACGTGGTATTGCAGAACGTCGACACAGCACGCGAGCTCGGCTTAGGCAACACCTATGCCGAGGTGGAGCAGGTTATCGCCTCGAAGCGTCGCGGTAAGCCCGAGCCACGCCGTCTGCTCGACATCAAGGGCGCGATACGCCGTGCCGAGGCACGCGCCGCAGTGCGCTCATTCGGCCTCAACCCCGACACCAACGCCCACTTCCTCAACCTCCCATTCTACGAGACGGGAGGCATCAAAAAGGGAGACCTAACATCGAAAGATATAGACATCATCGTAAAGCTACTACGCGAGATACGTCCACACCAGATATACGCCGCAGGCGACCTCGCCGACCCACATGGCACACACCGCACATGTATGGAGGCCATCCTTGAGGCACTCGAAGTGACGCAGGACGACGATTGGCGCAAAGATTGCCATCTATGGCTCTACCGCGGTGCATGGATGGAGTGGAACCTCGGCCTGGTAGATATGGCCGTGCCCCTATCGCCCGACGAGATGCTTAAGAAGCGCCACGCCATCTACCGCCACCTATCGCAGAAGGATATCGTACCCTTCCCCGGCAGCGACACCCGCGAGTTCTGGCAGCGCGCCGAGGAGCGTACGCAGAACACAGCAAAGCTTTACGACAGACTCGGCATGGCAGAGTACCAAGCCATCGAGGTCTTCGTAAAGATGTTTTAGGCGACGGGGAGGTACGTGCTAACCGCTATGGCAATGTACATCCCGAAGGAATACCGCTCACAAAACAATGAACAACAAATACTTACATACAAGATGAGAGTAATTATTAAAGATAAGTCGACCGAGGTAGCCGAGTGGGCTGCCCGACATATTGTCGACGAGATTAAGGCCAAGGCGGCAAAAACCAATGCACCTTTTGTACTTGGCTTGCCTACGGGCTCAACACCTCTTGAGACATACAAGGAGCTTATTCGCCTACATAAGTCTGGCGAGGTGTCGTTCAAGAATGTAGTTACGTTCAACATGGACGAGTATGTAGGCCTCGAGGAGTCACACCCCGAGAGCTACCACTCATTTATGTGGACTAACTTCTTCTCACATATCGACATCGACCCCGCCAACGTGCACATCCTCAACGGCAACGCCCCCGACCTTCGCGCTGAGTGCGAGGCATACGAGGCAGCTATTGTCGAGGCTGGTGGCATCGACCTCTTTATGGGTGGCGTAGGCGAGGATGGACATATCGCCTTCAACGAGCCATACTCATCGCTACACTCTCGCACACGCATCAAGACCCTCACGCCCGACACCATCGCCGTGAACTCACGCTTCTTCGGTGGCGACATCACTAAGGTGCCCACACAGGCATTGACCGTGGGCGTAGGAACAATCATGGATGCCCGCAAGGTGCTTATCCTCGCAACGGGACGCAAGAAGGCACGCGCACTGCGCCACGCCATCGAGGGTAGCTACAACCACCAGTGGACGCTATCGGCACTGCAGCTACACCCCGCAGGTATCATCGCTGCCGACGACGCTGCCGTAGAGGAGCTTCGCGTGGCTACGTACCGCTACTTCAAGGATATTGAGCGATAACATTATAACCCTCACACCCAACAACATAACCCACAATGAAAGAGGTACTTAAATACTACAAAGACTTCCCTAAGGAGGGCATTGTCTTTGTCGACATCATCCCCTTCCTTCAGAATAAGAGCATCTTCAAGGAGCTCACACAGCGTGTTGCCGAGGCCTGCACCACGCCCAACATCATAGCTCCCGAGGCTCGTGGCTTCCTCTTCGCAGCACCACTACTCACCGAGGCTGACCACGTGGAGAACATCATCCCCGTGCGTAAGAGCGGCAAGCTGCCCTTTGCCGAGGGCGACCTACAGGAGGTACTTATCGAGAAGGAGTATGGCTTCGACAAGCTATACTACCGCAAGAGCGACATCGCCATGAGTCCCGCAAACGGAGATACCATCGAGGTGACCATCCTCGATGATGTATTGGCTACGGGAGGTACGGCTGAGGGTCTTGCCCAGTCGCTCGAGAGCCTACGCATCTGCAAGGATGGCAAGGAGTATGGCGTAAAGGTTAAGGAGTTTGTCTTCATCGTGGAGATAGAGGAGCTTGGCGGCAAGGCACGCCTTGAGAAGATAGCCCCCGTACGCTCAATTACCGTAATATAAGCCATATAGGCAACACAACGTAGCGATGTCGGAGATACTTGGTCGCGAGATAAAGTATGTCGGCGGCGTGGGCGAAGTACGCGCACGCCTCTTAGAGCGTGAGGTGGGCGTTCGCACCATTGGCGACCTCCTCGCACGCTACCCCTATCGCTATATCGACCGCACACGCACCTTCACCCTCGCCGAGATTGACGAGTCGATGGAGACCACCTACGTGCAGCTGCGCTGCCGCGTGGTGGGCAAGTCCTACTCAGGAGATGGTCCCAAGCGACGCTTTGTTGTCGAGGTAGCCGACCCCACAGGTTGTGGCGAGCTGGTATGGTTCCAGGGGATTAAGTGGATAGAGAAGCGCGTGGAGCTACAGCGCGAGTATATCATCTTCGGCCGACCCTCGATATTCAAGGGGCGCGTGAGCCTCGTACACCCCGAGATTGAAACCGTGGAGCAGGCGCTATCGCGCAAGGAGGCGTGTGGCTTTCAGGGCATATACTCCACCACCGAGAAGCTATCGTCGGTAATCAACGTGAAGGCTATGCACACCATTGTGCAGAACGCCTGGAACATCGTGGCAAATGACCCCGCAGCCTTTATCGACCCCCTCTCGGAGGAGCTACGCCGACGTAATGGACTTATCTCGCTACGTGATGCCATCTACAACATCCACTTTCCACAATCTGCCGAGCTACTACGCCAGGCACGCTACCGCCTGAAGTATGACGAACTACTCGGCGTGCAGCTAACGATACAGGCACGCCGCACAGCACGCCAAAAGCGTGGCGGAGGATTTATTTTTCCCCGCGTAGGCAAGCTATTCAACACCTTCTATAGGGAGAAACTACCCTTTGCTCTGACGGGGGCACAGCAGCGCGTGATAAAGGAGATACGCGCCGATATGGTCTCGGGCAAGCAGATGAATCGCCTACTTCAGGGCGATGTGGGTAGCGGCAAGACCATGGTGGCCTTTATGTCGATGCTCTTAGCCGTAGACAACGGCTACCAGGCCTGCATCATGGCTCCCACCGAGATACTTGCCCGCCAGCACTACGCCTCAATGTGTCGCTTCGCCGAGGGGCTAAATATCAGGATAGACATACTTACTGGCTCGTCGAAAGTAAGGGAGCGTCGCACAGCCCTCGAGGGCATAGCCTCGGGAGAGACAGGCATACTTATTGGCACCCACGCCCTCCTCGAAGACCGCGTGCAGTTTGCCAACCTCGGATATGTGGTCATCGACGAGCAGCACCGCTTCGGCGTAGAGCAGCGCGCAAAACTCTGGACAAAGAACCAGCAGCCACCCCACATCCTCGTGATGACGGCGACACCCATACCGCGCACCCTTGCAATGACGCTATATGGCGACTTGGAGGTATCTATTATAGACGAGCTGCCGCCAGGACGTCAGCCCATACGCACCTATCACTACTACGACTCGTCGCGCCTAAAGATGTTCGGCTTCCTTAGGCAGGAGATAGCTAAGGGGCGACAGGTATATGTCGTATATCCGCTTATCAAGGAGTCGGAGAAGATGGACTACAAAGACCTCTACGACGGCTTCGAGTCGCTCTCGCGCGACTTCCCGCTGCCGCAATACCGCATCACTGTATGCCACGGCAAGATGCGCCCCGAAGATAAGGATGCAGCTATGGCGCAGTTCAAGCGCGGCGAGGCCGACATCCTTGTTGCCACATCGGTAATCGAGGTGGGCGTGGATGTACCCAACGCCACGGTTATGGTCATAGAGTCGGCCGAGCGCTTTGGCCTCTCGCAGCTACACCAGCTGCGTGGCCGTGTGGGACGTGGTGGCGAGCAGTCCTACTGCATACTTATGTCGGGCGAGAAGCTATCGAAGGAGGGACGCGCACGCCTCGAGGCCATGTGTGCCACAAATGATGGCTTCGAGCTTTCGGAGCTCGACCTCAAGCTACGCGGCGCGGGCGACATACACGGCACACAGCAGAGCGGTGAGGCCTTCGAGCTAAACATCGCCAACCTCGCTACCGACACCCAGATTATGGAGCTTACGCGCAACGACGCCATAGCCATCCTGGGTGACGACCCACGCCTGGAAAAGAGTGTGAATCGTGCACTCAGAACACTGCGCGATAGGCACAATAAGCGTGAACGCATCGATTTTTCGGATATATCGTAATAGAACCCAATATTTTGCGTTATCTTTGCAGCGAAATAGAAAAATAGAGTAATAGATATACTATATGGCACTTATAAGATGTAGTAAATGTGGCAATCTTGCCTCAAGTCGTTCGACAACATGTCCCACATGTGGCGCCGCGATAGGCTCAACCGAAGAGACTACGCCTCAGCCCACCGTTAGTGAGGCTGCGGCAGAGGGTCAGCCACGCACACTCAACGACATACTGCGCGAGCGCAACGCACAACCCACCGTCGGCGATGCCTATGTTAAGCAGGAAGAGAAGAGCACACCAGAGCCTACACCCGTAGTGACACCCCAGGCAGAGCCCGCAGCGAAGGAGGCTAACGATGGTGGCGACCCCAACGACTACGACTATGACGATGACTACGACGACAGCCGCATTGACGACTACGAGGCGGAGATTGTTCGCCATAAGCGCACATCTACGGGCTTCATGATTGTGGCCATCGTGCTGCTTATTCTACTCATCCCCGCGGCATACTTTAGCATCTCGCTCGGCATGCAGAAGAAGACAATCGAGGAGAACTACGAGATTGTGGAGTCGGCACGTAAGATTTTCGAGGACGAGAACGCCATGTTGCAGCGCAGCGCTGAGGACCTCGTAACAGAGCTTGAGGGTCTTAAGGATCAGAACGATACGATGATGCTCAAGTATCAGGAGGCGGTGGTTATGCTCGAGCAACTACAGCGCGAGAAGACCTATAACTATGAGCAGCTGGCTAAGTATAAGCGTGAGGTGGCAACATTGCGCGAGGTGATGAAGGGCTACCTTCGTCAAATCGACTCGCTCAATACCATCAACAGCAACCTGCAGGCTGAGAATATCGCCTATAAGCAGGAGATCTCTACGGCACAGCTACGCGCCGATGTCGCTGAGGAGAAGGCCGACGAGCTAAATACCAAGGTGCGCATCGGCTCTGTTATCCAGGCAAGTGGTATTCGTATTGTTGCGCTCAATAGCAAGTCTAAGGAGGTTAAGCGCATCAAGGTCGCTGAGCGCATCAGAGTTGACTTCGACCTTACAGCAAACGAGCTTGCTGAGCCTGGCGAAAAGACGATTTATATATGTATCACAGGTCCTGATGGCTACCTGCTTGGCTCGGGCACCTTCTTCAACTTCGAGGGCGATGCCATGGAGGCCTCGGCTATGCGTAAGGTAGACTACGAAAATGAGTCTGTACCTGTGAGCATCTTCTACGACGGTACAGCCTTCGATGGGGGTACGTATGTGGTGGATATCTACATCGACGGCCGCCATAGCGGCTCTAAGGAGGTATACTTCGAGTAGGGAGACAATAGAGCGTGAGAGGAGTAAAGGGCTGGCTATTATAGTCAGCCTTTACTGTTAGTTAGGGGGGGTAGAGAGGTTAATGAATTTAGGGAGGTCGCGGGCAACATTTTCCTTAAACTCCTTAAACTCCCTAATCACTACCGTAATTAGCACCACAACCGAATTTCTTGTCAGAGTGGTGCAGCAGTGGCGCTGACACGAGAAAGCCCGGATAGGACATACTTGGACGTATTTCCTATTCGGGCTTTTGACTGAAGCGTCGCTGATGCGCCGCTATCACAACAAATTACGCCTTGTTGTCTGAACCAAGAACGTTAATAATCTTGTGAATGTAGAGCTTCTTCATGTTGTCGCGAGCAGGACCGAGGTACTTACGTGGGTCGAACTCTGCGGGCTTGTTAGCAAATACCTCACGAACAGCTGCTGTCATAGCGAGGCGTGAGTCAGAGTCGATGTTGATCTTGCACACAGCGCTCTTAGATGCCTTGCGAAGCTGCTCCTCGGGGATACCTACAGCTGCCTTGAGGGCGCCACCATACTTGTTGATGGTGTCAACCTCGTCCTGGGGCACTGATGATGAGCCGTGAAGAACGATGGGGAAGCCAGGAAGCTGCTCCTCGATAGCGGCAAGAACATCGAATGCGAGGGGAGGAGGTACAAGACGACCAGTCTGTGGGTCGAGCGTACACTGCTCGGGAGTGAACTTATAGGCACCGTGTGAAGTACCGATAGAGATAGCCAAAGAGTCGCAGCCAGTCTTTGTAACGAAGTCTACAACCTCCTCAGGCTTAGTGTAGTGGCTCTCCTCGGCAGAAACCTCATCCTCAACACCTGCCAACACGCCGAGCTCACCCTCAACAGTCACGTCGAACTGGTGTGCATACTCAACAACCTTCTTGGTAAGTGCTACGTTCTCCTCGTAGGGGAGGTGTGAGCCGTCAATCATCACTGACGAGAAGCCCATGTCGATGCAGCTCTTGCAGGTCTCGAAAGAGTCACCGTGGTCGAGGTGAAGAACAATCTGGGGATTCTCCCAGCCAAGCTCCTTAGCATACTCAACAGCACCCTCAGCCATGTAGCGAAGAAGTGTCTGGTTAGCATACTGACGAGCACCCTTCGACACCTGAAGAATCACGGGCGACTTAGTCTCTGCAGCGGCCATGACGATAGCCTGAAGCTGCTCCATGTTGTTGAAGTTGAACGCAGGAATTGCGTAGCCGCCATCTACGGCCTTCTTGAACATCTCGCGGGTATTCACGAGACCCAAATCCTTGTAATTAATCATATTACAAAAAGTGTTATGTTATTAGAAAATCTATTTCGCTTCGATGGTTCGTTGCAAATATAGGGCAAAGATACAAAAATTTTGTAACATAATAATAAAAAAATTAAAAAATGAATATCTTCCCTTTTTAAGTGTAAGTTTCGTGGCTAAAGCCAAGCATTTTGACAATTTTTTTGTATATTTGTCCGATAATATACCCACGCGTACACGTATGCATAAGGTTAACAACTGATAGTCAGCGTGTTACAGGCGTTTAAATAAGCCAATAAAATTAAGATAAGATATATGATTAACAAAATCAACGAGCTATTAGCCGAAATCGAAGCCTTTACCCCCGCCACAGCGGCAGACGTGGAGGCCTTCCGTATCAAGATACTTGGTAAGAAGGGTGCCCTTGGAGCACTTATGGAGGAGTTTAAGAGCGTACCCTCGGAGCAGAAGCGCGAGCTGGGTCAGAAGCTAAACCACCTCAAAAATGTAGCCACCGAGCGTATCAACACCCTAAAGGAGGAGATTGGCAATGCGCAGGCTATGAAGGCCTCGCATATCGACGATATGACACGCCCTGGCACATCGGAGCAGGTGGGCTCACGCCACCCTATCTCTATCGTGAAGAACGAGATTGTGGGCATCTTCGCACGCCTCGGATACACCGTGGCTGACGGCCCCGAAATCGAGGACGACTGGCACGTATTCTCGGCGCTCAACTTCCCACCCGAGCACCCCGCACGCGATATGCAGGACACCTTTTTCATCGAGAGCAACCCCGACGTAGTGCTCCGCACACACACCTCGTCGATTCAGGTGCGCACCATGGAGCGTCAGAAGCCCCCTATTCGCGTAATCTGCCCCGGCCGCGTATTCCGTAACGAGGCTATCTCATACCGTGCACACTGCATCTTCCACCAGATTGAGGGACTATATATCGACCGCAACGTCTCGTTTGCCGACATGAAGCAGTCGTTGCTCTACTTCGCCAAGGAGCTCTTCGGCGAGCAGGCACAGATTCGTATGCGCCCCTCATACTTCCCCTTCACCGAGCCTTCGGCTGAGGTGGACGTATCGTGCTCAATCTGCGGCGGCAAGGGCTGCGGCGTATGTAAGGGCACTGGCTGGTTGGAGATTATGGGCTGCGGCATGGTAGACCCCAACGTCTTGGAGGCTAACAACATCGACCCCAAGGAGTTCTCGGGCTTTGCGTTTGGTATGGGTATTGAGCGTATTGCTATGCTCAAGTATGGCGTGGGTGACTTGCGCCTCTACTTCGAGAACGATGTGCGCTTCCTCAACCAGTTTGAGAGCGCACTATAACGGACAATCGTCCAGATAATAAATTGGGTATCGGGGCGTTAAGATAGTGGCTTAATGCCCCCAACTCGTTAAAAATGAGAGCACTTAATTACATACTGGTCGGTATTCTAATGACGGTATCATGTGTGATGTTTCCCGAACTATGTCATGCACAGCGACATAGGGACATCGCCCGTGAGACTCTGCCCGATAGCCTCAGTCGCACATATCGTAACAGCGAGGCGGTGAAGTATCTCTCGATACATGGCGACACGGTGAAGGCTCGCGCTATATGGGAAGAGCTTATCGCTGAGGATTCGACCTACTCGCCAGCGCTCTACTACCTATACATGCTCGAGACGGACGAGAGACGCGCCCTCGACTACATTAAGCGTGCCTACATGGCCGACACCACTAACAGGTGGTATGCACGAGGCTACGCCTCTGGGCTTATTGCCACACATCGATACTCCGAGGCAATACCCGCCTATCGACGTCTCATGCATCTGGCACCTAACGACATTGAGGCATACCACGCCTTAGCCATACTCTACAGCTATGGCGGCATGCCCTACTCGGCAATATCTATCCTCGACAGCGCCGAGTTACGCACGGGATATAACCCCTACCTCGGAGAGATGAAGCTACAGCTACTGCTCGACACACGCCAATATGACCGCGCTGTGGAGACAGGTCTCAGGGGTGTTATGGAGCAACCATACGATTCTAAGGCACATGTAAACCTTGCCGACGCCTACGAAAGGGCTGGGCGCGACTCCCTTGCACTCAGGTCGTTAGAAGAGGCTGTACGCTTAGATGTAACAAACGTTGCGGCGCTCACAGCGCTATCATCATACTATGAGCGTAAGGGCGATATGCAGAGCATGCTCGACAACGAGGAGCGCATAATTGCCAACCCCAATGTGACGGTGAGCGACAAGATTCGACATATCGAGCTACTTACCTCGGATATGTCCTTCTATGCTCAGCACTATATCCGCATCGGTGGCATGATACAGCGTTTAGCCATAGCCCACCCCAACAACCGCGAGGTGATAGACTGCTATGCGCAGCACATGATAGCTCTCGGTGATTTGGAAGAGGCTCTCGAGTATCTTCGTCGCAACCTCGAGAATGAGGCATCTACATCGGAGCACTACATCGAGGTGCTGCAATTAGCTCACTACCTTGAAGATAAGGCAGCTGTAGGCGAGGTGCTGGATGCGGCATTGCAGCGCTACCCTACCGACATTGAGGTTATCTCATTTGCTGGATACCTCGCACTGGAGGCTAAAGAGTATAAGAGGGCTATTGCGATATTCTCCGAGGGTCTGGATGTTACCGATAATCCTGAGCAACAAAGCGAGCTATTGGGCTACATCGGCGACGTATACCACGAAATGGGCAAGGATAACAAGGCCTTCAAACAATACCGCAAGGCGCTGGAGTATAACAGCGACAATGTGCTGGTACTCAACAACTACGCCTATTTCCTATCGCTCTTAGACAAGGAGTTAGAAAAGGCTCTCGACATGGCACAGCGTGCCGTGAAACTCGAGTCGGGAAACGCCTCATATATTGACACCTTAGCGTGGGTATTACATCGTCTTGGGCGCAACGAGGAGGCTAAGCGAGTGATGAGCCAGGCACTATCGCTGAGCGCTCAGCGCGACGCCTCGCTCCTTATCCACTACGGAGATATACTCTGGGCACTGGGCGAGAGTTTTATGGCAGACACCTACTGGAAGAAGGCCGCAGAGCTCGGCTTCGACAAAAAGGCACTCGAAGAGCATATTGCCGAGCTTAAGAGCAAGAGTAAGAGTGTTAAGAATAGGAAATAGATTAAAATCAGCGCTGCAGTAGATATTAGCCACACAACCATCCTCTATTATGATTACTAAATTAATAAAATTTCTTTTCATACTACTTATCACCACTACCCCACTCTCGGCCATAGCACAGCAGAGCAGCAAGGCTGTGGAGGACCAGCGCAAACGTGTGGAGCAGTATAAGCGAGGCCTCGACAACGCCAAGCGCGAGGTGACTAACGTCAAGAGGGAGAAGAGCAACGCTCGGGAGGAGGTACGAGCCTTAGAGAATCAGGTGAGAATGCAGGAGGAGTATATCAGCGAGGTGGAGAGCGAGCATGCCCTTGTGGAGGCAGAGATTGCCACCGCCGAGGCTGCTATAGACTCTCTCGACCAGACCCTGCAGCGCAACCGCGCAATATATGCCGAGGCGATACGTATAGCCTACCGTACACACAAGCAGAATAGTGGCAAATACTACATCTTTGGTGCTAAGAACCTAACTGAAGCGGCACGTCGCATGGCGGAGATGCAGCATGTGGCAGAGAGTCGCAGGTCACTTGCCGATAGTATAAACGCTCAGAGTGAGCGCCTGGCAGAGCATCGCGAGCAGTTAGCCATGCATAGCCATGAGCTCGACTCGGTAGGCCGCGTACTCGACAGGGAGCGCCGCCAGCTCGAGGATGATAGGGTAGCAGCACAGCGCGCCTACAACAAGCTATCGAAGCGCGAGCAGGAGGCCATAAACGAGCAACGACGACAGGAGAAGAGACATAACGAGGCTGTGGCAGAGCTACAGAAACTCATACAAAACAACACTGTAGGTGCCTCATTCTCCAAGTCAACACGCGGCCTAAATATCCCCGTTGATGGAGGTAGACTCACCGAAGAGGGCTATGGCGCCACAATTGTGGGCAAGCGCGGTGACGACGTGCGCACAATACACGAGGGTAGAGTAGAGGATATTATCAAGATGGGTAGCACCAATCACTATACCGTCTACCTAAGCTATGGTGCCCACCTTGTCACCTTTGCAAACCTCAGTGCCGTGTGCGTTAAGAAGGGTGACATTCTCAAGAAGGACCAGAAGATTGGCACCATAGGCCGAGGCTTTAACTCGCGCGGCGAGGAGTACTTCTACATACGTCTTGCGGTGTATGAGCGCAACTCGCAGCAGCAACTCTTCGTGTCTAACTTCTTCAAAACCAAGTAGAAACCTTAGCAAGTTAACATAGCTATGATTCACTTCTATAATCAAGATTGCAACTATCTGCCAGCCAATAGATTGGCCCTACGCAAGTGGATAAATGAGGTTATCCGCCGCGAGGGATACGCAGTGGGCGACATCAACTATATATTCTGCTCGAGCGATTACCACAGACAGATGAACCGCGACTTTTTGGGTCACGACTACTATACGGATGTCATCACATTCGAGGAGCGCGAAAGTAGGGTAGAGGAGGGCATTGTTGCAGGCGAGGTATATATCGATGTTGCTACGGTTGAGGACAACGCTGAGATATATAACGCTCTGCCATTCAACGAGATGCGCAGGGTTATAGTACATGGCGCACTGCATCTCTGCGGGCATAAGGACAAGAGTCCCTGGGCAGAGAAGGAGATGCGTCGCTTAGAGAATCGCTACCTCAAACTCCTCCGCGAGGAGATACTCAAATAGGGGGGATTTATATGCACCACATGAAATACGATATAGTGGTTATTGGCGCGGGACACGCGGGATGTGAGGCTGCCTCGGCAGCAGCACGCCTCGGCTCACGCACACTGCTCATAACCATTGATATGGACAAAATTGCGGCTATGTCGTGTAACCCCGCTGTTGGCGGCGTGGCTAAAGGTCAGATTGTCAGGGAGATAGATGCTCTTGGTGGCCAAATGGGTCGCATTACCGACCTATCAGCCATACAGTTCCGCATGCTCAACCGCTCGAAGGGTGCAGCTATGTGGAGCCCCCGCGCACAGTGCGACAAGGCGGAGTTCTCACGCCTATGGCGCCGCACGCTTGAAAATACGCGTAATCTCTATCTGTGGCAAGATTCTGTCGTGGAGATACTCTTAGACCATTCGACAGAGAAACCGCGTGTAAGGGGCGTAAAAACGCGAATGGGCGTGGAGATTGAGGCTCGTAGGGTAGTGCTCACCGCGGGAACATTCCTTGGAGGTATGATGCACTGCGGCGAGGCACACGCCGAAGGAGGCCGCGCAGGAGACCAAGCAGCTCACGGCATAACCGAGCAGCTTGCAGCACTCGGATTTGAGACAGGCCGTATGAAGACAGGCACGCCCGCACGCCTCGACGCACGCACCATTAACTTCGACGCCCTGGAGATTCAGGAGGGCGATGCCGAGCCATCGAAATTTTCGTATGACACTGATACAGAGGCGGTTAGCAAGCAACTACCCTGTTTTATGGTCTATACCTCAAAGCGCGTACACGACATACTACGCACAGGCTTCGACCGCTCACCGCTATTCAATGGCACCATATCGGGCATAGGCCCACGCTACTGCCCAAGCATCGAGGACAAGCTGCGCACCTTCGCCGAGAAGGAGCAGCACCAGCTCTTCCTTGAGCCCGAGGGTCGCAACACCAACGAGTACTACCTAAATGGCTTCTCATCGTCGCTACCATACGAGGTGCAGCTCGAGGCGCTACACTCAATCTCGGGCCTCGAGAACGTACACGTATACCGCCCTGGCTATGCCATCGAGTACGACTACTTCCCACCCACGCAGCTTAAACATACACTTGAGACCAAGCATGTGGAGGGACTCTATTTCGCCGGTCAGGTAAATGGTACCACGGGCTATGAGGAGGCGGCAGCGCAGGGACTCATGGCGGGAATAAATGCACACCGCTCGCTCAACGACGTGGAGGGTATCGTGCTGGGCAGAGATGAGGCATACATCGGCGTGCTTATCGACGACCTTGTAACCAAGGGTGTCGACGAGCCATACCGTATGTTTACCTCGCGTGCCGAGTACCGCATCTTACTCCGTCAGGACAATGCCGATGCTCGACTAACTCCATTAGGCTATAAAATCGGACTTGTCGGCGAGGAAAAATACGAAAATTTGCTCAAAAAAAATTCGGCTGTAGAATCGCTTATTTCGATGCTCCGCCGACAGTCGGTCAAAATAGGCGAAATTGACAGTTATTTAATTTCGCTCAGCGAGGAGCCTTTGACGCAGGGAAAAAAGCTTTACGACATCGTTTTGCGCAGCAATGTCACTATAAAAAGTCTGATGGAGGTCGTTCCGCGCCTTAAGAGATTTATCGAGGAGAACGAACTTTCGTGGGAGGTTGTTGAGCAGGCAGAGATACAGATTAAGTATCGTGGCTATATCGAGCGCGAGAAATACTATGCCGAGAAGATGCATCGTTTGGAGAATATCGCCATTCCCGAGGGTTTCGACTACGAGGCTATGCAGTCGTTAACGATTGAGGCACGCCAAAAGTTGAGCCGTATTCGCCCAACTACCATAGCTCACGCCTCGCGAATACCAGGCGTCTCACCTGCCGATATTAACGTTTTGCTTGTAAAATTCGGCCGCTAACGCGCGCGATATTATATAAAATGTAGGGGATGTTCCACGTGGAACATCCTTTTTTCTTACCAATTATTAAGAACAAGTGATAGGGTAGTTAGCCTCAAAAGACAAATTAACATCTTAAGTAACACACGAAAGTGAGGCACTCAACGAATATATTTCTTGTCATAGTGGAACATGACCATTATGTACCGTAAGGCTGAATTTCTTGTTAGAAGTCGTGAGATGCGGTATATCAAAAAAGCAACCACCGAGGGATAGTACAAAGCGTACAGCCCTCGGTGGTTAGCCTTATATGATATGCCGCAGATTGCGGCTTATCGCAAGAAATATAGATTATTCTACAATAACATTCCAGTTGTGAGTATCCTCGCAACGACCATACTGAATACCCTGAAGGCGATCATACATCTTCTTGCAAGTCTCACCAACCTTCATACCATAGTCGTATGTAACGTTGTTATCGAGGTCATACAATGCACCGATAGGCGAGATAACGGCAGCAGTACCGCAAGCACCAGCCTCCTCGAATGTAGCAAGCTCCTCAACAGGGATGTCGCGCTCCTCAACTACGAGGCCAAGGTCTGCGGCGATCTGACGAAGGCTCTTGTTAGTGATTGAAGGAAGAATAGATGATGACTTAGGAGTAACATACTTACCATCCTTAATACCGAAGAAGTTAGCTGCACCGAACTCCTCAACCTTGCTGTGAGTAGCAGCATCGAGGTAGAGAACGTTAGAGAAGCCCTTCTGGTGAGCAGCCTCGAGTGACCAGATTGAAGAGGCGTAGTTACCACCAACCTTAACATCACCTGTTCCACGTGGAGCAGCACGGTCCTGATCGCGCATAATGAGGGCCTTGATAGCAGTCATACCACCCTTGAAGTATGGGCCTACAGGGGCACAGAAGATGATGAGGTCGGCCTCGTCAACAGCGCGCACACCAAGACAAGTCTTAGTACCAAGAAGGGTAGGACGCAAGTAGAGAGAAGCACCTGTCTCGTAGGGAGGAACGAAGTCGAGGTTGCGACGTACGCACTCCTTACAGCCCTCAACAAACTGCTCAACAGTAGGTGCGGGCAAGCAGAGACGGTTAGCTGAGTTGATCATACGCTTAGCGTTCTCGTCGGGACGGAACAAACGCACCTTACCATCAACACCACGGAAGGCCTTCAAGCCCTCGAAGATCTCCAAACCATAGTGCAAGCAAGCTGCAGACATGTGCATCTTGATGTACTCATCGTCAGTCACCTGCATCTGGCTCCACTCGCCATTAGCATAGTGGTAACGAACATTGAAAGCGGTCTTGTAGTAAGCAAAACCAAGCTCTCCCCATTTAATGTTTTCCATAGTAAAAGTTAAAGTTTAATTGGTTATGTTTGTATATTTAGGTTGTCGTTTAAGGCTAACCCATTGATAATCATTGTGTTATATGCTATCCTATCATCGCTCCCGACATGGTCTTATCCTCGGGCTGCACAAGCACCAATCTGCCCAGCGCATCCTCGGCCATAAGAATCATACCGCGCGACTCGATGCCCTTAATCTCGCGAGGAGCGAGGTTGGCAAGCACCAGCACCTGGCGGCCAACAAGCTGCTCGGGAGTGTAGTACTCGGCGATACCCGAGACGATAGTACGCTTGTCGATACCGGTGTCGATGGTGAGCTTCAAGAGCTTCTTAGTCTTTGCCACCTTCTCGGCCTCGAGGATTGTCGACACGCGGATATCCATCTTCTGGAAGTCGTCGAACGACACCTCCTCCTTCTGCGCCTCGACATTCTGTGCTGCCTCGGCTGCAAGACGTGCCTTACGCGATGCCTCGAGCTTATCGAGCTGCTTCTGGATGACATCATCCTCAATCTTCTCGAAGAGCAACTGAGCCTCGCCAATGGTGTGACCCGCAGCCATAAGCTCCATAGAGCCGAGCTGCTCCCAGCCAAACTTATCCACTGCGAGCATCTTGAGCATCTTCTCTGCCGTAAATGGCATAAAGGGCTCGATTGCGATGGCAGTGTTTGCGGTAATCTGCAATGCGATATTGAGAATTGTCTTGACGCGCTCGGGGTCGCTCTTAACCACCTTCCAAGGCTCTGTGTCGGCGAGATACTTATTGCCTATACGCGAGTATGCCATGGCATCCTTCAACGCCTCACGGAAGTGGTAGTGCTCGATATTACGCTCCAGCGACGCCTTAATCTTCTGAAGCTCCTCGATGGTAGCCTCGTCGTAGTCGGTAAGTTCGCCACGCTCGGGGATTACACCATCGTAGTACTTCTTCGTGAGCACCAAGGCGCGGTTGACGAAGTTGCCCAAGACGGCTACAAGCTCCGAGTTGTTACGCGACTGGAAGTCCTTCCACGTGAAGTCGTTATCCTTGGTCTCGGGGGCTGTGGCGCACAATACGTAGCGCAATACATCCTCCTTGCCGGGGAACTCATCGAGATACTCGTGAAGCCATACTGCCCAGTTCTGCGATGTAGATAGCTTCTCGCCCTCGAGGTTAAGGAACTCGTTGGCGGGGACATTCTCGGGTAGGATGTAGTCGCCATGTGCCTTGAGCATTGCGGGGAATACGATGCAGTGGAATACGATGTTATCCTTGCCGATGAAGTGAACCATCTTGGTGTCCTCGCTCTTCCAATATTTCTCCCAGTTGGGCGTAAGGTCCTTAGTAGCAGAGATATAGCCGATGGGTGCATCGAACCATACGTAGAGCACCTTACCATCAGCGCCCTCCACAGGCACGGGGATACCCCAGTCCAAGTCGCGGCTTACGGCGCGTGGCTGTAGGCCGAGGTCGAGCCAGCTCTTGCACTGACCATATACATTCGACTTCCACTCCTTGTGACCCTCCAATATCCACTCACGTAAGAAGCCCTCGTACTGGTCGAGTGGCAAGTACCAGTGCTTTGTCTCGCGCTTTACGGGCACAGCGCCCGATACTGCACTCTTGGGGTTGATTAGCTCATCGGGAGAGAGTGTCGAGCCACACTTCTCGCACTGATCGCCGTAGGCCTTCTCGTTCTGGCAGCGGGGACAGGTGCCGACAATGTAGCGGTCGGCGAGGAATGTCTGTGCCTCCTCGTCGTAGTACTGCATAGATGTCTGCTCGATGAACTTACCCTCGTCGTAGAGCTTACGGAAGAACTCCGAGGCTGTCACGCGGTGCGTGGGCGACGAGGTGCGCGAATATATGTCGAATGACATGCCGAGGCGGCGGAACGACTTCTCGATAATTTCGTGGTAGCGGTCAACGACCTGCTGGGGGGTGATACCCTCCTTACGTGCCTTGATGGTGATGGGCACACCGTGCTCATCGCTACCGCACACCGAGATTACGTCGTAGCCCTTAAGGCGGAGGTAACGAGTGTAGATATCCGACGGCACATATACGCCTGCCAAGTGACCGATATGCACAGGACCATTAGCGTAGGGTAGTGCCGAGGTAATAAGATAACGCTTGTACTCTTTGCTCATATAATAGTATTGTATTTAGACTCCATTAATGCGCCAACAGCCGACATAGCGAGTTAAACTACCCCTAAGTGACTGATGCTTCGGCTATAAGCACACGCCGTGCTACGCCCAAGCGCATAATATGACACAAAGTTAATAAAAAAACGCAAACAACGACTCAATTTAGGATTATTTTAAGGTATGTTCTATAAATTAGTAAATATGCTATTCGCTTTCGGCAGGTTCCTTCTCGGCAGCGAGTGTGGTGCCGAGGAGTATACAACAAAAGAGCGACCCACATGGAGTCGCTCTCAGTTGTTATGCAAGGTGTTAATTACTCGCGATTCTTAATGTCGATGTCGAGCTGCTGAGCAGGCTTACGGAAGAAGTCGATAGACTTGCGGATAGGAAGCAACAACAACTCCAAGCTGTCGTGTGCAATAGCCACGAAGATAGGCACCATGTAAACACCGATAAGTGCGAGGATGAACTCTACAAGCACATCACCTACAGTATACCACTCTGAGAGGCAAGTGAAACCATCAATCATGCTGTAAAGAGCAAAAAGCAATCCCACGGGGTATGCAAGGAATGCGGTAGCGTCAAAAACAAAATCAACGAGAAGGCGCTTGCAGAATGAGAAGAAAGGCCACAAACCATTGATGCTGCTGATGTTAAGAAGACCACGCTCCTTCTGGTCAGCAAGACGAACGATAGCCTTTACCCAAAGATTGAAAGGCAAAAGAAGCAACTTAACAATGGCGTTACCTACATGGATAAGCGCATTAAGCAATGACTGTACAAAATTCTCTGGTAGCATAATAGTAATAAAGTTTAAAAATAATTGTTTGTCTGGCTCCCATAAACATTACGGAAGTCTCTTTGTAACACAAATATACGTAAAAAATTTCTTTAATATACCAATTTAGATGTTTTTTTCTACAAATTAAACAGGCGCATCCACACAATACTCTGTATATCAACACACTGTGCTAAACGTCCAAGTTGTGTCAAATATCGCTACTTACCACATCCACAACAAGCAACTCGCTCTGCGTGCCTATGCGGAAAGGTGGTCCCCACAACGACAGTCCCGACATCACATAGGCATGCGTCTCGCCCCACTTACGGTAGCCATGACTCTGGTCGAACATAGCATCCGTGACAAGGCTTATGGGCCACACCTGGCCGCGATGTGTGTGTCCCGAGAGGTGGAGGTCGACACCATGGCGCGAACTCTCCCTAATGGCCGTGGGCTGGTGGTCGAGAACAACGGTGAAAAGCTCTGCATTATCACCTGCAAGCAGCCTCAGCAAAGAGTCTCGCTCACTATTTGTGCGGTCGTCACGCGAAACAACTCTGACACCCGACGGGTGCTCCACAACGCTATCCGTAAGCAATTGCACGGGAGTCGTGGCAAGGTAGCGACGACAGGCCTCTATGCCGCTGATATACTCATGGTTACCCGCCGACATATAGATGCCATAGCGTGCCTCAACACGCTCAAACTCACGGCACATATCTGCAGCCTCAACAGGCACAATACTATTGTCTATTAGGTCGCCAACGATGACCACCATATCGGGCCTTTCGGCATTTATTAGGTCGACATAGCGGGCCAGGTCGCTGCGTGAGGTGCCATGACCAAGGTGAACATCACTAACTGCCACAATGCGCACACGCCCACCCTCAATAGGCTTCTCTGTGTTGATGGTTAGGTGCTCAACATGCGGGCGTCGATAGTTGATATAGCCGCACTCGAGCACAACAATAGTTACAACCAGCGCCCACCACACACCATGCTGGAAAGAGGGAAATATCCAGTGTATCATATCGGCAAGAAGCAGAGCTACAACCATATACAGCGTGAAGACAAGCCACGACGTACCTACGACATGAAGCACGCGGTGCACCGTCTCATAGAGTGCCACATCGCGCAGACCAAACGACAGGAACATGCCAAAAGCAGCCACCCAGAACACTACCCCAAACAACGCACGCACCACAACAGGCACACCCTGCATAGGTTGCAGCATACGCCAAAAAATATAGCCATTAGCCCCAACATAGAGCACCATGACTACAATTGCCATAATTATCATATTTCCCCTCATCATATTTCCCCTCAATGTTCTATCGTTTTCGAAAGTAAAAGTTCTCTTTTACCACCACAAATATAATACACTTTTTTCATCATACCAAACGCCATATCTCACTACAACAGAGAGGAGACGCACTCGGCATCCCCTCTCCTACAAACTAACTAAAACCAATATATAAGAAACTCTATTCTGCGATGATTGTAAACTCGTTATAGACATTGCCCAGGTTCTTCACAGCCACGTAGTAGTCTCCAGTATACTTGGGTGTCCATCGGCAAACACATACGTCGAGGGTATCGGTATCTTCATCAATGAGGTTGGCATTGCAGTCGAAGATGTAGAGGTCGAGGTCGGTGTCGCCATCGCCAATGATTAGGATGCTGGCCTCGACACCCGCTGTAGCATGGTAGGTGAAGTACTCGATATCGCCAGCTGAAACTCGCTCTGTCTTAGAGTCCTCGGCAACGGTCTCGCGGTTGTTCTCAATTGTAGCAGCCTCGGCGCTCTCGATAGCAAAGAATGAAACGGCAACGGTCAAAATAGTAAAAAGCTTCTTCATAATTGTAACGTTTTAATTTGTTAGTAACTTATTTATTTAATTTTTGTCTTGCGTCTTTTGTTTTGCGTCTTTTGTTTTCACGTTTTGTCTTTTGTGTTGTGCCCTCGTTTGTGAGGTTCTTTGATATTATAGAGAGGTTATATTGCGTAAATCTAACACAACAACGAAAAAATTTTTACTTTTTTCTTTTAGACAAAAAAATGGGCTGACTAAAATTTAGCCAGCCCTTGATGCCTAAGAGAGTGAATATGTCACGCGCCTACATATTATAATTATATAGGTTTACGGTCGTTTTATACCACGACGCTCAGCCTCCTCCTCCATAAGGCGGTAGGCTGCATCGTAGTCGTTAGGGATGATGCCATCGAGAATGGCATTCTTAATAACCTCCTTAATCTCACCCACTACACTACATGGCTGCAGGTTGTAGGTCTGCATGATAAGGTCTCCCGAGATGGGAGGCTGGAAGTTACGTATGCGATCACGCTCCTCGAGGTCGCGCATCTTCTGGCGTACAAGCTCGAAGTTCTTGAGGAACTGCTTAACCTTGCTATCAATGCCTGAGGTGATGTCTGCCTCACACAAAATCATAAGCTTCTCCACATCGTCACCCGCCTCGAACAAGAGGCGTCGCACAGCCGAATCGGTAACCAAATCCTCCGATAGGACAATGGGGCGCATGTGCAGGAAGACCATCTTCTGCACAAAACGCATAGGCTCATTAAGCGGCAGACGCAGACGACGGAAGATTTGAGGCACAAGCTTCGAGCCTACAGCCTCATGCTGGTGGAAGGTCCACCCAACACGCTGGTCGTAGCTCTTCGTCGTGGGCTTGCCAATGTCGTGAAGAAGGGCTGCCCAACGTAGCCACAGGTCGTCGCTACGCTTTGCCACATTATCCAAGACCTTCATCGTATGCTCGAAGTTGTCCTTATGTGCATGCTTACCCCTGCGCTCTACACCCGCCATGCGGTCGAGCTCGGGAAGAATAAAGGCCAACAAGCCCGAATTGCGCAGCAACGAGAAGCCGATAGAGGGCACTGGCGAGAGGAGTATCTTATTTAGCTCCGTGGCGATGCGCTCCTTGGTGATGATATTGATACGCTCCGCCTGGCGACAGATACCATTGTAGGTATCATCATCGATATCGAAGCCCAACTGCGAGGCAAACCTCACGGCACGCATCATTCTTAGTGGGTCATCCGAGAAGGTCTTATCTGGCTCACACGGCGTGCGAATAATGCCATCCTCAAGGTCCTCCATGCCACCAAATGGGTCGACAAGCTCACCGAACCTATCGCCATTGATGCACCACGCCATGGCGTTTATCGTAAAGTCGCGGCGACGCTGGTCATCCTCCAAAGAGCCTGGCTCGACAATGGGGTTGCGCGAGGTGCGCATATAGCTCTCCTTGCGCGCGCCAACAAACTCAACCTCTGTGTTGCGCCAACGCACCATAGCCGTACCGTATGTCCTATAGACAGCCACCTTAGCACCTCCAAGCTCCGCAGCCAAAGCCTCGGCAACGTCGATGCCACTGCCTACAACCACAACGTCGATATCCGACGATGGACGATGCAGGTAGTAGTCACGGACATAGCCACCAACAGCATACGCCTCGAGACCCATGCGGTCAACAATACGTGATATTTGTCTGAATATAGGATTACTTAACGGCATAAAATCTTATGTAAAGTGGACTAGTTATCCTCGGCGGCACGCGATATGCAACGCTGGTAGATAGACACGGTATTCTCCAAACCCCAGTAGAGTGCATCGCTAATGAGGGCGTGGCCTATAGATACCTCGTCAACCCATGGGATACGCTCAATAAAATATTGCAAATTCTCGGTATTTAGGTCGTGACCGGCATTCAGACCAAGGCCCACGCGGCGAGCCTCCTCGGCAGCAGCAACATAGGGCGCGATGGCAGCCTCGCGATCCTGAGCATAGCCCGAAGCATAGGCCTCGGTATATAGCTCTACGCGGTCAGCACCACAATCCTTAGCCGCCGTAACCATCTCAACAACAGGGTCGACGAAGATTGATACGCGGATACCCTTGCGGTGGAAGCGGTCGGCCATAGCACGCAAGAAATCACGATGCTTGATGGTGTCCCAACCTGCCGACGAGGTGATGGCATCCTCGGCATCTGGAACAAGTGTAACCTGCGCGGGGCAGACCTCCTCAACAAGCTCACAGAAGCTCTCGATGGGGTTACCCTCGACGTTTAGCTCCGTGGCAATATTTGCCTTAAGCTCGCGGACATCCGAGTAGCGGATATGACGAGCATCGGGGCGGGGATGCACCGTGATGCCATCGGCACCAAAGCGCTCGATGTCTAAAGCCGCCTTAAGGAGATTGGGCACATTGCCGCCACGCGAATTGCGAACAACAGCAATCTTGTTAATATTCACGCTTAACTTTGTCATAATTTTCATCTTAGGTTGGTTCATCGGTTGCACTATACAACGAAAGAAATAGGCCTCCATGTATTGAAAACCGCATTCTTTTTTGTATATTTGCAAAAGCAAAGTTACGATTTTTTTCATTTCCGAGCAATGAACATAATACTTTTTTCTCGCAAACAGGTAAAACATAACCCCGAGCAGCTCTCGACAATACTTCACGAAATCGAGCGCTATGCAATGGATTATGTTGTTAATGAGGATTTTGCAGAGGCAATAACCGCCGCAACAGGTATCGCCATAGCCCCCAAGTGCCGCTATAGCACCGCACCCAAGGCTACGGGTAACGACGTGATGATCACCTATGGTGGCGACGGAACACTTCTCGAAGCTGTGGCACTGCTGCCAAATGAAGATATTCCTGTGGTTGGCATCAACTCTGGGCGCCTGGGCTATCTCACCGCCGACGATGGCAAGGGTATCGAAGAGCTTTTCCGCGCAATAAACGAGGGTGCTCTGCACTTCGAGCAACGTATTATGCTCTCGGTTGAGGGTCGCAACGAGCAGTTTACAGCACTTAACGAGATCTCTATAAACCGCCATGGCTCGTCTATGATTTCGGTCGAGACGCTTATCAACGACAACTATGTGGCGACATACCACGGTGATGGTCTTGTTGTCGCAACACCCACAGGCTCAACAGCCTACTCGCTAAGTGCCGGAGGTCCTATTGTCGACCCCATGTGTCGCTGCTTTGTGCTCTCACCCATCGCTCCACACAACCTTACGATGCGCCCTGTGGTGGTGCCAGACAGCTCGGTGATAACCCTCCGCATAAGCTCACGCGAAGGCGAGGCGTCAATCTCTGCGGATAACCGCACCTACACCCTCCACGATGGCGACGAAGTAAGGGTCAAGTTGGCGACAAAGAGACTAATTTTAGCAATGCCGCATAATAATACTTTCTACGACACGTTAAGAGAAAAGATGATGTGGGGCGTCGATAAACGCTGATTTCGACACTCCCCGCACGCGTTGTTGCATAACGTCATAATCCTCTGTAATCGCGACAGTTACACACTTCTACGCGCTCGTGCGTGAAAAATAATGTTGCTGAGGATTTGCGAGTTGTGAATTTTATTGCTTAATTTGCGGGTTATTATGAGCGAAAAAAGATCAATACCTAAGCACGTGGCCATCATTATGGATGGCAATGGTCGTTGGGCGAAGCAGCGTGGCAAGGAGCGCTACGAGGGGCATATTGCAGGCGCAAAGGCTGTAGATGCCGTGGTTCGTGCAGCGGGCGTAGCAGGTATCGAATACTTGACGCTATACACCTTCTCCACCGAGAACTGGGGACGCCCACAGGCCGAGATTGACGCCATCATGGAGCTCTTCTGCTCGATGGTAGCGAGCAAGGCCGATGAGCTTGTTGCCGAGGGTGTAAATGTTAAGATAATGGGTGAGCGTAACCGCTTTTCGCAGAAGGTGCTCGACATGATTAACCACATCGAGACGGTAACCGCCCCTGGTAAGCGCCTAAATCTCATTTTAGCTTTTAACTACTCGTCACGTCGCGAGATGGTGTTGGCCCTGCAGGATATAGCACGCCGCGTGAAAGAGGGAGAGGTTAAGATTGAGGATATTGACGAGGCGTTGTTCTCCGATTCGCTCATGACAGCAGGAGTCCCCGACCCCGACCTTATCATTCGCACAAGTGGCGAATACCGCCTCAGCAACTTCCTGCTCTGGCAGGCGTCCTACTCGGAGATGTACTTCCCCGAGGTGCTGTGGCCCGACTTCGGCGAGGAGGACTTCCAGCGCGCACTGAATATCTACGCAAGCCGCGAGCGTCGCTACGGCTTGGTGACGAAAGATAAAGAGGAGAGATAATAGATGAGACTACTCAAAATAGCACTTATCGCCATTGTGGCGCTCGTCTCAGCAACGACTATTGCCGAGGCGCAGCAGCGTTACACCCTTGGCGATAGCTCAAATAACGAGATTGCCGACTCGGTAGATTTCGACCTTAATGCCCCCGTATTCACCGAGGGTGACGGCAAGCTTTACTACATACGCAAAATCAACCTTCACGGTGTTAAGTACCTCAACCACGATATTTTGAAGTCGTCGGCAGGTCTCCAGGAGGGCGACTCGATATATCTTCCCAGTAAGTTTATATCGAACGCCATGCAGCGACTATGGGCACCACGCTACTTCTCCGACATTCAGATAGGTGCCACCATCGAGGGCGACTCACTCGACTTGGAAGTATTCCTCAAGGAGCGTGCACGTATCTTAGGGTGGAACATCACGGGCGTGAGCAACTCCAAGGCCAAGGACCTCAAGGAGGAGGTGCTCAAGCTTCGTCGCAACACCGAGCTCTCGGACTATGTCATCGACAAGAACGTCAAGCTCATCAAGGAGCACTATGCCGAGAAGGGTTTTCTTACGTGTGAGGTGGATGTGCGCATCACCAACGACAGCATCTACGAGCAGTGCGTGAACGTAACCTTCGACATCGACCGCGGACCTAAGGTACGTGTGGGTGTCATCAACTTCGAGGGTAACGACAACTTCGAGGATAAGCGTCTGCGCCGCACATTCAAGAAGACACACCAGAAGAGCATCCTCTTCTTCCAGAATCGTAAGCTCATTGAGGAGGACTACGAGGCAGATAAAGAGTATCTGTTGGACTTCTACAACTCGCGAGGCTACCGCAATGCCACCATCGTCAGCGACTCTATCTACTACATCGACGATAAGACTCTCGGCATCGACATCAAGGTGTCGGAGGGTAACAAATACTACATCCGCAACATCAACTGGGTGGGTAACTCAGTCTATACCACCGAGCAGCTCTCGTCGATGTTTGGCGTGCAACCTGGCGACGTATACGACAAGAAGTCGATGCACAAGCGCCTCGGTATAGGCAAGGAGATGAATCCTGAAGAGATGTCTATATCGTCGCTCTACAACAATAACGGCTACCTCATGTCGCAAATAGAGCCTGCTGAGATTGTTGTAGGTCCCGATTCGCTCGACCTCGAGATTCGTATCTTCGAGGGTAAGCCCTTTACGATTAACGAGGTGGGCATCTCAGGAAATATGCGCATCGACGACGAGGTTATCCGCCGTGAGCTATATGTCCGCCCTGGCGACCTATACAACCGCGCACTGTTGATGCAGACCATGCGTACGCTTATGGGCATGGGACACTTCGACGAGCAGGCCATCATCCCCGATATTCAGCCTGTAAGCGACGAACTCGTAAACATCAACTGGCCATTGCAGGAGAAGGCTTCAGACCAGTTTAACATTGCTGGTGGTTGGGGCTCGGGCACCTTCGTAGGTAGCATCGGTGTCACGCTGAACAACCTCTCTATGCGAAACTTCTTCAAGAAGGGCGCCTGGAGACCATATCCCTCGGGACAGAATCAGCGTCTCTCAATCTCGGGACAGACAAACGGCACCTACTATAAGGCACTATCGTTGAGCTTCACCGACCCATGGCTCGGAGGTCGTCGTCCTAACTCATTCACCATCTCGGGATATATCTCTGAGCAGAACAACGCCTACTACGTATGGCAGGATGCCTCGATGTACTACCGCTCGATGGGTCTCGCCGTTGGTTTGGGTAAGCGTCTGCAGTGGCCCGACCCATACTTCACGTTCTATGGTGAGTTGGGCTACCAGCGCTATGGTCTTAAGGGATGGAATTCGTTCATCATGAGCGAGGGTAACTCTAACACCCTCTCGTTGAAGCTGGTATTGCAGCGTTCGAGTGTCGACGCGCCATTCTTCTCGCGTTCGGGTTCGGAGTTTACGCTCTCGGTGCAGGCTACACCTCCATTCTCGTTGTGGGATGGCAAGAACTACGCCGACCCCAACCTCTCGGATCAGGATCGCTACCGCTGGATAGAGTTCCACAAGTGGTTGCTTAAGGGTCGCTGGTACTTCCCGCTTACGCAAAACCAGAATCTTGTTCTTATGCTTGGCGCCGAGATGGGATTCTTGGGTCACTATAATAAGAATAAGGTATCGCCCTTCGAGCGTTTCGAGATTGGTGGTGACGGTATGACCGGCTATAACATCTATGGTGTCGACATCATCTCATTGCGTGGTTATGAGGATGGTGCTCTTGACCCCTCGAACTACTACTCGGTGGCATATAATAAGTATACCGTGGAGCTTCGCTACCCCATTATCATGAAGCCTAACTCGTCAATCTATGTGCTTGGCTTCCTCGAGGGAGGTAACGGTTTCAACTCATGGAAGGAGTTCTCGCCATTTAAGATTAAGCGTTCGGCGGGTGTTGGTGTGCGCCTCTATCTGCCCATCGTAGGTATGCTCGGCATCGACTGGGGTTATGGTTTCGACCCAGCGTACGGCAAGACAAAGCGTAGTGGTTCGCAGTTCCACTTCGTCATGGGTCAACAATTCTAACCCTAAGTGGCAATATTTTTGAGATTATTTCATTATATTTGTAGAGGGTAATGTAAAAATTACGTGATTATAATTGTTTCGAACCAAAAAACTTCATACTATGAAACGAGTTATTTTAGCGTTAATGGCAGTAATGATGACTGCAGGCATCTGTTCAGCACAGAACTATATGGTCATTGATAGCGAGAAGGTCTTTAAGTCTATCAGCGAGTATAACAAAGCCTTGGAGTCTCTCGAGACACTTGCCGAGGATTACCAAGAGAGGGTAGACGCTAAGTTTGCAGAGGTTGAGAACCTATATAATAGCTATATGCAGCGTCGCGCATCGCTTTCAGAGAGCGCACGTCAGCAGCAGGAGCAGCTAATACTACAGAAGGAGGCCGAGGCTACCGAGTATCAGGAGTCTTTGTTTGGCACCGATGGAGAGTTGATGCAGAAGCGCTTGGAGCTTATCCAGCCCATCCAGCAGCGTGTCTTTACAACAATAGAGAGCTTCTCGAAGATGTATGGCTACGACCTCGTTATCGACATCTCGGCAAACCCCACCATCCTCTACTACTCAACAAAGGTGGACTTCACCGACCGCATTATCGAGGCACTCAAATAGTCTGAGACAATAAATATTTAGAAACATAAGGAAAGTATTAGTGATGAAGAAATTAATGAAATTCGCATTGGTTGCAGTGCTCGCATTCTCTGCTACCACAGTATTTGGTCAGAAGTTCGGACGCGTAGACCTCGCAGCCGTAATGCCTAACATGCCTGAGTATCAGGAGGCCGTTAAGAACCTTGAGGCATATGGTATGGATCTCCAGAATCAGCTTGAGCAGATTCAGGTTGAGTTTAACAAGCTCTATGCAGACTACGAGAAGAACGTATCTACATATACCGACTCTATTCGTCAGCTTAAGGAGCAGGAACTTCAGCAGCTTCAGCAGCGTTTCACCGACTTCCAGCAGATAGCTCAGCAGGATATGCAGCGCAAGGAGCAGGAGGTTATGTCTCCCATCTACGAGAAGGCCGATGAGGCTGTTAAGAAGGTGGCAGCTGCGGGTGGCTACATGGCCATCTTCAACACTGCTGGCGACCAGGCAGCATCTGCAGGTTTGGCATATTTCGACCCTGCAACGCTTACCGATATTACCCCAGCAGTTAAGGCTGAGTTGGGCATCGAGTAAGTAGGCGTAATATTCGATTATGGGAGGGTGGCTAAAAAGATTGGCCACCCTCTACTCACTCTTATAGGGCTATAGCGCTAAAGTTGATGAAAAATTTTATATCTTTGTAGCAACTATAAAATCATTACGATATGAATTTCTGGAAAGTATTTGGAGCATCGCTTCTTGCAATTGTTGTGGCTTCTGTATTATCGATGGTAGTATTTATATGTTTTTTCGTATCGCTACTCTTCTCTTTCGAGTTCGAGACAGAGGTTGTTCCCGAAAAGAGCGTGCTTTATATCAACCTCTCTGAGGATATTATCGACGGACCTACAACCTCTACGATGGGTATTCTCGACCCCTCATCGCTTACGTTTTCTCAGCCTGTGACCATCTTGGAGACTCTCACAGCTATTGAGAATGCTGCCGAGGATAGCCGCATTAAGGGTATATGCATCAACTGCAATGGCGTGGGTAGTGTGTCGCCTACGAATATCGAGGAGCTACGCGGAGCCTTGGAGCGCTTCAAGGAGTCGGGTAAGTTTATTGTTGCCTACGACGATATGTACACCCAGAGCGAGTACTACCTTGCTACGGCTGCCGACCAGATTATCTTGCAGCCCGAGGGCTCGCTCGAGTGGAGCGGTGTGGGCATGAGTCTCACCTTCTTCAAGGGTTTGATGGATAAGCTCGATGTGGAGGTAGAGGTGTTCCGCCCTACGGAGTGCAAGTATAAGAGCGCTGTGGAGCCATATATACGTACAAATATGTCGGCAGAGAACCGCGAACAGATGGAGTTGATTACCAACTCTATGTGGAACGACATTGTTCACGATGTTGCAGTTAGCCGTGGTCTTAGCGAGGAGGATTTGAAGCGCTATGCCGAAAACCTTGAGATTAAACGTCCGGAGGATGCCTTAGAGCGAGGTATGATAGACCGCATTGCGTATGAGGATGAGGTCTATGACCTCTTCTACTCGAGTGGTGCAAAGCGTAGTGGCTATGGTGGTCCTAATGCTGTCTCGCTTCGTAGCTATGTCACAGCAATAAACCTCGCACCCGTGCGTGTCACTGTTGGAGAGGACTGGGCTCTTGAGAGTATTGATAAACCTCTTGTTGCCATCATCTATGCCGATGGTCAGATTGTCGACGGCAATATGTATATGGACGGCTATGTCTATGGCTCACGCCTCGCTGCGGAGCTTCGTCAGGCACGCCTCGATAGTCGCACCAAGGCTGTTGTTTTACGTGTTAACTCACCTGGTGGCTCAGCCCTCGCCTCGGATGTTGTATGGCGCGAGATGACACTCTTGCAACAAAGTAAGCCTGTGGTTATATCTATGGGTGAGATGGCTGCAAGTGGTGGCTACTATATCTCGGCACCTGCCGACTACATCTTCGCTAATAAACTGACGCTTACAGGCTCTATCGGTGTCTTTGGCATGATGTTTAACCTTGAGGACACGCTCAAAAATAAGTTGGGTATTACCATTGATACCGCAGCAACATCACCCTCAGCTGGCGGCATGACCTTCCTTGGTCCACTCACCGAAGCACAGCGCAACTATGTTAAGGTAGGCGTCGACGACGTATACGACACCTTCACCTCTCTCGTCGCTGAGGGACGTAACCTTCCTATAGAGGATGTCTATGCTATAGCCGAGGGTAGAGTATGGAGCGGCAGCAACGCCCTAACTATTGGTCTTGTAGACGAGATTGGAGGCTTTACACACGCTGTGGCTAAGGCTACGCAGCTTGCCGGCATCTCGAACAACTATACATTATATGAGTTCCGCGCGCCTCTAACCGAATGGGAGCAGTGGATGCAGGATATGGGCTTCACAGCAACTGTAAACCTTGGCTTTGGCAATAGCTACTACTTCGAAGATATTAAAAACCTATTTATAGAGAACCCAATGCTTATGACAAATGGTGGCATACAGGCCATCATACCTGGTGATATGCACATCGACCTTTAATTTTTGAAATATGAACGAACAGCTTGAACAGTTACTAAGGACTATTATACACCCCGAGACTAACGACAACATTGTCGTTAGTGGCTTTGTTGACCGCGCTGATAGGGGTGAGGATGGCTCTATAGCTATCACACTACGCTTTCAGAAGGCACGTGACCCCTTTGCACAGAAGATTAAGCGCCAGGTTGAGGCACTTATGAAGGCTACCTTCCCTGAAAATCAGGTTATGGTCATCATTCGCGAGGCGGCACCCAAGCCTCGCCGTCAGGAGAATGTCTCCACCACCACGGATATTTGCCGCATTGTGGCTGTTGCATCGGGTAAAGGTGGCGTTGGTAAGTCTACGGTTACGGCAAATCTCGCTGTGGCACTCCGCCAGCGAGGTTATAATGTAGGTATTTTGGATGCCGACATCTATGGTCCTTCGCAGACTAAGATGTTCGGTGTTGAGGGGTATATTCCCGATGCTGAACGCGACGAGGAGGGCCACGACTTTATCATCCCCTCACAGTCGTTGGGTATCAAGATTATGTCTATTGGATTCTTTATTAAGCCTACGGATGCTCTTATGTGGCGTGGTGGTATGGCTGTCAATGCTCTGCATCAGCTTATACACCAGACCCGCTGGGGTAAACTCGACTACCTTCTTATCGACCTACCTCCAGGCACAGGAGACATCCACCTATCTATTATCAACGAGATTAAGATTTCGGGCGCTGTTATAGTATCAACACCTCAGCAGGTTGCTGTTGCCGACGTCGTGCGCGGTGTTGAGATGTTCCGCCACCCGCAGGTAGATATTCCTGTACTGGGTGTTGTAGAGAACATGGCGTGGTTTACACCTGAGGAGCTCCCCAACAATCGTTACTATCTCTTTGGTCAGGGTGGTGCCAAGCGTTATTCCGAGGAGGCTGGTGTCGACCTCTTGGGTCAGGTGCCCATCATACAGTCTATTATGGAGGGTAGTGATGAGGGACGTCCCGCTGGAGGCTTCGATCCCAGAGTTGAGGAGTACTACGCGGAGATTGCCGCCAAGGTTGTTGAAAAGCTCCCTACGGAGTGTTAACAAACGTGTGGAAAAGTGTTGGCAAAAATTTGATAAAAAGATTTGCAAATTTCAGTGCGGTCGTTGTATATACGGCCGCTCTTTTTTTGCAAATAAAAAGAAGAAAATTTATGTGACATTTTATCAACCTATTTTCTTAGAGTTACCAACTACAAATGTTAATATTTTATTAATGTTTAAATGTTGATAACACGTTGTTTATAATGTTTATTTTTATAAATTATTTTATATATTCTATTAATTTAAAATAACTTAAACTTTAAAATTAATAAAAAATAAGAAACAAAAAATAATAGAACATGTTAATAAAAACGAAGTAGAAAAGTTGCTAACACAATCAACACGCTTTATTATTATTTGAATTTTATTAATTATTAATATAAGTATTAAAAAATAAAAAACATCTGTTGACAAGTTCGATGACAAGCTTCGTAATGTTGAATTATGTGAGTGTAAATATATAAATTGTAGCATTACCCTTTTAATTGGTCTAAAGGTTAAATTTTAGTCATTATTAGTTTGTTACACCTATTTTTTGTATATTTGCACGTTAATATATATATAACTGAGAGGTTATGCAGATAGCAAGAAATAAAATAGAGCAGCTTAGAGAGTATATAGAGCAGCCTCAGAGAGTGGTTATTCTCTCACACACTAACCCCGATGGTGATGCTATAGGTTCATCATTGGCATGGGCTGAGATTCTCAAGCGACATGGTCACGACGTAACCTGTATTGTCCCCAATAAATTTCCCTACTATCTCGAGTTCATGCCAGGTAGCGAGGAGCTGGTTGTCTTTAAGAACGATACCGAGGGTAAGGCTGTAAAGGCTGTGAAGGGTGCAGACCTCATCTTCTGTCTCGACTTCCACACTATGACACGTCTCGATGGTCTTGGTGACGTAATTGACGAGAATCAGCACGCTAAGCGCATACTTATAGATCACCACCTCAACCCATCAGAGGATTTCGACCTTATGATATCATATCCCGAGGCTTCGAGCACATGTTACCTTATAGCTCTGCTTGTTGAGGTTATGTTTGGTGCTGAGAGCATTTCTAAAGAGATGGCTATAAACATCTTTGTGGGTATGATGACCGACACCGGTAACTTCGCCTTCTCGAGTGTCACTCCCGATGTCTTCCGTATGGTCTCTATCTTGGCTGCTAAGGGTATATCTATTCCCGACATTCACAACCATGTATATAACTCCTTCACCGAGGGTCGTGCACGACTGTTTGGTTACGTCATCGACCGCAAAATGAAGATATTCCATAATGGCACCGTGGCTCATATGTCGCTAACGGCAGATGAGTTGCGTCGTTTCTGGTTCCAGCAGGGTGACTCCGAAGGCTTCGTTAACTATCCGCTACAAATTAAGAAGATGAAGCTCTCGGCGATGTTTACCGAGCATACTGACTTTATACGTGTATCACTACGCTCGCGTGGCGACATTGATGTTAACATCTTTGCTCAGCGCTACTTCAACGGTGGTGGTCATAAGAACGCTGCGGGAGGTAAGTCGTTTATGAACATGGAGGATACCATCAAACACTTCGAGAAGTCTATTAAGGAGTATGCCGCAGAGGGATTACTTTAAATACAAAGTTATCATCTTTGTAAGAGATAATATAAACTTGAAAAAATAGATGTTTAAAACATACCTACGACTCCTTAACTTTGCTAAGCCACTGAGTCGATATACTGTACCATACTTTATCTTCGCAGCGTTGCATGCGGTGTTTAACACCTTCAATTATGCGATGATTATCCCCATTCTTACCACCATGTTCGATCCTGGAGATACTTCGACGAGCTTGGAGGTAACATACGTATACAACACCGTATTCCCCGATATAGAGTTCTCGGAGCAGGGTTTTACTAACATACTCTGTTATTTCTACTCTATAACCTTTGGTCCGGGTCCCTTCGACAAGGTGCGCTTCCTTGTGTTGCTTGGTGTGGTTACGGTAATAATGAACCTATTTAGCAACCTCTTCCGCTATGCCTCGGCAATGACCGTGGAGAAGCTTCGTGTAAATACTATTCAGCGCATGCGTGACGAGATGTATTCGCGTGTTTTGAATATGAACGTAGGTTTCTTTAGCGACCAGCGCAAGGGCGACATTATGCAGAAGATTACGGGTGATGTTATGGTTGTGCAGTACTGTATCACCAACACCCTGCAGGTTGCTTTCCGCGACCCATTCCTAATTATCGGCTACCTTACGCTCATGATTAGTATATCGTGGGAGTTGTCGCTATTTGCCGTCATCTTCCTGCCTATCGTAGGTCTTATCATCGGTCGTATAGTTAAGCGTCTGCGTCACCCTGCAAAGCGCAGCCAGGAGCGTATGTCTGATATGGTGTCGTTACTCGACGAGTCTCTGTCGGGAATAAAGATTGTTAAGGGCTATAACGCAACATCTTTCATTATAGACAAGTTTAAGGCTATCAATACCCACTTCTCATCACTCGTTATAAGCATGGCTAAGCGCCAGCAGTTAGCATCGCCTATGAGTGAGTTTATGGGTATCACCGCTGTGGCTGTTATCCTAGTATTCGGTGGTAGCCTCGAGGCTAATGGTTATCTTGGAGGTGCTGGCTTTATCGCCTTTATAGCAGCATTCTCGCAGATTACACGACCTCTGCGCTCGTTTATCGACCAGTTTGCAAACATCAACCAGGGTGTAGCTGCCGGTGAGCGTATCTTCACCATCATCGACGCAGAGTCGGAGGTGGAGGATAAGGAGGATGCTGTGGAGTTTGATGGCTTGAAAGAGTCTATAGAGTTGCGTAACATTCACTTCTCATATGATGGTGAGCGCGAGGTTATCAACGACGTTAATATCACCATTAAGAAGGGTCAGACTATCGCCCTTGTAGGCCCCTCGGGAGGAGGTAAGTCGACACTTAGCGAGCTTATACCTCGCTTCTATGACGTCACTAAGGGTGACATTCTCTTCGATGGTAAATCCATTAAGGAGTATAAGCAGGAGTCGCTACGCCAGAAGATGAGCATAGTGTCGCAGGAGACAGTCCTCTTTAACGATACCATCGAGGGTAATATCCTTATGGGTCGCCCATCAGCTACTCGTGAAGAGGTTATCGAGGCCTCAAAGGTGGCTAACGCTCATGGCTTCATCATGGAGAAGGAGGAGGGATATGACACAAACATTGGTGACCGTGGTACTAAGCTCTCGGGCGGTCAGCGACAGCGTCTAAGCATCGCGCGTGCTGTGCTAAAGAACCCCGAGATTCTTATCCTCGATGAGGCAACCTCAGCTCTCGATACTGAGAGCGAGAAGCTCGTACAGGATGCCCTTACTAACCTTCTAAAGGGTCGTACCTCTATAGTTATTGCACACCGCCTAAGCACCATTTATAATGCCGACCGCATATATGTTATCGACCAGGGTCGTGTTGCTGAGGAGGGTACACATCAAGAGCTTCTCCAGAAGGGTGGTATCTATGCACACCTAATAGAGATGCAGTCGTTCACCTAATCTCTTGTGATAAGGGGGGGGCGGCGATTGCGTCCCCTAACAAATATGCCGTCAATGGAACGTACACCTAAGTACTATCCACAGGCGGTATTTTTTTGCCGAGTACAACACTCGGCTCCCTTCTGACAAGAATAGAGTTGTGGAATAAAAAAAAAGGCTACGCATGCCTCTCCTCTCGCGTGGGGGAAAGAGCGATGCGTAGCACCGGACACATTAAAATATTCATTAACCAATCATATCACTCATAACCGCCGTGGCGGTTTCTAACCCAGAACCTGTAAGCCTCATTTAAGGCCTTTAGTGTGTGAAAATAACCTCTAATCTCTTCTTAAGAAAAAGACCATAAAACTCTTATTTTGCTGCGAGACTGTTTTTAGCCGTCAACGCACAAAAAATCGGTCACTTCCACAACTACAAAAGTAGATGATTAGTGGATAGTGACCAAATTTTAAGCTTAAAAAGATTTCGCAAACCGATTTTTACTATACTGAAAATCAACGAGTTATAAAATAAATTTTTATAATTTTTTCGCAACGCTGATAATCAATAAGTTACGCGATTACGTGTTGTAAATTTTATTTATGTATGTAATATATTGATTTTCAGCAACTAACGGTCGCCGATAGAAGATATTAGCAAATCTGCATCAGGAGCATTGCACTCTTTAATTTTGAGCTTAATGCGATATTTCATCTTTGAAAGAGCCACAGGATTTGTCTCCATAAATACGCAAATGGCGCGTGAAGAGAAACCAGCATAGCTATATAACACTACTCGTTGTTCCTTAATATTTAGCTTAGGACACTGCTCTCTGAGCTTTGTCATAAGGTTACCCTTACAGTTATTAACAAGTGACTCAAGCTCCGTTATGCGAGCCTCATCACCCTTGATTGCCTCGATTGTTTGGCGCACCTGTTCGAATACCTTGGTGGCATGACGCGAAGTGTCGCTATGCTCGTAGTATGTTTCGCACAGATGGTTAAGGTCGTTGAGGCGGTCGTTATATAACTTATCTACAGCCTCCGACAGAGAGTCTGACGACCTATGTGGCGTAAGCTGTAGGTCGTGGATGGTTTCGATATAGCGTTGTATGTCTCTATTCTTCTTAACGACAAGGCCGCGTAGGAAGCCCAGCAGCAGAGATATAAGTATAGCTATTGAGACATATATGGCGATATTGCGCTGGCGTGAGGCTCTCAGTTCGTTCTCCTCATGTTCAAGCGTATTCTGTAGAAGGTCTATTTGGTTGTTTAGCACGGGCTGGTCTGCAGCCTCGAGAATCATAGCCTCGAGGCGATTATTTATGCGCTGCAGCCACTCGTTCGCCGTGGCCATGTCGCCCATATTATTATATATATGGTACTTTGCCTCCTCAATTATGGCCTCATCGCGCGAGTCAACACTTTCAGCCATTGCCACTAAGCGCAGTGCCTCTTGGTTGTTGCCCTCTTCGGATGTAACTATTGCCTTCACAGCGTAGTAGCGCGAGACAAACCACAATACGCAGTCGTACTTCTCGAACATATCCACCGTAGCGCGACACATGGCATAATCGCTCTTTTGGAGGTATATCTCGCAGAGCTCATGTAGCACGGCGCAGAGAAAATCATAGTCTTCGGTTTCAATAGCGTAGTCGCGCGCCTCTATAAATAGGGCCTCAGCCTCATCGTAGTTGTGCATACGTAGCTCCACCTGTCCCATGTTGTACTTGGTATAGTAGCAGTGGTAGGGTAGTTCGAGCTGTGTGAAGCATAGGTAGGCATCGTTATAGGCATCGAGGCTGTTGGTGTAGCAATATCGTGCGCGGTATATGTCACCCATGGTGCGGTGAACAACGCCCTTAAGGTGCAGGTTGTCGTAGCTTTCAAGCGACGAGAGCGACTCCATAAGTGCAATCATTGCCTCGGGCATGCGGTTGTTAAGCTGCAAGACTAAGCTATGTTGGAAGTAGGAGCGTGCGCGGTGCTCATGGTCACTACTATTTTTGTAGTAGTCTACGGCGATGTGTGTTAGCGAGTCGCTTGAGACAAGTATGCGGTTATAGTAGCATGCCTCGCTGTAGACGAGGGCATAATGCGCTAAGTCCTCCCTTTTGGTAATAGCATTGCGGTCGACGCTACGCATTATCTCGAGAGCCTCTTCGGGATCCTGTTCGACGATGATCTCAGCACGCTCAACTGCGGGCATCTCGTTTTCGCTACGATGACAGCTTACTATGAGCATACATAGTAGGCAGATGGCTATTATAGGATATGTGAGCGCGCATTTCATGTCACAAAGATAGAAAAAAAGCGCTGAAAAGTACCCTGAAAACTAATAAATATTCATTCAAGGCGTTATGGCCGATATTTAGAAAATTTTATGTAAATTTGTAGTGTATATTTTCCTGTAGTAACCAAATACTAAGTATATGAAATCAGTGAAGCTATTAGTTAAGAGTATGGCTCTTGCTGCTGTTGTAGCATTTGTGGCCTGCGAGGATGAGGTTAAGTCCGAAAAGGAGGAGATTCCCACTAACCCCATCCAGGAGATGAGCTACAGCCCCGATGCCACCACCTTTGAGGTGTGGGCACCCACAGCTGAGAGCGTTGTGTTACGTCTGTATAGTGGCAACGAGCTTGCCGAGGAGCATGCTATGAGCAAGGGCGAGTGTGGCCTATGGAGCCTAAAGGTTGAGGGCGACAAGAAGGGTCTATTTTACACCTTCCAGGTTAAGGTTGACGGTAAGACTCTTAAGGAGACTGCGGGCATCTTCGCACGCGCGTTAGATGTAAATGGTAATCGTGGTGCCATCATAGACATGCGTGACACCGACCCCGAGGGCTGGAACGAGGATAAGGCTCCTGAGGTGGATCCCACAGAGATTGTTATCTACGAGATGCACTACCGTGATATGACAGCGCACCCAAGCGCTGGCAGCAGCAACCCGGGTAAATATATCGCTATGGCTGAGCTTGGCACACGCTCACCCGAAGGATTAGCTACGGGTATCGACCACCTCAAGGAGATGGGTGTAACACACGTACATCTACTCCCCACGGCGGACTTCGGCTCAATAGATGAGTCAAAGCCTACGAATCAGTATAACTGGGGCTACGAGCCTAAGAACTACAACGCACCCGAGGGTACCTACTCTACCGATGCTGCTAACCCTGTTGCGCGTATCTACGAATTGAAGACACTCGTTAAAGCCTTCCACGAGGCGGGCCTGTGTGTTGTTCTCGACGTTGTATACAACCACACTACCTCTACCGAGAACTGCGGTTTTGAGCTTACTGTGCCTGGTTACTTCTACCGTATGCGCGAGGATGGCTCGTTTGCCGATGGCTCGGGCTGTGGTAATGAGACTGCCAGCGAGCAGCCCATGATGCGTAAGTATATGGTAGAGTCGTTGGAGTATTGGGTTAAGGAGTACCACATCGATGGCTTCCGTTTCGACCTTATGGCGATTCACGACATCGAGACCATGAACCTTATCCGCACACGTCTCGAGGCGCTAAACCCCGACATCCTACTCTATGGTGAGGGTTGGGCAGCAAGTGCGCCGCTCTACGACGAGTCGAAGCTCGCCTTTAAGCGTTACACCTATCGTATGCCAGGCATTGGTGCCTTCTCGGACGATATTCGTAATGCGTTGCGCGGTACGTTGGATCTCTCTCAGGGTGGCTTTATCCATGGCGTAGCAGGTAACAAGGAGGCACTTAAGTTCGGTCTCGTAGGTGGTATTGACCACCCCGAGGTTAACCACTCGGAGGCAGCATGGTGTGCCGACCCTCGTCAGCATATCAGCTATGTTACATGCCACGATGACCACAACCTACGCGACCGCCTCGAGCACCTGTCGCCAGAGGCAACCGAGGAGGAGCTTCTTAAGATGGATAAGCTTGCGCAGCTTGGTGTGTTCACGTCGCAGGGTATCCCCTTTATCTTCTGTGGTGAGGAGATGTATCGCTCGAAGCGTGGCGAGAAGAATACCTATAATATGCCCGATGAGTATAACGCTATCGACTGGTCACTAAAGCATCAGTATAGCGACCTTGTTGAGTACGTTAAGGGTCTCATCGCTATGCGTAAGGAGCATCCAGCCTTCTCGTTAGGTACGGCAGAGGCTGTGCGTGAGCACCTTCGCTTCATTGAGAACGACAACGAGGCTGCTGTTGGCTTTATCCTCGACAACCTCGATGGCATCGACCGAGCGAAGCGTATCATCGTCTTGATGAATGGCTCAAGAGAGAGCGTTGAGTTTGATATTCCTGCTGGCACCTATAAGTGGATTTCGGACGGAGAGGTTATCCATCCTAAGGGTATGGTGCCCTACACTATCCGCTCGGGTAAGGTTACGGTGCCTCCCATTACGGGTTTTGTTTTGGCGGAGTACTAACCCGCTACAAATAATAAGGGGTTGACCTTCGTGGCCAACCCCTTATTCTGTATATCGCTATAACTATAGATTAGCAGTTCATGGCACCACAGCAGTGGATAACCTGTCCGCTAACATACGATGCAAGGTCTGAAGCGAGGAACAACGCAACGTTGGCAACATCCTCGGGGGTGCCACCACGACGCATAGGAATCTGCTGCGCCCACTGATCCTTGATCTCCTGCGAGAGCTGGTTGGTCATCTCGGTGATGATGAAGCCTGGAGCGATGCAGTTAGCACGGATGCCACGAGGACCCATCTCCTTAGCGATAGACTTAGCAAGGCCAATCATACCAGCCTTCGATGCTGAGTAGTTGCACTGACCTGCGTTGCCCGAGACACCTACTACAGATGACATGTTGATAATCGAACCACCGCGCTGCTTAGCCATGATGGGCGTTACGGCGTGGATGAAGTTGAATGCCGACTTGAGGTTAACGTTGATTACAGCGTCCCACTGTGCCTCCGACATACGCATCATCAAACCATCCTTAGTGATACCTGCGTTGTTTACCAAGACGTCGATACGACCGAAGTCCTCAACAATCTGCTTTACCACCTCGTGTGTCTCGTCGAAGTTTGCAGCGTTCGAAGCGTAAGCCTTGGCCTTAACACCAAGAGCCTCAATTTCCTTAACTGTCTCCTCAACAGCCTCGTTGATAGCCAAATCGGTGAATGCTACATTGGCACCCTCCTGGGCAAAACGCAAAGCGATAGCCTTGCCGATACCGCGGCCAGCACCAGTTACAAGTGCTACCTTACCTTCAAGAAGTTTCATACTTAACTCTCCTTATTTCGTTAGTTGATATTACTGAATTATTTGTTCTCCCACTTGCGGAGTGCTACGCAGGCGTTGTGACCACCGAAGCCGAGTGAGTTAGAGATAGCCACCGTGAGAGGTGCCTCCACGGCCTTCAATGGTGTGTAGTCGAGGTCGCACTCAGGGTCGGGGTTGGTAAGACCGATGGTGGGTGTTACGATGCCGTGGTGGAGCGACAAGGCCGATGCGATAAGCTCCACAGCACCTGTAGCACCGAGCATATGGCCCGTGATAGACTTTGTAGAGGTGATCTTTGCCTTCTTGGCAGCCTCCTCACCCATAGCGAGCTTGATAGCCTTAGTCTCGGCAGCATCGTTAAGAGGCGTGCCTGTACCGTGTGCGTTGATGTAAAGAAGGTCCTTCTCGCTATCGAACTTAGCCTCGTCCAAGGCCTGCTTGATGGCGCGTGATGCGGGAACACCATCGGGACGTGGTGCGGTGAAGTGGTGAGCATCGCAGCTGTTGCCATAGCCCACAACCTCGGCGTAGATCTTAGCACCACGCTTCTGTGCGCTCTCCAACGACTCGAAGACCATCATACCAGCACCCTCGGCGATAACGAAGCCGTGACGGTCTGCTGAGAATGGTAGCGATGCCTGAAGAGGATCCTCCGAGCGCGATAGTGCCTTGCTGTTATTGAAACCACCGATTGCCAAGGGGTGAACCGAAGCCTCTGCACCACCGGTGATGATGGCGTCAGCATAGCCGTGCTTGATGGCGCGGTAGGCCTCACCTGCTGCGTGCGTACCTGTAGCACAAGCTGTTACAACAGGGAGACATACGCCCTGTGCGTTGTGCGAGATGGCTACGTTACCCGAAGCGATGTTCGAGATCATCATAGGCACGAAGAATGGTGAGATGCGGCCTGCACCCTCCTCCAAAAGTACCTTTGTCTGGTTTACGAATGTATCCATGCCACCGATACCCGAGCCGATATATACGCCGAGACGCTCAGGCTCGATGTTCTCGCCACTCTTAAGACCCGAGTCCTTCATGGCGTCAGCAGCTGCCGCCATGGCGTACACGCAGAAGCGGTCGCTACGACGTGCGAGACCTGCGTTGAGGTCATACTCCGACTGGTCGAAGTTCTTAATCTGACCAGCAACCTTCACGGTGAGGTTGTACTCGTCGAAGCCCTTAATAAAATCGATACCACAGTTGCCCTCTACGAGGTTCTTCCAGGTATCCTCAACGTGGTTGCCCACGGGGGTAATTGCACCGATACCGGTGATAACTACTCTCTGTTCCATCTTAATTTTCTATTTGGCGATGCTGGCATAGAGCGACATAGCCCCCGCCTGCATCGAAATTAACATTTTTATTTAGCCCACTCGATTACGCAGGCAGCTGTTGTGAAGCCTGCACCAAAAGCGCTGAATACCAGCTTGTCGCCCTTCTGGAGCTTGCCTCCGCGATTTAGCTCGTCAAGCAGTGCTGGAAGTGCTGCTGATGATATGTTACCATAGCGCTCCACGTTGTGTGGCACCTTCTCCTCGTCGACTCCGAGGAAGTTGCGGATAGAGTCTATAATACGACGGTTTGCCTGGTGGAGAACGTAGTACTTGATGTCGTTGGCATTGAGGCCTGTCTCATTGAGGAGCTTGCGGATGTCGCGGCACGAGTTGGTCACAGCGTGCTTAAACACCTCACGACCCTTCATTACGAGTGGCTCGAAGTTCTCCTCTTTGTCGATGTAGGGTGTGGGCTCCAAGGCGCGCTGGTAGTAGAGCACCTCGGTGAGTGACGATGTCGTAAGGCGAATAGCCTTGAGCTCGTCACCCTCGGTTACCACGGCAGCACCTGCGCCATCACCAAAGAGTACGCATGTGCTACGATTCTGCCAGCTCACCATGCGTGATGGCTCCTCGGCACATACGATAAGGATGTTCTTTGCCTTCTTGCACTTTAGCTTATCCTCGGCAATGTCCATTGCAAAAACGAAACCTGCACATGCTGCGTTGATATCAACAGTGGGGCATGTCGCACCCAACTTACCCTGAATGATACAGCTCAATGCGGGAGTTACATACTCGTTAACAACGTTTGAACAGATAATGAAATCGATGTCGGCAGCTGTCATACCCGCATTCTCGAGAGCCTGATTTGCTGCTCTTACTGCGAGGTCCTCCAACTTCTCCGACGAAATTACGCAACGCTCTTTAATACCTGTGCGTTCGGTGATCCACTCATCGCTTGTGTCGAGAAACTTTTCCAGCATCTCGTTTGTCACTGCACACTTGGGATGCGCCGATCCTGTTCCAATAATTTTCATCAGAAGTATTGTGTTAGTTTAACAATTGTTTCGTATTCAAGCTGCTTTGTGGGCTCACGCTTTTTGCCTGTTCTTTGACCCATCCGTAGCAGAATGACCTCGCAAAGATAGAGTGAGCGTTCGTTTGCGCACGCGAATTGTGGCGAATAGCGCTATTTTGTGGTAAAAACACATTATGAGTGGTGAATATTTTGTGTTTTTATGAAATTTTAATAATTTTGTCGTCGGAAAATGCTTAATACATAGTTGTTTCTTATGCATACTACAAGTAATGAAATACCGCACTTCCTTGTTTCGAGCAGATATATTACAGCTACGATTGCCTTTATTGTACTCTTCTCGGCTATCTTCCTTATAAGCTATCAACCCTTCTCCATCTCGCTATGGTTTAGTACGGGAGACATCGTTAGCATCCTTTTCACTCTGCTCTTCTACGTTGCGTCAATCGTAATTCTCATCCTAAGCCGTTGGACGATGTATAGGATACAGGATAGGTATGAGTTGACATCAACGCTCTACTACTTCTGGATAGTTGCCGAGATATTTGTAATCACCATTCTCTATACATTCGTCACCCACCACTACTTCTCAGGTAGTCTTACACCCATAGACATCGGTCTTAGGGCGCTCTTCTGTGTCACCATCATCATGGCAATACCCAATATCATGGTCTCGTTCTATGCTCGATACCGCTCAAAGTGTGAGGAGCTTGAGGCAACGCAGTATGAGCTAAAAAGGCTCGGCGAGGAGTATAATCGCCTAATGAATCAGACCGAGGTGGAGCGACGTGTGTCGGAGATGATACCCAAGAGCGAGGCGCAGCAGTCACCACGCATGGTTCAGTTCTACGACAATGGTGGGACACTGCGCCTAACCATCGACCTAAACGCTCTTTACTATCTCGAGTCGGAGGATAACTACATAAATGTCCATTATAAGCATAACGATAAGATGCACTCCTACCTGTTGCGTTGTAAGACAAGCACCGTGGAGAAGAGTCTTGAGGGTAGTGCCATGGTTCGTTGCCACCGCTCGTACATAGTTAATACGCGCAAGATTCGCTTTATGGGTGAGGAACATCGCATGCACTTCCTAACGCTTGACGACGAGAGCATCAAGCGTATTCCTGTGTCGAAGAGCTACTATCAGACGCTACTTTCGTCGCTAAATACCGTTGGTATCAAGCTCTCCCAGCAGCAGCCCGAGACAGCCATAAGCGAGTAGTGTGCAGTAGTATACATTGATAGGGGACACCGTGGCGTCCCCTATTCTATTTTATCCTAACTATTTTACTCTACTCCTCCGAGCGGATTACTCAGCGATTATAGTGAACTCGTTGTATACATTACCCCAGTTCTTCACAGCGATAATATACTCACCGGTGTATGTAGGAGTCCACTCGCACAAGCATACGTCGAGGTTGTCTGTATCCTCCGTAACAGAGTTAGCCTTACGGTCGAATACGAAGAGGTCGAGGTCGGTGTCGCCATCACCAATGATAAGGATGCTGGCCTCAACACCCGCCGTAGCGTTATAAGTAAAGTACTCGATGTCGCCTGCCGACACGCGCTTGGTCTTAGTCTCAACACCTGCGGTGTTGTTCTCGTTGTTGTGGTTGTTCTCGATTGTAGCAGCCTCGGCGCTCTCGATAGCAAAGAATGAAACGGCAACGGTCAAAATTGTAAAAAGCTTTCTCATAATTGTAACGTTTTAGATTGTTATTAACTTATTTCTTTAATTTTTGTTTTGTGTTTTGTGTTTTGTGTTGTGCCCTCGTTTGTGAGGTTCTTTGATATTATAGAGAGGTCATATTGCGTAAATCTAACACAAGAAATGAAAAAATTGCAAAAAAAATGCGGATGGTAGTCATCCGCACTTAGTTTACTATTAATATATAGGTAGAACTATGCCGTTTTCTCAACCTTCGACCTTGCGTAGTCGAGCGTAACACGGAACTCTCTATTCTCGCCCTCGGGCATATCGAACATAACGTCCATCATGATAGCCTCGCAGATAGAGCGCAGACCGCGAGCACCGAGCTTAAACTCTAAGGCCTTATCCACGATATAGTCTAAGACCTCGTCGTCGAACTTTAGAGCGATATCATCCAGTGCCATGAGTGTCTCGTACTGGCGGATGATAGAGTTCTTAGGCTCGGTAAGGATTGAGCGAAGTGCCTCGCGCTCCAGTGGCTCCATGTAGGTGAGCACTGGCAAGCGGCCGATAAGCTCGGGAATAAGACCAAACGAACGGAGGTCCTGAGGCTGAATATAGCTCATGATGTTCTCGTCGTTGATGCGCTGCTTGTTCGATGCACCATAGCCGATAGCGTTGGTGTTTAGGCGCATGGCAATCTTCTTCTCGATGCCATCGAAGGCACCACCGCAGATGAACAGGATGTTCGAGGTATTCACCTGGATATATTTCTGGTCGGGGTGCTTACGACCACCCTGGGGTGGCACGTTGACAACAGTACCCTCCAAAATCTTGAGTAGAGCCTGCTGTACACCCTCACCTGAGACATCGCGCGTGATAGACGGGTTGTCGCCCTTGCGCGCAATCTTGTCTATCTCATCGATGAAGATGATACCTCGCTCCGCAGCCTCAACATCGTAGTCCGCAGCCTGCAGTAGGCGCGAGAGGATGCTCTCGACATCCTCACCAACGTAACCCGCCTGTGTGAGTGCTGTGGCATCCACAATCGAGAAGGGGACGTGCAACAGACGTGCGATAGTACGAGCCATAAGAGTCTTACCCGTACCCGTGGGACCCACGAGCACGATGTTCGACTTATCCAGCTCCACATCCTCGGTCTTACCCTTGGCTAAGAGACGTTTATAGTGGTTGTACACTGCTACGGACATATAACGCTTGGCGGCATCCTGCCCGATAACATAGAGGTCGAGGAAGCTCTTAATCTGGTTGGGGCGCAGTAGGTCGCTCTTAGATAGTGGCTTAAACTTGGTGCTCTGGTTACCACCACGCTTCTTGCCACCATCAACGATATTATGCTCCACCAGGAGCTCATAGCCATGCTCGATGCACGATGAGCAGATGCATGCGCCATCGCCACCGTTGAACATGAGCTGCACCTCGTCTGCTGGTGTGCCACAGAACGAACAGCAGTTACCACCGTTGTTGCGCTCCGTAGATTTACGTGTCTTCTGTGTCATAGTAAGGTCGGTCTATTTATAACTATCTGCGGCTGAGCACCTTGTCGATAAGGCCATACTCCTGCGCCTCGGTTGCTGTGAGCCAGTAGTCGCGGTCGGCATCACGCTCAATGTCGGCGATACTGCGTCCCGAGTGGTGCGAAAGTATCTCATACAGCTCGCGCTTGGTCTTGGCTATCTCGCGTGCCGTAATCTCGATATCCGAAGCCTGACCCTGCACACCACCCAGAGGCTGGTGAATCATCACGCGTGAGTGGGGAAGTGCGGAACGCTTACCCTGAGCGCCTGCCGTGAGCAACACAGCACCCATAGATGCCGCCATGCCTGTGCAGATGGTTGCCACGTCGCACGACACAAGCTGCATGGTGTCGTAGATGCCCAAGCCTGCCGATACAGAGCCACCGGGCGAGTTGATATATAGCTGCACATCCTTGTCGGCATCCACCGACTCGAGGAACAATAGCTGTGCCTGGATGATGTTTGCAGCATCGTCGTAGATGGGGGCACCAAGGAAGATGATGCGGTCCATCATGAGGCGCGAGAATACATCCATCGTAGCCACATTGAGGTGGCGCTCCTCTATAATCGTAGGCGACACATAGCCACGAGCCTCAGCCTTAAAGTCGTGCAGCGTCATCGAGTTGATGCCGCAGTGCAGGCGGGCAAACTTATCAAATTCTTTCATTGTTATATTGGACTTACGCAAATAAAAGTTGTTGTTATTTATAGAAATTCCCGAGCCGTATAGCCCGGGAATTTCTATATTATCTATCGCCGGGAGCAGATGCTTATGCGAGCTCCTGTGCAAGCTTTGCGAAGTCGTCAGCCGAAACAGCCTTCTCGGTAACCTTCACCTTGCCGCGGATGTACTCAACAACCTTCTCCTCGTAGAGCTTCTCGTAGATCTTCTGCAACTGCTCCTTGTTGTCCATGATCTGCTTAGCGAAGTTCTCGAGCATGTCGGCAGGAGCTGAAGGCATGCCATACTGTGCAAACTGCATCTGTGCAAACTCCATAGCCTCAGCCTTAGCCTCCTCCTGCGATACCTTAAGCTCGCCCTCGGTGATGAAGTGCTTCTGCAAGTAGTTCCATGTGAACATCTTGATGAATGCAGGGAAGTCCTTCTCGATCTCCTCGCGAGAGAACTTACCCTCGTTGATAACATACAACCAGCGCTTCAAGAACTCCTCGGGCATCTGGATGCCAGCCTTCTCGATGATGAAGTTACGCACGCTGTTTACGAACATGAAGTCGCACTCGCGCTTAAGCTCACGCTCGATCTCCTCGTCGATGAACTTGTCGAGCTCCTCCTCCGATGTTACATTACCTGCGGGGAATGCCATCTTGAAGAACTCCTCGTTAAGCTCGGGGTCTGCGAAGCGGCGAATCTTGGTGATCTCCAACTCGAACTCGGGGTTGATACCCTCCAACTCATCCTCCTTAACCGAGAGGATAGCAGCACGCTGCTCGGGCTTCTTGTAGAGCTCGTTGATGTTAACCTTGGTCTTGTAGCCCACCTTCTTGTTCTTCCAAGCCTTGCGCTCCTCGTCGGTCATAGAGATAAGACCCACGTAAGCCTCCTCGATGCGCATGTCGCCATTGTCGAGGGTTACGTTAAGTGCCTCGTCGTTAGCAACCTTGTCTACCTCTACCAAGCGGCCATAGCGACGCAAGTAGTTAGAGCGGTAGTCGGTGTGCATCTTCTTGTCTACCTTAATCTTGTTGTATACAACCTTGTCCTTAGCCGAGAGCTCAAGCTCAATCTTTGGAGCCTCGCCAATCTCGAATACGAACTCGAACTCGGTGTTATTCTCGAAGTCGAAGTCGCCCTGCTCCTCCGATGGGATAACATCACCTACATAGTCGATGTTCTCCTTCTGCAAGTACTCAAATACTGAGTTAGATGCGATGTGGTATGACTGCTCAGCAACCACGTGCTTGCCATACATCTTCTTCACGATACCCATGGGCACCATGCCGGGGCGGAAACCGGGAACGTTAGCCTTGCGCTTGTAGTCGCGCAACTGCTTCTCAACTGCCTGGCCATAGTCGGCCTCGTTAACAACGACCTTCAAAATCGAAAGACCGCCATCACGCTGTTCTCTTGTAATATTCATAATGCTATTTTAGTTTATTTGTTCTTATTCTCTCGTTAGCAATAACTCGCCTCATATACATATATATAGGCATAAAGTCGCGCAAAGGTAATAAAAAATTGTTAATTCTAAAACCTGCATTGCGAAAAGTACATAATATTTTCGGTTGAGAGCCTCAGATTCCTATTTTTAGGTTATCTTTGTCGGTGAATATTGCCACTCACGTTGCTATGATATTAGACGTTGCGCGACATAAATTTTATGAGGGATTCTTCACGCTCGCCATCATGACCATCGTCATGATAGCTACGTTCATATTCTCGTCGGAAGAGGTCGCTCTTACAACCATGCCAGACACCCCATTTATGGCGTTGGTGGCGTCGCTAACGGGAGGTGTGGCATTTGTGGAGAAGCTTGCCGCCACGGTGCTCTATATGGCGAGTGCTCTGATGCTTGCACGCTCAGCAATACGTACGCATATCTACACCGCCGACACCATGGCGCCCTTGGCGCTAAGTGCTGTGGTGATGCTGCCGTTAATCTTGGTGGGAAATGCTCTAAATCAGAGTGTTGTGATATTGCTACTCGCAATAGCCTTGGGCAATATGTTCTACTGCTTTGGGCCACACCGTTGCCTCAATCACCTCTTTGCAGCGATGGTTGCCGCGGGCACCTTGGCCATCTCTGTGCCAGCCTTTGCTCTCATAGCCCTCGCCCTCGGCATCGCCCTTATATTGGCACGTAAGAGTCTGCGCGAGGCTACCGTTACGGTGACGGGCATGCTATTGCCGATGTTTGTCCAGTGCTATGTGTTGTGGCTTATGGGCGATGGCTTTGCAGATGCTGCGGCTGAGCTGTGGCGCTCGATGATAGAGCCATGGTCGGCAGATCTTGTTTCGCGCATTACCACGTTCGTAGAGTTGCCCATACCGCGTCTGGTATTTTTAGCTATTGTAATAATTATGCAGCTCACATCTGCTGTGCTATACCTCACCGAGCACGATGTCCATTCCCCTATGGTGCGCGGCGCTTGGCGTGCTATGCTCTTTATCTGGATTGTGGCTCTGGCGACCACACTTCTTAGTGTGATGCCCCTATGGCTTCCATTTACGATTGTCGCGGTGCTATCTGCTGTGATGCTGCCGATGTTCTTTATACGCAGCAATGCTCTGGTTTCGACACTTGTTTACCTGCTACTTATTGCATCTTCTATAGCAGCAATATTTTAGGCAGGAATCTCCATTTTATTGCATATTTATACGATTAAAATGTAGTTTTTGTTGTGAAATATCTACTATTAATGCAAAAAGTGTGTAAAAAATTTTGAAGTTACAGATATAAGTATTATCTCTGAAAAAATCTAACGAATGAGGGGAAATAATGATGGTGGCACTGGTGTTCAGTGACTTATGAAGACTTATGATGAAAGCCTCGCCGATGCGAAAGTGCAAGGAAATGAAAGGTAATGAGGGCGAACGGTTTTCAAATCATTACCCGATAACGAGGTAAGGTTATAGGTCGTTGGAGTCTATTTCTACTCTCTGCCATATTCTGCATAACAATGTACAACTCGCTGATAACTAATTTTGTAAC
>JAGATC010000009.1 GCA_017621455.1 Alistipes sp. | reverse complement strand
TTGTAGAGCGTTGTTCCCACTCGGATAAATTCTTCTTTTGCCATACCACCATCTGATGGCGGTTTATGGCTTGCGATTACTTTGTTAGCTTCCATTTTCAAATGCTTTTAAGTTCAAAAAATGTCAGCTACAAAAATATAAGTGATTGACGGATAAGTTGCTACGCAAATCGTAGCAGAATGGTGAATAAAGTACTATGGGGATTGGTATTTGAGGGGTGCATAAACAAAACAAGCCCGAAAACAGGTCGAAAACCTATCTTCGGACTTACCTTGACTGACTAATCAGCCGATATGCAGACTTACCGATTTATCGGCTTGTCGGTATGCCATCACGACATACCCGATATAGCGTTTGCAATCGAAAAGAGATAACATACTTTCTCTTTTCGTCCGCATATCCTCTTTAAGACCTCACCCCGTATCTTCTCTGCACCGTATGAGTGGATACGGAAAGCGAGGGCGACAATCATATCCATATTGTAGAGGGTTGCCCAATAGGTATATGGCATCACTTCGCAATGTTGTGAGTGTTCCGCTATCACTCCGCTTTTGTGTATGGCTCGGATTGCAGCCTTTAATGTGGGTGCTGATACATCAAACAGCACCACAAGTTCCGCAAAAGACATCCATACATTGCCATCGGGTATGTTCACACAGCCCGATTCATTGATTGTTATTATTGTTCGTTCCATACCTTATGCCATTATAGTGTTACCGAATGATTGATTAAGTTGGTTGCCGAACATCGTTAAATCCTTGTCTATTTTCTCGGTGGTAATCTTCGCATATAGCTGTGTCGTAACGATGTTCGTATGCCCCAAAACTCGGCTTACACTCTCGATTGGCATACCTTTACTGAGAGCAAGCGTAGCAAATCCATGTCTTGAGCAATGAAATGAAATATCCTTGTCGATTCCGCACTCTTTTATCATCTTTTTCAATGGTTTACAGATACTCCAATAATTCAGATTAGGGAATACGAGTTTGTTCTCTTGAAACGGTTCGTATCGCTTGATAATCTGCAAAGGAATATCCAATAATTTAACTTGGAACGGGATTTTGGTCTTGTGTCGCTTGGATAATATCCATTTCTCACCGTTTACCTCTACAATATCATCGGTGGTCAGTTCCTTAATATCCACGAATGACAAGGCTGTGAAACTTGCAAACACAAATAAATCTCGGATATATGCCAACTTGCTATCCGTAAATTCGTGTGTCATTACCGCTTTTAATTCATCCTCGGTCAGAAACTCCCTCTCCTTGACATTGGGGCTGATGTGGAATTGTGCAAACGGATTTCTCGGCATCAATCCATTGTAGTGGGCACGCATAACAACACCTTTGAGCCACATACAATTTGCCCATATGCTGCCATTCTGCAAACCTCTGTCAGTTGCGAGGAATACCGCAAACTCCTTGATGAAGTCGGGAGTCAGTTCTATCATCGACATATCGTTGCGTTTGTAGTTCGCCTTGATGAACGCAGCAACGTGATTTCTTGCCCGTACTCTTGATGAATAGGTTGACATAGTTCGATCTGTACCTATACGCTTTTTGAATGTGGCATTATCCTTATCAAATGCACCGAGCAATGTTTCATACTCCGTTCCGATGCCTTGATAGGCATTGCGTACCATTTCGGCAGTTACATAGGCTTCTCTATCTGACAGGCGTTGATAGTGCTTGATGATTTGAGCCTTGATATTATCCAAAGCAAGATTGATTTCTCTTGCCTCCTTGCTCTTGCCTTTGGCTCTGTTGCCTTTCACATCCCAAAGTTCTTTCGGAATGGTACGCTTGCAGCTGAATTGAGCCACTGAGCCGTTGATTGTCACTCGTCCCATAATGGGAACAATACCGTTTTTCTCCTTGCTTGCGTTCACGTAGAACAGCACCTTAAATGTACTTCGCATAATCCAAACTTTTTTGGTTACAAAATTATGTATCAGCGAGTTATACATTACTACGCAAACTGATGCAGAACGATGAAACGTGACGACACAAAGAAAAATCTCACTCATTTTCGGGTAACGATTAGGCAACCGTTCTATTTCATTACCTTGCGTTTCTTTGCTAAATTGCCATTTCCCGTATTTCCGAGGTTTTCAGCGTAATGCGTTTATTATCAGTGCAAGATGCACTATTATTCCGATTTCAGTTGATTATTCCAGCGTTTTTTCGTAACTTTGCGCCGCAGTTGGTCCAACTGCTATGAATCGAATTTAGATTATAAAAACGATATATTATGAACATCGAACTTAGTGAACAGGAAGTGTTGCGCCGCCAGTCGCTTAAGGCTTTGCGCGAGTTGGGCATCAACCCATATCCCGCAGCACGTTTCGAGGTTAACGCCACAGCAAAGGAGATTGCCGAGAACTACGACGCCGAGAAGGGTAACTACTCAGAGGTAGCCATCGCAGGTCGTATCATGAGCCGCCGTATTATGGGCTCGGCATCGTTCTTCGAGCTGCAGGATGCTACGGGTCGTATCCAGGTGTACATCCGTCGCGACGACATCTGCCCTGAGGGCGATCCTACGCTCTATAATACAGTATTCAAGAAGCTCCTCGACATTGGTGACTTCATTGGCGTTGAGGGTTTTGCATTTCTCACTAACACCGGCGAGTTGTCGGTACACTGCAAGAAGTTTACCGTAATCTCGAAGTCGGTGCGTCCCCTGCCCGTAGTTAAGCAGAAGGATGGCCAGACATTCGACGCTTTGACCGACCCCGAAGTACGCTATCGTCAGCGCTACCTTGACCTTGTGGTTAACCCCCACGTGAAGGATACCTTCGTAAAGCGCGCCAAGATTATGCAGACTATGCGCGACTTCTTCAACGAGCGCGGCTACCTTGAGGTGGAGACACCCATCCTGCAGCCCATCCCTGGTGGTGCTGCGGCACGTCCCTTCATCACCCACCACAACGCCCTCGCCCTCGACTTCTACATGCGAATAGCTACCGAGCTATACCTCAAGCGCCTTATCGTGGGTGGCTTCGACGGTGTATACGAGTTCGGCAAGAACTTCCGCAACGAGGGTATGGACCGCACGCACAACCCCGAGTTCACATGTATGGAGATATACGTAGCCTACAAGGACTACATCTGGATGCAGGAGTTCACGGAGCAGATGTTGGAGCGTGTAGCATTGGCCGTAAATGGCACTACGGATGTTGTGCTTGATGGCAAGACCATCTCGTTCAAGGCGCCATTTAAGCGCGTGACTATGACCGACGCCATCCGCGAGAAAACTGGCTACGACATCACGGGTCAGACTGAGGAGCAGCTTCGCGAGGCTTGCCAGCGTCTCAATGTCGAGATTGACGATACCATGGGTAAGGGTAAGCTTATCGACGCCATCTTTGGTCAGTACTGCGAGGGCGACCTTGTGCAGCCCACGTTCGTTACGGACTACCCAATAGAGATGTCGCCACTATGTAAGCGTCACCGCGACAACCAGGATCTTACGGAGCGCTTCGAGCTCTTCGTAAATGGTAAGGAGCTTTGTAACGCCTACTCGGAGCTTAACGACCCCATCGACCAGTTGGAGCGCTTCGAGGAGCAGATGCGTCTCTCGGAGAAGGGTGACGACGAGGCTATGGTTATCGACATGGACTTCGTTCGCGCCTTGGAGTATGGTATGCCCTCATGCTCGGGTATGGGTATCGGCATCGACCGCTTGACGATGTTTATGACGGGCGAGACATCTATTCAGGATGTGTTGTTCTTCCCCACTATGCGCCCCGAGAAGAAGGTTGTGGCCGACTCGGAGGAGGTATACACCGAGGCTGGCATCCCCGCCGAGTGGGTGGCAGTAATCCAGAAGATGGGTTACATCACCTTGGAGTCGTTCAAGAACACCGCCACGACGGGTGGCATGAAGCTTTTTAATGACCTCTGTGGTTTTAACAAGAAGAACAAACTTGGCCTTGCAACAGCCGAGATTAAGGCGTGGATCGAGAGCTGCAAGGAGGAGTAATTACGAATATTAAAACATTTATATATTATGAGAAAGAAGATTGTAGCAGGTAACTGGAAGATGAATACACTCCCCACTGAGGGTGTAGAGCTTGCCAAGGGCGTAGCTGCCGGCAAGAAGGATGTTTGCGACTGCGTAAACTTTATCGTATGTCCCCCCTTCACTCACCTCGCAAGCGTTATAGAGACATTGAAGGATTCGGGTGTTAAGGTTGGTGCACAGGATTGTGCTACCGAGACCAAGGGTGCCTACACAGGCGAGGTATCGGCCCAGATGATTGCAGCACTCGGCTGCGACTACGTCATCCTCGGCCACTCGGAGCGTCGCCAGTACTATGGTGAGACCTCGGAGACCCTTAATAAGAAGATGGCTCGCGCCTACGAGAACAACCTCACACCCATCTACTGCGTAGGCGAGAACCTCGAGGAGCGTGAGGCAGGTCGCCACTTCGAGGTGTGCAAGCAGCAGATCGAGGAGGTGGTATTCAACCTCTCGGAGGAGCAGTTCGCAAAGCTCGTTATCGCCTACGAGCCCGTATGGGCTATCGGCACTGGCAAGACTGCAACGGCTGACCAGGCAGAGGAGATTCACGCATACATCCGCGAGGTGCTCCGCTCGAAGTTCGGTGCAGCGGCAGACGATTGCTCTATCCTCTACGGTGGCTCATGCAAGCCCTCAAACGCTGGCGAGATATTCTCTAAGGAGAATGTCGACGGCGGTCTTATCGGTGGTGCTGCACTCAAGGCTGAGGACTTCATCGCTATCGGCAAGGCTTTCTAATAGCGAGAACCTTATTTATGCTAATGTAGGCTGTCAGGCGGGTTGCTTGACGGCCTATATTTTTCTCTTTCGTAGCTATACTTTGTTATATGCAAAAAAAAATTACTACTTTTGTGACTATCTAAACGACGATAACTCAAACAATCAATAGCATTATGCTTAAGAAACTCTTTGGATTCGACCGTGCCTCACACAGCGTGCGCACCGAGATTATGGCTGGTATAACCATCTTCCTTACCATGTCATATATCCTTGCCGTCAACCCCGACATATTCAGTAAGTTGGATATGCCTGGAGGTGCAGTCTTTACCTCTACGGCCCTTGCCGCAATTGTCGGCTGCTTTGCTATGGCCTTTTGGGGTAAGCTGCCCTTCGGTCTTGCGCCAGGCATGGGTCTCAATGCCTTCTTTGTCTATACCGTCTGCCTCGGTATGGGCTACCACTGGTCGTTTGCACTCACGGCCGTATTCCTTGAGGGATTGCTATTTATATTGCTGACTGTCACCAACGTGCGCGAGGCGATTGTGAATGCCATTCCGACAAATCTACGCTACGCCATAGGTGCGGGTATAGGTCTGTTTATCGCCTTTATCGGCCTGCAGCACGCGGGGATTATTGTCGATAATGGTGCCACGCTTGTCACGCTCGGCGAGGTTACCGAGGGGCCTGCTCTACTCGGCATCATAGGTCTCTTTATCACAGGTGTAATGTATGTGAAGGGTGTGCGCGGAGCGATGCTCTTCGGCGTGCTCATAACGATGATGATAGGCATACCTATGGGTATTACTCAGTTTAGGGGTGTGGTGTCGACGCCATCATCTATCGAGCCCATCTTCTGTCAGTTCCAGTGGGAGAGTATCCTCTCACTTGATATGTTAGTGGTGGTCTTCACCTTCCTGTTTATAGATATGTTTGACACGGTTGGCACGCTTATTGGCGTGTGCCAGCGTGCGGGTATGGTCAATAAGGATGGTAGGATTGAGCGCCTAAATCAGGCGTTTATGGCCGATGCTATCGCCACTACGGCGGGTGCTATGCTCGGCACATCTACCACAACGACGTATGTTGAGAGTGCTGCGGGTGTGGCACAGGGTGGTCGTACGGGTCTTACGGCATTTACCGTAGGTTGCTGCTTTGTTGTGGCGTTGTTCTTCTCGCCACTATTCCTCTCCATACCCTCGGCGGCTACGGCGCCAGTGCTCATCATCGTGGGCCTGCTGATGTTGGAGCCCATCAAAAATATCGACTTTAGCGACTACACGGAGTCTATCCCCGCATTCGTATGTATCATCCTTATGCCGCTGTCGTACTCTATCTCGGACGGCATCCTTATTGGTATGATTTGCTACGTAGTGCTAAATATATTATGCGGTAAGTTCAAGAAGATTAGCATCCCGATGTATATCTTAGCTGCACTATTCATATTGAAGTATATCTTTATTGTGGTGCCCGAGAAGGCATCTGCCGAGGAGGTTGTTCCCATTCAGCAGGAGACGATGCTTAGCGTAAGTTCGCCCGATGGCCGTACGACGCTCGCTTTCGACCTAAATGACAAGGGTGAGGCCGTATATATGTTGCAGTTTGGCGATGAGGAGATAGTGTCGAGCTCGCGCCTCGGCCTCGATACGTCGGTTGGTGACTTCACCACAGGTTTGACCCTTGCCGAGTGCTCACGTGAGGCGTTTAACGAGACGTGGAGGCCTGTGTGGGGTCAGTTTGCCGAGATTGAGAATAGCTATAACGAATTAAGTGTCACCCTGGAGAATACCGCGAAGCAGCAGATGGTTGTCACATTCCGTCTCTATGATGATGGCCTCGCATTGCGTTATACGCTTCCTGGTGAGGGAGAGTGCGACATCTACAACGAGCGCACCGAGTTCCGTATGGCCGACAACTACGAGGTGCACTGGATGGCTGGTAGCGATGACGATGCAGAGTTCGACTACCTGCACACCACGCTCGATGGCATCACCCCCAAGGCTATGAAGGAGTCTTCAGACCGTGCAACCGATATTATGAGGTGTGGCGTGGCTACTCCCGTGGCGATGAAGACCGCCGAGGGTAGCTATGTGGCTATCCACGAGGCAGCACTGTGGGACTATCCCGGTATGGCGCTCGCCTACGATGCCAACTCGCGCACCTTCACCTCGGAGCTCTCGGGTAACAACGAGGTAAAGAGCCATAACGAGTTAGGCTTCTCTACGCCCTGGCGTGTGGTGGTTGTTGGCGACCGCATAGGCACGCTTGTCGAGACATCTATCATCCTAAACCTCAATGAGCCATCGAAGCTCGACGACACGTCGTGGATTAAGCCCATGAAGTATGTGGGCGTATGGTGGGAGATGCATCTGAAGGAGTCTATCTGGGATATGGATGGCCAGTATCCCCACTCGGCGACTACCGCGAATGTGAAGCGCTACATCGACTTTGCTGCCGAGAATGGCTTTGGTGGCGTACTGGTTGAGGGCTGGAACGAAGGCTGGGGTCGTGGCGAGAGGTTCGACTACACGAAACCCTATCCAGACTTCGACATCGAGGAGCTCACGCGCTATGCAGCAGAGCGTGGCGTGGAGATTATCGGTCACCACGAGACTTATGCTAATGTAGAGAACTACGACCAACAGATGGAGGCCGCTTACGACTACTATGAGCGCTTCGGCATCAACAGCGTCAAGACGGGATATGTGGGTAGCATCAACGGCCGCAACCACTACGACCAGTCGATGGTGGAGCACTACAACCGCACCGTGGTGCTCGCCTCGGAGCATAAGCTCTGCGTCGACATCCACGAGCCTATACACTCTACGGGCATCTGCCGTACATACCCCAACCTTATGTCGGCAGAGGGTATGCGCGGTCAGGAGTGGCATGCCTGGAACGCAGGCAACTGCATCGACCACAACCCAACGCTGCCATTCACGCGTAACTTAGCGGGCCCCATGGACTTCACGCCAGGCATCTTCGACCTGCGCTACCACAATACCATCAATAAGGCGGCAGCTACGGCCGACGGCTCGGTGAACAAGGAGTACGACTACACCTACTATGTAAACTCTACGCTTGCTCACCAGCTGGCTCAGTATGTGGTATTCTATAGCCCTATACAGATGGTTGCCGACCTTCCGGAGAACTACCGCGAGCACGACGACGCTCTGGCGTTTATCCGCGAGGTGCCCGTAGATTGGGCCACGACCCGCTGCCTCGATGGCGAGATTGGCGACTACTGCATCACGGCACGCCGCGATAAGCATAGCGACAACTGGTATGTGGGTGGCATCACCGACGGCCAGAGGCGTAGCGTAACCCTCGCTTTCGACTTCCTCGATGCTGGCCGCAAGTACGAGGCTACCATCTATCGTGATGGTGAGAATGCGGGCTGGAACGCCACTCCTACCGACTATGTTATTGAGACCTTAAGTGTTGATAGCACCTCGACACTCGACATTACAATGGCCGAGGGTGGCGGCTTTGCTATATCGATTAAGGCGCTGTAATAGATGCTAATATATGATGCAAGATGGGGGGCACCTCAATGAAAGTGCCTCCCCTCTTTGTTACTCTATGTCGATGAAGAGTCTCCACCCCTCCTCCACATCGGCAAGGTTGGCGCTAATGCCATTCTCAATACGCGACATTGCCGACACAATGGGTATCATATCACTGTGGGAGCGTGTGTCTACCATCTCGTTGGGCAGAATGCCCGAGTAGTCGGAGACGAAGCGTATGTAGCTCTCTGTCAGGTTCTCCTCGGGTGGTGCATAGCGATTGAGCATGCTACGTATGGTGTGGAGACCATAGCGGCTACTGTAGGTATCCAGGAGCACAAACATGGCTCTGTAGCCGTATGCCATAGTCTCAAACTCCTTGAAGTCGGCATCGCGGCTTGGGCGCACCTCACCCTGGTAGCGCACCCTCGACCTACGGATATTTCCCGGGTTGTTGTTACGAAGTCCTCTACTCATTGCCCACCTCCTTTGTTATGCGTCGCTTCAACCAGCGACTGAGCCACTCGAATAGCGACGAGCCACTGATGCGTGCAGCATTCTCGATGAACGACCACAGCTCCACGCCGCACACAAAGCCTGTGAAGATGTTGGCGAGGTTGAGGTGCATAAAGCCCAAGAGGATGGAGTCTATTGTCCACATCATAACTATGGCGAGTGCCACAAATCCGGCCTTAACCACCGTGCGCCACATCTTGCGGCTCTCTAAGCGCCATGGCTTATTGTTGCGCTTGGCCTCAGCGTGTGAGGCGATGATGCCCGTAACGAAGTCGATGGCGATAAACACCATAGCTGTGGTGACAAGTGGGGTGATGGGGCAAAGCATGCCCAGAAGTGCTGCGAGAGCACCGCTAACGTACTTGAATAATATTTCCATAGATAAAACAGCGATTTAGAGGGTTACTATTAGGGTTGTACTCGGCATAGCTTGAGCGATTGGCGTTGAGGTGGTCGGATAGGCGTCGGGAGAGGGTTGAGGCCTTATCGCCCAATGCTCTCATCTGTCGCTCGGCGTAGTCGTTCATCGCCTCGGTTATACGTTCAGTGGTGTGGATGGTACATGTACGTGAGGGTATCAACGGCTCTACGATGTATCGTGTCCATGCAGCGACCATGGGCGCTACATAGTCGTCAACAAGCTCGCCATATGAGCCGTGGAGCATGGCATTATAGAGGTCGTCGCCGACAATAGGACGCAGATGCCGGCTCTCTGCCTCGATAATATCTGAGGTGGTGATGAGCGAGCTGCTGTATGGCTCTTCGGGGCTGAATGCCAGGGATATAACCTGGCTTGCGGTAATAAGTGTCTTCATTGTCTACTCTGTTTTGCGTGTTTTCGATGATGAGATCTCGGCGAGGAAGAGCTGCTGCAGGGGGTCGCTTTCGTCGTAGTCGAGGCCATCAGCCTTACGAGCCTCCCACACCCTCATGTATGAAGGTTTAGAGCGTAGTGGTGGTTTGTTGACGATGCTTAGCGACGAGGCGTTGATGTCAAAAATTAGCGTGATAATGTCGCGTATGGGCTCCAATAGCTGCTCCTGTTGTGCCAGAATAACGGTGTTGAGTGCCACCTCATACTCCTGCAGGATGCGGTCTGTGGAGAAGCCCGAGGCGTAGTCCAAGCCACACAGTGAGCGGAACCATGAGTGTGCTACGACAAGGTCACTCTCGGCCTGCTCGTGGAGCTTAGCCCAGTCTCCATCAGCATTAGAGTCGATGGGAATAAATTGTGAGCTATCATCCTTAGAGCTATTGCGTAGTACGAAGAGCACCTGCCCGGGGTTTCCCGAGAACTTTTCCTCGGCTATGCGCACTAAGCGGTTTGCCTCATCCTCATCGCCAGCAATGCCGTCGAGCATCATCACTCCCGAGAGCTGGAAGGAGTTGTCTATGCGCGACAGATTCCAACGGTCTGTCTTGTATAGTATTGCTGCGGCGTCGAGTCCTGCGATGTAGGGAGCTACGCCATAGTGCGAGAACATGGGCTCGTAGTCTTTGTAGTGCACCACCGCGCGTAGTGTGCCGTCCTCCTGCTCACGGAAAGTGGGGTATAGCGGGAGTGTTGTAGCCTCCGAGCTGCGGAATGTTTGCCAGTCGTGGTGGAGGATGACGTTTTCGCTGTCGCGAGCTATTCGACACTTCGAGGCGTCGATGTGGTATAGCGAGAGAAAGGAGTGCTGGGAGTCGGTTACTACCTCCATAAAGGCGTTGCCGAACATAGCCTCGTCTAAGGCTAAGCGAGCTATCACGCTGCGCAGCGTCTCACCGTCGCCATTGACACTGGATATTAGACGTTTAACGATGTGGAGGCTATCGTCGCATACGACACCCTTGCCTGCAATGTAGTTTGCCTTGTCGTTGATTATGCGTCGGTGAGCCACCGAGTTGCGGGCGATAAGCGAGAGGGCGTAGGGTAGCATGTTGTCACCGCCCCATTGCCACACCTTGGTTGTAGCGTCGCCCGATGCCGTGCACGAGCCCAGTAGGGGCTCGGCACGGTTGCGTGTGATGGTCACGCGTTGGATGTTTTTATTCATTTGTCACAAGCTATTTAGGCGTTAGCAAAGTCGGCATATACCATGAGTCCCTCATCGAGGATTTCGCAGCCCACCATGAAGATAGCACGCTGGCGGTTCTCCATCTCGTCGGGGTTGTACCACATGCGCACCTCCGAGCCAGGGTAGTCGGCAGTATTTACCGCGAGCACGAGGTTGCGACGGTCGGTGAGCATGCAGAAGCTGCTGGCATTGGTTGAGGAGTGAGGCATATACTGCGAGACGCCCATATCTACGAGCTTGATGCCGTGGTATGATAGCTCGCGACGACCCGACACGATATCGGTATAAGAGCCATCGGCGCCAAACTGGTCGAGATACTGCTCGTAGGCGTCGTATAGGTCGGTGGTGAGGAAGTAAGCGAGGTTACCCTCAGCCTTAAGAGCCTTCAAATTTGCGGGGGCTGCCACCCACATGTTGTGCAGAATATCGATGATATTATCCTTGTCGGGGGTAAGGCTTGAGCAGTTGACGGTAGCCACCTGATTCATCTTTGCGTATTTCGCTGCGAGTGTTAGGAAGCCGTTGAAGTTATTGAACTTCGATGCCTCGGTGTCACCCAACCACATCGACACGCGCACACTCTCGGCGATAGACTTGCGGAACATCTCGGTCTCGGCCTGCTCAAGCTCTGTGCCTGTGAGGTCGTCGAGGTTTACGTCGGCACGGCCCGTGATAAGCTCGTACACCTGCTGGAAGTAGTCTGCTGCGGAGAAGCCCACCTCGGCCTTTATCTTAAACATTTCGATGGTCTTCTGCTGGTGTAGCGATGTGCTGCCGCCATTCCATCCTGCTGAGTACTCCTGCAGGATGTCGCTCTTTGGAGACCAAAGTTGCACGGTTGTAGGCACAGGCATGTTGTAGAGGGTGTGGATGCCGAGCTGCTCGGCGTTCTCGCCCGCAAACATTGGGCGGAAAAAGATTGTCTCAAGGTCGCGACCAGTGTAGGTCTTAGGATTTTCAATAAGTCCCATAGTGTTAGTGTTTTAGATGGTTAAATGGTTATTTTTTGGGTTGACCTTAACGGTCATAACAACAAGGTGTTGTCGTAAAGTTTGGTTATCGCATTCGCATTGTTCGAGCATCGTTATCGTAGGCACGCATACGCTCGTTGTGGGGCATCTCTCTAAGGTCGGGGTCATCCACCTCCTTCACTCTGGTGGCTCGCACCGCTTGCTGCTTCTCTTCGAGTGCTACGTGGCTCTCAGTGAGTGTGTTGTTGTGTGGGATGTAGTTGATGTCGTCGGCAACGTCGGGTGTCGTTAGGCTCTTAGTCTCTATGCCTATGGCTCTGAGCAGAGCCTCGACGCCGTGCTTAGCGCGATCCATCACCCCCTCGCTCTTCTTCTCTACGGGGGCGTTGCCCTCGAGAGCGTCGGCCAGACCCTCGGCTATTACCTCGGCGGGTGCCAACCAGCGTCCCTTGCCTCCATTCTCAGCCATAAGTGTGGCCATCGCGCTTTTGTCGCGGCCTGAGCGTGCGGCGTAGATTTCGGCGATGCGCTCATCTGTCTGGCGCAGTAGCTCCACCTCGGCCTTAAGCTCCTCGGCATTACCCTCCACAGAGCATAGCGAGTTGTGGATAAGATAGAGTGATGTGGGGGCGATAAGTCGGCAGCCCTCGCTTGCAGCCTGCGCCACGATTGTCGCTGCTGAGGCGGTGTAACCGTAGCAGCATGTTGTGATGTGTGCCCCTGTGGCCTTTAGTGCCTCGTAGATGAGCATAGCGTCGTTTACGTCGCCACCTGTCGAGCGGATGTTCACGCGGATGTGGGCATTTTTGATGTCGGCGATGCGTGCCACGCACTCCTTGAATCGTTCGTATGTAGCTACGCGACTCTCGGGGTTGTCGAACTGCCACGACTCGGAGAGGCCTATCGTGCCCTCGATGTCAATCGTTGTGACCTCGGCCTCGTTGTTGATGTTGATTGTTGATTCCATTGTCGAAAAGTTTGATTTGTGTTTGTCGATTTCGTATACGGCCGAGCGTACCTTCTCGTACGAGCATAGAAACTCGTTGGCTACCAGTAGCATGGCGTGGCAGCGTCCGCGGAAGCGTCCCGTAAGCTCAGCTACGCGGCGATGCATGGCTCTCTTTTCGAGCCTTGAGCGGTCGATGAGGTCGTTGTTTAGGAGTGTGCCGATGAGGCGTTCATATCGACGTGAGGGGCAAAAAGAGGGTTTATTATGTTTTGTTGTCATGCTAATAGGGGTTTAGGGTTGTTTTGGTTAGTCTGCCAGGCGTCGTGCAAACAGGCAGCGTGCCGTATGGTTTTGAGTGTTGTAGCTCTCTATGGCTACGAGTCTAAATAGGGCGTTCTGGCTACATGCTTCGAGTCGGAAGTGAGAGCGTAGCATGGCGCCCTCGCTGTAGGGGTCGAATAGCATAGCATACTCCTTTGGCTCGAGACGTATGTCGCAGCGAAGCAACTGTCGCTCAGTCTCTTCCGCAAGCTCCGTGTCGTAGTATTGGTGCAGACCCGTACAGCCGTCTCTGTCGTCGAAGCATAGCGTCGATGCCATCTCCTTGGAGTGAAATGCAGCCATGGGGTAGCCATTGGTGCCTATTATCGATGGCCAAAACTCACCCTCGGGCAGTGGCTGTACGCCAAAGTATAGTACCACGCGTGGCTCTACATACTCGTTGGCATCAAGCATGTCGCGGTCTCCCACCGTTAGCACCATGGCTGAGGGTGCCGATGGGGTGGCTCCGGCGAAGGAGGCTGTGGGTCGAAAGAGGGGGTTGAGAAGGGTGTGGGTGCTACGCTTTACGGCATAGTTCTCAACATGACGGTCCCAAGACCCCAGCTCCTTTGCTTCGCCATGGGTGTAGCGCGCTGCAGCACCATCGGTAGGTTGATAGCATAGTCGTACACGTTGATAGCCTTCGAGTGCACACTCGCTGAGTAGCTCATTGTCGCCTATCTGTTTATCTCTCCAGTCCACAATCGTGTCGCCGTAGAAGTCGTCGTATGGCTCCACAAAGAGACTCTTCGAGGGTTCGTGGACGTAGAATCGTAGGTTAAACATGTGTGCGAGTGCTTCAAGGAGCTCTGCTTGCGTAATATCTATGTTTGCAATCTCCTTAAAGTCAATCTCTTGACCATATCCCACTGCGCCACTAAATACGGGTGTTACGCTGCACCCAGCATGTATCGTGAGCTTCTGTCCTGGTAGCGCACCACCAAAGTCAATGTTATTGAAAAGCTTTGGGCTTGAAGGCGTTATGCTCTCAAAGGGTGTGCGTAGGTTGATGACCACATCACGCGTGCCACTCTCCTCGACAAAGCCCCTGTATAGTGCCCAATCTCCGGTGAACTCCTCCCACGTGTTTTGCTGGGTGTTCATGACCATGAGGCGTGTTGCTCCAGAGTATTCACTGTCGAATACCACGTCGCTCACCTTGCCATTCACCTCGCCATACCCTTCAAGCATATATCTGGCGTTAGCGTCGTAGTCGAATATAAAGAGCCTATACTGGTATCCTCCCGAGACATCGTTGCGAACATCGACATAGGGATTATTTAGCACCACCTCCACACAACAGTCGTTGCTGATGTGCAGCTCGGTGAAGCCCTTAAGGTAGCGCGACGAGGCTATCGTGTATTCTGTTGTGTAGCGCAGATGTAGGTCGAATGCCACGCTTATCTCGCGCGTGGGTCGAAAGATTGGTCTACCCTCATCAAAGGTGAAGCATCCACCATTGCTGTATGTCTCGCTCATCATGTTACCCTCCTCATCGAGTGTCGTTGCGGTCACGGTGTCGACTATGGCACCCACGTTGGGTCCGAAGATAGGCTCCCAGAGGTATACTCTGCCGTCATCCCCTGCTGCGGCTGTGGCTGAGTGGCTACGCATGGCCTTGAAGCCCATTGTCGCCTGCAGGAGAGTGGTGTCGATACGTCTGTATGCTCCGCTGATTAGCAGGCGGTTAGCAATCTCCGAATTGAAGAATTTGCTGTGAAGGGTGTACCCCGAGTCGCGCATTATGCTGTTGATGATCTCGCGCACCGACAGAAAGGGGTGGTAGTCGTTGGGCATTAACGGCCTCTGCGTTACGTATAGCCCCGTCTCCTCGGGCTTAGGGTAGCTGTCGTGGCGTAGTGGGAGCATGTGCACGGGGGCTGTCTCGCTCCACGAACGCTCGATGTTCGATATGTTCATCACCATCGTCGAGTTGACGCTACTCGCCTTTAGCTGCGTTAGTGCCACGTTATGCGCCAACTCACTGCCCTTGGTCCTCAGCATTATGCGGTAATAGATGTTCTTACCCTTGCGCTCTGCTCCACATATCACAGCATCTCCCTCGAAGAGTGTCACGCCATCGACCTCTACCACGCCCCTGTGCTGCTTGGTATTGAATGACTCCGTGCGGTGCATATCCTCGGCATGTCCCGTTAGTGTCCTAAGCTCAGGTGTTGCTATTGCCTCAAACTCTATCTCCTCGCCATCGCGCCATGTCTGCACACTCTCGAAGCGATTAGCGTTGTAGTGCGGTAGCTCAATCTGTTTATCGTTGCGTAGCCTACACTCTACGCCATCTATGGTCACCCTAATCATAGCTTACCCCCTTTCCACTGCTCGCTGATGTCGAGAGCAAACGAATGTAATAGGCCTTTGGAGTCGAAGCTGACCTCTCGATTCTCGATTTCTATGGGTGTGCATAAGCCCGATTGCTCGCTTAAGACCATGGGCGATAGTAGTAGCTCCATCACTCGTGCTATCTCCTTCGATGTGTCATAACCCGTGCATAGGCGATGTCTCTGCTTGCCCTCCACACACTTGAGCATCTCTTTGTCAACTCCCGCAATCTCCTCGGAGCTGATGTTGTAGCCCAATCGCAGGCTGTGGCCGAACGTGTAGCCTTCGATGCCGCCCATGGGGTTGTACCATACGAGTCGTCTCGACGCGCTGTTTGCTGCTTCAATCATATAGGTAACCGTCTCAGTCTTAGTGCCGTCGTACAGTATGGTTATCTCTACGCTCTTTGTGCCTCGTAGTTGTTCTGTTGGAATCACTATCTCGGCAGGCATACCCTTGGTCAATAGGTTATGCTGTGTTGGCGAGATGGAGACTACGCTATCGTAGTTTATTGTGACCATGATATTTGCCTGTGCGAACAGGGTTAGTCGTATGGCGTCACCACGTCTAATGCTGCGGGTTGCGGCGTGGTAGCTGAGCATACCTATAAGGTTGTAGTCGTGGGCTGCGCGGAAGAAGTGACGTACGGCAGATTTCACTCCATTTACTACAACGCTCACAGCTATTGCCGACGGCGATCGTGAGAGGATTATCGCTCGTGTGCTCGTTGCGGGTGTTAGCTTAAGCCTGTCGCGGAGATATGGGGCGATGTCTATGTCGCCTTTTGACGTTGCGTAGAGGTTTAACGTGGCTATGGTCTGTTGCAGCGTCTCGTCTATAATCTCCACAGTGAGGTTCTCTGGTTCGGTGCTCTCGGTGCTAAATTTGTAGCGAAGCGGCTCTTGCCATGAGGCTCCATCTTTGGGTAATTGTATAAATCTCATATTAAATAATTTAATTTATTAAAAATAGTCGTTACTCTCTCTGCTACACCATCTGAACATGGTGTATTCTAAATGTTGCTAACTATGTTTATAATTTGTTATTTTGTGATGACAACACCTTCTAATCGTGAGTATAACAGCGTTTTAGTTATGTTGATAACTATGTTAAGCAATAAAGTTCGTTGTTAATTACTCGAGTGCATTGTCTCTGCTATGTCTCGTTTCACAGTGCAAATATACAACGTAAAAATGCCCTTGTCAAGAGTTTTAGTCAAATATTTTTACTAAAAATTTTAGAAAGAAATCAAATTATTTAATCTTCAATTGATTAGCGAAATTGCTTTATCGAAATGCTATCGTGCAGTAAAGTCGTGGGAGAATGCACGAAGAATGAAAATTTTTCGTTATATTTGCGCGGAAATATAATATTTATAGGAGTAAGTCAACTTTAGTTACGTAACATACCGAAGATTATGGCAGATAATTCAATACTAATTCGTCTCGATGGCCTAAAGCTTAAGTATGAGGAGATTGGTCAGAAGCTCACCGACCCCGAAGTTATTGCAGACGTAAAGCAGTTCGTGCAACTAACCAAGGAGTACAAGGAGCTTGAGCCCATTGTCGAGACCTCGGATCGTTTCCGCACCGCCATTGCAAACCTTGCTGAGGCAAAGGATGTGCTTGCAAATGAGAAGGATGAGGAGTTCCGTGAGATTGCACGTGAGGAGATAGCAACACTGGAGCCCGCCATCGAGAAGATGGAGGAGGAGATTAAGCTCTTGCTCATCCCCAAGGACCCTCAGGACGACAAGAATGCCATTGTCGAGATTCGTGGTGGTACGGGTGGCGACGAGGCGGCGATTTTCGCGGGCGACCTGTTGCGTATGTACACTAAGTATATCGAGTCGAAGGGTTGGCGCTATGAGATCACCTCGTCGAGCGATGGTGCTGCAGGTGGCTACAAGGAGGTAGTGTTGAAGGTTACAGGTCAGTCGGTATATGGTACCTTGAAGTATGAGTCGGGTGTACACCGTGTTCAGCGTGTACCCCAGACCGAGACACAGGGTCGTGTTCACACCTCGGCAGCGTCGGTTGCTGTCTTGCCCGAGGCTGAGGAGTTCGATATTGAGATTTCGATGAACGACATACGTAAGGATATCTTCTGTGCGTCGGGTCCTGGTGGTCAGTCGGTTAACACCACATATTCGGCTATCCGTCTTACCCACATCCCCACAGGTATTGTTGTTCAGTGCCAGGATCAGAAGTCGCAGCTCAAGAACTTCGACAAGGCGTTTGAGGAGTTACGTACGCGTGTCTTCAACCTCGAGTACTCGAAGTACCTCGACGAGATTGCCTCGAAGCGTAAGACTATGGTGTCGACGGGTGACCGCTCGGCGAAGATTCGCACCTACAACTATCCACAGGGTCGTATCACCGACCACCGCATCAACTACACCATCTATAACCTATCGGCATTTATGGATGGCGACATTCAGGATGTCATCGATCAACTCATCGTTGCGGAGAATGCCGAGCGATTGAAGGAGAGCGAGTTGTAGAGGGATGGAGAGATAGATTAGACAACTTTGGTTTCGCAAGTAAAGATTCAGAATCAATAAAAGTTGCAAATTTCGACCAGGCCCTCGTTGGGTTTGGTCGTTTTTTGCTTTAAAATAGCTACATCTATGATTAGCAAGCGTATAATGATGCTAATGCTCTTCCTTGGTGCCAGCCTCTCTATGGCTTTGGCGCAGGGTCCTGAGCGTCCCGACATGGCTCGTGCCAAGGGTAAGAAACTTACGGTTAAGGAGTGGAAGACCACGCCCGATGGTAGGAAGAAGTGGGTGGACCACGCCGAGATATACAATGCCCAGGGACAGCTTATCGAGGAGGCGGAATATAGCGACTTTGGTACACGCTTAGCGTGGCGCTCAGAGTTTAAGTATAATGCTAAGGGTCAGCTTGTTGAGGAGCGTGTATATAACGAGCGCAACAAGCTCGACAAGGTGCGTACTTTCGAGTACGATGCCGATGGTGTATGCACGCGCCGTATGAACTATTCTGCCAATGGCACCCTGAACTCATACCGTCAGTTTGAGTACACCTACGAGTAGCGATGCATAGGGGAGAGTTGACATACGAGGCTTTGAACACCATGCCGTTGTGGCGCGATATGGCAAGCATCACGCTCGATGAGATGCGTGATGTTAAGCTCATGAACCGCATCGACACCAAGTATGTGCTCTCGGAGGCTGAGGTGCTCGATATGTTGCATAGTGCTGCGAAGTGTGGCTATCGCGTGCAGGTTATCGACGGCGTGCGTGCCTGCCGCTACGATACGCTCTACTACGACACTTCGGAGCGTGATATGTTCCGTGTGCATCATAACCAGCAACTCACGCGCCAGAAGATACGAACGAGACTATATGTAGAGACCGCACAAGCCTTCTTGGAGATTAAGAACAAGACCAATCGAGGTAGAACAAAGAAGCGACGTATTGCCATCGCACAGAGCGAGTTGCACGACTTTAACAACGCCTCGGATGCCGTAAGCTTCTACAATAAAAATGCTCGGTACGCTATTGATGATGTCTCTCCGGCGCTTGCCACGCGCTTCACGCGCATCACGCTGGTCAACCCCGAGCTTACGGAGCGCCTAACCATCGACTTGGGACTAAGTTACGAGGATGTCCGCACCCGCCGTGTTGCCACGATTCCGGGCATGGCTATCGTCGAGCTTAAGCAGGATGGTAATACCATCTCTACGATGAAGCGTATACTTCGTGATATGCGCATAGCGCCGCTCAAGGTGAGCAAGTATTGCTTGGGTACGACACTCACGGTGGAGTCTATAAAGAGAAACCGTTTCAAACTCAAGCTTCGCGATATTGAGAAGCGCTTAGGCTTCGATACCAATGATAGTAATGTAACAAATAAATATGTAAAGCTATGAATATATTAGAGTTAGAAATTCCTCCCACCATGATTGATGGTGAGATGGCGGCCATTGAGGGGGCTAATCGCAGCTTTGTCGACCTCGCCTCTTTCGACCTTGCGCCCATTGCGCTACTTGCCATACAGTTCCTCTTCAATGTGGTGATGTGCTCGGCAATAATATGGCTCTTCTACTACCCGAAGAGTCGCCGTAAGGACTTTGCTGTTACCTTCATGCTCTTCTCGGCTGTGGTCTTCATGTTGCTCTACTTTATGGGTGGCGTGAGCCTCGACATCACCGTGGGTCTGGGTCTCTTTATGATATTCGGTATTATGCGCTATCGTACCGAGATGGTGCCCATCCGCGAGATGACCTACCTCTTTATCACCATTGCCACGTCGGTAATTAATGGCATCAATGTCATCAATGATCAACTACTAATTGCCAACCTGCTGCTTGTTGCATTGCTTGTGGTTGTGGAGTATGTTGTGGGTCGTAATCGCGAGGCCTCGAAGCTGGTATGCTATGAGCGTATAGAGCTTATACGCCCCGAGCGTCGCGAGGAGCTTATCGCCGACTTAGAGCAGAGGCTCGGCCATAAGGTGACGCGTGTAGATGTGGGCAATGTAGACTTTTTGCGCGATGTAGCCTTCCTTAAGGTCTACTATCGACCTATGAAGGGTGAGCGTCCCATGACGGATAGCACCCTCAAAATCAACGAGAAAAACGCATTTAATAACGAGTAACTATTATGAAACGACTTTTCGCGATATTAGCTTTTGTGTGCCTCGCAACAAATGTCGTGGCACAGGATATTCCCGCTCCTGCGGTTGTCAACACCAACGACTTTCGTGCCCGCGTTGAGGGCGCCTTCGAATGGTCTCCCGTCAAGAACCTCTCGCTCGAGGCCGGCTTGCAGCTACGCCTAAATAACGACCTCGGCTCCGTCGACCGCTTCCAGACAACCTTTGGCGCTGAGTACGAGGTGTGTAAGTACTTCAATGTTGGCGTAGACTATGCGCTTATAAACAACTACGACCACATCGTACGCGACTGGGAGAGGCCTCGCCACCGTCTGAACGTCAACCTCGAGGGTCGTGTTCAGGTGGGTCGCGTGGAGCTATCGTTGCGTGAGCGCCTGCAGACCACGTTCCGTACCGACTCGGTAAACCGCTTCGAGAAGCCACAGAGTGAGCTTATCCTCCGCTCGCGCCTTATGGCCGAGTATAGCATCCGCCACTCGAAGTGGTCGCCATACGTGCTCTTCGAGCTTCACAATACGCTAAATGCTCCTCAGGTTGTGGCAAACTATAAGGAGGCAGAGTTCTCTACCGACAACTACGTCACACGCTACCGTGCTGGTGTGGGAGCTAAGTTCCGCATCTCGCGTAACCACCGCCTCGACTTCTACTACTACTTCGACTACGACCGTGGCTACAACATCGACTACAAGGGTAATAAGGGCGACCTTAAGGGCTACCTTCAGGAGAATGAGTTCCGCCACATCTTTGGCATATCGTACAAGTTCAAATTGTAACCATGTATCGTTGTATTGCACTGCTAATGATGTTGTTGTGCGCCGCTAATGCTGTGGCGCAGCAGCCGTTGTATGTTGTTAATGGCAAGATTGTCGACGGCATAGAGTCCATTCCGCAGAGCGACATTGAGTCTATCGATGTGCTTCCGGCCGATGAGCAGACCATTGCACAGTGGGGCATGGCGGCCTCGGAGGGAGTCATTATGGTGCGTCTTGTGTACGACACGCCTGCGACATTCTTTGCCGAGGGTACGGACAACTTCACCACCTACCTTTCAAAGCATGTCAAGTGGAAGTCTAATATGCCCGCCGAGCGTGTCTCGCTGCGCATCACCATCGATAAGGATGGCGTGGCACATGTGACAGAAGTATTGGATAGCACCTCGCGCCAATTTTTGAAGCGTGTCACCAAGGCTATCTCCGAGGCTCCACGCTGGCAGCCCGCCATGCGTGACGGTAACCCCATCGAGAGTCTACACCTTGTAAACCTGCAACTACCTGTAGGCAAGGATATTCCTGCGGAACAATTTGTTGTAATTTTGTAGTCACTTACCGCCGAAAGTTATGAATATAGCTCCCACCTCAGACCGCCACATCACGCTCTACGACCTGCAACGCATGGTGCGTACCACGCTCGAGAGCCGCTTCACGGAGCCGGTGTGGATAAGTGCCGAGATCTCGGAGCTTAAGGTCAACCGCACGGGACATTGCTACCTGAACCTCGTGGAGAAGGGTGCTTCGGATGGTGCTCCGCGTGCCGAGGCGCGTGCTGTTATCTGGCGTTCGGCCTACCTCTCGCTCGCCTCTATGTTCGAGGCGGCTACGGGGTCTGAGCTACGTGCAGGACTACGTGTTCTGGTGCGTGTCGTGGTGAGCTACCACGAGCTCTACGGCTTCTCGTTGCAGATTATCGACATCGACCCGAGCTATACGCTTGGTGAGGTTGAGCGCCGCCGCAGAGAGACCATCTCTCGCCTCCAGAGCGATGGCGTATGGGATATGAACCGTGAGCTGGAACTCGCCCGCCCCACGCTACGTATCGCCGTAGTGTCGAGTCGTACGGCAGCTGGCTATCAGGACTTTATGAACGAGCTGTGTCGACCCGCCTACCGCTTTGAGGTCACTCTGTTTGAGAGCCTTATGCAGGGTGATGCGGCCGAGCAGAGTGTCATCGCGGCGCTCTCGGCCATTGCGGAGCGAGAGAGCGAGTTCGATGTCGTTGCCATCATTCGCGGTGGTGGCTCTACGAGCGACCTTGCGCTCTTCGACTCCTACCATATCGCTCTGTGCGTTGCACAGTTTCCGCTGCCCGTGTTTGCGGGTATCGGTCACGATAAGGATGTCTCGGTGGTCGATATGGTCGCCCACACCTCACTCAAGACCCCCACGGCTGTGGCTACGAAGCTTGTGGAGATGGTCGACTATGAGCTGACGACTATTGAAGGTTATGCCGCCGACATCGCCACCCTTGTGGAGCGATATATGCACGAGGAGCAAATGAAGATTTACACCCTCGGCACTGACATTGAGCGACTGGCTAACTCGTTCATTAGCAACGAACAAAATCGCCTCAATATGATTAAAAGTGCTCTCAATAGCCGCATCGAGCTCATCTTCTCGCTCGAGCACCAGCGCCTCACGGAGGCAGAGCGAGCGCTCGAAAGCTACTCGATAGATAACATCCTACGCCTCGGCTTTGCCGTGGCACGTAGTGGCGACAGAGCCCTAAAGAGCGTCGACGACGGCCACGTGGGCGATAGCATCGACATTGAGCTATACGACGGCTCAATAGGAGCTGAGATTAAGAGTGTTACACCGAAAAAACGTTAACCATATATGGCAAAGAAGACAAAGATAACTATTACCTATACCGAGGCCACCAAGGAGCTCGAGCAGATATTGGAGCGCTTGCGTAGTGGTAAGGTTGAGATTGGCGAGTTAGCTGCTACGGTTAAGCGCGCCAACGACCTTGTTGCGGAGTGTCGTCGACAGCTTACCCTCACCCAGTTGGAGCTTGAGAAGATAACTTCAACCCCATTCTAAGCTATGCTAAAAGGGGCAATACGTTGGGCTTTGAACCATATCCCGCGCAGCTGGTTGCAGCGCATGGCGGGGAGGGCGGTACCCGTTATGGGTCTCGCCTACGTTGGTCGTGGCCGCGAGTGTCCCATGTGCGGAGCTAAGCGACGAAAGTTTCTGCCATACGGCTATGTTACCTCGCGCGAGGATGCCCTATGTCCCAGCTGCCTATCGCTTGAGCGCCACCGACTTATATGGCTCTGGCTCGAGCGTCACAGTTCGCTCTTCGACTCCCACCCCACGTTGCTTCATATAGCCCCCGAGGTATCGCTTATGCGCCACTTCAAGCGCCATTATAAGGGGCATGCGGGGTATATTACAGCCGATTTGGAGTCACCCTTGGCCGATATGCACTTCGACGTGCAACATATTCCTATGGAGGATCGTTCGGTAGATGTAGTCATCTGCAACCACCTTCTGGAGCATGTCGAGGATGATGCTATGGCGCTGAACGAATTGTATCGTATTATGCGCCCAGGAGGTTGGGGTATAATGCTTGTTCCAGAGGATAGGTCGCGCGCTGTCACCTTCGAGGACGACACCATCACCGACCCCAAGGAGCGTACGCGCCTCTTTGGCCAGTATGACCACCGCCGTGTCTATGGCCGCGATTATGACGACCGCCTACGTCGTGCTGGCTTCGAGGTGGAACGTATTGCCGTAGAGGAGCTGCTCTCGAACGATGAGCGTAGGCTGTATGCCACGGGCAGCGACGATATGGTTGTAGTACGAAAACGATAAACATTAGCTAAAGATATGAATAACAGCGAGATATTAAATAGATATTCGGAGTTGCGCCAAGTCGTCAAGGCCACCTTCTCGGAGCTTACGCAGACTATGGTCGATAGCTCGTTATGCTTCGCGGCACGTGAGCTTGAGACATTTGTGGCACTGCGCTACGACTCCTCTCCCATGCTCGACCATGGTGCTGCCGTGGCACGCATCGTGGCTGAGGAGGTAGGCTTGGGACGTAACTCCACCATTGCCGCCATTGTTCACGACGTTGTGCGCATCGCCGTGCAGGACCATCCCGAGCGTCTTGAGGAGCTCTCTGCGACCATCCGCCACGACTATGGCGAGGAGGTGCTCGGCATCGCCCTGGCGCTATCTAAGATTTCGGATATCAAGCTCAAGGTGTCGAAGGAGCAGGCGTCGGACTTCCGCGATATGATAGTCTCGTATTCGGAAGACCCCCGCGTCATCCTCATCAAGCTCGCCGACCGACTTGAGGTTATGCGTTCGCTCGACCTCTTCCCCGAGAAAAAACGCCGCAAGAAGAGCTGGGAGAGCCTTAACCTCTATGCGCAGATCGCCCATAAATTAGGTCTCTATAGCATCAAAAGCGAGTTGGAGGATCTCTCGTTGAAGTACCTCGAGCCCGCGGAGTATAACCATATCGTCCACTCTCTCAAGGAGAGCGAGGCGGAGCGTCTAGCCTTTATTGAGCGTTTCCTGGAGCCTGTGCGCCGACTACTCGATGGCGATGGCATCAAGTACCACATCAAGAGCCGCACCAAATCCGTCTTCTCTATCTTCCAGAAGATGCGCAAGCAGAAGGTTGACTTCGATGGTGTCTTTGATATCTTCGCCCTGCGCATTATTATCGACTGCCCTCCAGAGAGCGAGAAGCGCCTCTGCTGGACGGTATTCTCGCACGTCACCGACCTCTACCGCCCCAATCCTGAACGTATGCGCGACTGGATATCTATACCGAAGTCGAATGGCTACGAGTCGCTACATACTACTGTTGTTACGGACGACGGCCGCTGGGTGGAGGTGCAGATACGCACCGAGCGTATGGACGAGGTTGCCGAGCGAGGCATCGCCGCACACTGGCGCTATAAGGGTGTCAAGCAGGGAGGCATGGGTGCTGAGGAGTGGCTGCAGAGGCTACGCGCACTGCTTGAGGATACCACCTCGGAGTCTATAGCCCACCGCTTCGATGCCAAGCCCTCAACGGGAGAGATATTCGTCTTCACACCCTCGGGCGACATACGTAAACTTCCCGAGGGAGCTACAGTCCTCGACTTCGCCTTCGATATACACACCTCACTGGGAGCTATCTGTGTGGGCGGCAAGATTGGTGGCCGTGTGGTGCCCATCAAGGAGCAGTTGCATAATGGCGACATCTGCGAGGTGCTTACGCGCAAGGACCAGACGCCCAAGGCCGACTGGCTCTCGATATGTGTCACGCAGAAGGCTCGTAGCCGCATCCGCGCCTATATCCGTGAGGAGCAGCAGAAGCACGCACGCCTCGGCCGCGAGGAGCTCGAGCGTAAACTCAAGAACTGGAAGCTCGACATCGCTATAGATGAGGCTGTTGCCTACTTGTGCAAACATTATAAGGTGCGCCGTGGCAATGAGGTATATACGCTTATTGCCGACCAGAAGGTAGACATTGCCTCCATTAAGGAGATCCTTCAGCGCTGGCTCTCGGGCGAGGCCGATGAGGAGCGCCGCCAGGCCGCTGCCGAGGTTGAGGAGCGTAAGGCACGCCTGCGCGAGGAGCGCGAGACGGAGGTGCCACGTAATAGCGATGCCCTCGTCATCGACGAGCGCATAAATAATATAGAGTACAAACTTGGCCGCTGCTGCAACCCCATTAAGGGTGATGACATCTTTGGCTTTGTCACCATCAACTCGGGCATCACCATCCACCGCAGCGACTGTCCCAATGCCCGCCGTATGCGCGAGCGCTACCCCTACCGTGTTATGGAGGCGCGCTGGAGGGATGATGCTACAGGTGCCTTCCGCATCACCGTGGCTGTCACGGCTGCCGATATTCCCGGCCTCGCAACGACTATCATGGACGTGGCAAGCAAGGAACTAAAACTCTCGGTGCGCGGCATCAACTATATGCCTAAGGGCGACGGCACAGCCTCGGCACAGCTTATCGTCGAGGTGCCGAGCAGTGGCATCGTCGATATGCTGCTGCACTCGCTGCGCCGTATTAAGGGCGTCAAAAATGCTTATAGATTAAACTAACTAAAACCTATATAACCGATGAACTTTGATGATATCCGTTGCCCCTGGGGCGACACGCTAAAGACCTGCGCCATCACCGTGTGCGACCTCGATGGCGTTGTACTCTACCAGAATAAGCGCTCTATCGAGGTTAATGGCGATGTGCGCAATAAGTCGATGATACCCTGCCACTCGGAGCGTTCGCGCCAGATTATCAATCGCCTAATAAGCGAGGGCGTGAATAATAGCTATACTATCGAGAAGCGCGGCTTGCGTAAGCTCATCTACCAGACACCCTGGTACGAGTCGGGTGAGGTAGCGGGCCTAGTGGAGTTCTCGTTGGAGATTCCTGCCGAGATGCCCCACTATGTGAGGGAGTAGTTTTTAATAGAGTACTCCCCGAAGTAACCTATTGGAACGTCTGTCGAAGAGGCATAACCATGGGTGGTGTAGTGATTTTTATCTCTAAAAATTTGGAGATTGATAAATTATTACTACCTTTGCACTTCGATTGGGTTACGGCCCAGTGGTAATGGTCTGATGGCCGAGTGGCTAGGCAGAGGTCTGCAAAACCTCGTACAGCGGTTCGAATCCGCTTCAGACCTCGATTAAAGCACTACTATTAGGTAGTGCTTTTTTTATTGCGGTGCAGAGGGTTCCCCTCTTTCGTGGATGATGGCTCAGAGGTCGGCTTATTGGTCAAAATTAGTAGATAAAATCGGGGCAATTTTTATTTATTGGTCAAAATTAGTAGATAAATGCGGGTATTTGCCCGCATTTTCTACTTGTATTTGAGTTTGAAATACTC
>JAGATC010000008.1 GCA_017621455.1 Alistipes sp. | reverse complement strand
CGAATTCTTAAAATACTTAAACATATCTTATTCTTTTTTAATTAGCAGGAGCAGAGAGATTCGAACTCCCATCAACGGTTTTGGAGACCGCTATTCTACCCTTGAACTATGCTCCTAAGTAAGAGGCAGGCAAAACCTGCCTCTTGGGTGTTATGTAGTAACTAAAGATTACTCGATAACCTTCAATACCTGACCTGCACCTACTGTACGACCACCCTCACGGATTGCGAAACGAAGACCCTCGTTCAACGCAACAGGATAGATCAAAGTTACAGTGATAGTAACGTGGTCACCAGGCATAACCATCTCAACGCCCTCGGGAAGCATAACCTCACCGGTGATGTCCATAGTACGGAGATAGAACTGAGGACGGTACTTGTTGTGGAATGGAGTGTGACGACCACCCTCCTCCTTCTTGAGGACATAAACCTCAGCGGTGAACTTGGTGTGAGGAGTGATTGAACCGGGCTTAGCAACAACCATACCACGCTTAACCTCCTTCTTGTCGATACCACGCATCAAAAGACCTACGTTATCACCAGCCTCACCCTGATCGAGGAGCTTGCGGAACATCTCGACGCCAGTACATGTAGAAGTACGGATCTTCTCATCCAAACCGATAATCTCAACGGGATCACCTACGTGGATGATACCAGTCTCGATACGACCAGTTACAACGGTACCACGACCAGTAATTGAGAATACGTCCTCAACAGGCATCAAGAAAGGCTTCTCGTTGTCACGAGGAGGCAACTGGATGTACTCATCAACGCTTGCCATGAGCTCCATAACCTTCTCCTCCCACTGGGGCTCGCCGTTCAAACCACCAAGAGCTGAACCACGGATAACAGGAGCGTTATCGCCGTCGAAGTCGTACTTAGAAAGAAGGTCACGAACCTCCATCTCTACGAGGTCAAGCATCTCAGGATCGTCAACCATATCGCACTTGTTCAAGAAAACAACGATGCGGGGAACGTTCACCTGCTTAGCAAGAAGTACGTGCTCGTTAGTCTGAGGCATAGGACCATCAGTAGCAGCAACTACAAGGATAGCACCATCCATCTGAGCAGCACCAGTTACCATGTTCTTAACGTAATCGGCGTGACCGGGGCAGTCTACGTGAGCGTAGTGACGGTTTGCAGTCTGATACTCAACGTGTGAAGTGTTGATGGTGATACCACGCTCCTTCTCCTCAGGTGCGTTATCGATTGAATCGAATGAACGAAGCTCTGAAAGACCAGCCTTAGCAAGAACAGTGGTGATAGCAGCAGTAAGAGTAGTCTTACCGTGGTCAACGTGACCGATAGTACCGATGTTCACGTGTGGTTTCGAACGATCAAATTTTTCTTTTGCCATAGTGATATAAGTATTTAAGTTTTAAAGTTACTTCTAAACCTTTTTTACAACATTATGCGCAACACCACACTGGGTGCCGCACTTAACTTAGAGCGGAAGACGAGGCTCAAACTCGCGACCCGTAGCTTGGAAGGCTACTGCTCTATCAACTGAGCTACTTCCGCAAAAATACACCGTTCAGAGTTTGCCTTACTCATCTCTGAGTAAGTTCTTTGCAACTCCGACGGCGTCGTTTTGTTGTGGGAAGAGATGGATTCGAACCACCGAAGGCGTGCGCCAGCAGATTTACAGTCTGCCCCATTTGGCCACTCTGGTATCTTCCCAATATTTAGGTTTGCTCCTTTAGGAACTTGGAGCCGATGGAGGGATTCGAACCCCCGACCAGCTGATTACAAATCAGCTGCTCTGGCCAACTGAGCTACATCGGCATTAACCGTATCGGGTTGCAAAGGTATGAACTTTTTTTTGAATCTGCAAATTTTTCGCCAACTTTTTTCAAAAAAAGTCATCTTCACTCTATCAAAGAACTTTATGCCAGACCGCCTAAACGGACTTTGGCGCAAAATCGACTGCAAATATATAACTATTTTACGAAACGTGAAACACTAACCCTACTTTTTTTTGATTTACCCCCTATTTTTTTGACATATTGGATGTTTTAGGGGGTATACCTATATATAATATAAATAGAAATCAGGAATTAGAGATGAGTAATGAGATGGCAAAGAGAGCAAGAGACCCCAGGGAGCTGATACCCGTCATCACTGTCTTCACTTTTTCACCTTTCGTCTCTCACACGAACACGACCATCAGAGACCCCACAACCGAATTTCTTGTCAGAGTGGTGCTGCAGTGGCGCTGACACAACAAAGCCCGGATGGGACATACTTGATGTATTTCCCATTCGGGCTTTGGACTGAAGCGTCGCTGAAGCGCCGCTATCACAAGAAATTTTAGTGGCAACCGCCGCAGTCGCAACCCTCACCACACTCATGGTCACCGCAGTCACCACCGCAATCACCGCAGCTGCAACCGCCGCCCATAAACTTTGCGAGATCCTCGGGCTGTGTGTCGCGAACGTCAACAACGGTAACATCGAAGTTAAGGGTCTTGCCTGCCATAGGGTGGTTGAAGTCCATCATCACTGTATCGGCCTTAACCTCCTTAACGACGCCCATCATATGCTGACCGTCAGCTGTAGCCATAGGAATCTGGCTGCCTACGAAGAGGATATCCTCGGCAACCTTGCCATCCATCATAAAGACGGTCTTGGGCAACTCAACGATAGCCTCGGGGATAATCTCGCCGTAGCCATCCTTAGCCTCGAGGGTGAACGATACCGACTCACCTGGCTCCTTGCCCATAACAGCCTCCTCGAACTTAGGAAGCAACATACCCATGCCCACGATAAACTGCAAGGGCTGACCGGGCTGTGACTGGTCTGCGATCTGACCATCTACGGTGAGCTTATAGTCTACGCTCACCATCTTATTAGTCTCTACTTTCATAATTGTGTATAGTTTTAATTGTTAAATATTCATCAAATTCGAGCGCAAAGATAATAGGTTGTTGCGGAGTTTCAAAATTTAGGCCCAACAAATTCCATTAAACTTTCCGATTGCAGTATAGTCAAAGACTATAGGGGTATCCATAGAACAAACGAAGTCCGGCCATAAGGTCGGACTTCGCTGTGCATAGCGTGCGAATGTTACTTTACAGACCAAGTACCACCGCCCTTGTCCCAAGTGCCATCCTTAACGGTGTAGAGGTTCTTACCATCGGTAGGAGCCTTCAAGTCTGAAGTCTGGTTCCACTTGTTGTTCCAGTTGTTGGCTGTTGTCGAAGGATTCATACGGCAGAAGATAACGTTGCAACCGTAGTCGTAGCCCTCAGGGATGTATAGCTCGTAGATGCCGTCGCTATCGCTATCGGTCATATTTACCCACTTCTCGCCAACCGTACCACCCCAGAAGTAAGCTGCAAAACGAGCATTAGACTGTTTCCAGTTAGCGTTAGGCTTGAGGTAGAGCATATTTGCCGTTACCTCGGGCTCCTCTTGCTCGGGTTCCTTGCCACTTACGGTCTGCTTTGTAGCTGTAGTGTAGTCGGCGCCTGCTGTCATCACATAGAGATCCTTAGTACTGATGTTAAAGTAGAAGTCATAAGTACCTGTGGTCTCAAGACACATATCTGAACCATTTTGTGCTGTTGTGATATAGTGGTCTGTCATGATGTAGTTTACATCTCCTGCACCATACTTATCATTCCACTCTGTCGAGGGCTTGCGCACGAGGAATCCCTGTGCAGCCTCCATAGTTACATTAGCCAGTACAACAACATTTGCATCGGCGGTTGTTACGAAATAGTTATCGGCCCAGCCGCTGAAAGCGCCAACAAGAGCCCACTCGGTCGTTTCGCCAGCCTCAACATCGGGTGTCTCACCACTATCGGGGATAAGAGTACCATTCGCGGTCTGCTCTACAGCAGCCGTGTAGTCGGCGTCAGCCTCAATAAGGTAGAGCTTGCTATACTCCGCACCCTCAGCATACTCGAAGTATACGTCGTAAGTACCACTCTTTGCTACAGCGATATTTGCGCCATTGAGGTAGGCCTTCATCCAGCTATTTGCATTGAGGTTTGTGATGCCACCACCGAAGCTTGTATCCCAAGTTGTAGAGTCCTTAACCTTTATCTCATCACCCGAAGCGAGCTCAACGCCCTTTACCACGAAGAGGTTAGGAGTATCGGTTGCCGTCATAGGGTTCTCCGACCAGTTGTTATAGCTACCCGCAAGCGACCATACGATAGCCTGCTTCTCGGGAATCTCAGGAGCAACACCACCTGCAGGGACAAGGCAGTACATAGAGCGCTCCGTAGAGAAGTATACGTCGTAAGCCGCAGCATCAGCAGCCACGATGTTATTATCGCCACAGTTGAGCCACTCGCCACTTGCTACAGCAGCTGCACTCTGACTACCCTTAGCACCATCCCAGCCCTTATTCTGAACAAACTTGAAGCCGCCATTGAGGTTGGTGAGGTTGAATGCTACAAGCATATCATCGACAACATACATCGGCTCTGGAGTACCAGCAGCCCAACCGTTGAAATCACCAGCAATACCCCATATTTCAGATAGCTCATACTCGGGCTCTGGATCGGTCAGTGTGCCGAGGTTGTAGACCTTACCCCAGCCGATTCTATTGATTGTTGTCTCCTTAACTTTCATGCCATCAATAGAATACGACAATGTAGCATTACGCTCTATATCCGTCGAATTCACGCCACACCAGAAAGGAACAAAATTCTCGCCCTTAATGCCCGAGAAGGTAATCTCATTTGTCGCCTCGTTGTTATCTACGAAAGCGTAGACTTCGCGGCCATCAGATGTTTGTTGCTCTAATTTCAAGGTAACATCACCCTCGCCCTCATAGGTATAACGTAAGAACGATGTCTGCGATGTGAGCTGAATCGTTGCATCCTGTGTAAATGTAACACCAGTAGTCCACACATAAAGTGCCTTCTTACCAAGACGTGAGTCACGTGGATGCACATTGTTATCTGAGCTGATTTCTACAGTCTTACCAACAAGATTAGCTGCGGCGCTCTCCTCGCAAGTAAATCTACCTGTAGCGGCATCAGTACATACGAACGTATAAGAGCTGTTATCGTCAGTGTCGGTAACCATAAGAGTATCGCCATCCTCCCAGATAGTCGACCACGTCTTATCGCCATCCGCGTCATCGATATAGGCGCGGGTGTCGTCATCGCCAAAAGTAGCGTAGAACGATACACCAGCTATCTGCTGATCTATGACCTCCTCACTCTCTGTACAAGCTGCTGCACCCAACATAACCAGCGCAACAAGCATCAAATTCCAAAACTTTTTCATCTTCTGTCTGCTCATTTTTTGGTTAAACATTGGGTTACCACTCTACATCCTCCTCATCGTATGAGGGACCATCGAAGCCAGCCTCGTTGCTCGCCTCGAAACCGCGTTCAATAGCAACATCTACAATCTCCATCTCGGGAGCTTCGTAGCGTGTCGCTGCCATAAAGTTGTTAAGTGCTTTCATCTGTGTTTTATTTTAGGTTTATTTATGCTTACACACCTGTTTTCAAACTATTGCAAAGATACGAATTATTCATCGAAGATGAATCCCCTCGCTACACTTTTAGGATGAACGGTAGATATAGCATGACGAACGGGGATATACGCAGAAGAGTGAGGCTCACACCCCACTCTTCCGCATAGAAATCTCCTCGCTGAACTACCTCTTCTCGGGGATGCCAAGCACACCCTTCAGGTTCTTAGCCCACTTACCCTGGGCACGCATCACCTGCTCGATAATGTCGCGCACGGCACCATGGCCACCATTGAACTCCGAGACATAGCGCGAGGCCTCGATAACCTCCATAGCTGCATCGGCGGGACATACGGGCACGCCCACCATGCGCATACACTCCAGGTCGGGAATATCGTCGCCCATATATATCATATACTCGGCATCGAGATTATAGTCACGCATAATCTCGCGCATAGCCTCACTCTTATCCATGCAATTGAGATACATGCGCTCCACGCCAAGCATTGTAAGTCTATTTTCGAGCATACGCCCACGGCCGCCCGAGATGACAAAGACCTTCAAGCCCTCGCGCATAGCCGAGGCTATAGAGTAGCCATCCTTAGCATCGTAGCGACGGATAAAGTCGCCATCGGGCGTGGGGATGATACCCCCGTCTGTCATCACACCATCAACATCGAGGACTATCGCCTCAACACGCGCTATATCTTCTTTGAAGTTTCCCATATACTTTCAGTAATTTGCTTATATATCTCCTGTCTGAGTTTATCATCTTCGAGCATGGCTATATGTCGCTCTGTCACAGCCTTATCGCCACGCAAAGCAGGCCCCGTCTGCACACTGCGAGGGTCGCCCGACGCCACAGCCTTCAATGCTGTTTCCATAATTAGTGGTTTTAGCATGTCGAAGTCGAGGCCCTCGCGCTCTAAGGTATCGGCACCTACGGCATAGAGGTGGTTGACGAAGTTATTGACAAAGACCCCAGCAAGGTGTATCGTACGGCGGCGCTCCGAGTCGGCATACTCCACGCGCGAACTAATAAGCGACGCGATGTGCATTATTCTATCGCTACAAATATCGTCGCTACCCTCAACAAACAGAGGCACCTCACCGAGATTTACTCCTCGGCCACTGGTGAAGCTCTGAAGCGGATAGATAATACCACGTCCACCCTCTCGCTCGGGAATCGCCTCGATGGGGACACTTCCTGCCGTGTGCACCACAACAGCCTCCGCGGGGACTACCAACGAGGCGGCAACCTCCGAGACCGCCCTATCGCTCACGGCGATGATGTAGATGTCGGCAGGGGCGATATTCTCCATCTCGTTGCACCACTCCACGCCAGCCATCTCGGCAATGGCGCGACCACGCTCCTCGTTTCGTGCAAAGAGCTGCACAATCTCCAAGCCTCGGCTCATTGAGAGCGTGCGGGCAAAGGCCTCAGCCACATTACCCGAGCCAATAACCACAACGCGTAACATTGTCTGAAGTCTCAGCGTCTTAATACCCAGACGGCGGCGGTCAATGTCGAGGTAACGTTCAGCATTTTGCCATACGCAGCATAGCTCACAACCAAACAAGATGACGTTCCACGACACCTGCAACCATATTATAAAGAGCGGGATGGCGGCAAAGCTACCATAGATAATGTTGTAGGCAGCCATGTAGCTCTGTATGTAGACATAGCCCCACTGCCACAAGATAAGTACCAGACCCACCAGGCTACCGGCAATAATAGCATAGCGCCAGTGTACCGCAGCATGTGGTAGATACTTATATAGGAGGGAGGCACCGGTCGCCGTAATCAATATGGAGAGGATGTGGGCTAAACCTCTACCCATCTCATGTGAGAGCCCCATCCAAGCATAGGCATTGAGCGCTAACGACGAGGCCAAACCCCACAACAGCGGCACGATAACAACAATGGCTATATATGAGATGTAACGCTTAAGGAAGCTGCGAGGTTGGCGGACTCCCCAGATGTGGTTGAACGAGTTCTCGACACCGCGAAAGACGATAAAGATAATCCAGAATAGACCAAAGATACCCATGATGGCGAAGATGCCATTCGGGATATTATCAGCAGCAACGGTGGCAGCCTCAATCATGGGGTCGATAATCTGCTGCCAGGTGGGCATGGTGCTATAGATACTCTCTAATGCTGCATCCCACATATCGAGATGGCGTAACATGAGGAACATCAATGCCAATAGCGGGATAGCAGCAAAGACAGTCTGTAGCGTGAGCGCTGCACTATCGACAAACGTGCGGTTTATCTTGCGACTGCGTAGCGTGTAGTAGACAAGACGGTAGCCGTGCACAAAGAGGTTATAGGCTCGACCACTCTCGTAGTCGAAGCGCAACAACGTGTCGTGCACCATGTGTTCTATGCGCTGTTTTAATCTCTTCATATTATGCAAATACTACTTCAATTCAATCACTTGGTTGACTCCACCAATATTTGTTACGGCAACCAATCTGTCGCTGCCAGCACGCGCCGCCGTAGCCTTACGTATGGTATCAATCGAGAGTATTGTATCGCGTTTCATCAGTTCTATACCCAAGCCCTTCCAGCGACGCTTCAAATCCTTCGGGTGGTAGCTAAGTATCGTGTCAATCTCGAACACCTTAACCGGAAGAGGCTCGGTGGGCAGCTCGCGCGCAAAGGCATAGCCATTATTGCTCCAAATGGAGGCATAAGGTGAGAGTGCAGCGATAGCCACACGTGCCTTCTGTAGCGCCACATCCGGAACAAGCAGATAGCGAAACTCATCCATCGTAAATGGGTCGCAATCGGGCTCTATGGCCATATCCTCGCAAGTGTAGGACCACTCACCTTCGCCAATGACCGCTACACGCAGCGTATCACTCTGAGCCTCAGTGTATATGTTCACCTCCTTACACTCGCCACCAATTGATACGACCTCTACCTCCGCAGGGCTACACAAGCGGAAGGCCTCGGCGCAGTCGAACATGGGCGAGAGCTTGATGGCCACACGCCGAGCAATCTGCTTAAGGCGAGGCATAAGCTCCAACATATTGGGTGAGCAATCCTCCATGCATACCATCTTGCGACCCTCGGCCGAGCGACGGTCCGGATCGGCAAAGACCCAATCGAAGTGCTCCTTGGTAGTAGCCACATACTCCTCAGCAGCGATATTCACAACCTCCACATTATCAATACCCAAGAGCGATAGATTATATCTCACCACCTCGGCAAGCACTTCGTCACGTTCGAGTGCCACCACACGCTCAAAACGTTCGGCAAGAGCCACAGTATCTATACCTAAGCCACAGGTCAAATCCAAGACCGAGCCTCCCGAGAGTGGCTTACGACGAGCACACTCCTGGCTCGACGACTGCTCAAAGGCAAGCGAGGGGATAATGCAACGTGCGGCATAGAGCGAAGGTAGCTTACGTCGTGCGCGCTGCAAGTATTTCACCTGTGAAGCAACAAGCGAGGCATGAGGCACACCCTTAGAGAGGGCTATCTGCGCAGGATCGCGCTCGATATTCTCATCAATAGCGCGGCGAACCTCATCGCTACGTAGTATGTCAAGGTCATCCATCGAAATCATAGCGATACAAAGATACCACTTTTTTTCTATTAATTGACCAAATTATGGCCGTTATAATGGTAAATATGATGTAGATAGTTGTTACCTCCCACCCCGACATGGTGTACTCTATCGAGGCAAAGGGTAGCTCCGCAGCCCACCCTACCACGCTATTCTGCACACCTGCCGCCCACTCAGCAGCCGCAGCAAAGGGCATAGCGACAGATGCCGGAAGAGCGAGAACAAGCACCCCGCATACCACGATGATATATGCGAAGATTAGCACACAGGGAGTAACGACGACACCCACAATAGGCATACTATCAAACGTATACGACACTATAGGCAGTGTCCACAACGTTGCCACAACACCCACCATAACAAGCGAATATAGTCCCGACCACACCCAGTGCCACCCACGCGACAGACGCATAAGCGGAACAGCCCACACAACGATGCCAATGACGGCAGCAACAGAGAGCTGGAAGCTGACATCGAAGAGGTAATTCGGGCGATAGACAAGCATCACGAACACCGTGGCCATAAGAGCATTGAGGCTACTGTAACGTGCCGAGGAGATATGCGATAGTTGCAAGACTGTGAGCATGATAGCGGCACGGATAACCGAGGGTGATGCACCACACATTATGGCATAGAGCCATATTGCAACGATAGATAGCAGCGCCGCCAGGCGGTGACCTCGGTGCACAAGCCTTAGCGGCCTAAGCATAAAGCCCACAACCATAAGCACTATGCCGAGATGCAGGCCCGACACTGCCATAAGATGCGATAGGCCCGTCTCGGAGTATGAATCACGTAGCTCCGCAGGCATAGCGTGGCGCGCGCCTGCAACCATGGCTACAACCGTGGCATGCGAGGCCGTGTCCGTTGCAAACATATCGAGCTTAGCCACCGCCCGCGACTGCATATCGGTAGGCTCGGAGTGGGTGATGTCCAGGATATTATAGTCGCCAACACCCACGCCACCCACAAAGCCACGGCGGTGCATAAGCCTATTATAGTCGTCGTAGCGCGAGATGTCGCTGATAAGTTCACCGGCGAGCGTCACCCTATCACCACTACCCACACTATCCGAGCGTAGCCAAAGTACAACCCTGCTATCCGCCTCATGCCACACAGCACCATCCCGCCACTCCACAATACGGCCATCGACCCTACGGTAGTCGCCACGGTCCGAGGGTATGCCCTCAACATCTACGACCATCTCCGTAGTAGTATCATAGGGCACAGTAGTCGTAGGGGCGCGCAGCTCTGCAACGACATATCCGAACATAAGCAGTGCCAGGGCGATATATCCTAACGACACCCTACGTTGAAGGGTGATAGCTGCCGTCAACACCGTGACAATCAGCACCGCGAGAGAGAGCCATAGGGGCACTACATAGCTATCGGCGAGAACGATGCCTAAAACATAGGGTATAAGCACAACCAACATAGGCACCGACCGCAGTCGATGCCCAAGCGTATCAAAGCTGAAGCGATTATGCCAATGGTCGGATGCGGACATCGCACTCTCCATCAAGCATCTTAGCCAGTGCCTCCACGTCGGTAGGCTCATCTACCTGACCATAGTGGTAGGGGTAGTAAATCTTTGGCTGGATGGCTTTAACTGCCTCCACAGCCTGCTCTGGCGTCATCGTATATGGCTGATTCACACTGATAAAGGCGATGTCTATATCCTTTACTGCGCGAAGCTCCTCCGTAGGCTCTGTATCGCCCGACATGTAGATGCGGACAGCACCACCGAGGGTTACAATGTAGCCGCAATCCTCCCTCTCCTTGGGGTGGAACTGCAACTGGTGCTCTGAGGTGTTGTAGGCAGCAACCGCCTCAACCTTAACATCTGCAAATGGTTCGGCCACAGCACCTGGCAACATCGTATAGCACTCACCAACAAAGCCTTCGGCCGAGGTCTTATCCAAGAGGATGTGCGTATCCTCTTTTTGCAGGTTTTCGATGGCCGCCATATCGAAGTGGTCGTAGTGGGAGTGCGACACAAGTATCACATCGGCCTTGGGAAGATTGGCATAATCAGCATTGTCCGACACAGGATCGAGATAGATATGCTTACCCGCATACTCGATGGCGAGCGAGGCATGCGCAAAGAAGGTCAACTTGAGCTTCTCACCATTAATCTCCAACTCATCACACGCATACTTAGGCGCGGCCTTACCGCCAAATAGTTTAGAAAGAATAGACATAGTTGTACGAGTTTATATATTATTTATAAAATTCACAATCACGGGCACAAGTCCCTCAGTAATAGCGAGATTTGAATTTGAATAGACGCCTAATAACTGCTCTATTCTATCCGACGTATCGGCATCCTTAAGCACGTGGGTCATATTCTCGAAGAGCACCGCCTCGGCCTCGGGCATAGCCCCCGCAAGACGCTCACCGTTTGAGGGCGCAACCTGAATATCGCGGCCACCCGAGACTATCAACGTAGGGCACTTTACCTCCTTGGCATAGGCCACAGGGTCGTACTGCATGCTGCTAATGACAAGCGGCTGCACCGTGGGGTGGAAGAGCGACATCAGCTCCGCGGGAATATCCTCCGCGGGCACCTGCTTACCCTGCTTTAGGCTGCGTATAATATTGGTACTGCGCATCAATAGGCCCATGTGCATGGGAACAAGTTGCTGCGAAAGCTGATAGTTAAGTATCTCATCCATAGCATATCCCGCAGCGCATAGTAGCACTATGCCATCGACCTTCACCTGCTCGTCCGAGGCCAACACCAGGGCAATAAGTCCACCCTCGCTATGTCCCGCTACAATAACCCTCTCGAAGCCCTCATCATGCAAGAACTCAACACAACGGCGAGCATCATCGATAAAGTCGTCGAGCAGCAACGCTGGTATCTTCTCCGCGGGATAGGTGCTTAAGCCGATAGCACGCTTATCGTAGCGCATTACAGCAAAGCCCTCCTTAGCAAGCCCCTCGCCAAGCATCTTATAGGAGTAGGTATTTAAACCTCCAGCGCTATTACCATAGCGGTCGGTTGGCCCAGAGCCTGCGACTACAAGCACGGCTGTGGAGGTCTCGCCCTCAGGCATATCAATCGTAGCGCTAATGCTACCCCACTCGCACTCAACCTCAACCTCTCGCGACTGCGCATTTACCACTGCCACCGATGCAAGTAACAGCATGATATTCAACATAAAGGTCTTCATAGTCCTACAAATCTACATTAGTAAATGAATCCTCCACAACACCACGCAGCTGCTTGCGATTGACGTGTGTATATACCTCCGTGGTGAGTATGCTCTCGTGTCCCAGAAGCTCCTGCACCTGACGGATATTGGCGCCACCCTCGAGGAGGTGTGTGGCATAGGAGTGACGCAGTGTATGGGGGCTAATCTGCTTATCAATACCTGCCATTAGGGCCGCCTGCTTGATAATATTAAAGACCATAACGCGCGTAATGGGCTTACCTCGATTGTTTAAGAAGAGCGTAGCCTCGGAGCGCGATGCGGGGGTGCGATACTCCATATATAGCTGGATTTTATCGCGGGCAATGCTTCCAATGGGCACCAAGCGCTGCTTATCACCCTTACCGACAATACGTATATATCCCTCCCCAAAGAAGAGGTCGTTTATACGCAACGATATGAGCTCCGATACGCGCAGACCACACGAATAGAGCACCTCGACCATGGCACTATCGCGGCACCCCTTCGACGTGGTCATGTCGAAGGTGGCAAGCATGGCGTCAATCTCTTCGACGGTAAGCACATCGGGCAACATACGCTCACGGCGCGGCGTGTCAACATGCTCGGTGGGCAGCTGCTCCACCTTATCGCTGAGCAACAGAAAGTTATAAAAGCTCTTGATGCCGCTAAGACGGCGTGCCTGCGATGCCGAGCTACGATTCTTGTCGTACATCCACGCCATAAAGCGCTCAATCATCGTGGGCTCAACCTGCTCGGGAAGAACGCCATAGTTGCGTAGGATAAAGTGTGAGAACTCCTCCATGTCGCGCTTATATGCTGCGACAGTATTTGCCGACAGACGGCGCTCTACCCTAATGTAGCGCGCATAATCTGTACGAACTTTTTCCCACTTTTTCGCAATGTCAGCCATAATGTTGTATCTTTGTGGGTAAAGTTACAAAAATAATTTTACATAATCTTATTTTTGTAGGTATAATTTACTCCTCCATACCTATTATGAAAAATAACCGTTGGCAACAGCGCTTCTATCGACAGCCCGTCACCCACAGGCAGCGTGCAGCTGTCGTATTTCTCATAGATTGTTCGCTATCGATGCTACAACCCGGCAAAGTTAGGTCACTGACCTTAGCCAAACACCAGATTGCAGCGCTTATGTGTAATCTAATGATTGATGAGTTTGTGATGCGAGCATCACGTAATGGCATCATAAACAACTACTACGACATTGCCGCAATAGGCTATACGGGTAATGGCATAGTGTCGCTGCTCCCAGGCGATAGCAATGGCTTTACCTCCATCGAGAAGCTCGCAGAGTTGACGCCCTCGATTAAGACTATAAGCCTCACTCACCAAGCTAACGGCGAGGCTCCTATCGAGGTGCCGATGACCCTACATGAGTGGATCGACCCACAGCCTTTCGGCAACGCTTCGATGGTAGAGGGGTTAAGCGAGACATATATGCTTATAGACAAATGGTGTCACATGCCCGACAACCGCGACAACTTCCCACCGCTCGTATTCCACTTCACCGATGGAGCACATAATCAGAGAGATAGAGACAACATTATATACATCACCTCGCGCATAAAGAGCGTTAATACCTCCGACGGCGACGCTCTACTATTCAACATACTACTTACATCATACGACGACAACTACAGCGTCATGTTCCCGACAAATCACGGCTTCAACCGTCATAGCGCCGAAGAGAGGCTCATGTTCGAGACATCGAGCATGGTACCCAAGAGCTTGGAGAACTTCGTTGCCTTTATGCTCGATATCAAACGGTCGGGACCCTATCGCTCGTATATTGTTAACAGCTCAGCATGTGAGCTAATTTCAATACTCAACATCGGCACCGAGAGTGTCAACAACGTAAAATACCTATAAGCCATGGATAAGTGCACCGTAATGCAGTTCCATAACGCAATGCTCCACCCCGAGGAGTGTCTACGCCGCTATCACGAGTTACGCTTCGAGCCCGACACACTTGTCCGCACCAAGTATTTTGCGCAGTGCCGAGCGACGCTAAACGATAGGAGTGTGATGGTCTATGCACCCATCACCTCAACGTCGATGACAATGATTAATAATACGCTGCGGATACTACCCGCCAAGAGCATACACATCAACCCGATAGAGGTCGTTGACGATGAGATTCTATGCTCGGGACTAGTTAGCCACCGCTGTAGCCTAATCATCGAGGCGCTACCCGAGGGCAAACCCCTCTCCGAAGTGATATACACCCACACGAACAGCCACCTTAGCTATGGTCTGGAGGAGCTTCGCGAAGAGCTCGCACACCATAATATAAGCATCAACCACCTGCACACCGACACCATCATCGTTGACAGGCAACACCACTGGCATGTGATACGCCCCTTCTATGCCTCAGCGGGTAAAGGGCGCGACATCGAGGCGTTTCATAGGCTTAAGAAGCTTATCGACCGCTGCTCGCTAAGCGACCTCGAAGATGGGGGCGTGGTGATGGAGGGATTTGCCCCATACGGTACGACACCAGACAAGACGAAACACCTGCTATATGAGGGTCTCCGCCGCATCTACACAGAGCAAGGCGTAGGCTTCGAGGATGAGTGGGGAAATGTGGTCGTCGAGGCTAAGTATCTGCGTGCCAGCAACTTTATGGAGGACCGTTCCGTGGTCGAAGACTTCAACCATAAGATGGGAATTATAGATAGGCGTGGCCGCTACATCATACCAACAGAGTACGACCATGTGGAGTTCGACGTCGACCACGGCATATCGCGCGTTATAGACGGCACACGCGAGGCGCAATTTGACTATTTCGGCAAGCAGATAAGCGACTGGAAAGCAACGAAATAGAGACTATACGACTCTCTCTGTTCGGCTATCCTGCGTAAGACGTAGATTGTGCAGGTCGAGCCCCGCGAGCACAACAAGGCCAGGGCGCTTACCAACCTCAATGCTACCCTTGGTGGCATCTATACCCATGGCACGAGCACCATTTAGAGTAGCGCATGTGAGCAACTCCGCCAGGGGCATATCATCGCCCACGAGGCGCATATTATCTACCATAGAGAGTCGGCGTGCCGAGGCCAAAGAGTCGGTGCCAAGTGCTATGTTAACACCCATGCGCCTAAATAGCTGTACGGGGGGCCTTATACCCGAAATGTAACGATTCGATTCGGGACATAGCACCCATGTAGGAGATAGTGCTCTGAGCAATTCAATATCTCGGGCAGTAGCCATGCAACCATGTACTAAAATTAGTGGTCTACGTTGCGTTAAGCTCCTTGCAACACGCTCTACAGGTGAGCCATAGTGCAAGAAGTCGCACTCCCAGCCCATACGCTGATACCACTCACACAGCGAGCCACGATGCTCATAGAGTGCCGATTCATCCTCCGACTCCAAAAGGTGGATAGATAGAGGATGGCTACCCTCGTTGACAATAGTTCGAAACGGCGCATCCTGCAACGAATAGGTAGAGTGTGGTGTCACCCCAGCACGATTACTTCGCCGAGCCATAGAGAGCTGTGCATCAGGCGTTTGAAGCATCAAGCCAAAGGCCTCAAACAGTGTGAGATAGTCTATCTTGGAGCGCTCCTTGATGGGCATTACAAGCTCGTCATTAGCAATATCAACAACAGCCTCCACACCCTCATTCCACATCTCGCTATCGGCAACCGAGGCGGCATGCAGCCTCTCCTCGTTTGTGTAGGCGCCTCTCACTCTACCAATCTCACGGGCAAAGCCGGCGAAACCCGTACCCTCGGCGATGGCTCCGCGCAAATAGGACAGCTCCAAGTGGCAGTGCGCATTGACCATACCCGGCATAAGCACCCCGGGATAGAACTCCACGCTATGAAGAGCGTCGATATTATCGTGCTGAGTGATGGAGGTGATGGTGCCAAGGTCGTCGACTTCAACGACAATGCCCCTACGTAGCTCACCGTTAATTAGTGCGTAGTGCGAGGCTATCCGTCTCATTTTCAGTGGCTATTGAGTCCGCAATCTCAACTGGAGCATCTACCTCGCTCAGCGTATCGGCAGGGAAGCTCATCATAAGATCGTAGTTAAAGAGGCGCAGGTTGAGCTGCTGCTGGTAGAGGCTATCCACTGCCGTAGCTACGGGGATGACACGTACCACACGGAAGTTCTTAATCTTCACATCGGGCACCTTTCGCTCCTCATGCTGAGGGTGATAATACATGTCGATAAAGATCTCCGTATGCATGGAGTCGATATTTAACTTACGCGTGTAGCTACCCTCGCGATAGCGGCTGAGCATCATGGTATGGCGCAACGTCTCAAGCGTATCGCCCTGCAGGGCATATACCTCAACGCGTGAGTTACGGTTTTCGTCGAGCGTGTCGATGTAGTAGTCGAAGTTGATGGTATACTCGGCGGGGACAAGATCGCCGATGGTGATACGTAGTTTGTTGGTATCGCGCAAGCGCTTGACGTGGATGAGAGAGTCCTCATATACAGTACGCGTATAGCGTCGCTTAGCCACATTGTCGATGGTGTCCAGCACAACAATCTTACGTTGCTCGGCTTTTGCCTCCTTTTCAAGCCTATCGCTCACCTCAACCATAAGGTCGCTCAACAAAGCGCTCTTACGCTCCGAGAAGGTCTTAAGCGTGTGACGCATATCCTCAACCGTATAGCCATAGCGCTCGAAAATAGGCTCGTAGAGATATAGCGAGTCGTCGCTAATGCCACTCTCATCGATGTAGGCATTAGCAAGATAGGCATCGTGAAAGATGTTAACAAGGTCCTTATCGGGAATCACACGTTGCTCCTGACAGCCACTCCCAACAAAGAGTGCAACCACCAGCAACATAATCGTCATTATATCTCTTTTTATACTCATAATTAGCCGTTTAGCTAAGTTTACTCTTTTATTTTTGCTCTTACCGTCAAGCTCGAGATGGCGAGGCCTATGAGGAGCATTATGGCATTTACCACGACCACATCCCAGGGACTGAGTGCCACAGGATAGCTCTCGACAATCATATTTCCAGGAATCTTTATCCAGCCGAAGTGCTGCTGACCCAGAGCAAAGCCAACACCCAGAATGGTGCCTATGAGGCAGCCCACTATCGTTAGTAACATACCCTCACCCACGAAGATACGCGTTACGAGACTACGGCTGGCACCCATCGTGCGCAGCGTGGCTATGTCGCGTTGCTTCTCGGTAATGAGCATAAGCACGGAGCCTATAATCGAGAAGGCGGCGACAACGGCTATGAGCATGCCAATAAGCAGTATAGCAAACTTCTCGATGCGCAGTATGGCGTGGGTCGCAGCATTCTTATCCTCGCGCGTGAGTACCTCAAAATCCTTACCCACCACGCGCTGCAACTCATCACGAACAGCTTCAGCATCAGCGTCGTTAGCGAGCCTGATGGCCACACACGATAGTCGGCCGCTGTAGTTTAGGAGCTTCTGCACACTCTCAACATCGGCAATGGCGAGCATGGCATCGTTCTCAGCGTTTGTAACCACCTCACCACCAAGGCGCTGTGTGGAGCGAGATATGCCACTTGTGGGTAGGAGCGTAGATATTTGCTTGCGGTTTAGCGCATAGAGGTTTATCTCGGCATCGCGACGATGGTGTACACCGAGCTCTGCGGCCACTGAGCTGCTTAGCACCATCTGCCCCCTCTCGACAACGCTCATATCACCCATGATGAAGTGCTCGTCGAGGGCTATGACATCGCTGTAGGTGTCGTCCACACCGCGTAGCGATATTGTTGCGCGATGTTCCCCAACGACGGCCATCACACTCTGCTCGATATATGCTGTGGAGGCCTCCACGCCCTCGATGCGCATCAGCTGCTCGAAGTCGAGGCTATCACGATAGAAGGTCTGGCCACGCGCTGCACATATCTCAATGTCGGCATCTACGGCGTGGTTACACTCCTCGATTGTAGCCACTAAACCATCGAACATAGCCATGAGGATGATTATGGCTGCCGTGGGCACGGCCACGGCTAAGACACTCACCGAGGCAATGATGTTTATCACCGAGTGTGACTTCGGTGAAAACATATAGCGACGTGCAAACTTAAACCATAACATACCTCTTCACGCTAAAAGCCGACTACTCTATCTATTTTTTGAGGAGGTTATCGATGTTGTTGATATACTCGAGCGAGTCGTCGATAAACCACTCCAATTCGGGCACCACCTTGAGCTGGTTGCGTATGCGTGCGCCGAGCATCTTACGTATGAGCCAGCTCTCGCTGTTTATTGCCTCGAGCATCGCCTCGCTACGCTCGAATGGGAATACGCTCACGTAGATTTTAGCGTATGCCAAGTCGGGAGATACTCGCACGTTTGTAATGGTAACAAGCGAGCCACGTGTGACATCGGCCATCTCCTTCTGTACGATTTCGGCTATGTCGCGCTGCAATAGGCGCGCAATCTTCTGCTGTCTTGTAGAATCCATATTAATCTTAAATTCAATATATTAGCAATATAATAATTAGTGTCGATGGGCGCTTGATGCACCAGCGTTATTCTGTCCCGACTGCTCCGAGAAGTTGAACTCCTTGAGGGCCTTCTCCTTCTTTGGGCGCACCACATACCACGAATCGAAGCCTCGCTTATTGAAGCGCCAGCCCACCGTGAGCATCACGTTGATGTTGTCAAGAGGCGAACGCAAGGGCGAGTAGAAGAAGGGGTTTTCGCGACCATCAGTAGTGTTGGAGTAGTACTTGTTTCTGTTCTTTACAATGTCGGAGTAGCCAAAGTTATACTTAGCCTTGATTCCCACCTCCACCTGTCCAAAGAGCAGGGCAAAACCAGCACCCGCCGAGAGTCCATAGCCGAAGCGGTTATCGCGTGGTATCTTCCACTCATACTTACCCCCAGGGTAGCGATTGTTCTCATACTCGTACGACGACGATATGTTGTACGAGAGCACAAAGGCCGCCTCTATAAAGATACGCAGGTGGTTCTTCGCGACGTAGATGTGTGGCTGCCACACTATGGGTAGCATCACCGAGTTTATCCTTCGCGTGTAGTACTGGTAGTGGCGTATCTCCTTGTCGTCGACAAACTCCGAGGTGTAGGTGTAGCCCAGCTGAAAACCTCGCTCAAGATACTCCAGGTCGACACCCACGGCGCCCACAAAGCGTGGCTTGGGGCTATAGAAACGCCACGAGAGACCGAACGTCTCCGAGCCCCACAGCATCTTTGTCTGTTCGGCGGGATAGAAGCGTGCCATCGACACACCCGTACCTCCAGTGAGGGTGAGAGTATGCTGTGCCGATACCGATGTCGAGGTAAACGTACCCACGAGAATCATCAGCACCGCGATTAAACCATGTATGTAATATCGCTTACTTTTCATAACACTATTTGTTGTCGTTATCTGCGTAGGTTGCCACCCATGCCACCCATACCTGACGAGGTACCAGAGCGTAGACCTCCTGTTGTGCCGCCGCCCATGCCACCGAGACCACCGAGGCCGCCCATGCCGCCCATGCCCATATTGCCAGAGTTCTGGTTCTTCTTATTCTGCTCCTCCTGGCGCTTCTTAGCGCGCTCCTCGGCAAGTTTCTTCAGGCGCTCATCCTCGCGGTCGTTGAGCATCTTTACTACCGACTCCATGGTCACTGGCGCAAAGAGCTTATCCATGTCTACGTCGATGTCAAACTCCCAATTCTCCTTCGTGGTGATGGTCTCAATGCCGTCGTCGTTTTTGTAAATCTCGGTACGCTCGGGTTGGCGCATAAGCACCATGTCGCCCGTATCCCACTTACCATTAGCGTTCATATCCTCCACCACACGAAGCATAATGTCTCCAGGCGAGACATACTCAAACGTGTAGCTTCCGGGGGTAACGTCGGCAAGCTCCCTCTGCACCCTACCCTGCGCATTGGTGATTTGCAGTATGTAGCGAGCACGAGGATGTGTGCCTCGCACCTTGATGTTTACAATGGCATACTTCTCGGGATCGGAGGCTGTGTATGTGCACTTTATGGTGTCGTTTGTCTCCGCCGCAATGTTCTCGAACATACCAGCAGGCATCACAAGCTCATACTTAGCCTTAGGCTCCCACTCGGCCCTCAGCTGGAACTTGCGCCTATTTAGCGTGTCGCGCAGAATCGTATATTTTACGTTCTGGGGCTCGGTGATGGTCTCCGTGGTCATGGTGAACAAGAGCGCCGTAGTGTCGAACTTGGTCAAGGGATAGTCGAACTCGAAGTCGACATGCTTATACTTGTTCACCTCACCAGACGATGGTATAGTCACCTTGAATGGGTTCTTCTTTTCTGGCTCTTCCCATTCGCGGCCCTCACGCTCAGCCTTCTCACGCTCCTTTTCGAGCTTCTCACGCTCCTCGCGCTCACTCTTCGACTCGGTCTTAACCCACGCTAAGCGCAACTTATCCTCGCTCTCGACGAGGTTGTTGATAGAGTCGTGCTTGAAGTAGGTGATGCGTCCCTTGATGGTATCGGGGAGCTCCTCTGCGGGGATGTTGAACCATAGCGCCACAGTATCCTTACCTACGGTCTGCGGGTCGTAGATAACCTTATCCGAGGGGATAGAGTCAAACTCAATCTTCGTGACCTCGGGATTGGGCGCTCCGAAGTATATCAAAGCCTTGTGGCGGTTTACACGCTCCTGGCCGGAGAGCACCTGGCGTGCAAAGCGACGATCCATAAACATGCGGAAGTATAGCTGTGGCTCTGCCGAGGGGTAGTGACGCAGCGAGTCGTACCAGATGGTGAAGCCCGGCATATACATGGGGTTGTAGGTGGTGTCGAGGAAGCCTATCTGGTCCACCGAGGGCTCATACTCCATATTACCATTCGTATCCTCAAAGGCGTAGATGCGATAGTTTACAGGCTTAAGGTTCTGTGCGATGAAGATACCATTCTTCTCGGCACGAGCGATAACCTGTGGCTTATACTTGAACATCGTCGAGTCCCACTCCTGGGGCTGCTCCACGCTGTCGGCAATGAAGAAGTAGATGAACGACTTACTTACCGAGTCGGCCTTATACGAGTCTGCCGTATATCCCGACATGTACATCGAGTCAATCTCAGGACCTGTCGAGAATACGTAGCGCATAGAGTGCAGCGGGTTCGACTCGTTATTATCCTGAATCGACGAGCCAAAATTGATAGCATAGGTGGTATTGGGGCGTAGCGTATCCTTGATGGTTACCACGATGCCACGACCACGACGCGCCACCGAGGGCTTTTTCTTCATCGCGGGCGACGTGTATAGCTCCTTCTGCTGGTCCTTGATCTGCACATACTCATTGAACTCCACATAGATTTTAGGTGGGCGCAGTGTATCCACATTCGTGGTGAAGTTGTCGGGCTCCATGTACACGATTACTGGGGGCAGCGTATCCTTCGGGCCACCTGTGGGCACCATTGTCGAGGCGCACTTCGTGAGAAGCAACGCCCCAAAGAGCATAACTACCGCCACTACTGCTGCCGTGGCAGCACGTCCTATCGTACTATCTATTCGTCTCATTATATGCTGTTGACTATCTTACTCTGTCACTTCGGGTGTCTCCTGCTCGGGGTTAACCATATCCCAGCCATTTACCGAGCCGCTCTTTTTCCATGCGTAGAGGTGCAGCTGCGTATAGGTTATGGGCAGGTTCAATGGCGTCTCATAGAGGCGCGTGGCATATAGTTCGTTTGTGCGATCTACAATCACCAGGAAGGTTGTATGCGACCATAGTTCGAACTTTAGCTGATACTCAGTCTCGGGGTCAAATACGGCTGTAACATCGGGGTTGGTGCGCACCTCGCCGGGTTTGTCTTTGTTCACTATGCGCCTATCGAGGGCATCCTGCCACGACTGCACCATCCACTTCGAGCCCTTCGGCACATAGAAGGCATAGCCCTCAATGTCGGTGTCTGCCGTGGTCTTAACCACCTCATCATCTGTTGTTGCCTGTGAGTATAGCGCAATCCAGAGGCTTGTTCCCTGCTTCTCATCCTTGAAGCAGCCCACAGCCACGGTCAGCGCCATTATCGTCACCAATATCCTTGTTATATACTTCATAATCAACCCTTTGTATTGCAGTCTAATAATTCGAGTATCTCACGCGGAGTCCTCTCCAATGCTGGGTGCTTGAACTCTCCTGCCACATCCACCACGGGGCGTAGGGCGTAGCCACGCTCGGCCAGAAAGTGGTAAGGTATGGTAAGGCGCTCATCATCAAACGTCTCGGTGCCATAGAAAATTATGTCTATGTCTATCGGACGTGAGGCATAAGCCTCACCCTTTGCGCTCTTTATGCGTGCCTCCTCCTCTCTATCGCGCCCCAAAAGAGCCTCGATAAGGTTTATGCGGCGTAACACCTCATACGCCCCGCACTCGCTCTCCACTACCACTGCGCGATTGATAAATCCTCGCTCGGCACTAAAGCCATAAGGCTCGCTGGTGTAGTCATCGGAGCGGCGCACGATGCGACCCACGGCGATGTCTATTATAGCCGTAGCATCATCGACCAGCTGCTTCGCACGCTCATCATTCGAGCCGAGTAGTAGTGTCACCTCCATAGCCACTATTTTAGGCGGTTTATCTGCTTCGACACGGCGAGTGCGAAGTGGGTGAATACTATGCGTGGCGAGCCATTCTGCTGTATCTGCAACATGGCGCGCTCAATCTCCTCGACCAGTATCTCGATGTTCTGGTTGCCGATAAATGGGGCAAAGTTACGGCAGAATTTCAGCTCCTCACCCCACAGGTAGCTTATCGAGGCGAGTCCTGCGTGTATCATATAGCTCTCGCGTAAGAGGCGCACAGAGTGTAGGAAGAACTGGCGCTGACCCTCGCGCGTGAGCGCCGCGATGTCGTCTGCCCACTCGAAGAGCTCGAGGTGCTTGTCGTTGTACGAGAGGCGCATAAGGCGCGTGAATAGCTCGAACGACTGCGCACGCACGTCATCAGCCACACCATTAAGCAGCTCGCGTAGCTCCAATATCGAGCCTCCCGCAAGGCGTGCCATCGTAAGCGCCTCATCTGACACCTTTCCCTCATTGCACGCCACGCGCTTTAGCGACTCTACGTCGATGCGCGCTACAGCCACCTCCTGTGTTCGTGAGGTAATGGTCGCCAAAAGCTGCTCGGGACGCTCCGAGACAAGGATAAAGAGGGTCTTCTCCCAGGGCTCCTCAAGGATTTTGAGTATCTTGTTTGCCGCCTCCTGGTTCATCGCCTCGGGTAGCCATATAATCATCGCCTTATACTCCGACGAGTAGCTCTTGAACGATAACTTCTTAATTATCTCCTCCGACTCCTTGGCTGTGATTAGTCCCTTCATCGTCTTGCCGAGGTCGAGCTTCGAGTACCAGTCGTCGGCAGAGAATATGCCCTGCTTCTCGCTCCATAGTTCGCGCCAGCGGTCGATAAACATATCGCTCGTCACAGCCTCACCCGCCTTTTTACCCTGCTTGTTTACGGGGTATACCAAGTGCAGGTCGGGGTGTGCCAAAGCCTCTACCTGACGGCACGAGGGGCACTCACCACACGAGTCGCCATCGTGGCGGTTGGGGCAGAAGAGATACTGCACATAGGCCAATGCCAAGGGTAGCGTGCCGTAGCCCGCCAAGCCTGAGAATAGCTGTGCATGGCTCACGCGCCCAGCATCTATCTGTGCCGCGAGACGTCGCTTGAGGTCGTCGTGTCCTATGATATCCGCAAATTTCATCGTCTTAATAGCTTACTCGTTACAGCCCTTATGAGCCCTCTAACATCAATCTTCTCGCGCCAGATGGCGTAGGCTATGGCCACCATAAATAGCACCCCGTTGAGTGCCGTGTGGATAGTGGCGTTCACTCCCACAAAGGCGAACTCCGAGGCGCAGTATATCGCCGCCGAGAGTAGTACATACTCCCCTATGCGCTTTAGGTCGTAGGGTATAGGGTAGTGCCTACGGCAGAGGATGTAGCTCCATACCACCATCGCCGCCTCGGCAATGAGGCGTACCCACGCAGCACCGCGGTAGCCCATCTTCGGAACGAGCAAGAAGCTGAGTCCGAGCGTCACGGCAAGACCCAAGAAGGTGATGTAGGCGGCATACTTGGTCTTCTCCTCGCGCTTGTACCAGAACGATAGGTTAAACCATATTCCCGCCAATACGTTCGATGCCAACACTATAGGCAGTATGTCGATGCCCTCGCGGAAGCTCCTGCCTACGATTAGTGCGAAGAGGTCGCGGAAGAGCACTATGCCGAGGAATATCACCATTGAGGCCATCACAAAGTACTTCATCGAGGCTGCATTGGCCTCCTTGAACTCCTCCTTCTTGAAGCTCGAGAGGAAGAATGGCTCGGCCGCGAGGCGATACATCTGCGTGAAGAGGGTCATCACCACGGCGATCTTAACTATGGCGCCGTAGATGCCCAACTGCTCCATGGCGTCGTCGCCAGGTGCGAGGTACTTGATCATCTGCCTGTCGACAAACTCATTTGCCGTGCCCGCAATGCCACTGATAAGCAACGGCAATGAGTAGACAAATATCTTGCGCAGTAGCGGAAAGTCGATGCGAGGCACGATGCCATTTGTTGTGGGGAGCAAAGCAATGAGGGTTATGACACTTGCTGCGAGGTTGGCTATAAGTACCCAGCCCACACCGAACGTTGTGCTGTAGAGCCCTGCCACACCAAAGCCTATGGCGAGACCCACGTTTAGAAGTACGCTCAGCGCCTTTAGCAGTACGAAACGCACAGCGCGTCCCTGCTCACGAAGGCGCGAGAAGGGAATCATCGTCCAGACGTCGACCATAACGATGGCGGCAACGATGGTCACATACTCGGGGTGTGCCACATAGTCGGCACCCATCGCCTTAGATATGGGGGCGTTGAGTAGCCATACCACCGCGAAGAAGAGGATTGCTGCTAATGCTGTAATGCCCCACGTTGTGGCAAATACCTTGCGCTTACCTGCTGCTACATCGCCACCCGCCTCCTCGGCGCGTGTGGTAAAGCGAAAGTAGCTCGACTCCATACCCATCGATAGCAGAACGAGTGCGAAGGGTATAAGTGCGTATATATCAGTGATTATGCCATACTCACCCTGGTCGAAGATGCGGGTATAGTAGGGTGTCAGCAGGTAGTTCAGAAACCTGACGACTATCGTGCTAATACCGTATATGGCAGTCTGTTTCGCTAATTTCTCTAACATTGTCCTCGCTGCGCACCTCGTTTATATATGCGCATATCGCGACAAAGTTAGTATAAAATACTAAAACGACAAAGAAAATAGCATTGTAGCGCTATTTTTTTGCCGTTTTAGTCTCTAATGGTATGTCTTGAAGCTACAGTATCACCGTGTCTTGGATCTTACAGTCTATCCAACGAGCGTTCGATAATGGCGCAGCACTCGTCGATTTCCGACTCCGAAATGGTGAGCGGTGGTGAGATGCGGAAGGCGGTATCGCAGTAGAGGAACCAGTCGCTCATAATGCCCTCCTCCTTGAAGATCTCCATCAGGCGATAGAGGTACTCGGCCTTGCCAAGCTCCAGGGCGAGTAAAAGTCCAGAGCGACGAATTTCCAACACGCGAGGATGCCTCTTTAGACGCTCCTCGAACATCGCTCCCTTATGCTCAACGCTCTCAACAACATGGTTGTCCGTTAGGTAGTTAAGTGCTGCAAGGCCTGCGGCACAGCATACGGGGTGGCCACCGAATGTGGTGATATGGCCGAGGCAGGGGTGATGGGTGAAATCCTCCAATATTGTGCGTTTTGAGGCTACGCCACCAAGGGGCATACCGCCACCAAAGGCCTTGGCCAAGCAGATAATATCGGGCTCGATACCATACTTCGTTGAGGCGAACATTGCGCCTGTGCGACCCATACCTGTCTGTATCTCGTCAAAGATAAGCATCGCGCCAACCTCCGTGCAACGACTACGCAGAGCCTTGAGCCACTCGGGGTTGGGGAGTCTTACTCCCGCCTCGCCCTGCACCACCTCGCACAATACTCCTGCGGTGCGCTCGGTGATAAGGCTTAGGTCGTCAAAAGAGTTGAAATTGATGGACTTAACATCAGGAAGCAGGGGTCGGAACTCCGCCTTCCACTCCTCGCCCTCGGGCGTTCCCATCATCGACATAGCGCCGTGTGTCGAGCCGTGGTAGGCACGACGCATCGAGACGAGCTCGGTGCGACCGGTATGGCGCTTTGCGAGCTTCAGAGCCACCTCAACAGCCTCGGCACCCGAGTTTACGAAGTAGACGCAGTCGAGGTCGCCTGGGAGCAACTCGGCAATGCGGCGGGCATACTCCACCTGGGGTCTTTCGACCATCTCGCCATAGACCATAACGTGCATATAGTCTGCTGCTTGCTCCTGTACAGCCTTGACAACCACAGGGTTGGCGTGGCCAACATTGCTCACCGAGACTCCCGCCACAAGGTCGAAATATCGCTTGCCCTCAGGCGTATAGAAGAACGAGCCCTCGGCACGTGCCACCTCAACGAGCATCGGCGATGGCGAGGTCTGCCCCACATGCTCCAAAAATTGCTTACGTAGTATCATAGATGAAATTGCTAATGGAGTATTTAATGTGTTGGTCTTACAAATTATATTCTTCTATGTGAGTTTGTATTTCGGCTATACCATCTTTTACTGACAAACTTTCATAGTTCCCTATCATAAAGTGCACGATATCTTTGGATGAGTTTTCTGCTTTCCAGTTTTGAAGTAGAGCTCGTTGCCGTTCGAGTGCTGTGTTGAGGTTAGTGTAAGGCTTATCACAACCAATTGATAATTCACCCTCGCTTGATATATAGCCAAAATGCAGAATGTAAATTAGCATACTATATGTTCTTTTTATAAATACCATTACCCTTAAACTCCATTAAGCCTTTATCTCGCAAAAACTGCAATTGTTGTCTAATTTTAGCTTCTATGTGGTTGTTTTTAGGGTGTTTTATGCGGAGTAAATCGGTGAATTTATAAAGGTCTTTTAGAGAGAATGTTGTATTTAAGTTGTCGATACATTTTAGAACATCAAAAAGCCATCCTCTATTTTCTAAGCTAGAAGTTTGTAAAGAGTGTACTCTATTGTACTCTTTAGAAACAAACTCGGGGTCTATTATGTTGCCATTTTGAATAATAGCTATCTTGGCAAATTGAGGTATTTTGCCGACTAGAATGTTACATCCTGTCCAACCAGCTCTTCTTGCATTGTTCGCTAACGGCTTACGCTTTTCTATAATCTCAGGAACAATGAAACAATTGGGGACTATGATCAGATTGTTTACTTGGTAATTATCGTAGTGTAAAAAAAAGAAACTTGGATTATCCAGTGAGGTGATACGATCTATGATGGTTTTGTATTCGCCATCCGTTACTTTTGTATCGAACTTGTCCGTGTTAGCTCTTTTACTTTTTAGCTCATATTGAGATTTACATTTTTTACAGATATGATCCTTTACTGGGGAATTGGCTTCAGCCTTTATTAAGGACAATTCTCCACACACAGGGCAATAAAGATTGCGTGTTAGCCAATCTTCCGTAATTATTCTAGTTATTTGGCTGGCACTTTTATATCCCTCTGTGATGGAAGTATCGAAATGTAAATTCATGTTAGGGAGTAATTCATTTAATATTCCACCGTCAACTTTCCACTCTGTTCGGCGCGGCGGAGGATGCCCTCGAAGTCGCGTACCGACGACATTGTCCAGCGTGTGAGTAGCTTAAGTTGCTCGGCATCACTAAGTTGCCAACCATCAACCGTTTGGCGGATACGCTCCGAGAGCATATATATAAGGATGGCGGCCGAAGCCGAGACATTGAGGCTCTCGACCATACCGCACATCGGAATCATCAAGAACTCATCCGCAGCCTCGATGACCTCCTCCGAGATGCCCGCGTGCTCGGTGCCAAAGACAAGGGCGAACTTACCCTTAGTGACATCGAATGTCTCGGGCGTGGAGCTACAACGGTGGGGTGTGGTGGCCACGATGCGGTAGCCCTCGCTCTTAAGCGCGGCGAGTGCCTCGGCCGTAGTCTCGTGGTGCTCGACATCTACCCACTTCTGGGTGCCTCGCACGATATTCACCGAGGGGTCGAATTTGCAGCGATCCTCGACGGTGTGTATCTGCTGTATGCCGAATGCCTCGCAGTGGCGCATAATGGCGCTGGCATTCTGCGGGTGAAACATATTTTCGGTCATAATGCGCATATAATGAGTGCGTTGCGCCACCGTGCGACGCAACACCTCCTTGCGCTCCTCCGTAAGGAACTGGGTCATATAGTCAAGCCTCTCGCGCAGCCACTCGTCGCTATGCTCCTCGGTGCGCAGTCTACTTGCGATATTTGTCATCTTCGTCTAATATTTTCAGGTAACTCTCATAGCGCGACCACGCCACCAAACCCTCCTTAACGGCCTCGGTGACGGCGCAGCCAGGCTCGTGCGTGTGCGTGCAGTTGTAGAAGCGGCAGTCGGGGGCAATGCGCATCATCTCGGGGAAGTAGCGGCAGAGCTCCTTATCGTCGATGTCGATAAGGCCAAAGCCCTTAATGCCTGGGGTATCAATGATATAGCCACCCTCAAGGGGGTACATTGTCGAAAATGTCGTGGTATGCTTGCCCTGCTGGTGGCTATCCGAGATTTCGCCCGTGCGGATATCCAAGGTGGGGTCGATGGAGCCTATAAGCGTCGACTTGCCTACGCCCGAGTTGCCCGCAACAAGCGTGGTGTGGTCACGCAACATAGCACGTATCTCGTCGACACCCTCACCCGTGGTGGATGATAGGCGCATAACCTCGTAGCCGGCATCTTCGTATATCGCAGTAAACTCCTCGGCTTCGGCAGCCCACTCCTCGCTAAGCGTGTCGGCCTTGCCGATGACGATAACCACGGGAACCTTATATGCCTCGCAGGTCACAAGGAAGCGGTCGACAAACTCGCGTGGCGTTGTTGGCGAGTGCAACGTGACAAGTAGCAGTGCACGGTCGAGGTTGGCGGCGATAATATGCGACTCCTTCGAGAGGTTCGAGGCGCGACGTATGACGTAGTTGCGGCGTGGCAGAATCTCCACAATGGCGCTATTGTCGCCATCGGGCTCTACCATGACGTGGTCGCCCACAACAACGGGGTTTGTGGAGCGCACACCCTTGAGCCTCAAGCGTCCACGTATGCGGCAGTTGAGTGTGCCCAAGGCAGTTGCCACCTCGTACCAGCTACCTGTGGAGCTGACAACGGTGCCCTCGATGCGTGTTATGTCGTTACCACTCGTCGCCGCCATCACCAGTGATGCTTTCTGTCATGCTCTCTGCAACAGTAGACTGAAGGCCTACAGCCATATCCTCGCGGAACTCATCGAGGCTGGGGCAGATGGTCTCACCCACCCATACAAAGGCACCAAAGAGGAACGAGTCGTCGAGAGTCTCATAGGCAATAAAGCGTGGCTCGTAGTAGTCACGCATCTCCGAGTCTTTATCAAGAATCTTATTGAACTTATCCTCAAGTTCATCCTTATCGTCACACTCCGCGATAAGCTTGCCAATCTTCTCGTGGTTAACCTCGCCAATATTGTAGGTATTGAGCGCTGAGCACGCCACCGACATAATAAGCAACGTTGTTACCACAGCTACGATAGCACCAACTATAGCATTAATCTTGCGCAACGAGTCACCGAGCACGTGTTTCTTAATAATGGGAGCTATAACCCACACAAGAATCACCGTAACAAGGAGCATAATGCAGAAACCTGCGATATAAGCAAGTATCTCGCTATCAGTGAATAATGTTCCCAATGGCTCAGCAATAATAGGTGCAATAATCGTGGTGAGCACCACAGCCAAAAACAAGCAAATCTGAGTTATAAGACCCTGACGCATGCCTATAACCGCTGCTATAAGTAGAATTACCAGAAGAATAATGTCAATAATCATACTGTTCGGGTATTTAAGTTATTGTAAAATTATTTGCACGAAGATACGAATTTTTTTTCTTTATTCGTATCTTTGCAACTATAAAAGTCAAAATATATGTGCAGACGACCCCATTTCGTATTACTACTTTTGGCGATGCTCCTCAGCACGCTAACTTCATACGCTGCATCACCTAACCGCGACAGCTACAGTCTCAACGACAACTGGCGCTTCTACTACGCCGATGCTGCGGATGGTGCCAATGCTGACTATATAACGCTGCCACACACGTGGAATTGTGTGGTTGAGGAGGGTAAATATCTGCGCACCTCGGCAAACTACCTGCGCGAGGTGGAGATACCGGCAGATTGGCAGGGACGTCGTATATTCCTACACTTCGGTGGAGCACAGACCGTAACAGAGCTCTTCGTCAATGGTCGCTACGTCGGCGAACACCACGGAGGATTTACGGCATTCATATTCGAGATTACCGACTTTGTGCGCTATGGCGAACGCAACTATCTGCGTGTGGTGGTGTCGAACAGCCAGCGTAGCGATGTGTTGCCCCTCTCGACTGACCTCAACCTTATGGGTGGCATCTATCGCGATGTGGAGCTTATAACCGCACCACGCAACATTATCTCCCCCCTATACTACGCCACTGAAGGTGTGCTTGTCGAGCAGCACGAGGTATCCGCCGAGAGCGTGTCGGGCACGGTGAGAGTATACCTCTCAACACCCGACATCGACCACACAACGGTGACAATGCGCATTGTCGACGAGGAGGGATATGAGGTGACACACCGCACGGTAAAGGCAACGAAAATATCTCCCGAACGCGCCGTGGAGATACCCTTCGAATTTATGAATCCCTCGCTGTGGAGCCCCGAGCGTAGGACGATGTACAACGTGGAAGTGATGCTCGGCGACGAGAAGAACCCGATAGATAAGGTGGTTGTTAAGACAGGATTCCGCTCAATCAAGATAAACGATAACAACAGGCTGTGTATCAACGATATACCCGTAGATGTACGAGGTGTAAGCATGCCTCACGATCGCGAGGGCGTGGGTATAGCCATAAGCCACGAAGAGCTAACCGCGGATATTAATATGGTCGAGGATATGGGTGCCAATGCCATACGCTCACTCGTAGGGCCTCACGCCGACAGCCTCTACACCATGTGCGACAACAAAGGTCTGCTTGTTTGGATAGATATTCCACTCACCCGCTCCGAGCTATCGCTCTCGGACATCGTATACTACCCCACTCCGGCACTTCGCAACAACGGCTTCGAGCAATTGCGCGAGATTATAGCACAGAACTACAACCACCCCTCAGTGGTTATGTGGGGACTATTCTCGTTGGTGTGGCAGCGTGGCGACGACGTGATAAGCTACATCGGCGAACTTAACGACATGGCGCATAGTCTCGATGTGTCGCGCCCCACGGTGGCGTGCAGCAATGGCGATGGTGCCATAAACTTCATCACCGACCTTGTGGTATTGCGTCAGAACGTAGGCTGGATGAAGGGCTCGATTGAGGATGTGGATATATGGTGCGAGCAGCTACGCTCGAATAAGACATGGTCGACACTACACTATGGCGTAAGCTACGGCGAGGCGGGCGTGAGAGGACATAACACCGAACTCTTAGAGCGTGCCACACGTAATACTCGCCACTTCCCCGAGCGCCGCCAGAGCGAGATGCATGAGCGCTATATCGAGCAGATTGACCAGGAGGGCATATTCTGGGGCGTATGGCTCGATAATATGTTCGACTACGCCTCGTCGCATCGTGCCTACGGCATGAACTTCGCTGGCATGGTAGACTACTCACACAGCCGCCCGAAGGATGCCTACTACCTCTATCGCGCACGCTGGAATAGCTCCTCACCAACACTCCATATAGCCGACAGAGGCTGGAAGGTGCGTCGTGATACGCTGCATACAATAGATGTATACAGTTCCGTTGACATGCCCGTATTAGAGGTTGATAATAAGAGCGTTACACTACGACAGGTAGGCAAGTGCCACTATCGTGCCGACTCGGTTGTTGTGCGTGGCCGCACAACCATCCGCGCCTACGATGCCCAGCGCACCCACAAGGACAGCATCACCCTATGCAACTAAAGCTTAGCGCGTCTGAGATAGTCGATGGCCGCAGGACCCTCGCACATGATTAGGTCGAAAATCGAGAGGTTAGGGGCAAAGTCGAAACGGTCGTCAAACACCTGGATATATGGCTCGGCACATAGTGTCGAGCCTCTCTTTTTATCTCGCATGTCGAGGTCTGAGGGTGCAGCACTAATGTAGGTCTCGGACATCTTCGGCATGCCTATTTTTAGGACTCTACATATCGCCTCCATCGTCGCCATATTAAGCTCCACGAGATGCTCCCACTCCCGCTCGTAGAGGGGTGTGAAGTGGTGCGCATAGTAGTCGTAGTAGGGCGATGAGCGGTATGCCGACTCAATGGCTATGAGGTGCTGATGCTGCCAGCGCTTCGAGTAGTCTACTCGCATGGTGCGCATAGGCTGACGAGGACGGTTAGCATGGGCAAGCTGCACCGAGAGCTGCATAACACCACCTGAAGTCATTATCTCGGTGCGGTTACGCTCCGAACGCTTGATGTAGTTCTCGCCAAGGTCGATAATGGCATCGTCGCCCGCCTGAACAAGTGCCGCCCAGTACTCCACCGAGCCATAATACACAGAAGGTAGAATAGTCATAGTCAATTGTTTTAAGCCTTGATTAGTGATATTGCCACCCAACCCTCATCCTTAATGGTGGCCGTTGGGGTTATGCCATACTGCGCAGCAGAGGCCAAAATAATGTCAATATCCTCCTCTAAGAAGCCGCTCACTAAGAGTCTTCCTCCCGACTTGAGACACGCCGCATACTGCGCCATGCTTGCGAGGATGATGTTGCGGTTGATATTGGCAAAGATTGCATCGTAGCGGTTTTCGGCGATGTCGTCCACCGTGCCTGTTATCACCCTCATCCTACCACTTAGGTTGTTCAGCTCCACAGCACGTTCAGCACTCTCTGCCGACCATGGGTCTATATCTACAGCGTCGGCATGATTCGCGCCACACTTAAGTGCCACAATCGAGAGTACACCCGTGCCACAACCCATATCGAGGATGTCACCCTGGGGCTTGAGATTGTAAATCATACGACATATCATGCGTGTTGTCTGGTGGTAGCCCGAGCCAAACGACATCGAGGGAGATATTACCACATCGAGCACGTCGCCTTCGGCAGGCGGAGTGTGATATGCCGAACGTATAACCATCAGATTGTCAATAACTACAGGCTGAAAGCTCTCCCTCTCCCACTGCTCGTTCCAGTTCTCATCTTTGATCTCCTGCTCGGCTGCGATTGTGCCATACTCCTGGGCGATGGCAATGACCTCCGTGCGACACTCTGCCCACTCTTCACGGCGGATATGTGCATCGAGACGGTAGCTCTCACCCGAGGGGTTTACGGCAAAGCTCTCGAAGGGGTAGTCGGCAAGGAAGGCGGTGAGTATCTCGGCCATCTCCTCGCTCTCGACAAGCGTAGATAATAATATATAGGTGTGGTTGTGTTTGGTCATAGTCTTAATTTGGATTAGCTGTGGTTGAAAAGTTATGAGTTTGCACGCCTACGCCAGAAGTAGTGCCAGAGCTTAAACCATGGGCTCCACAACACCTCTGATGGGTAGCTAAATAAAAATCGGAAGTTTCGTTTCACCTTACGCATGCCTCGCACGAGGTCCGACTCATTATCGCGATGCGAGATACGCCTATCGTGCTGACCAAGGTTGCCCGCGAGCATAATCTCCTCGAGCAGGAATCTACCATACTTCTCACTGGGCGCCGTAAGCAGATAACACTCCTTAATGCCAAGCACCTCGCTCAGTATCCACATTACGGCCGCAGCGAAACGTTTCATCCCAAGCGACTTGATAATAGTCATCGTCTCTGTGCGCTCCTCCGCTGTAAAACCCTGCAACAGAACGAAGTAGTAGTCCAGAATCTGTCTTAGCCCCACACCCTCGTGAAAGAGATGGCGGTAGGTGTGCAACAAGATATAGACCCTATTAAACTTCACGCTCGGCACAGGAATATCGCCCGAGGCACTATCAATCTCACGGCTCGCGGCAAAGAAGCGTTGTAGCCTGCGGTTAGTAAAGTAGCTATTCATCCACGAGGGTGTGAAGTGTAGCTCTATGTGTACGTTATCTGTCTCGGGGAAATCTACATGGTGATATACGGCATGGCAACTTGGTGAGTATTTGCGAACGTATGCAATAATATCCTTTCTGTCGCCTTTTAGCCATATATCGGCATCGCCTGGAGTCCTATACTGTTCTAAATTGCTTACGGCATAGTACTGAGCAACTCCTTGCCCCTTGAGAATTATATTTGGGAAGCCATCATTTGCGAAGCGACGAGATATTTCGGGTATCTTATTATTTAGTTCGGTGTTACGCTCTTTGATACGTTCTGCAGCCAAGCACCATTGTAGCAGCAACTTGCGCGGAGGGCGTTGCTCCTTTGGTAGGCGCTCAATTGCGGCATAGTTGATACCCAGCAGTGCTTGCTTTTTAGATAGGACATACAGCTCCTGCCACTGCTCGGCAGATGGCGTGTGCGAAAGCGAAGCCTTACGCCCCAATGCAACCTGTATGAGTTCGAAGAATAGTGTCATGAGTTAGTGTCGAAGGCTGTTAGTAGGTTTAAGCCGTTAAGTAGTCTATATACTGTTTTGCGATGTTATCCCAGGTGTGGTTTGTGGCGATGAACGAGGACATCTGCTTGCCAGCCTCCATGAGCCTATCGCGGTTATCCTCAGCGTATTGCATCTGATTAGCCAGCGATGCTACATCCCTCACCCTACACCACAGCACCCATTCGGGCTGCACCACTTCGTGCATGGCAGCGATGTCGCTGACGATGCATGGCTTGGCGTATGCCATGGCCTCCAACAACGATATGGGCATACCCTCGGAGGATGATACCAAGCAGCTGGCAAAGCACCCATGAAGTAGCGCATCCTTATCGGCACCCATAACGCTGCCAACAAAGATAATATTGGGGCTATGCTTAGCCATTAGGCGTAAGCTGGCGCCGTAGTCGTTATCATAATTGCCCGCTATAACTAACTTATATTCAGGGTTTTCATGGCTAATATATGCTTCGACAAGTGTGTCGATATTCTTAATGGGGTCGATGCGTCCAATAAATAGGTAGTAGTAGCCAGGCACAAGACTAAAGCGCGCCAAGATATCGGACTCCGCAGCAGCGACAGGGAGGTTTACACCGCAGGGGATAATCGTGCAGCGCCGACCATAGCGAGCCCTAATCTCCTCGGCCTTAGAGCGGCTGATAGTAATTAGGCGTCGACCACAGAGCCATATAGATATGAATGCCGCCACTCTTAGCACAAACCTCATAAAGGGGCCATGCTTAGGATTATCCTCCGCCAAGCTATGAATGGTGTAACAGACCTTGCAGCCAACAAGCGCAGCCAGCCACCCCGGAAAGAAAGCGAAGAAGATGGACTGGAAGTTGACCACGTCGATGCTCCTGCGGTTGCGGAAGATATAGCCCAACGAGAGCAAGAAGAGCAACGGCATGGCTACCATATTGGAGCGTGGGCAGCGCTTATGGATAATCTCTACGCCCTCAACCATGCTGGTGAATGAGTGGCGGTCGCTACAGATAATCACCGGCTCGTGGCCACGCGCACGAAGTGCCTGAGCCATATTAAAAAGGTATGACTCAATGCCCCCAATGCCAGGGATAGACTGTCCTCCTATAAGCACTATCTTCATAAATATCAACTCTCTATCAAGTCGACATATCGCTGCTCGAAGAGCTTCATAGTGTAGTTCTCATGCAGGTTGTTGTTACCATTAGCGCCCATACTATTACGCATATCGGCGCTATCTATGAGTCTCGCGAGCGACTGTGCCATACCCTCGGCATCGCCTATCGGATGAAGCATGCCGCTGACCCCATCAGCAATAAGATGGCTATTATCACCCACATCAGTTGCTACAACCGGCAGGCTCCAATTCATGGCCTCCATAATGCTATTGCTCGTACCCTCAAAGAGGCTGGTCGAGAGGTATATGTCGGCATCACGGAGAATATCTTGGACATTGTCGGGCTTAATGTAGATATTTACGCTATCCTCCACACCAAACTCATTAATCCACGCCACGATGTTTTGCTCCTGCTCGCCATAGCCCACAATGTCCACAACGAACTCCTTGCGCAGAGCCCTCAGTGAGGCTATCGTGCGAATCAGCGTGCGGTAATCCTTCTGTGGCACGAAACGCCCCACAGTTACTATATGCTTTACCTCGCGGTCGGCCCTTACCATAGGCTCGGCAATATTCATAAAGCAGTTGGGGATGACGATATTACGTGTCGCCTTATACCCCTTTGAGGTGAAGTATTCGGCACCCGAATAGCAGTTGTAGATGGAGCCTGTGGCTACGTGGTTATGGATAAACCTGTCGGCCACCATCTTTGACCACTCAACACGCGTATTTCTTATGCCACCATATATGCGTTTAACGCCAGCCATGCGCCCAGCAATTGCACCCACAACATTGCAGCTCGTGAGGTAATTAAACAACACATCTACACCTCTACGCTTAAGCTCGCGCCTAAGTTGACACAGCTTAGAGAGCATCGTACCACGAAGCGGATGCACCTCAACATCGCCACCCTCAAGCAGGGCACGATTCTGCGGCGAGATAGAGTCGATGCCATGCAATAGGAAGATGTCGACATGGTAGCTCTTTTGCAACGTTACCGCCAAAAGAGTAGCCTGCTTCTCAGCACCACCAGCACTCAACGAGGGTATAACTATCGCTATATTCTTCATAGTTAGTGTGCGCGGTCTTTAATGTAGTGCGCGGGGTTGCCTGCCCAGCACTGATATGGTGGTATATCCTTAGTTACAACACTGCCAGCACCCACGATGCTCCCCTTGCCAATGGTCACAGAGTTGCATATTGTGACATTGCAGCCAACGAAGGCATCCTCCTCAATATGCACCTCGCCACGGCGATAGTGTCGCCCAGGCTGACTGGGGTCGAGATAGTGAGTGAGGATGGTGGTGCCCTGCGTTATAGTCGCACCCTTTTCTATCGTAATAAGTTCGGGTGCAACAGAATCGAAGTATACATTTCTGTAGATGAAGCACCTACCCTTGATGTTTACGCCACCGAGCTTCACCAACTTGTAGCGATGGTGTCCACGGAGCGGCAAAACATTCGAGAGCCACATGAAGAAGATGTGAACGATGCGCTTAAACGACATATATTTGAAAATTCCTGCCATAAGTCACTCGTTTAGTCTAAAAGCTCAATATCTTACCGAAGATGAATGCCTCGGAGTATAACAACGCCAACAATAGGAGCCAGAATATGGTGCGCGGCTTAGCAATCTCGTTTGTAGCAAAATAGGCAAGCATCAAGCACACAGGAATGCCAAGCATATAGAGGTAGCGATAGCCGATAATCTCGGCACCCCAGCTCGGCAGCACCATAAAGCTAACGGCAAGAATAAGGATGCCTAAGCTCACCGTGGCCAAGCGCTTAATCTCGTTGGATACACGATTCGCATCGGACGAGAATGCTGTCTTCCACACGATATAGGCCATAGCCACATAGAAGGAGTAGAAGCGCAGATTACGCATCAGCGCAAACTTCCAGTTATACTCCATCTCCACCTCTATGTTTGCATACTGCTCTGCAGCCTCGCCGAAGGCTCCAAGGTCGTCGCTAAGTATCACCGTTCCCGAGACAATATCCTCGAGAAGCGTCGCAGCAAGACCGCCAACAATGGCACCTAACGTAACGATGGCCAAGAACGACTTCTTATTCAACTTTATGAGTGCCAACGGCGTAAGCATAATCAGCGCTAAGAGGCTGCGGTGGCCAAAATAGGAGGCACCAACCATAGCTAAGCCCCAGACGATGCTCCAAAATCTATTCTCTTGGTTGGGACGCAACAGGAAGCTCAGTCCGTAGAAGTACATGGCCATACCGAGCGACACTCGCGCATAGGAGAACGTGAGCAGGAAGAATACCGTAAATATATATGCTGCAACGTTATAGGATATGTCGAACCGATCCACCGTACGCTTAAACAGATAGAGCGCCGTGCCCCAGATAAGCAGTCGGAAGATGGTGTAGGACTCGAACGACACCATACCTATATAGGTGTACAGCGGGTCGCGGAAGTCGTCCAACTCGGTGTGGAAGATATAGCGGAACGAGAAGTAGTCGGTATCCCAAAAGGCATACAAGCAGAATATAAGAGCGAGAATCCAGGTGATTTGCACCGGATAGCTCCTATTTCTGTTGTAGTAGGCAACGATAAAGACAATATTCATCATCACAAAGTTGATGACATACTGATTTTGAGTCGCCTCCTCTTGCAGCAATGTGGATAGGTCTATCATAATCTAATGGGTAGTTTTATCCATTCGCCAAATCTATAATCCCACTCCTTGGGGTCGAATCCTCCCATACCACTTGTTGGGAAAAAAGTTAGTTCGCCAAAGTATATACGACCACTAATCTCATAAAGATCAACGCGTATAAAGTGATGCTCCTTGCATAGCCTATCAGCTATATCCCACATCTTATCATAGAGTTTAGGTTTGGTAATTTCATGGACTGAGAATGGATATTCCTTAGGCTCATGAAATGGTTGATGCCTCCATTCCTTATCAAAAAAATCTATAGACATTATTGATTCACGCCCCGATATTACTTGACACAACTTAACCTCACCCTCAAAACAGAAAAATTTGTAGTCATCAATCTGCCCATCACCAATGAGTGTCTCAGCAATAATACGTCGTTTAACACTCTTGTATGGCCACTCTCTAAATTGGCGATATATACACTTATTGAGAGAGCTCCTAAGCTTAGCCTTTGCTTTGGGAATGTCGAATGTCGACTTATCCCGACAAATAACAACGCCCATATTTCCACCACCGTGGGTCGTCTTTAACACAAACTGGTTGGGTAGCGCATCGAAGTCGATGTCATCGACCGTGTTCCAAACACCAAGCGTAGGGATGATATGCTCCTCGCCGATGATGCCTGCGACATATCTCTTTGCCTCATACTTGTCGACCATCTGCGTGTACTCTGGTTTACGGTTGTAGAGCTTAAGCCACTGCAACTTCTCACTAAAAGTTTGCGGATTGTCGAGGTTGAGCCTATAGCCCATACGTAGCCTAAATAGCCATTTGAGGTATAGCCTATCGGGTAACAGGGGCGCAATGCAACATAGCATGTAGATGGCTACACGCTTAGGCTCGCGAAGGGCAAGTTTTATCCTATCGGCAAAGGTCTTCTCCATGTTACTGCTTCGAAGGTTGTGCTATGGGTTTACGGCGCCATCGCGCATAGAGGTCGTTTATGTCGGTGTGTGCAATATAGCGGCTCGACAAGCCCAAGAGCGCACGCGAGATGGTTACCGTGAGTGCCACACCCACATACGAGTAGTAGTAGACAAGAGGCACGGCTATGATTAGGCCCACCACGGAGCATAGCACCGTGAGCTGGCGGAGCACCCTCTCGCGCTTGTTGATGATAAGGTCGCATGAGCCATAGGCCGATGACAACACATAGAATATCAACGAGATAGATAATATTCTAATAACTATAACCGAATCCAAGAACTCGGACGATAGCAGCGTACGAACAAGCCATGGCGCCAAGACCCACATAAGCACACTCGTAAAAATGGCAATGCTAAGCACTATCCTCACATAGATGGTGAAGTGCTCCTTCTTGCGTGCCAAGAAGGGGAAGAATGCACGGGTAAGTGCATTGAGGATGTTGCATAGGATGTTTATAAACTTGCTTGCGCCGTCGTAGATACCCGTGGCTACTCCGCCACTAAAGATGCCCAACAGCACCACCGAGAGGCTATTGTATAGGTTGGGTGCCAAGTTGTTGATAAAAACGTCAGTAGAGTCTTTAATCGTGCCTATTACCTCGCTAAACCGTGGGGCATACAGCCTATATTTCCACCTGCCGAGGATGATATATAGCGATATGATGCCTCCAAGCGCAAAGCCCGCGGCTGAGAGCACCGGTTGCAGGATATAGTCCTCCGAGTCGTTAATAAAGACGAAGACTGCTGCGGTAAATAGTAGCTTGGTGATGACATTCAGCACCGTGATATACTTCATCTTCTCGACAGCCTGGAAGAACCAGTCGGGAAAGAGTATATGACCTGGAATGATAAGGAAGCTTATCAAGAGTATATCCCAGTTCTCACGAAACGTGGGGATTATCGACACCAACAGCGATAACACCACAAATGCCAGCGCCATAAGCAGGCATCGCGCCCACAGCACATTAGAGAATATCTCGGAGACCTTTTGTGGGTTGTCCCTATTTTGTGCCACGTCGCGCGTAGCTGTGAGGTTGAAGCCCCAGTCTGCAATGGTCTGTATCCACACCATCACTGCCATAGCCAAGGCGATCTTACCAAAGCCCTCCACGCCAATAACGCGGGCAAGGTAGGGCATGGTGATAAGCGGGAATACATAGCTGGCGACCTGTAGCAGCGACAACCATATAAAGTTGCCGGCCACGGTGCGTGCATCCCTGCTATGGGTCAACTCCCCTATTCTCTGTGACAGCCTCGACATCTCTCTGTTGTTACGTTATCTTAGTCTCTACGGAAGAGGTCGCGGGTGTAGACCTTAGCATCGACATCCTCAAGCGCAGCGTCATAGCGGTTGGCAATGATGGCGTCGCTCTCACGCTTAAAGCGCTCAAGGTCGTTTACCACCTCCGAGCCAAAGAACATGGTGCCATCGGCCAATGTAGGCTCATAGACGATAACCTTCGCACCCTTAGCCTTGATGCGTTTCATGACACCCTGAATGGATGAGTGGCGGAAGTTATCCGAGCCCGCCTTCATCGTAAGGCGGTAGACACCCACCGTCACCTCACGTTCACGTGTCGCATCCCACATGCTCGAGGCGGTGTAGTATCCCGCCTTGCGCAGCACTTGGTCTGCGATATAGTCCTTACGCGTGCGGTTGCTCTCGACAATCGCCGTCATCATATTCTGCGGCACATCCTCGTAGTTGGCCAAGAGCTGCTTGGTATCCTTAGGCAGGCAGTAGCCACCATAGCCAAACGAGGGATTGTTGTAGTGCGTACCAATACGCGGGTCGAGACCCACGCCCTCGATAATAGCCTGCGAGTCGAGGCCCTTTATCTCTGCATAGGTATCCAACTCATTGAAATAGCTTACGCGCAGTGCTAAGTAGGTATTGGCAAAGAGTTTCACAGCCTCCGCCTCCTTAATACCCATGTAAAGCACGGGGACATCACTCTTTACGGCACCCTCCTGTAGTAGCGAGGCGAAGACCTTAGCCTCAGCCTCGAGATGTGCTACATCGGCAATGCGACATATAGCCTCATTCTCAGCCTCAAATGCCGCGCCCTCGATGATACGTGGTATGCCCACGATGATACGCGAGGGGTAGAGGTTATCCTCCAAGGCATGGCTCTCGCGCAGGAACTCGGGCGAGAAGAGCAGATTAAGACGCTCGACACCCTTTGCAGCATACTTCACATAGAGGCTACGGCTGTAGCCCACAGGGATGGTCGACTTAATGACCATCGTTGCCGAGGGGTTAACCTCGAGCACCGTGTCGATAACATCCTCGATGTTATGCGTATCGAAGTGATTGCAGGTGGGGTCGTAATTCGTGGGTACGGCGATAACCACAAAGCGGGCATCGCGGTAGGCCTCTCGTGCGTCGAGTGTGGCAGAGAGCCTCAGGCTCTTCTGGGCGAAGTAGCGCTCGATATACTCATCCTGAATGGGCGACTTACGACGGTTGATGGCATCGACCTTCTCGGCGAGGATGTCGACCGTAACCACGTCGTTATGCTCGCTAAGGAGTGTTGCTATGCTCAAACCAACATATCCTGTTCCTGCTACTGCTATCTTCATATTATTGCTATGTTTTAGTCGATTATGTAGTATGCCTTATACCACTCGGCAAAGCGACGCAGACCCTCACGTAGTGGGGTCTGGGGCTTAAATCCGAAGTCGCGCTCGAGAGCCGTGGTATCGGCGTATGTGGCAACCACATCGCCTGCCTGCATGGCAACAAGCTTGTGGTGTAGCTCAAAGTCGTAGTCCGAGGGTAGTACGCCAGCGCGCACAAGCTCCTCTTGAAGCACCTCCACAAAGCTAAGGAGATTTACCGGCTGTGAGTTGCCGATGTTATAGATGGTGGCTGCTGCTCGCGAGGCAGAGGCCTCGGGAGCACGCTGCATAACACGATATAGTCCCTCGACAATGTCGTCGATATAGGTGAAGTCACGCATGCAGTTGCCATAGTTGAATATCTCAATCGTCTGGCCACGACGCAGCTTGTCTGTAAAGCCGAAATATGCCATGTCGGGGCGCCCCGCAGGGCCATACACTGTGAAGAAACGGAGACCCGTAGTGGGGATATTATATAGCTTCGAGTAGGCGTATGCCATCAGCTCGTTCGAGCGCTTGGTTGCCGCATATAGCGACACAGGGCTATCGACCTTATCGTCGACCGAATAGGGGACCTTGTCGTTAGCACCATAGACCGAGCTTGACGAGGCATATACTAAGTGCTTGACACCCTCGGCGCCACCATCGTAGCTATGACGGCACGCCTCAAGGATGTTGTAGAAGCCGAGGATGTTACTCTCGATGTATTCGTCGGGGGCTGTTATGGAGTGACGGACGCCCGCCTGCGCAGCAAGGTTCACCACAACATCGAAACGGTGGGTGGCAAAGAGCTTATCAACAAGCCCCCTATCTGCAATGCTACCCTCAACAAACATCCAGCTATTCGCAGAGGTTGTCGCCTGCTGCTCTATCAGCTTGAGGCGGTAGCGTTTAAGCTCCACATCGTAGTAGGCACTGAGGTTATCGAGGCCCACGATAGTGGCTTCGCGGCACTTTTTCAGAAGGCGAGTGACGAGGTTGGCACCAATAAAACCTGCAGCTCCAGTAACAAGTATTCGTTTCATCACGCTAACGTATTAGTGTTACATACGGTCCGACATCTTCTGCAAGATGAGGAAGATACCCTTTCGTTCAAAGTGTGTAGCACGTCCCAAGCCACGAATCATGCGCTTGATGGGGTTGTCATCGCGAAGGAATGACACACCGTGGAATAGGCCCCATGTTGTGGCCACACCCAGGCCGATGACGACATATAGCTGCAACTCTATAGAGCCACCCCAATACCATGTGAGATACTGCGCTACGATAATCATGGCGTTGAGCGTGAGGATACATACCGTGGTGCCCGCATGCGAAAAGCCGTGGCCGATAAAGAGGTGGTGGAGGTGCGTCTTATCGGGATGCGAGGGCGACACGCCCTTAACCATACGCGAAATCATCACACGAATAGTGTCAAACACCGGCACCGCCATCACTGCCAAAACAAAGGGCACAACTCCGAAGTTGGGGTCTATAGCCTCGAGCGAGGCGCCATTTGAGGCTAAAACATTAACTACAAACGTGGCCATCACCACACCCATAAGCAGAGCACCACCATCGCCCAAGAACATTCGCGAGGTGCTACCAAAGACGTTGTGGAAGAGGAAGGGGATGAGCGCACCTACGCTGACTGCGCCAAGCACCAGCATTGACTCACACCCCGTGATGTAGAAGAATATGCCAAAGACGATGCTTGCAAGTATGCAGAAGCCCGAAGAGAGGCCATTGGCACCATCGATGAGGTTTACGGAGTTGATGATACCCACTGTTGCGAAGATGGTCAACGGCACTGCCACCCACATGGGGATAACACCCACACCCCAGAGGCCGTGGAAGTCGTCGATAGACATGCCACTGATGTAGATAAGAAGCACCACCACGCCAATCTCAAGAACAAAGCGCAGGCGTGCCGTGAGGTTAACAATGTCGTCCATGGTACCGATATAGAGCATGATGAGCATCGCCGCCATGATGGGCAGAAGCGAGCCACTATCGGCACTTCTGCACGTGAGCGCTATTCCGAGCACCATACCGAAGAAGATCGCCACGCCGCCAAGCACAGGTACCGGTGTCGTCTGCAACTTGCGAGCATTAGGATTATCCACGATATTTTTCAATAGCGCGATGTTAACTATGCGAGGGTGTATCCATACCACAGCAACAAGTGCTGCCACCAAAGCTACGATGATATTTGTCAGCATATTTAGATGTTTTACATCCCTAAAGTTTTGTACAAAATACAAAGATAGGAAATTTTTCTATTGTATAAAAGCTTAAACGCCCCAATCTTTATCGGAGCAAGAAATTTATTCTACAACCGAGGAGAGACTTGAGCGAAAACCATGCCACAAATGGGTTATACGTAGCGATAAAGGCTTATGTGTTGGCGCTATTTTTGCTCAATATCTTGTTACAAGCAACAAAAAAAATTAGTTCTCGCGGACAACGATAGAAAAAAGTTGCTATATTTGCACGCTGAAAAAGCGACCACACTACATGGTTTTAACTGGAAAGGTGCCGGAGTGGTCGAACGGGCCGCACTCGAAATGCGGTGAACGGGCAACTGTTCCGGGGGTTCGAATCCCTCCCTTTCCGCCAGATGTAGAGCAGACAGTTTTTGTCTGCTCTTTTTTTGCATCTGGCAGAAAGGGAGGGATGAGATCCCCCCTCATATTTACAATCCTCCCCAAACCCCTCCTTTGATAAGGAGGGACTTGTTGCAAGCCATCGGCTTGCGGACTATAGTCCATAAATTTATCTGTATATCGATGCAGAGCAGACAGTTTTTGTCTGCTCTTTTTTTGCATCTGGCGAAAAGGGAGGGATGAAATCCCCCTCATATTTACAATCCTCCCCAAACCCCTCCTTTGATATAGCGTTGTGTCTTAACATCTTGTGGGTAGGTTTTTGCCTACCCACACTTTTTTATCTGCTGCAATGATGATAGGCGCCTTGTATTTAACCGTAGAATACACTCCCTCGCACGTTGCTCGTTTACGAAATATTTTCTAACTTTGTATTGAATCTGTCTGATAAGACAACCAAACCATCAATTTTATTGAGTCCAAAACCTTTACAGCCTCAATTATGAGCAGCACACAACCAAACAAAGAGGAAATACTTAATTTAATCCGAGGGCACATTATCCCCGCCCTGCGTTATGAGGCCAGCACAGTATCATCACTCGAGGGACAAGACTTCTCGTACGTGCAGCAGCGTGCTATGATTAATCAAATATTTACAGCCACCTCTCAAAACTATGGCATTCAATCGATTATGCTACGACTTGTTGTCATCGATTCACTATACTCTACAAATGCGGAATATAGCTACTTCTCATTTGAAGAGATGGCCAAGGCGATAAAGAATTTAGGAACAGAGGAGGATGCAGCGACCCATTTCTATGAGTTGGTAGAGGGCAAAATTAGGGATAATGACAATCTCTTCTCAATAAAATATGGCATTCGCAAGAATCTTAAAGAGGGAGGTAGGCAGATGTCGCTAATGTCTAAATATGCCTACTATGCCCTTATGCAGGATCCCAAGAGATATCCTTTGGGATTTCCCATCTATGACAGTCTTGCTATAGCGATGTATCCAAAAGTGTGTGATAAATTGGAGATTAAGGCTAAGGAAATCACCGAGAGCACGTCAATAGATAGTTACATATGTCTATTAGACGAGGTGCGCAAGGCAATATTTACGGATGACAATATGCTTGATGGCTACCAACAATTCGACCTACTCGATGCCTATCTCTGGCGAATGGGTAAACTCGATAATGGTAATTACTCGCTGCTATTCGACAAGGCTGACTATGAGCAGTTTATCGAAAACTTAGGATTAAAGTGGAGTGACAAGCAGAATTATGGGGAGCGGCTATACCACATGATTAACGACGAGAAGTTGGTTAAACGCGAAGAGATACGCGACAAGAATGGCAATGTTGAGTATAAGTACAAATATGACTTTAATAAACTTGTAAAACATAAGTGCCTGATGAGCACAGATGAGATTCTTAAGAATGTAACAAGCAAGGATAATATGGCTGCAATGATTACTCATTGGCAAACCTTGTATAAACCGACAGCTATAGAGGAGTCAGTAGATCCTAAATAGTTAAATATTGGTTTTTATTTGCAGATGTAATCTAAAGTACTTATCTTTGTAGAACAACTACCGCAAACCTAATATTCACAATACTATGGGACTTTTTAACTTACTGTTTAACTCAAATCCTGAACCAAAGCCGGCTCAGCAGCAGCCTCAGCAGCCTCAGCAGCCTCAGCCCGCTTTTCAGAACTGCACTGTGACGGTGTGTCCTCCTCCCGAGAGCTTTATGGGCTACTTCCGTGAAATTATACGAAGAGAATTCCCAGAGTACACACTGCGCGAAAATGTTGCTGTAACAGAGCTTGTTGGCAACGTTGCCGACTCTATGCAGCTATACTCAACCCGCCCATATCAGGCCTACCGAGCAGAGTGGGGACAGCCATACAGCTTTGTGATGTACAAGAATGGCATCGTCAAGGGTGTAGTCATGTTGGGCGACAACCGTAGCCACGAACGCAAGGTTAAGTTCCTAATCTCGCGCAAATATGCGCAAAAGGTGGGTGTGCCCTACATCAACTTCTACACTCAGTTCCACAACAGGAAGAGCTACGTTGTAGAGCGCATCCGCGACTTCCTCTACAATAGAAGGTAAACAACAAATATAAAGAGAGAGGGGATGTAGCCAACGTGCTGCGCCTGTGGCGGATGCAGCATAGCCTATAATAGTGTCTTACAGGCGACCAGGCTATGTACCATCTGGTATCTAAGCAACGTGCTTAAGTCAAAGTGCCTCCCCTCTCTCTTTTATCTACTATGAACAGCCTTATCGACCAACTATACTCCGAGCAGGCGTGGGAAGAGTTCCTCGCCTACCGCCTCACAAAGAGGCGCTTTAAGTGGCATGAGTTCGACAAGGCAGACCTCTTTATCGAGGATAAGGCCTACCAGCCTATTGTCGAGCAGATACTCAGCAATGGTGTGGGCATACCTCGCAAGCAGGTGATAAACAAGATGGGGTCGAACAAAAAGCGCATCGTCTACCAATACGACGAAGAGACGATGACGCTACTCAAACTCCTGGCCTACAAACTATATCACTACGACGACGCCTTTGCACCAAACTGCTACGCTTTCCGACGTGGAATACATGCCACGGACGCCGTGCTCAAGATAAGCAACACGGTATGCAACAAACATCTATGGGGCTACAAGGTCGACATCCATAACTACTTTAATTCGGTCGATATACCGCTGCTTATGGGCATGTTAGAAGAGTTGCTTAGAGATGACAACACGCTACTAAGCTTCTTTAGAGATATGCTCATGGACGACCGTGCCGAGTATAACGGCGAAATTGTTCACGAGGCTCGTGGCGTGCTGGCGGGCGTGCCCACAGCATCCTTCTTAGCGAATGTCTATCTCATGGATATGGACCACTACTTCCATGAGCAGGGGGTGATATATGCACGCTACTCCGACGACATTATCATCTTCGCCAAGGACTACGACACGCTACAAACACATCGCGCAACAATCCTTAGATTCTTAGCCGAGCGCCACCTCGAGGTCAACCCCTCAAAAGAGCATATTTACGCCCCAGACGAGGCCTTTGAGTTCTTGGGATTCGAGTGCTTAAATGGACATATCGACGTTTCGGCATCGGGCGTAGAGAAGATGAAGGGAAAGATACGCCGCAAGACACGAGCGCTCCTACGCTGGCAGAAGCGCAAAGGGGCTCCCAAAGAGCGTGCTATGGCTCGCCTTATCACCATCTTCAACCATAAATTCTTCGATAGCAGCGACAACGACAGCCTCACATGGTCGCGATGGTACTTCCCAATAATCACCGAGAAGAAGTCGCTCGAAGAGATAGACCACTACCTACAGCAGTGCATACGACTTTTCTCCACAGGTCGCCACACAAAGGCGAACTACAGAGTCAGCTACGATATGCTGAAGGAGTTAGGCTATCGCAGCCTGGTGAACGAGTACTATAAGTCGCGTGGTCAATAATCACACGGTCTATAACTCGAAGCTGCTCTTATTCGGGAACTTACTCCTAAGAAATGCAACCATACGACAGCAGTCCTCATCCGAGGTGGTTGCATTGTCGTTCATGCAGAACATCAGCGGATTATACTTATTGAAGTCCTTATTATAATCCTTCAAATGGAGCTTTATCCATCGTGAATCAGCGGCATAGCGCCCCGTAAACAGTGCCTTGATAAGGCTCACAGGATTATTTATGCGGTTGTAGCGGTTGACCTTGCGCAACGTAGCACCCGCCGCAGCTACTGAGTAGTAGCTAACGTAGCAGCGCTGCATATCGTCGTTGGTCCTAAAGCGACTATGCGCCGTAGCATCCCACTCTTCGGGCATAGCTGCCACACACCTCTCGAAGTCGCTCCTACGATAGGCATCGATGTTGTGATGTGGCTCATGGCATACGAGCCTGCCCCACTGCTCCGCGACAAGCGACTGCATGCGATAGAGCACACGGTAGTAGTTACCACCATTGCGGGCGCGCTCACGCTTAAAGCGCGTGCCCTTCACTCGCACGATGGGCGTGCCGTCGGCATTAAAGAAGTCCTCGGGCTGCGTGGGAGAGCCAAAGAAGGTGTCGTCGTTGCCATAGATAAAGTGCTCCGAGAGCCCTGGGATGCGATATATACAGCTCTCGATGGCGTGCGACGAAAAGACTGGCAGAGCATCCGCGGGGAGTATCTCGCTGTGGTCAACGATACGAATCTTAGGGTGGTTCCTATCGAGCCACTTAGGGCACTGACCATCCGTAACAATATAGATGCGATTAATCCATGGGGCATACAGCTCCACCGAGCGCAGCGAATACATCAGCTCGTTGTTCTCCCTCCAGCGGGCATCGTTGATATGGTTGGGGACATGGCCCGTAGTGGGACGCTCAGGCATATACTTATTGCGTTTCTCGCGCCACACGGGGTCGTTGCCATCCACCCACGTATAGACCAAATCGACGGGGAAATCTACCTTATTCTTATGCTGTGCCATGATGCAGCTATAGTTGGTTAATCACTTAATATTTGGGTTGTTACATTAGAATGGGTAGCCCACACCGAAATTAAGGGCCATGTTATCCCACTTGAAGTTGTGTATCCATCGCTCACCTGCAGGCATGCCTGGGTTATGGAGCTGCAAGCCCCAGTCGATGCGCAGAATCACAAACGTAGCATCTATGCGTAAGCCGAGGCCTGTGTTGAATCCCAACTGCTTATAGAAGCTATTGAAGTGGAACACCTCCTCGGGGTGACTATCCTCCGTGTCGCGCAGATACCAAACATTACCCACATCGAGGAAGGCTGCACCGTGGAATATCCACCAGATGGGGAATCGAAACTCGAGATTGGCCTCAAGGCGTACGTCACCCACCTGCGCAGGGTATGCCGTGTCGTTGGATTGCAGCCTGTTACCCGGGCCGAGAGTTCGTGGCACCCAGCCACGCATGGAGTTGGCACCACCACAGTAGAACATGCGGTCGAAGGGGATAGAACGGCCGTGTGAGTTGCCATACGTGACACCAACACCTCCATAGAGGCGACCTGCAAGTGCCATGTTGTGGCCAAGCGATACACGATGGCTGGCACTAAGCTCAGCACGCACATACTGCGAGTAGCGAATACCCAATATCTCGTAGTAATCCTTCCCTGGCGCGGGGTGCGAGAAGAGAGACTCCAAGCCGTGGATGAGATTACCTGCAGTTTCGAGGTTGGCACGCACCACCGTGGCGTCCATATCCATGTCGGAGCGCTGCGTATTGTAGCTATACGATGCTGATAGTCCGGCAGTTAGCTGCGACTCGAACGAGGTACGCAGATAACGGTTGTCGATGTCGGCAAGGAAGGCCTCATCCACACTATTTACATCAATCCAGTTGATGTCCACGGGGCGCAACACAAACGACGAGCGCTCACCTTGATTCCAGCTATATGCCCAACGTGCAGTGAAGATATTACGCTCGTAGTAAGGTCTATTCTGGTAGTCGAAGGCGAGCTCTAAGCGCGTACGTGGTTGCGAGATATTCATGCCAGGACGCAGGCGGAAGGGCGCCAAGAAACGGGGGAACGAGAGGCCGGCAGTGATTCCCACCTCTATCGCAGAGCGCTTCTTAACATCGCGGGCATACATAAACTCAAAGCCGAAGCGTGTGGCAATATCGAACGACTCAGCTCCACGGAACACATTTCTATTGCCGTAGCCAAGCGTGGCACTAAGACCGTAGAACGTCGATGTTGTGGATGCCTCCAACTCCACCTTCATACTCTGTTTAAAGGCAGGGGTGCAGTAGATATTACAGTCGAGGAAGCGCTCGCGGGTGTTGAGCAGCTCCGCGCCAGCGTCGTCCACATTCATAAACGTCACATACGACTCATCCTCCTCGACACGTCGAAAGTCGACCTTAGCATTGCGGAAGAAGCCCAAGAGCATCAACTCGTTATAGGTGTGCTCCACCTGCTCGGAGTTGTATACATAGTTGGGGTATAGCGGGATGGTGCGACGCAATACAGCATTACGCAACTGCGGCGTAGACTCCAGGTCGCGGATGATGCTTAGTCCCTCCAAGTATGTAGTGTCGATGTTGGCATTGGGCATAAATCCCGACGTCGAACGAAGCATAGGGTCGTAGGTGGGATATACGTTGATGTTGCGTATACGATATACGGCATTATCCTCCCACTGGGGCACGCCACGCTCGTTATAGCCCGCAAGCGTGGGGCGTATAATCATCTGCACATCGGCCGAATAGCGATGATTCAACGTATCCACATCGTAGGATATGTTGTTCACCGTGAAGTCGAAATAGCCACGGTTGTTAAGATTAGCAGCAATTCGCTCGCGCTCAGCATCCAAAAGCGTAATATCGAGGATGTCACCACTCTTGATAAGGCACTCGGCACTATCGGCAAGGATGACGTTGCGCAGCGAGCTATCGCGGAACTCATAGTTAAGGCTGCTGACGCGCGTGGGCTCACCCTGACGAATGGTATAGGTTATCTCGGCACGACGGGCACGACGTGTGGTATCGAGCTGGTATCCCACCTCCGAGTTGAAGTAGCCACGCGTACGAAGATAGGTCTCGAGGTTCTGTATCGACTTGTCGGTAAGCTCCATATCGAGTAATACGGGCTCCTCGCCAATCTTACGTTTGAAGTTATTCCACCAGTTATCCTTATCGGGGTTTGCCTTCTCGTAGACCCACACATAGAAGTCCATGCCCAGAATTCGCTTGTTAGGCGATTGACGCACGTAGATATCAATACCATCCCTATCCACCGTAATACGCTCCTCGCGCGGGGTCGACTTATCCTCCTCAAACTCCACCTTCGACAGCAAGTAGCTACCCTCGGGCAGCGAGCTCGTGACGTTACAGCCGATGGCAAACACGACCATCAGTAGCGACCACAGACATCTCAACAACTTGCTGTACATAAGCTATTTACACAATATATTCTAACGGTTTATGCTCTCAACAAAGCGCTGCCACAGCTCTCCCTCGCCCGTTTCGCGAGTGCGGCTATAGCTAAAGGTTTCGCCATCGAACTCAGCTCCTCCCCACCACTCGAACGTAGCATTACCCTCGAGACGGGTGATTATATGGCCACCGTCGATGCGCGTTGTGCAGGCCACCTTGCCACCTCGATTAAACACCTCTATACGCTCGCCGCTCTCTACCAATCCGAGCAGTGTCGCTGCCGTGGCCGAAGCGGTCATCGCCGTACCACACGAGAGTGTTATGCCGGCGCCGCGCTCGTAGGTTGCCACAAATATACTCCTGGGCGAGAGCCTCTTATATAGTGAGACATTCACGCCCTCGGTAAAGGTGTTAGTAAGAGTCTTGACGCGCTCACCGAGCCTCTCAAGGTGCTCCATATCTATCTCCTCCACCGCAGCCACAATGTGAGGATTACCCAAATTGAGTGCCGTAAATTGCAGCGAGTCGTCTAACGCCTCGATTTTCTTACCCACGAACTCCTCCCCCTCAGCAAAGAAGGCGAAGCTACGATTCCAATAGCCGATGGGTATCTCCACAGAGAATGTCTCGATACCCTCCGTGATGGGCTGCGTGCGCTCGGCTAAGAAGTCGCGACCACCCGAGAAGAGCACTCCACTATTGAGATAACCACGCTCCGCAGCCAAACGCGCCACGCAACGTATTCCATTGCCACACATCTTGGCATGCGTACCATCGGGGTTGAGCATATCCATACCATAGACACCTCTATCATCCTTAACCACCAACAAGACGCCATCACTACCAATGCCACTCGTGCGGTTGCACGCCATGCGAGCAAATGCCGACCAGTCGATGGCCTCGGGGTGCGCAATAAGCGTAGTATCGACCATGATAAAGTCGTTACCCGAACCGTGACACTTGATGATTTCGAAGCACGTCATAGTTAACAAAACTGAAGTTGTATACCCTATTTTATAAACTATATATTCGGTCAAAGATACAAATAATTTTGGGGCATTCAAAATTCTAAGGCAAGAAACAACATTTTTTCTTCACCTCGCTACAAAAGTGACGCACAGAACGAAGTTTTGTAGGTCTATTACTTGCATTTCTCACCATTTTTTTGTAATATTGTAATACGATAACGAAACATTAACAATAGAAGTAGCGTCCTATGGTTGAGAAGTTTATTATGGCGGGTGATACCCCATTGCATGTCGCCGACACGGAACATGGCGAAAAGTGTGTAGTGCTATTGCACGGCTATCTCGAATCGATGATTGTGTGGGACGAGTTTGTCGACCTGCTCAAGGATAAGGTGCGTGTGGTCACACTCGACCTACCTGGACATGGCATCTCCAACGTCATTGGCGAGGTACATACGATGGAGTACTTAGCGAAGTGTGTGGGTGATGCTATGGCAGCCCTCGGCATTGAGCGCTACTCGATGGTGGGACACTCGATGGGTGGATATGTGTCGTTAGCGATGCTCGACGACTACCGCGACCACCTCGATAACATAATACTTCTTAGCTCAACAACCTCGGCCGACAGCCAGGAGAAATGCGACCGTCGCCGTCGCGAGATTGAGTTAATCAAGGCGGGCAAGAAGAATACGTTGGCACGTTTGGTACCACATGCAGGCTTTGCTCCAGAGAACGTTAAGCGCCTGCAGGACTATATCGAAGATATTAGCGAGCTTATACTAATGACCGAGGATGAGGGTGTTATCGCCATCCTTGGGGGCATGATTGAGCGTCAGAGCCGTGGCGATATGCTCCGCGAAAGTGGCATACCCCACCTCTTTATCTTTGGCCGCCACGACTACTACATTCCCGAGGAGGTTGCCGAGGAGATGATCGCCGAGGACCCCACAGCACGCGTAGTATGGCTCGAGCACTCCGGACATATGGGCTTCATGGAGGAACCCGAACTATGCGCCAATGCCATCCTCGACATGATACTCAAATAGATAATAATCAACCAATTAACGGGCAAGCGCTTCCACAGCACGACGTCCCTCCTCGCCAAGCGAGAGAGAGTAGTCGTTGACGAATAGGGAGATGTGGCTATCTATGACCTTATCGTCGAGCTCCTGCGCATGCTCCTTAACGTAGTCGCGCGAAGCCATTGGGTGTCGAAAGGCATACTCTATACTTTGGCGTAACAACGCCTCGAACTCCACTCGTATCTCCTCGCCCATATCGCGTGCCGCAACGATAGAGCCAAGCGGCAGAGGCAGCCCCATGCGTCGCTCCCACTCCAAGCCGAGGTCGGCAACAAGCTCAAGGTTGCGCTTATGGTAGACAAACCTACCCTCGTGGATAAGCACACCACCATCGTAGTCTCCACGCTCCACAGCCTCGGCAATCTCCGAGAAGAGTAGCGGATGGCGCTCCTCGATGTCGGGGAAGAGCCTTGCAACAAGCCTATTAGCCGTCGTGTGCTCTCCAGGCACAGCTATACGCTTTAGAGGCGTCGTGTCACCCTTGCGCCTCACAAGCAGAGGACCATTACCACGACCCAGTGCCGAGCCGCTATCGAGCAAGGCGTACTCCTTATCTATGGCACTCAATATGGCTGTACTACACTTCGTAATGTCGTACCTACGCTCAAACGCTGCAGCGTTAAGCTGCTCTATATCAAGATAATCTACACTAATATCGAAGCCACGAAGGTCGATGCGTCCATTGACAATAGCATCGAACATAAACGTATCATTCGGGCATGGCGAGATAGCCAAGCGAATACTCTTACTCTGCATACTCAATCTTTTTTAACTCCTTAGCAAGCGCCTCCAGCGCCTCATCCACGCGCCACGCGTTGAAGCTCTCACGAACACGATTCGATATGGCGCGCACCTCAACAGCGCGAAAGCCCATAGCCTCCGCCATGGCATAGAGCGTAGCCCCCTCCATATTCTCTATATCTGCCGTTGTGTGCTCTACATTCATAGCGTGCACCGTATTAGATGCCACAAGAGGCAGTGTAGTGTAGGGTGCAACATGCCTATATCTCACCCTGAAGCGTGCAGGAAGCTCAACGCACTCCTCGCTCATAACCTCTACAACCTGTCCCACCGCGACACTATCGCCATACGCACCTGCAATGCCACATAGCAGCACTACATCATCTGCCGACAATCCACACTCTCGGTCTAATCGAGCTATAGTCGCTGCCGTGGCAGCCATGCCTACACCCGACACTACAACATTGGCATCGGGACACAACGCACGAAATGGAGCGGCCTCAAGCTCCGTAGGAAATAGATAGATGTTCATACTTAATATTATTAAGGGGTAGCCAACGGATGGATACCCCTTTTATAACTTACAGCTTGGTTGTTAGAAGGCATTATACGATACCCTCAACATTGCCATCCTCCGCCAAGCGGATATTGCCCGCCTGAGGAGTCTTGCTAAGACCTGGCATTCGCATAATATCACCCGCAAGGGCTACTACGAAGCCAGAACCTGCATTAAGCTCGATATCCTTGATGTTGATTTCGAAGCCCTCAACCGAGCCGTAGCGCTTAGCATCTGCCGAGAACGAGAACTGAGTCTTGGCGATACATACGGGCAGGTTACCCATACCCCACTTCTCCAACAAAGCTATCTCCTTCTGGGCACGTGGGCCAAAGACTACCGAGCCGGCACCATAGATATTCTTTGCCACCTTCGTAATCTTCTCCTTGATGCTATCCTCGAGGTCGTAGGCGTAGTTGATAGGCTGCGAAGGCTCAGTCTCGATAAGCTCAACAGCTGCCTGTGCCAACTCTGCAGCACCTGCGCCACCCTCAGCATAGGCGTTGTTGATTACGCAACGTACGCCAAGCTCCTTGCAGTGCTCCATAACCATCGCAATCTCGTCGTCGGTATCGCTTGCGAAGCGGTTGAAGCATACAAGCACGGTCTGACCGAACTTCTTGAGGTTAGCAACGTGGCGGTCGAGATTAGCAAAGCCCTGCTTCAAGCCCTCAGCGTTAGGGAGCTTAATCTCTGTCTCGGGCACGCCACCGTGCATCTTAAGTGCGAGGGTAGAGGCTACCAAGACGGTAAGGTCGGGCTTAAGGCCTGCCTGACGGCACTTGATGTCGAGGAACTTCTCGGCACCAAGGTCGGCACCGAAACCTGCCTCCGTTACGGTATAGTCGGCCCAAGTCATCGCCATACGTGTGGCAATCACCGAGTTGCAGCCGTGCGCGATATTCGCGAAGGGACCACCGTGGATGATTACGGGGTTGTGCTCCGTGGTCTGCACAAGGTTGGGGTTGATGGCATCCTTTAGTAGGGCTACAACAGCGCCCGTTACGCCAAGGTCATTGACCGTGAATGGGGTGTCGTCGTAGCGCACGCCAAGCACGATGCGGCCGATACGAGCGTAGAGGTCGTCGACATTGCGGGCAAGGCAGAGGATTGCCATAATCTCCGATGCGGGAGTGATGTCGAAGCCAGTCTCTGTGGGTATGCCGTTAGCCGAGCCACCAAGACCCGAAACGATGTTACGCAACGAGCGGTCGTTCATATCGAGCACACGACGCCACATAACCTTCTTCAAGCCCACCTGCTTTGAGCGGTTGTGGTAGAGGTAGTTATCCAACAACGCTGCGATAAGGTTGTTTGCCGAGGTGATAGCGTGGAAGTCACCCGTGAAGTGAAGGTTGATATCCTCCGAGGGCAACACCTGAGCGTAGCCACCACCCGTAGCGCCACCCTTCATACCGAAGCAGGGGCCGAGCGAGGGCTCACGCAAGGCGATAATCGCCTTCTTGCCGATATGGTTAAGACCCATGCCGAGGCCGATGCTTACCGTGGTCTTACCTACACCCGCCTTTGTTGCGGTGATGGCCGTAACGAGGATAAGGTGGTTCTTGGCAACCTTCTTCTCGTCAATTAGCTTGTAGGGAACCTTAGCGATATACTTACCGTAGTTAAATACCTCATCATCGGGGAAGCCGACCTGTGCGGCTACCTCACGAATATTCTTGAGCGTGGTCTCTCTTGCGATTTCAATATCTGTTTTCATCTCTCTCTTTGTTTTTATTGTTATTATTCTGTGGCAAAGATATATAAAAAGAAGATATTTAGTCTCAGATTTTTATAATATATTTTTATGCTTATATAGGAGTCTCTTATATATTTGGTAAATGCACTTTTCTCTGTCGGGAACCTATATTTTGTTAGCCTTAATATATAATGTATCCTTTAGAATAGGGCATGCCACCATACATTGGTTACACATGCCCTACATTTATCAGAACTACTCCTTACCTACAACGGCCTCGAGCTCCTCGACGGTGAGGGGCAAGAGTTTGTCGCCAATAAAGCGGCTACCGCTCTCGGTAACCAATACATCGTCCTCGATGCGGATACCGCCAAATGTGCGGAACTTATCGAGGGCTGCATAGTCTACGATACCCTCGAACTTACCCTCCGAGCGCATCTTGTCGATAAGTGCGGGGATGAAGTAGATGCCTGGCTCGTCCGACATCACGGTGCCTGGCTCTACACGCCAAGTGGCGCGATGCACGCAGGTTGCCGACTTCTGGGCACGCTCCAAAACAGTTGAGAAGTCGAACGAACGCTCGCCGATATTCTCGCAGTCGTGAACATCCATACCCATGCCGTGGCCAAGGCCGTGAGGCATAAACATATACATAGCGCCAGCCTCAACAGCCACCTCGGGGGTAGACTTGATGAGACCCACACCCTTCAAGCCCTCTGCCAACGACATATATGCCGCCTTGTGAATCTCGGGATACATAGTGCCGGGCTTAATCATATCCTTAACCTCGCTATGTGCGCGGAGCACGATGTTGTAGATGTCGCGCTGCACGTCGGTAAACTTACCATTTACGGGGTAGGTACGAGTGTGGTCTGAGCAGTAGCCCTCAACCGACTCGCCACCACCATCTACCAACAACAAGCGACCCGACTCCAAGACACCATCGTGGTTGTGGTTATGGAGAATCTCACCATGCTGTGTCACGATTGTAGGGAACGACACACCCTGACCGTACGACTTAGCGATGCCCTCAACGCGGCCGGCAATCTCGCGCTCAACAACGCCAGGACGACACATACGCATAGCGGTCATGTGCATCTGGTAGCCAATCTTAAAGGCACGCTCCAATGCCTCAATCTCCTCTGCCGACTTCTTCTCGCGCATCTCTGCTACGGCAAACATAAGGTCGAGAGACTTACGCTCGTGAAGCATGCCGAGGCGGATTCCCAACCAGTCGGCAACCTCAATCTTAAGCTCTGCACGGTAGGGAGGCAGGTAGTGCACAGGGCGGTTCTGCTCGATAGCCTTGCGGAGGATGTCGCGGATGGCGTTGCGAGCATAGCTCTTCTCCACGCCAACCTCGCGAGCCTGGTCGGCGATGGTAGGCATAGGACCTGTCCAGATGATATCCTCCACGGTGAAGTCGTCACCGAAGAGCATAGCCTCACCCGACTCAGCGTCGATAAGACCTATGAGCGAGGGCACATCAAGGCCGAAGTAGTAGCGGAACGTCGAGTCCTGACGGTAGTAGTAAGTGTTATTTGGATAGTTGTTGGGCACCTCAGGGTTTGCAGGAAGAAGAATAAGTCCCTTACCCACTCTGCGGGCCAACTCGGCACGACGGCCAATGTAAGTCTCTTTTGCGAACATAGTTATTGTAGTTTTAGTTTGTTATATTTTATTTTTCGTATTCCTTTATCACAAGAAAACGCCTAATTTGTTGTCAGAAGGCATTAGATACAACGCTCGGCGAAATTGGCGTCGATGGGCTGTACTTGGGCGTACTGCCCATTGACAACATATTTCGTTAGCGGCAGTAGATGATGCCTTATCACAACAAATTATCGTTCCACCTCCTTGTAGACCTTATCACCTCGACGCACCTCCTGCTCGGTCTTGAGCGAGATGTAGTCGCCCTGCTTGGCACTATCCGCAGGCTTCTCGTTGAGCATAATGCCGAGGGCCTTCTGCTCCACAACACCAGTCTTCTCACCCATAAATAGTAGGTCGTCACCCTCCATCACCTCGCACGCCTCTACCAAGACCTCAGCTACGCCGATGCGCTTGAAGTAGTTGGTAACCTTACCCATATACACTTTTTTGAGCGTTGCCGACGAGCCGTAGTGCTGGCTATGCTCGACCATGGTCTTTGCCGCATAGTAGCCACCCCAGAAGTCGCGGTTAAATACGGTACGTAGCTTCTCCTTGATTGGCGCCACGGTCTCGGGCGTATACTCGCCACGCTCGAGGAGCTTGATGGCCTCGTCGTAGCTCTCCACCACGCGCTTAACATACTCGCCACCGCGGGCACGGCCCTCAATCTTGAGCACTCGCACACCCGCCTCGATAAAGGTGTCGAGGAAGTCGACAGTACACAAATCCTTGGGCGAGAGCACATACTGGCCATCGATGTCGAGCTGCTGACCCGACTCCTTATCGGTGATGGTATACTTACGGCGGCATATCTGGCGGCAGGCACCGCGATTTGCCGAGTGGTGCGACTCGTGCTCCGAGAGGTAGCACTTGCCTGACATCGACATACACATAGCGCCATGGGCAAACATCTCGATTTTGAGCAACTCACCACGTGGGCCACGCACATCCTGCTCCTCGATTTGCTTCGATATGTAGGCTATCTGCTCGAGCGAGAGCTCACGCGCCAAGACCACAACATCGGCCCACTGGGCAAAGAACTTTGCAGCCTCGATGTTGGAGATGTTGCTCTGCGTAGATATGTGCACCTCCATACCCACCTCGCGGGCGTAGAGGATGGCGGCAAGATCGGTGGCGATGATGGCATCGATACCCTCAGCCTTGGCCCTATCAATGATTGCACGCATGACGTCCATCTCGGTATCGTAGATGACGATGTTTACCGTAAGGTATGTCTTAACGCCTGCGGCATGGGCAGTTCTAACAATCTCGGCGAGGTCATCGAGCGTGAAATTGACACTCGAGGCTGCACGCATGTTAAGCTGCTCAACACCAAAATATACCGAATCGGCACCCGCAGCAATGGCTGCATTCAGCGCCTCGTACGACCCCACAGGGGCCATAATCTCTATATCGCTTCTCTTTATCATCTTTTCTACTTCTTACGACCCATAAGTTTACGTGCAAACTCCACAAGGCGTACCGTGCGCTCCTTCTCGATAGAGAGGGTGTCGAGCACCGACAACGCACGCTCGAAGCGTAGCTCAATCTGCTGCTCGGTAGCATGCTTAACATCGAGTTTCTCGTATAGCGCCTTGACCGTAGCAATCTTCTCGGCATCGCTTAGCGTAGCACTCTTATGTGTTGTGCGCAGCACCTCGCGCTCCTCGGCCGAGGCACGACTCATAGCCTGCACCATGAGGAAGGTCTGCTTACCCTCTAAGATGTCTCCACCAATCTTCTTGCCAAGAGCCTCATCACCAAAGCTGTCGAGCATGTCGTCCTGAAGCTGGAACGCAAGGCCGAGCTCAGTGGCAAAGCGATACACCTTCCTAACATCGTCATCCGAGGCACCTGCCAACGTAGCGCCAATCATCGCCGAGCCCGAGAGCAACGCCGAAGTCTTACGCTCGATCATCTGTATGTAGTCCTCGACGGTGACCGTAGCCTGAGTCTCGAAGTCCATATCGTACTGCTGACCCTCGCACACCTCAAGCGCCATGTCGTTGAATATTTGTAGGGCACGGGGTAGACGATCGGCATCGAGTCCCGAGATTAGTTTGTACGCCGTGATAAGCATGGCGTCACCCGAGAGGATGGCCACATTCTCGCCCCACTTTGCATATACCGAGGGTTTACCGCGGCGCACCGCAGCATTATCCATGATGTCGTCGTGCAGTAGCGTGAAGTTATGGAATACCTCTACAGCCATGGCCGCAGGCATAGCCTTATCGACACTGCCGCCAAAGGCCTCGGTGGTGATGAGCAGAAGTACAGGACGCAAGCGCTTGCCACCACCCGACATCGAGTAGATGATAGGAGCATAAAGCAACTCAGGTTCCTCGGGGGTCTGTACCTGTTGCAATGCCGCCTCGAACATTTCGAGTATCTCTTCGTTCGTATGTATCATATCACAAATGCGTTTTAGCCTATATTTGTTATTATGCGTCAAAATTAGTAAAATTTTTGCATAGATTAAAATAATTTTGGTAACTTTGACCAATTAAATTTAAAAAACCTAAATATCATGACGAAAAAATATGCTATGGGTATCGATATTGGTGGCACCAATACGGCCTTTGGTCTTGTTGACGAGGATGGAAATGTAGTTGCCGAGAGCAAGATCTCAACCGACAAGTTTAAGTATTTCGATGACTACAAACCATACATCGAGACCCTCGCAGCGGCGATGAAGGAGCTTATCGCCACACAGCCCGAGTGCGACCTTATCGGTATTGGCGTGGGTGCACCCAACGCTAACATCCACTCTGGACGTATCGAGACCCCCGCAAACCTCTGGAAGTTTGAGGATCCCGCCGACCCTCGCCCCGACTCAATCCGTATCTTCAACTTTGTTGAGGACCTCGGCCGCTTGATGGGTGGCGCTAAGGTGATGATTACCAACGACGCTAATGCCGCAGCTATCGGCGAGATGGTCTTCGGTAATGCTCGTGGCATGAAGGACTTCGCTATGATTACTCTCGGCACGGGTCTTGGCTCGGGCATCGTATGTAATGGCGAGATGGTCTATGGCCACGACGGTTTCGCTGGAGAGTATGGCCACATCGCTGTCGACTCACGCGAGACTGGTCGTCAGTGCGGTTGCGGCCGTAAGGGTTGCCTCGAAGCATACGTTTCGGCAACGGGTATCAAGCGTACAGCCTTCGACCTTATGGCGTCGATGACATGCGAGAGCGAGCTCCGCTCAATTCCTTATGATAAGTTTGAGGCAAAGATGCTATCAGATGCTGCTGCTAAGAACGACCCTATCGCCCTCGAAGCATTCGAGCGCACAGGTAAGGTACTCGGCTTGGCTCTTGCCGACCTCACGGCAGTGACATCGCCTGAGGCTATCATCCTCTTCGGAGGCTTGGCTAACGCTGGCGACTACATCATGCGCCCAACATACAAGTATATGGAGGAGAACCAGCTCGGCGTATTCAAGGGCAAGGTTAAGCTTATGATGAGCGGTATTCAGGATAAGAATGTGGCTATTTTGGGTGGCGCAGCACTTATCTGGAAACAGCACCTCGAGGCAGTTATCGAAAACTACTAATCAAAAAAAACATCATAATAGCGAGAGACCATTTGCAGTCTCTCGCTTTATTTATTAGGTGGTGAGGTATCGACGCTTAACATCGTCGTAAAAGTCATCTACAGTGAGCATTATCGCCATCTCAACAACATCACCCAAATCGTTATTCAGGTAGCAATCGAACGCCTGCATCGAGGGTGACAGACGCATATACGAAGAGAGAATCGGCGGCATAACATGGTGCATGGAACGTAGCCGCGATAGTAGAATTTTATAGTTATTTTGCAACGTCTCGCCTACGAAGATTTGACCACAGCGATAGCGGCTTACACCCGCCTCAAAAGGTCGGCGTGCTCGCATCAGCAACTTTCGCGCAGGAAAGATGTAGCGCATAAAGCCAACAAGCAGGTTTCGTGCCCTCACACCCAGCGAGGGGTAGAGCGTGACACGACCAAACAGATAGCGCACATCCGCCCCAGCAACTACCCTACCCAGACCCTCCCACACGGCATCGAGGGCAAAGATGGTATTGCGATATGAAGCACTCTGATAATCAGGCGATACAAATGACCTACCAAGCTCCACAGCATACGGCAAGTAGTCGTTCTCGAAGTGTGGCGTAAACGTAAAATAGCGCCACAGCGACAGGCGCTCCTTAGCCACCTCGGCACATAGCGTATAGCGGTAGCCGCCCACAATCTGACACTGCAAATCGTCCCACACAATCAACTGTCGGCAAGTGCCATCGACATCGGCACGATTGCCCGCCGCATCGCCACCAAGCGAGACACCAACACCACCATACGAGAGCTGACGCAACCGCCACACCTCATGCATTAGGTTCGGGCAGCGAGCACCATCAAATGTATAAATATCTGCGTTACAATGTGTTGCGCGACCTACACAAACCGCATGGCGCAACTCCTCGCGCAACCCTCTACCACCTCTCGTTGAAGCCCTCATAAATCATTAAAATTTTTACCCCGTCCAAATTAGGCAAATTAGCGTTTTTTTCGTATCTTCGTCCCGATATTTTTTACTGTGTAAAAAGCATTACTATTCACTCTCGAAAATGGCAGCGGAAACATACCACATACCTGTGATGTTAGAGGAGTGCATTGAGCACCTCGCAATCAAGCCCAACGGCACATACATCGACCTCACGATGGGTGGCGGAGGACATACCCGCGAGATACTTAAACACCTCGGCCCCAAAGGACACCTATACTCGTTGGACCAAGACCCCGATGCTGCGGCCAATGCTCCCGACGATGAGCGTCACACCTTCGTGGCATCGAACTTCCGCTTCGTGCGTGGAGCGATGCGTCTGCGCGGCGTAGAGCAGGTAGATGGCATCCTTGCCGACCTCGGCGTATCGTCGCACCACTTCGACGCCAAGCACCGCGGCTTCTCATTCCGTGGCGAGGCCCTTCTCGACATGCGCATGAACACACGCGGCGGTCGCACCGCAGCCGACATCGTCAACACATACACAAATGATGCCTTAAGTCGCATATTTGCAGAATATGGTGAGCTGGACACAACATGGAAGATAGCAAACTGCATAGAGCGAGCACGCGACTTAAAGCCCATAACCACCACGGCAGAGCTTGTCGAGGCGGTAAAGCCATGTACACCACCCAAGGATGAGGCTAAGTTCCTAACGAAGCTCTTCCAGGCGCTACGCATAGAGCTCAATGGAGAGATTGAGGCCCTCAAAATGGCACTCGAGCAGAGCCTCAAGCTTTTAGCACCCGAGGGACGACTCGTAATCATGTCGTACCATTCGCTCGAAGACCGCTTAGTGAAGAACTTCATGCGCAGCGGCAACACTGAGGGACGCATAGAGAAGGACTTCTTTGGTCGTGCAACAACGCCATTTAAGTTAATTAGCCGCAAGGCGATTATCCCCACCGACGAGGAGATTGCCCGCAACCCACGCTCACGCAGCGCCAAGCTGCGCGTAGCCGAAAAAACCGACAACGCCTAAATAGCTATGACCCAGCGCAAGGATACATACTTCGAGGAGGAAGAGGTAGTGGTAAGCAAGACTCGACGCATGGAGCCTACCACACAACAGAGCGAGAGCGAGAGCAAGGAGGATAGCGATAATGAGCATCTCCGTAGCCGCATCGTTCGCGAGGTTGTGCTTGTTAGTAGCCAGGAGGAGGACGATGAAGAGAGTGATAAGGAGGCTGATGAGGGGGCCGACGAGGAGATTGGTGATGGTGAACAGAGTGGCGAGGAGCAAGAGAGAAAGCCCCGCGAGAAGAGCCTCGTTCAGCACATCATCACAGGCTCACTACTTACCGACGGCACCGTACCATACTATCGCTACTTCATTGCCATAGCCATCATGTGCTTCTTGAGCATCATGCTTACGTTCATGTCACTGAATACCAGCAACGAGTGCCGACGCAAGGAGAAGCAGATAACACTCCTACATGAGCGCTCGGTAGTGAAAGAGGAGCAGCGCTATGGGCTATCGTCGAAGAGCGCCATAACCGAGCGACTGAAGAGCTATAACATCGAGCTTGTCGACCTATCGAACGATAGTCGACTTATAGAGTAGAAGTAACCAATGAGCACAAAACGAGGAGATAAAAATAGTAGCAACAAGGGGGGCAACGGCCACCAGCACCGACGCGATATAGTGTCGCGTGTTCGCTTCCTGTATGCCACGCTGATGTTTATCGGCTTAGGCATATCGGTAGTGATTGTCTGGGTGCAGATGGCGAGTCCCGCAGTTAGGCACAACGCCACAATTCTCGAGCAGGGCGTATTTCGCACCACAGAGCTTGAGGCACACCGCGGAGCGATACTCACGCTCGACGGCGAGCCATTAGCCATATCGAGCCTACGCTACAACGTCGAGATGGACTTCGTAGCAGAGGGCATACGTCAGGCCGACGACGACACATACTTCAAAAATGCCGACTCTCTCGCCCAGCTCCTCGCGCTACACTTCACCCCCGAGGATGCTGCCGCCAACAACTACAAATATGTGAGTGCTGAGGGCTTCCTAAAGATATTGCGAGATGGGCGCGCCTCGGGACGCAACCGCGCCTACAAGCTCTTCCCACGACTTGTAACCATCGACGAGTGGAACACACTACGCAACTACCCCATCCTTAACGGCAACCTCGGCTTCGTATACCGTGCACGCCCCGAGGAGAAGCGACTATACCCGCTTGGCGACGTGGCACGCCAGACCATCGGCCGCTATACGCCCATCATCCTTGACGACAGCAGCAAGATTGACGGCACGGGCATCGAGCACTTCTACAACCACTACCTCAAGGGTAGCAAGGGCTCGGTAAAGGAGCAGTGGATAGCTCACGGCTTCTGGACACGTGTAGAGGACCCCGACAATAAGCTGCCAGAGGATGGCTACAACGTGGTTACAACACTCGACGCAGGACTACAGCGCGCAGCCGATGAGTATCTGCGCGAGGTGCTACGCGAGCAGAACGCCTCGTTTGGTGTGGCCATAGTGATGGAGGTGGCGACGGGAAACATCATGGCCATGGTAAACCTCGGCTCGGGCAGAGAGCGTGGCGACGAGTATACCGAGCGCGTGGAGAACCATGCACTAAAGAGCAGAATGATGCCTGGCTCGACAATGAAGCTCGCCACAACAATGGCACTCCTCGAGATTGGTGGCTACGACCTTAGCACCAAGGTAAATACCGAGCATTCGCAACCAAGAGTATCCGTAAAGGTTGGTAACGCCCTTGTGCAGGATACGCACGATGCGGGCAAGGAGACTAACGGCATGGTGACACTCCTCGATGCCTTTGCCCACTCCTCGAACGTATACTTCGCAAAGGCGGTATACGAGCGATGGGAGGATAACCCCAAGGAGTATACCGACTACCTTGCAAGCCTCGGCTTCAACGACTACGTAGGCCTGGAGGAGTATGGCGAGAAGCGCTCAAAGATACCAATGGCCGGCACGCCAGAGTGGAATATCGACGGTAGCACCTCGACACGTCTGCCACGTATAGCCTACGGCTACGAGATGGAGACACCTCCCATACACATGATCACCTTCTACAATGGCGTGGCTAACGAGGGACGCATGGTGGCACCGCGCTTTGTCGACCACATCGAGCGCAATGGCGAGGTGGTGGAGCGAATGCCTGTGGTGACACTCAACCCTAAGCTCTGCTCTGACCGTACGCTCGACCTACTCGACAGCTGCATGGTGGCGGCATCAGCGCGCACAAGCAACAAATTCAAGGACTTCCCCTCGACGTTTGGCTGTAAGACCGGCACGGCACAGATGTGGTCTAACTTTGTGTCGAACGGCAGAATCGACTACAACCAGATGCTTAACGGCGTAAATAAGGACGACCAGTACTACTACGGCTCGATATGCTGCGTGATGCCCGCCGAGAAGCCTAAGTATACCATTCTTGTGGGTGTATGTAAGCAGAAGATGTTCGATGGCGACCCCTACTACGGCATCCTCCTCGCAGGACCTGTGGCCAATAACATCATGTGCTACCTCTACACCAACGACCCCTCGCTACATGCTAAGGTGGATGAGCCAGAGGCGCCCTATAGCCCTACACACATGAAGGTTAAAAACGTTGACGGCAACACCGAGGGTATTGTACCCAATGTGGTGGGCATGGGACTATCCGACGCGTTATACCTGCTGGAGCTACATGGATTGAGCGTGACACACAGCGGCTACGGCACCGTAGCGACACAGAGCCTAAAGGCGGGAGAGGAGATAGGTGACAACAAAACAATACATCTTACACTGAAACTCTAAAATAGTTAATGGCCACGTCGTGGCCGACAATAGTATACGATGAAGAGATTGCAAGATTTGCTCGACGATGTTCGAGCCATTGAGATAGTTGGAGGCAACCCCGAGGTCGCCTCCTTGGAGTACGACTCGCGACGTGTGGAGCGCGGAGGATGCTTCTTCGCCATACGCGGTACCGCCAGCGACGGACACAACTACATCACATCAGCCACGGAGCGCGGAGCCTCGGTGGTGGTATGCCAGGAGCTACCCGCTGAAGTAAGCCCCGAGGTGGCATACGTCGTGGTGGAGGATAGCAACGTGGCAATGGCAGCTATGGCGGCAGCCTTCTATGACCACCCCACGCTCGAATTGAAGCTTGTGGGCGTGACGGGTACCAACGGCAAGACCACAACCGCGACACTCCTCTACGATATGTTTATGGCGATGGGCTACAACGCAGGCCTCATATCCACGGTGGTATACCGCATAGGCAAGCGTAGCATTCACTCGACACACACCACACCCGATGCCATACGCCTCAACGCCATGATGCGCGAGATGGTCGACGAGGGTTGCGACTACTGCTTTATGGAGGTGTCATCGCACGCGGCAGCACAGCACCGCATCGACAACCTACACTTCACGGGAGCGCTCTTTACGAACCTCACACACGACCACCTCGACTACCACGGCACCTACAAGGAGTATATCCGCGCCAAGAAGTCCTTCTTCGACGCTCTTGACACCAACGCATGGGCTGTGGTCAACATCGACGACCGCAATGGCGAGGTGATGCTGCAAAACTGCAAGGCTCACTGCTACCGTATCTCGCTACGCTCGATGGCCGACTACCGCACTAAGATTGTGGAGATGATGCCCGACGGCATGCAGCTCACGATGGATGGCAAGGAGGTGTGGGTGAAGTTTACAGGTAGGTTCAATGCCTACAACCTCACTACGGTATATGCCGCAGCTACGCTTCTCGGCATCGACCCCATAGAGGTGCTCACCACACTCTCTATGCTTCAGCCCGTGGCGGGACGCTTCGAGACAATCACCGCCACCGACCGCACGATGGCCATCGTCGACTATGCCCATACACCCGACGCCTTGGAGAACGTGCTGCAGACCATCGAGGAGATACGCTCGGATGAGCAGCGCCTCATCGTGGTGTGTGGCTGTGGTGGCGACCGCGACCGCACCAAGCGCCCCGAGATGGCAAAGATTGCCGTGGAGCACGCCACAACCGCCATCTTCACCTCCGACAACCCACGCACCGAGAGCCCCGAGGCTATCCTCGACGATATGGTTGCGGGTGTGGAGGGCGCCACAAACTACCTCCGCATCAGCGACCGCCGCGAGGCTATACGCACCGCTGCGATGCTTGCCAAAGCCCGAGATATAATCCTTATCGCTGGCAAGGGCCACGAAGATTACCAGATAGTAGGCACCGAGAAGCACCACTTCGACGACAGAGAGGAGATACGCTCAGCATTCGACGCAACACACAACAAATAACACAACCCGCTAAAAACGTAATACCCCATTTAAAACGTAACACATCTATTTAAAACGTAGCACACAATGATATACGAACTACTCAATTATCTTAGCCGAACCACAGACCTGCCAGGTATGCGTGTGGGTGACTACCTCTCGTTCCGTGCCGGTGCGGCCATTATCCTATCGCTACTTATCGCCATTGTCTTTGGTAAGTACGTTATTCGCTTTCTGAAGCGCAAACAGATTGGCGAGGATATTCGCGACCTCGGCCTTGAGGGTCAGCTACAGAAGAAGGGCACACCCACAATGGGCGGCATCATCATCATTATGGCGGTGCTTATCCCCGTATTGCTCTTTGGCGACCTGAAGAATGTCTACATACAGCTGATGCTCATCACCACCGTATGGCTTGGCTTGATTGGCGGTCTGGATGACTATATCAAGGTCTTCCGCCACAAGAAGGAGGGTCTCAATGGCCGCTTTAAGGTCTTCGGACAGGTGGGCCTCGGCATCATCGTGGGCACAACCATGTGGCTCTCGGGCGATGTGGTTATGCACGAGAAGGAGTTTGAGACAAAGCACTACGAGATTGTAGATAAGGAGACACACAACGTAGTCAAGAGCTACAACGAGGAGATTGTGGTGGGCACAACCGAGATTAAGAGCCCCACAACATCTATCCCCTTTGTTAAGGACTACCAGCTCAACTACAACCTCTTCACCGGCGGTAACGACACCCTTGCGTGGTTGCTCTATATCGTTGTGGCGATATTTATCATCACCGCAGTGTCGAATGGTGCCAACCTTACGGACGGCATCGACGGTCTGTTGACGGGAGTCTCGGTGCCTATAGTGCTGGTGCTTGGCATCTTGGCATACCTCTCGGGACATATCATCTACTCGGACTACCTCAACATCATGTATATCCCCGATAGCGGTGAGCTTATAGTCTTTGCCACGGCATTTGCGGGTGCACTTATCGGCTTCTTGTGGTACAACTCCTTCCCCGCGCAGATATTTATGGGCGACACGGGCTCGCTCACCATCGGTGGTATCATCGCCGTATTTGCACTCTGCATACGTAAGGAGCTGCTGCTACCGTTGCTGTGCGGTGTCTTTTTGGTGGAGGCCTTATCGGTGATGGTGCAGGTGGCCTACTTCAAGTATACGAAGAAGAAGTATGGTGAGGGTCGCCGCATACTGCTTATGTCGCCCATCCACCACCACTACCAGAAGAAGGGCTTGTTCGAGACCAAGATTATGATGCGCTTCTTTATCGTATCGCTTCTCTTGGCCGCCCTTACACTCGTAACACTCAAGATTCAGTAATAAAAAAGCAACTCCAGATATATGAAACGTAAAATAGTAGTTTTGGGTGGTGGTATCTCGGGCTATGGCTCGGCTATACTCGCCAAAAAGAAGGGATTTAGTGTATTTCTCACGGATATGGGAAAGATAGCTCAGAAGTTCCGCGAGCGCTTAGACGAGTGGGGCGTGGAGTATGAGGAGGGAGGACACACCGAGGAGCGAATACTCGACGCCAACGAGGTAATAAAGTCGCCAGGCATCCCCGACACAGCACCCATCGTAGTAAAGATTCGTGAGCGCGGTATACCCGTAATCTCGGAGATAGAGTTTGCAGCGCGCTACAAGGGCGTGGCAAAGACCATCTGCATAACAGGCTCGAACGGCAAGACCACAACAACGTCGCTAATCTACAAGATTATGTCGGACGCGGGTCGTAAGGTATCGCTCGGAGGTAACATCGGCGAGAGCTTCGCCTACTCGGTAGCCACCGACAAGTACTTCTGGCACGTGTTGGAGCTAAGCTCGTTCCAGCTCGATGGCTGCTTCAAGTTCAAGGCCGACATCGGTGTGCTGACGAACATCACCCCCGACCACCTCGACCGCTACGACTACAAACTCGAAAACTACGCACGCTCGAAGATGCGCATAACGCAGAATCAGAACGCATCGGACTACTTCATCTACTCGGCAGACGACGAGGTGACAAACAATATGCTCGCGGAGATGGACTCAGACCTGCGCGCGCGACAGCTGCCCTTCGCCATAAACACCGCCATAGCCAGTGGTGATGGCGACGCCATACTCGAGGGTCACCACTTCACCGCAACCGTGGGTAAGAAGTCCGTGACCATCGACACGCGCAAGATGCAGATAGAGGGCATGCACAACATCTACAACGCCATGTCGGCGGCACTCGCAACACTCGCCGCGGGCATCGACCCCAAGCAGATAAAGCGCTCGATATACGACTTTGCACCCGTGGAGCACCGCCTCGAGCCCGCAGGCACGAAGGATGACATACAGTGGGTGAACGACTCGAAGGCGACAAACGTCGACTCGGTATGGTACGCCTTGGAGAGCATGAAGCGCCCCACGGTATGGATTGCAGGAGGCACGGACAAGGGTAACGACTACACCCCCATCAAGGAGTTTGCACGCAAGAAGGTGAAGGCGCTCATATGCATGGGCGTGGACAACACAAAACTTGTGCGCGAGTTTGACGGCATAGTGCCCATCATACGCAATTGCCACACCTTCGAGGAGGCGATGGCAGCAGCACGCGCCGAGGCCGAGGCGGGAGATACCGTGCTACTATCGCCCGCATGTGCCAGCTTCGATCTGTTCCGCAACTACGAGGAGCGTGGCCGCATGTTCAAGGAGTGGGTTAAGGATAATGTACTCAAATAATTAGAGTAGGATAATAGGGAAGATGGCAGAGAAGACTACAACGCCCGAGGAGCTACTATCGAAGCATCGCCGCGTATTCGAGGGAGACCGCACACTGTGGATAATATTCGCAGTGCTCATCGTCGTGTCGATACTCGTGGTGTACTCATCCACAGCGAAGATGGCCTACGACATCACCTCCGACCTCTCGACAACGGAGTCGTTACGTCAGCAGATAATGCTCGTGATATTCGCCGTGATGATAGTGTTCGTGGTGCATAAAATCAACTACACTGCCATGCGCTTCATCACGCCGACATTCTACTGGCTTTTCGTGCTGCTCACCGCGGCGACATACTTCACCGGAGATACAACAAACGGCGCAGCACGATGGATAGCACTCGGACCCTTCCTATTCCAGCCCTCCGAGGCCCTCAAGGTGTTCACCATAATGATGCTGGCACGACGCATGGAGAAGCGACAGAAGGAGATAGACCGCATACCACTGCTTCCCACCTCGTGGCGACTGCGTGACCCCAAACAGCGTAAAATACTCAGAGAGAACACCTGGCCACTGCTCGGACCGATATTCATATCGTGCGTGGTAATCCTCCCTGCACACACCTCCTCGGCAATTATCGTCTTCCTAATCTCGGTAATCATGCTCTTTATCGGACGTGTGTCGCTGCGTGAGGTGGCCAAGCTCATAGGCATAACCATCGCAGCGGGAGTGCTACTACTCGGTGTAATGTCGATAGCAGGAGTGGGTCGTGGCGACACGGCAAGTGGTCGCTTCTCGCAGTGGATAGAGTTCTGGACAACGGATGGCAAGCATGAGGCGGTATACGAGTTCTCGGATACGGAGCGCGCCATGATTGCGATACACGAGGGTGGACTCTTCGGCTCGGGTGCGGGACATAGCTCGTCGCGCGCCGTAATCATACACCCCGAGAGCGACTTCGCCTACGCATTCTTCACATCGGAGTATGGCGTAGTGGCAGCACTGGTATTGATGCTCCTATACCTGTGGATAACATTCCGAGCAATAGAGATATGCCGACGTTGCACGCGAGCATTCCCCACGCTGATGACAGCGGGATTAGGACTTCTAATAACGTGCCAGGCGTTGATACACATCCTGGTGCAGGTATATATCCTGCCTGAGACGGGACAGAACCTCCCGCTAATATCGCGCGGAGGCTCCTCACTGCTATGCACAGCCCTCGCCTTTGGACTAATCCTCAGCGTGAGCCGCAGCAACGACCTTGAAGCATTAACCGAGAGCAAAAACCAAAACGATGAGTGATGTAATACGATTAGATAAGTACCTCTGGGCTGTACGTATCTTCAAGACACGCAGCGATGCCGCAGATGCCATACGCCAAAACCGCGTGCTGGTAAACGAGTCGTACGCCAAGCCCTCACGCGAGGTAAAGGTGGGTGATATGATATCGGTGCGTCGCGAGCGTGTGCACTACAGCTATAAGGTGCTCGACCTGGTATCGAGCCGCCAGCCCGCAAAGAACGTACCCCTATACTGCCTCAACTGCACACCGCAGGAGGAGTTAGACAAACTTAACCCGCCACACGAGACCATCTTTGTCTTCCGTGAGCGCGGCATGGGACGCCCCACGAAGAAGGATCGCCGAAATATCGACGCACTGATGGATGGCTTCTTCGTAGATGATGACTGGGATGAGGATGAGGATTAATAACAAAGCAACACTTTGGAATTCAACAAAATAAAACAATATAATTAAGTTATGGAATACAATTTTAGAGACATCGAGCCTAAATGGCAAGATAGATGGCAGAAGGAGGGTACATACCGCGTTAGCGTAGACCCCTCACGCCCTAAGTTTTATGTTCTCGACATGTTCCCATATCCATCGGGAGCGGGTCTGCACGTAGGTCACCCTCTGGGCTATATCGCCTCGGACATCTACTCGCGCTACAAGCGTCAGAAGGGTTTTAATGTGTTGCACCCCATGGGTTACGACGCCTTTGGTCTACCCGCCGAGCAGTATGCCATTCAGACAGGTCAGCACCCCGCGGTGACTACCGAGGAGAACATCGCACGCTACCGTTCGCAGCTCGACAAGATAGGCTTCTCGTACGACTGGGAGCGCGAGGTGCGCACATGCGAGCCCGAGTACTACCACTGGACACAGTGGGCATTTCTCCAGATGTTCGACCACTGGTACAACAATGCAACCGCAAAGGCTGAGCCTATCACAGCACTTGTAGCCCACTTCGAGGCAAAGGGCACCGAGGGCATCAATGCTGCTGAGACCACACACCTAACATTCACTGCCGAGGAGTGGCATGCAATGAGTGAGGCTGAGCGCGAACAGGTGCTTCAAAACTATCGCCTTGCCTTCCGCGCCGACACCATGGTTAACTGGTGTCCTGCACTCGGCACCGTATTGGCCAACGACGAGGTGAAGGAGGGTCTATCGGTACGTGGCGGCCACCCCGTGGAGCAGAAGCGCATGAAGCAGTGGTTGTTGCGCGTATCGGCATACGCTGAGCGCATGCTCGAGGGTCTTGAGAAGCTCGAGTGGAGCGAGTCGCTGAAGGAGATTCAGCGCAACTGGATTGGTCGCTCTGTTGGTGCTCAGGTATTCTTCGACGTTAAGGACTCGGAGCGCAAGCTCGAGATCTTCACCACACGCCCCGATACCATCTATGGCGTAACGTTCATGGTAATCGCTCCCGAGCACGAGTGGGTGGAGGAGCTTACAACGGCCGAGAACCGCGAGGCTGTGGAGGCATATATCGCCGAGACAAAGCGTCGCTCGGAGCGTGAGCGTATCGCCGACACCAAGCGTGTAAGTGGCGTAAAGACTGGCTCTTATGCCATCAACCCATTCTCGGGTCACGAGATTCCTATCTATATTTCGGACTACGTATTGGCGGGCTACGGTACGGGTGCCATCATGGCTGTTCCTGCGCACGACTCGCGCGACTACGCCTTTGCACGCCACTTTGGCCTTGAGATTATCCCCGTAGTGGAGGGTGGTAACCTCGAGGTGGAGTCGTACGACGCCAAGGAGGGTAACATCATCAACTCCGACATCATCAACGGCATGGACGTAAAGGATGCTATCGTCTTTATGTTCGAGGAGGTTGAGCGCCGTGGATTGGGTAAGAAGCTCATCAACTACCGCCTACGTGACGCCATCTTCTCACGTCAGCGCTACTGGGGTGAGCCCTTCCCTATCTACTACAAGGATGATGTAGCATACCGTCTTAAGGATGAGCAGCTACCACTAACATTGCCCCCCATCGCCAACTTCGGACCTACCGAGGAGGGTGAGCCACCATTGGCACGTGTCGAGGGCTGGCATACGGCTGAGGGATACCCCTACGAGCTATCTACGATGCCTGGCTTTGCAGGTTCTTCGGCATACTATCTCCGCTACATGGACCCCAAGAATAACAAGGGTCTTGTAGGCAAGGAGGCAAACGACTACTGGCGCAATGTAGACCTCTATGTTGGTGGTATTGAGCATGCTACGGGTCACCTTATGTACTCACGCTTCTGGAACATGTTCCTCTATGACCTTGGCTACGTATGCGAAGAGGAGCCATTCAAGAAGCTCGTGAACCAGGGTATGATTCAGGGTCGCTCGAACTTCGTATACCGCATCGTGGGCACCAACAAGTTCGTGTCGCTCGGCCTTAAGGGTGAGTACCAGACACAGGAGATTCACGTCGACGTAAACATCGTCAAGAACGACATCCTCGACATCGAGGCATTCCGCAAGTGGCGCCCCGAGTTTGCCGACGCAGAGTTCGTATTGGAGGATGGTAAGTATGTCTGCGGCTGGGCTATCGAGAAGATGTCAAAGTCGATGTTCAACGTCGTGAACCCCGACTATATCGTCGAGGCTTATGGCGCCGACACACTCCGTATGTACGAGATGTTCCTCGGCCCATTGGAGCAGTCGAAGCCATGGGATACAAATGGTATCGACGGCGTGCATAAGTTCTTGCGCCGCCTCTGGGCTAAGTTCTACTCACGCGATGGCGTGCTCCTGGTCAACGACGAGAAGGCTACACCTGCGGAGCTAAAGACCCTGCATAAGACCATCAAGAAGGTGGGTGACGATATAGAGAACTTCTCGTTCAATACCTCGGTTGCCGCCTTTATGATATGCCTCAACGAGCTTGGCGACTGCTCGAAGCGCGAGATTTTGGAGCCTCTTGTGGCTCTCATCGCACCCTTCGCGCCACATATCGCCGAGGAGCTTTGGCACGAGGCTCTGGGTAAGACAACAACCGTATGCGATGCAGCATTCCCCGTGTTCAATGCCGAGTACTTGGTTGAGAACTCGTTCGAGTACCCCATTATGATTAACGGTAAGTTGCGCTTCAAGCAGGAGTATCCTCTGGATATGGATCAGGCTGAGATTCAGAAGCATATCGTTGAGACTGATGGTGCGCAGAAGTGGCTCGAGGGTAAGCAGCCCAAGAAGATTATTGTAGTTAAGGGCAAGATTATCAACATCGTGATGTAATGCGACAGTTTCTATCAATGTCGGTGTTTGCCGGTCTTATGATCGGCATCGCCGGCCTTGTATACCTACGCGTTGGCGGCCTTGAGGGCGCCGTACTCTTCGCCTTCGGCCTGTTGTCGGTCGTGATGTGCGGCGCACAACTCTACACCGGCAAAGCGGGATACCTACCATACAAGGAGTCGTGGCGCTTAGTGCCCATGCTTGCGGGTAATGCCGTGGGATGCGTAGCGGCGGCCTGCATAGCTATCTATGTAGCTAACGATGCGGTTATGGCAAACCTCGACGCAATCCTTGCAGCACGCCTCACTGCATCGTGGCACGCTCTGCTGGTGACCTCGATAGGTACGGGCGTGATTATGACTCTGGCCGTATATGGCGCACGTAAGGGTCACTACCTACCACTGCTATTTGGCGTGCCCGTCTTTATCATGTGCGGACTACCCCACTGCGTGGCCGATGCCTTCTACTACGGTGCGGCACTACTCATGGGTAAGTTCGAGTGGATGATGCTCTGGGCATGGCTCTGGGCGATTGTGGGCAACTACATAGGTTGCAACCTCCCCCGCTGGTTTATGGGTGATAAGTTCGAGGCATAAGGCTTTATACCTTATATATAAAATAGGTCTGCGCACGTGATGTGTGTAGACCTATTTTTTTCGCGAGAAGGCATATAGAATAAGTAGCGTGATGGCGGCATTGATGATAAGCAGCTCGTAGCTAAAGCGATAGCCCGCAAACCATGCCTCGGAGTGGGTGCTAAGCATATAGCAGAATAGGGGCGAGAGAAGAGCTGCCGCAACGATACTCCACTTGCGGGGCATGCGGCGAGAGAGGATGCCAAAGGCAAAGAGTCCCAAAAGAGGACCATAGGTGTAGCTCGCCATGGTGAAAATAAGCGTGATAGCCCCTGCCGAGCTGAAACGCTCAAACAAGAGGATAATCGCTGTGATAGCCACAGCAATAAGTGCATGCGACAGCTTACGTTTATGCTCATCATTCCTATCGCCCTTAAGAATATCGAGCGTAAACGATGTGGTCAGCGCCGTAAGTGCCGAGCCTGCAGAGGAGTAGGTAGAGGCTATAAGGCCCAAGAGGAACATAACGCCTACAATGGCGGGCATCGCGGAGTGGGTGGCAACAGCGCCAAAGAGGTTGTCGCCAGCATCGGTCAACGAGTGCTTGGCAGCGTAGGCGTAGAGTAGCACGCCAAGCGATAGAAAGAGCGCGATAACGACAATCTGCACCACTATGGAGCTCATCATACCGCGCTTGGCATCGCGCTCCGTGCGGCACGAGAGCATCGTCTGCATCATATCCTGATCTAAGCCCGTCATCGCCACAACAAGGAAGATGCCCGCGATGAACTGCTTCCAGAAGTAGCGCCCATCAAGCGGGTCGTCAAAGAAGAATATGCGCGAATAGTCGCCGTCGGCAACAAGAGTAATAGCACCTCCAAAGTCGAGGCCTAAAGCTCTAATAACGAAGAGGATGCATAGCACTATGCTTGCCACCATAATGATGGTCTTAAGCATCTCAACCCATACTACCGACCTCACGCCACCACGACGCGTATAGAGCCACACGAGCGTCATCATAATGGCGGCATTTACCCAGAAAGGCACACCCCACACATCGTATAGGAGGCTCTGCAACACCACGCAGACAACATAGGCGCGCAACGATGCCGAGGCAATCTTTGCCACGAAGAAGAGCCAAGCACCCGTGCGGTGCGCAGTCACGCCAAAGCGGTGGTCGAGGTATTCGTACAGCGACACCACACCCAAACGATAGTAGAGCGGAATAAGCACAAAGGCGATGATGGCGTAGCCCACGAAGAAGCCGAGGCATGTCTGCAGATAAGAGAAGCCATCCGTAGCCACAGTGCCCGGCACCGAGATATAGGTAACACCCGACATGGCGGCACCCACCATAGCCACCATAGCCACAAAGCGCGGCGTGGCGCGGCGACCAGTAAAGAACGTAGCGTTGTCCGAGTGGCGGCTGCTACGCCACGCCACAACGAACAACAACGCCACATATAGTGCGATGGTGAGTATGATGGTGCTGGTTGCCACGACTATTACTCGGCATTAAGTCCCAAGGCGCGGATATACTCCCTGTCGATGGTGCAGTTCTCTATGCGCACACTCTCAACAAAGGCATCGAGAGCTGCCTGAAGCGCCTCGCTGCCACCCGCTGCCTCGCGGGCCTCGCGTATATCCTTATAACTCTGGCGATTACCCTCGGCAAACGCCACGACATTCTGCCAGCCCTCGGGAGCATCGAAGCCTACCCACGAACTTGAGCCCATCTTCTTGTAGGGCCAATAGGTGTAGCCGATATTATTCGCGCGCATAGTCTCCGAAAACTCAGTCATCCACTCGTAGGTGTTGTGGCCAATCTCTCCCATATACATCGGGCGGTTAACCTTGTCCCTAAAGGCGATAAACGACGCTATAGCCTCGGGCGTGGGGTCACCACCATAGCGGTGACACGAGTACATCACCTGCTCGTCGAAATTACAATCCTCCAGTGGCTCGAAGTTGCTATTCCACTGGGCACCACCAAGGATGACAATATGGTGCTTATCCACCTCGCGGATGGCATCGAAGCCACGGCGATAGAGCGCCTTAAGCTTAGAGTTAAGCACAGCAACATCATCACCGAAATAGGGTGCAATAGGCTCATTTAGAAGGTCGTAGCCAAGGATTACAGGCTCATTTTTATAGTGGTCGGCGATGCGCTGCCAGATGTCGGTATAGAGCGCCTGACTCGCCTCACACTCCAACAACCATGGGTAGCCATACGAGTCGTCTATATTGTCGCCAGTCTGCCCGCCAGGAGCATCGTGCATATCGAGAATCACATATAGACCATACTTGCGGCACCACTCCACAACCTGGTCGATACGCTGAAAGCCATCCTGATTAGCCGCAAGACCCATATAGTCCTCATCGGTAAATAGCTTGTAGTGGAACGGCAGACGTATGGTGTTCGCACCAGTCGAGGCGATAAAGGCGATGTCGGCCTCGGTGATGTAGTTGTCCTTAAACCTTGCCCAGAACTCGTCAGCACCAACGGGACCAACAGCCTCGCGAAGCATTTCGTCGATAAAGTGTGCAGAATTAACCCTCTGGAAACCAAACATATAACCCTCGGGATTTAGCCAGTTGCCAAGGTTCGTACCACGAATAAATAGCACCTCACCATCGGGCGTAACAAGGTTAGCACCCTCGACACGCACAAAGTCATTAGGCTGCAGTGCAGTATCAGCCTGGTGTGTTGTAGTGCACGAAAGCGTTAACAAGGTGACAATGACAGCAAACAGACGTCTCATAGTGGTAGTATTTAAGATGTTAGTAGCCTAAAAGTTATGCGCCTTGCAGTAGCGTGCCACAGCATCGGCAATACGCTCACCGTCGAGTGCTGCCGAGACGATACCTCCGGCATAGCCAGCGCCCTCACCCGCGGGGAAGAGTCCCTCAACCTCGGTGTGCATAAGTGTCTCAGGGTCACGCGGTATGCGCACAGGTGTCGATGTGCGCGACTCCACGCCCACAACGATAGCCTCATCCGAAACAAAGCCCTTCATCTTGCGGCCAAACGTAGCGATACCACTGCGCAAACGCGCCCCTATCTCCTCGGGCATCCATCTATCGAGACGCGATGGAGTCAAGCCAGGGATATACGACGTGCGGGGCAGTGTGTGCGACTCGCGGCCGTGAACGAAGTCAGAGACTCGCTGTGCGGGTGCTACCTGCCTCTCGCCACTATGCTGGCGCGCCAGCTCCTCGAACATCTGCTGATAGCGCAAGCCCGCAAGCTCACCCCACTCCGCCCTAAGGTGCGCGAAGTCCTCGAGGCGCACCTCCGTAACGAGGCCCGAGTTGGCAAAGGCCGAGTTACGACCACTGGGCGACATGCCGTTTACCACCGACTGCGTGGGGTCGGTCATGGCGGGGACGATAAAGCCGCCAGGGCACATGCAGAACGAATAGACGCCACGCCCAGCCTCCTGACTAACAAGCGAATAGCTTGCCGCGGGGAGCCACTCGCCACGCTCGTCGCGGTGATACTGTATGGAGTCGATAAGCCTCTGTGGGTGCTCGATGCGGACGCCCATAGCAAAGGGCTTGGCCTCGACAGCGATGCCCGACGAATAGAGCAACTCATATATATCGCGCGCGGAGTGTCCCGTGGCCAAGACCACAGCGGCACCCTCGATGGTGTTGTCACCGACCTTCACGCCAGTGATGCGGCCACGCTTGACGACAAAGCCCGAAACCTTGCTCTCGAAGAGCACCTTGCCACCATGCTCACTGATGGTGCGACAGATGTTCGATATGATGCGTGGCAGCTTGTCAGTGCCGATATGTGGGTGTGCCTCATAGAGGATGGCGGGATTAGCGCCATGCCATACCAATGTTTGGAGTGCCTTGTTGTAGTCGCCACGCTTCTTGCTGCGTGTGAATAGCTTACCGTCGGAGAAGGTGCCGGCACCACCCTCGCCAAAGGCGTAGTTCGAGTCGGGGTTGATGTCGCCACCACGGTTGATCTGCGCAATGTCGTGCTTACGCGATAGCACCGACTTGCCACGCTCCAGAAGTATCGGCTTGAAGCCAAGCTCGATAAGGCGTAGCGAGGCGAACAATCCCGCAGGGCCCGAGCCTACGACGATAACCTCCGTGCCATTATCCACTGCGGGGTAGTCGAAGTGTAGTGGCGCAGGCTGTGGCTCCTTGTCGATGTATATCTCGAGCGAGAGGTTCACCTTGGCCATACGCTGGCGCGCATCTATCGAGCGCTTGACGACACGCGCTAAGGCTATCTCGCTCTGACGAATACCGAGGCGCTCGGCAGCACGTGCTATGTAAAACTTCTCGTCGGCAGCCTGCTTGGGCGAGAGCTGAAGGGTGATGGTCTTTGGCATAAAGTATCAATTAACAACGCAAATATACGAAAAAAACGCATAAGATAGAACCTTATGCGTTTATAATAGAGCTTTGTATGGCCACTATGCATTAAAAATAATAGTCTACATTACGGGTTCTTGATTCTGGAATAGTTGCACAATACTCATATGAGCTATAAACACCTCCTCTTCTGTTCTTGAATACTGGACCAACCTTACCGTCAACTTTCAACGTCATCTCTGAATCATCGAACTGTCCTGTCTTGGGCGATGTCGAAGCTCTACCACCACCAAGGTCAACAACTCTGTAGACTGTAATAGTTCTGACAGCCTCAGAAGATGAATCAGAAATTACCAATGTCTCACCATTGGTGTTTGATTCGGTTTTCTTTTCTTCGTTTGTTGAAGATGCATTTACACCTGCAAAAGACAGGATAGCTACAGCTAAGAAAAAATACTTTTTCATAACAAATAATAGATTATTAAATTTCCCTACTCACTTATGGCTTTTCGGATACTCCATATCATTGGCAAATATTAATACCGATATTCGGCTTATTGGTCAAAATTAGTAGATAAGTTATTAAGGTTAATAAATAGAATATAATGTCGATCCAGTCGAATGTATCAGGCACAATATGACACAGCTGTAGTAGCTCACAGATAAACGGGAGGACCATCACCATAAATGTCATCCCCACCGCTGTACCACGCGTCGCTACGCAGCAGCGAGTCGAAGAGTAGCAGTGCCCCGTACCACAACGAGTCGGCAAGCACAAAGAGGGAGATATAGCCGACAAATGTGCTGTGGTCGATAAGGTTACCGCAGAATGGTAGATCTATGGGGACGAGCGATGTGAGCCACGATGTGAAGATACCCCCCTCGCGGAAGAGGATATATATCATCCCTACGAAAAGAAGTAGCACCGATGCTATTATTAATATGTTGGCTCTCTTGTGCATCACATCAAAAAATACAGAAAGCGTGGAACTACAACACTATTTTCACGAACAGGCTCTGGTAAACCTTAATAACAAAATAGCACATAGCACCACGCCACATGATGTGACGCAGTAATAACAGAAGCCATCTTCGTTATTGAAATTTACCAGATTTCGTTCGTGGAAGATATGCTTACGCTTTACGTCTAAAAATATTTATCCCCGAAAGGATATCGCAAAGTTAATAAAAAAGTTTATAATGTTACCACGATTAGAAAAAAATTATTTCGCAATAATTTGTAATAATTGTAAAAAGTATTTATCTTTGCAGCGCAAAACTCACCCGGACGGGTGTTCGGTGATGCAAGATCCTGCGGATATGGTGTAATTGGTAGCCACGTCAGACTTAGGATCTGATGCCGAGAGGCGTGGGGGTTCGAGTCCCTTTATCCGCACCTCATTTGAGACGAGCGACTTTCTAAGTCGTTCGTCTTTTTTTGTGAGGTGCAGATAAAGGGACTCGCACTGGCTGTGGCAGCTCGGCAATACTTTGCGGTGAGCATATTGCTACGCAACCTCGAAAAGCAAATGGATAATACCTCGGTGAGTAAACTCCCAGTATTATCCATTCACTTTTCCGACCTATGGTCGTATGCTCACCTTGCCATTGCTCTCACTCTGCTGACCGCAGTTCGAGTCTGGTTGTGCTGCCCGGTGTGTTATGTTGGTGTTGAGGGTCGCTTTTCTGCGTTTAAAGGGAGTTGCGAAGCAAAGTTAGGCGGGGGTTGGTTGGAGGGGGTTGGTAGCTTGCTCACAGAAGTCCCTCAAAACAAAAACAGACGACTTACTTTAAGTCGTCTGCTCTGCAATATCGAGGTCTGAAGCGGATTCGAAGTGAGGGTGAAATCCCGAACTCGCGGGGATACCTCTTGGCGCAGGGCATAAGCCCGAGCATTAAACATAATACTATCCCCGCAACCCTAAATCAAAAGGTGAGCAAGCCGCGAAAACAATTGCGGTGTGTGCGTAGCACTCGTGGATGATGGCTCAGAGGTGAGCGCTTGCTCACGACCTCTGGGCTTATTGGTCAAAATTAGTAGATAAAATCGGGGCAATTAATTGATTTTTATATATTTGCACTATTTGCGTTAGAAATGGATAAAAAGTTTGTCCAAAATGTGGGCAACGCACCCTCGTCAGAGATGGCTACAACGGG
>JAGATC010000007.1 GCA_017621455.1 Alistipes sp. | reverse complement strand
TCATATCGAAGACCTTAAACCCGTCATCCCGCGACAGCGTAGCGACGTGGGGAGTCTACTGATGTTTAACTATGGTAGATTGCCACGAGCCTAATGGCTCTCGCAATGACGCACTGATATAATAGATGTTTAGTTTTTAGAGGCTCAGTTTTTTTGCTCATTAACCACACTCATACTATAACGACTACGTTGTCTGCGCTCTTTCAACCAGTGAAAACCTCTACTGTTGCTGTTAATGCAGTGTCGTGGACAACCGCAGCAGTTGCAGCTACAATTGCTGCAGTCGCGATGTACGTGCTTCATACGCTACAAAGAGTCGTCTATAATGTAAATGCCCCCGAGTATTCGCCTCTATCGGTTGAGATATGAACCTCATAGTAGCCCTCATCGCCCGATAGCATGATGGCGGTTGCTCCAACGCCCGATACACTATCCCACCAAATGTCGCCAGTGCTTAGGTTCGTAACCGTAATATCGGCATTGCCTAAGTCTACGTTGAACATCAGGGTCAGTACACCATCGTAGTAGCTCGCATCTATATCCGCATCTAACGTGAGAGGGTTAGGAATGGGTTTAGGGCCTGATGGATTAATCGGAATAGGTGTTGCAGGAGGTGTTGGAGGAGTTGGAGGTGTTGTTGGATTATCTGCAAAAACAAATGTAGATGCAAAGAGTGATAGAATAAAAAGAGTAAATTTTTTCATAGTAACTTTGTTTGATAGTTTGACAAATGCTCATGTCACAAAGTTATCTATACTTTTTATAATAAGTGCAATTTTTACGTTAGAAAATCTTCACCCGCCCTGTACGTAATATACTGGCTATCAATATGATATGATTGCGGTGAAAAACAAAATCTTCACCACGCTGATTATCAGATAGTTACGATGCTAATGATTACGTATGTTGTAACTTATTGATTATTAACACTTTTTCTGCGTCAATGGCAAGATAAGCATCTCTGCATCGGGAGAGTTACTTTGCTTGATATATTCGCGGATTTTGTATTTTATTTTGGGAAGAGTCTCTGAGTTTACATCCACCAATAGCGATATTGCTCTATTAGAAAAGCCTGCATACGTGTAGAGAGCAATACGCATATCTCGCTCGTTAAGCGAGGGACATTGCTCACGGAGCCTCTTCATAATATTATCCATTGATAAATTTACGGCAGTCTCCAACTCAGACAGTTTAAGCTTATCATTCTTTAATGCCTCGATGCTTTGCTCTACTTCTGAGACAATCTTTGCGGTGCGTCGTTTAGAGTCTCCCTGCTCGTAGTATATCTCACACAGAGTGCTTAGGTCGTATATGCTCTGTCGGTACAACCTCTCGATTGTCGATGCCATCTGTTCTGTTTGCGATATATCTTTTCGCATTAGCTCCAAGCCATCAATCATATTAATATAGGAATTTATCCTATTGCGATACTGTCTATATCGGTATACGAATATTCCCACTATAATAGCTATAATACATAGTGCTATTATGGTGGTGAATATATACTGTTGCTCTATACGTTTATTCTTCTCTGTAATTAGGTCAATATCTTTTTGTAATGCCTCCACCTGATAGTTAAGTATAGGATTACTCAAAGCCTCTAAGGTAGTCTCATCCTGCTTAGAGATCATAGCCATATACTTAACTAATGCCGTATCATTATTGCCCTGTAGAGCAACGACTATATACTCCGCATAAGAGAGGTTTGTATCAGATAGAATGGGCTCTTGCTTCGCCATTTCGATAAGAGCCGCCGCCTTGTCAAAGTCGTGTCGGTATGCCGATATTATTGCTTCAATGCAGTAGTAGTCGCAATAGCTATATCCAATACCATTATTTTTGTCTATTCTTGAAAATACCTCCTCACAGCTGGCAAAATCTTTAATTTGGATATAGTCGTAGCATAACTCTAACTGGGCATAGAATAGAAGCGCCTGATAATTTAATGCTACGTACTTAGTCTCCGTCTCTAATAGGTAATCAATTGCCTTATCAAATTCGTGCAAGTGCCCAAGCATATCGCCTATGGAATACATTGTATGCGCAGCATGATAATCCAATCCTGCTTGTTCGAAATGCTCCTGTGCTAATTTATACTCCTCCAGTGCATTCTGGAAGTGACACTCTGCTCCATATATGTCGCCTTTGTCGCGATGTACAAGCCCCGCAAGGCGCGGATTGTCGAGGTGCGCCAACGACTTCTCCGCCTCTATAAGAGCAAACATTGCCTCGGCATGCTTGCCCGAATTTTGCTTAACATGGGCATGCTGATACATGGCGCGGGCACGCTTGTCGTGTGACTCGTGGTTGGCATAGTAGTAGTCGAAAAGAGGTTTCGTGAGGCTGTCGTTAGCGACATACATACGCCCATAGTATGCTGCCTCGCTGTAGACCAAGCGGTAGCGCATCATATCCCTCTCGGTGCGCACCTTGTCTACGTCGATACCGCGCATGATGGTTAGTGCCGAGTCGGGATACTCCTCGGCAATAGCCTCTGCGTGGTATATATCGGCCATCGTAGCCTCGTCGCTAATACAACCAATACACAGCACTAAGGCAACAATCTGAGCAACGATTAAAATCCTACGCATGTGTCGCGGGTTATTCTCACTCCACAAAGATACGAAATTTATGTATATATACAAAAGCCTGCCCAACAAAATGCTTGTTAGGCAGGCTCTCTCTCTGTAGAAAAGGTTATGCTTGACCCTACTCGGCCTTCGACTCGCAGTAGACGCAGCGTGTGGTGCCCTCGGTGGTCTCGAAGCGGCGGCGTACTGGCTCCAGATTTGAGATACACAAGGGGTTGGGACACTTGCAGCCCATATCCTCGCCACCGTGGTCGAACTTGCGCTCGGGGTCGTTCTGCCACTCCAAGAGCTTAAGGATAAGTGCCATACGCACAAACTTGCCATTCTCCACCTGGCGGAAGTAGGCAGCACGTGGGTCTGGGTCTACATCTATCGAAATCTCGTTTACGCGGGGCAGAGGGTGCAAAACGGCCATACGCTCCTTAGCACCACGCATCTTCTCGGCATCCAGCACAAAGCAATCCTTCACGCGCTCATACTCCTCAAGGTCGGTGAAGCGCTCCTGCTGCACGCGCGTCATATAGAGGATGTCCACCTCGCCAATAACGCTCTCGATGCTATCCACCTCGCGGTACTCCACGCCATAGCGGTCGCATACCTCGCGCTTGATGTAGTCGGGAAGAGCCAACTCGGGAGGCGCGATAAGCACAAACTTGGTGTTCTCGTAGCGTGTCATCGCCTTAATGAGCGAGTGTACGGTACGGCCATACTTAAGGTCGCCCACAAGACCTATGGTGAGGTTGTTGAGAGTGCCGAGCTCGCGCTTGATGGTGAGCAGGTCGGTCATCGTCTGCGTGGGGTGGCTGTGTGAGCCGTCGCCCGCATTGATGATGGGTGTGCGCGACACCTCGGTGGCTGCCAAGGGTGCGCCCTCGACCTTGTGGCGCATAGCGATGATGTCGGCAAAGCAGTTGATAACCCTCACGGTGTCCTGCACGGTCTCGCCCTTAGATACGCTCGACGACTTGGCATCGGCAAAGCCAATGACATTGCCACCAAGCTCCATCATCGCCGAGGTGAAACTCAGGCGTGTGCGTGTGCTGGGCTCATAGAAGAGTGTTGCGAGCTTCTTGCCGCGGCATACCTCGCTATACTTCTCGCGGTTGGCGATGATATCCTCGGCCAAGGCGATAATTTCGGCAATCTCCTGTACCGAAAGGTCTGTAGGGTCTATCAAGTGCTTCATACGTGTAGGTGGTGTATAACCTGCTATAATTTAATTACTTAATCCAGCTCTCGTCCGAAGGGTTGCTGCGGAACTTAAGGATACGCTCCTTATCCTCGGCTTTGATATAGCCCTCCTCGGCAGCTACCTCTACCAAGGCGTCGAGGTTCGACAACGAGTAGTTCTTAGCCTCGGCAGCAGCCAAGCGGTCCAAGCCCTTCTGCATACCGTATGTGAAGATGCTCACAATGCCGAGCACCTCAGCACCCGCGTTGCGCAAAGCCTCCACTACCTCGATGCAGCTACCAGCAGTTGAGATAAGGTCCTCGACAACGACTACCTTCTGTCCCTTCTCCAACTTACCCTCAATCTGGTTGCCACGGCCGTGGTCCTTAGAGCCTGAGCGAACATAGCCCATAGGGAGGTTGAGGATGGTTGCGGTGATGGCAGCGTGTGCGATACCTGCTGTAGATGTACCCATAAGCACCTCCACCTCGGGGTAGTGCTTGCGGATAAGCTCTGCGAGGCCCTCCTCCACGTGGTTACGCACCTCGGGAGCGGTGAGCGTAAGGCGGTTATCGCAATAGATAGGGCTCTTGATGCCACTTGCCCAAGTAAAGGGCTGCTCAGGGCGCAAGAATACCGCGCCGATAGATAGAAGGTCTTTTGCTATTTTCTTCTCCATAGTTATGTTGTTTTATTTCGTTATTATTCAGTATGTTACTCGGCAAATTCGCGCATACAACGCTCGTAAGCAGCTACGGGGTCATCAGCGGCGGTGATGGGACGGCCTACGACGATAAAGTCTGAGCCAATCTCCTTAGCACGCTCGGGGGTGGTCACGCGCACCTGGTCGCCTACATCGCCATCGGCGAAGCGAACACCTGGCGTAACGGTCATAAACTCCTTGCCACAAGCATCCTTAACCATAGCAGCCTCAAGGGGTGAGCATACCACGCCATCGAGGCCTGCAGCCTTGGCATTCTCGGCATACTTGACGATAGTGTCGTTGATAGAAGCGCCTATAAGCAACTCCTTCTGCATACGCTCCTCCGAGGTCGAGGTTAGCTGTGTAACGGCAATAAGCAAGGGGCGAGTGCCATCCTCGCGTGTAAGACCCTCGACAGCTGCTCGCATCATATCGACAGTGCCCGCAGCGTGTACGTTGGTCATATCCACGTTCAAGTTGCGCAATACCGACATCGCCTTCTTCACCGTATTGGGAATATCGTGTAGCTTGAGGTCGAGGAAGATGCGGTGGCCACGCGCCTTGATGGTGCGTACAATCTCTGGGCCCTCGGCATAGAATAGCTCCATACCAATCTTCACAAAGGGCTTACGGCCAGTGAACTTATCTAAGAAGTTAAGTGTCTGCTCCTTGCTGCTAAAGTCGCAAGCAATAATTACATCACGCTTACTCATATCAGTTTTTAGTTTTAAGGTTGTTTGTGTTTACTTTACAATGCCGATAATGTCGCTTAGGCGCTCGATGCCGAGACGCTCCATCTCCTTGGGTAGAGCCTCGATAATCTCCTTTGCGGCATAGGGGTTTTTGAGGTTGGCAGCGCCCACCTGTACAGCCGTAGCACCCGCCATCATCATCTCGATAACGTCCGATGCCGAGCTTACGCCACCGCAGCCCATAACGGGAATCTTGCAGGCGTTAGCCACCTGGTAGACCATACGAACGGCAACGGGGAAGATGGCATCACCCGAAAAACCACCCATCTTATTGGCAATAACTGGCTTACGGCGAACGGTGTCGATGCGCATGCCCAAAAGGGTGTTAATCAGACAGATACCATCGGCACCAGCCTCCTCGCAAGCGCGGGCGATAGCCACGATGTCGGTAACATTGGGGCTGAGCTTGATGAATACAGGCTTCTTAGTAACGGCCTTTACGCGGCGTGTCACCTCGGCTGCCGACTCGGGCTGTGTGCCGAAGCTCATGCCGCCATTATGCACATTGGGGCACGATACGTTGACCTCGATAATCTCCACCTGCTCCTCCTTGTCAATCTTTGCGCAACACTCCTCATACTCCTCCAACGAGAAGCCGCTGATGTTGGCCACGATGGGGTTGTGGAAGATTTCGCGAAGGTGGGGTAGCTCCTCGGCGATAACCTTGTCGATACCGGGATTCTGCAAGCCTACCGAGTTGATAAGACCCGATGTACACTCCGCAATACGGGGTGTGGGGTTACCAAAGCGGGCATCGCGCGTAGTGCCCTTAAACGAGATAGCGCCAAGGCAGTCGAGGTCGTAGTATTCGGCGAACTCACGACCAAAGCCAAAGGTTCCCGATGCGGGAATTACGGGGTTGGTGAGCTTCACTCCGCAAAGCTCAACCGATGTGTCGTAGTGCTTTACCATATAATCTCCTCTCGTTTAAGTACTGGACCATCCTTGCAAATACGCTTGTTGCCATACTTGGTCTTGCACGAGCAACCCATACAAGCACCAAAGCCGCAACCCATGCGCTCCTCGAAGCTATACTCGCCATCTACCGACGTATTGTCGTACAACGCCTTAAGCATGGGCAGTGGACCACACGTATAGAGGTAGTCGAACTCGATAGCAGCCTCACGAATAGCATCCGTAACGAAGCCCTTGATGCCCATCGAGCCATCTGCCGTGGCTACGAATACATCCACGCCGAGCGCCTTGAACTCCTCGGCGTAGAATACCTCCTCCTTGGTGTTGAAGCCCAACACCACCGTAGGGCGCTTACCCTCCGAGAGGAGTCGCTTTGCGAGGTTGTAGAGCGGGGGAACACCCACACCACCACCAACAAGCAAGGGACGCTTAGCATCGTTATCCGTCGAAAAGCCGTTGCCGAGGCCTGTAAGAATGTCGAGCTTCTGGCCAGCTCTCATTGCGCGCATCTGCTCCGTGCCACGACCCACAACCTTGTATATAATCGTAATAGTGGTTGCGTCGTAGTCCGAAACCGAGATAGGGCGGCGTAGGAACTTACCCTCGAGCTCGATGTTGATGAACTGTCCCGAGCGGGTGACATACTGCGTGTCGCCCTCCAACACCATACGGTAAACCGCAGGTGTCAGAGGCTCGTTACTTTGAATCGTATATATATCCTTCTTATACATTACTCTGCATCGATTGTCGACACACCCAACGTAATCTCCTCCAATACGTCGAGAAGTACGCTCACGGTCTCGAGTGCTGTGAAGATTGTCACGTTGTTCTCCACGGCGCAGCGACGGATGTCGTAGCCATCGAGACGTGCACTATGCTGGTTGATGTCGATGGTGTTGATAACGTAGTTGACGTGGCCCTTGCGGATTGACTCGAAGATCTCGGTCGAGCCCTCGCTGAGCTTCTTGAGCATGCGTGTACGTATGCCATTCTCACGCAAGAACTTAGCCGTACCACCCGTAGCCTCGATGTTGAAGCCGAGCTCGTAGAAGCGGCGGATGAGAGGCAGTGCGCGTGGCTTGTCAGCGTCGGCAATTGACACGAAGATAGTACCGTAGTTGGCAATGGTCATGCCCGACGACTGCAACGACTTGTAGAGCGCACGGCGCAACGATGAGTCGTAGCCGATGGCCTCACCCGTAGACTTCATCTCGGGCGAGAGGTAAGAGTCGACACCACGAATCTTGGCGAACGAGAAGGCGGGAGTCTTAACATACCAGCGCTTCTTCTCCTCGGGAACAACGACATTGATACCCTGCTCCTTGAGGCTCTTGCCGAGCATAACATTTGTGGCGATGTTTGCCATAGGTGTACCTGTCGCCTTTGATAGGAAGGGCACGGTACGCGACGAACGTGGGTTAACCTCGATGACGTATACCATGTCGTTATTGTCGGCGATAAACTGGATGTTGTACAAGCCGATGATGCCAATCTCCTTACCCAGACGGATGGTGTAGTCTACGATGGTGTCCTTGACCTTCTGGCTTACGCTGAAGGTGGGGTATACCGAGATAGAGTCACCCGAGTGGATACCTGTGCGCTCGACGTGCTCCATAATGCCTGGGATGAATACGTCGGTGCCGTCGCAGATGGCGTCAACCTCCAACTCCTTACCCATGATATACTTATCAACCAACACGGGCTGGTCCTCGTTAATCTCTACAGCCGTCTTGAGGTAGTGGCGTAAGGCCTCCTCGTTAGATACAATCTGCATGGCGCGACCACCCAATACGTAGCTTGGACGTACCAATACGGGGTAGCCGATGCGCTCAGCCGCTGCCACACCGCGCTCGATGTCGGTGATAGCCTCAGCCTCGGGCTGTGGAATGCCTGCACGGCGCATAATAGCCTCGAAGCACTTTCTATCCTCGGCATTGTTGATAGCCTCGATGCCTGTGCCCACAATCTTTACGCCGAGGTCGGCAAGGGGCTTGGCGAGGTTGATGGCGGTCTGACCACCGAGCGATACAACCACGCCTGTGGGCTTCTCAAGCTCGATGACGTTCATCACATCCTCCACCGTAAGTGGCTCGAAGTAGAGCTTGTCGCTTGTGGTGTAGTCGGTAGATACGGTCTCGGGGTTATTGTTGATGATGATAGCCTCGTAGCCCGCCTCGCGGATAGCCCAGATGGCGTGTACGGTAGAGTAGTCGAACTCCACGCCCTGACCGATACGGATAGGACCTGAGCCGAGTACGATGATCTTCTTACGGTCGTTGACGATAGACTCGTTCTCCTCTTCGTATGTAGAGTATAGGTATGGCACCTTAGAGTCGAACTCCGCAGCGCAGGTGTCAATCATCTTGTATACGGGCATGATGCCATTAGCCTTACGCATTAGGAATACATCGCTCTCTGAGATGCCCCAGAGCTTGCCGATATACTTATCGCTGATGCCCATGCGCTTAGCGTCACGCAATACCTCCACATCGTTTACGTTCTCCTTAACCACGCGCTCCATCTCCACGATGTTTTTGAGCTTCTCGAGGAAGAAGAGGTCGATCTTGGTGTTGTCGTATACGTGTAGGAGGTCTACGCCGCGGCGTATAAGCTCGGCAATAGCGTAGATGCGGTCGTCGGTACCCTTGCGGATGTATGCCAAAATGCCCTCCACGCTCATGGTGTCGAACTTCTTGTGGTAGATGTGGCATACGCCAGTCTCCAACGAGCGTACGGCCTTCAAGAGACCCTCCTCGAAGGTGCGGCCAACAGACATAACCTCGCCCGTAGCCTTCATCTGTGTGCCCAGCTCGTTCGATGCGTCGCTAAACTTATCGAATGGGAAGCGTGCAACCTTTGTCACGATGTAGTCCAACGTAGGCTCGAAGCTCGCAGGGGTGTTGGCAATGCGAATCTCGTCGAGGGTCAGACCCACAGCCACCTTCGCCGTAACACGGGCGATAGGGTAGCCACTCGCCTTTGATGCAAGGGCAGATGAGCGGCTCACGCGGGGGTTAACCTCGATGATGTAGTATTTGAACGATAGGGGGTCGAGTGCAAACTGCACGTTGCAACCACCCTCAATCTTAAGGGCGCGGATAAGCTTCAAGGCGCTTGAGCGGAGCATCTGATACTCCTTGGCTGCCAATGTCTGGCTGGGAGCGACCACGATAGAGTCACCCGTGTGAATACCTACGGGGTCAACATTCTCCATCGAGCAGATGGCGATAGCCGTATCGTTCTTATCGCGCATTACCTCGAACTCAATCTCCTTGTAGCCCTTGATGCTCTTCTCTACGAGCACCTGGTGGATGGGCGATAGAGCCAGAGCGTTACGCATGATGTCGCGTAGCTCGTCCTCGTTGTCGGCAAAGCCACCACCCGTGCCACCGAGCGTAAACGCGGGGCGCAACACTACGGGGTAGCCGATATCCGCAGCCGCCTTGACACCCTCCTCTATAGAGCTTGTGATGTGCGAGGGGATGACAGGCTCGCCAATGCGCACGCATAGCTCCTTGAATAACTCGCGGTCCTCAGCCTCCTCGATTGATGTGAACGATGTTCCGAGAATCTGCACGCCGCACTCCTCGAGGATACCCTTCTTAGCGAGCTGCACTGCGAGGTTAAGACCAGTCTGGCCACCGAGGCCTGGCACGATGGCGTCGGGACGCTCGTAACGTATAATCTTTGCCACATACTCCAGCGTCAAAGGCTCCATGTAAACCTTGTCGGCGATGTGGGTATCTGTCATGATGGTTGCGGGGTTGGAGTTTACGAGGATAACCTGATAACCCTCCTCCTTGAGTGCGAGACATGCCTGTGTGCCGGCATAGTCAAACTCAGCGGCCTGGCCGATGACAATAGGTCCCGAGCCGATGACCATTACTTTCTTTATATCTGTTCTTTTAGGCATGTTTCTGGTCCTCCATCAGTTTAATGAATTTGTCGAAGAGATATGTGCTGCTTGCCTCGGGCGAGCAGTCGGGCTGATACTGTACCGAGAAGAGCTTGTCCTCCATAACCTCGATGCCGGCGATGGTGTCGTCGAGGAGGTTGCGGTGAGTAACCTTGATGGGTGTGCCCTGGAGTGAAGCCTCGTCGATGGTGTAGCCGTGGTTCTGTGTTACAATCTCGAGCTTGTCGTTGTCGAGACACTTAACTGGGTGGTTAGAGCCGCGGTGACCGAACTTCATCTTTGCTAACTTGGCACCATAAGTCATGGCGATGAGCTGGTGACCAAGACCGATACCGAAGATTGGTAGTTTGCCACGAAGCTCCTCCACTACCTTGCAGATAACAGCAGCATCTACAGGGTCGCCAGGACCATTAGAGAGGAAGATGCCGTCGGGGTTGAATGCCATAATCTCCTCGGCGGTAGAGTTGAAGGGTACGATAGTCACGTTGCAACCCTTGGCGTTGAGCTGACGGATAAAGCTATACTTAATACCGCAGTCCACAGCCACTACATCCCACTTGTGGTTGGGTGTGCGTGAGAACCAGCGCTTCTTGCAGCTCACTCGCTCCAGTAGGTTGTGCTTAGGTTCGGTGTTGCGGATGAGTGCCATAGCCTCGTCGTGGGGCATAGAGTAGTCTACGATAGCGGCACGCTGTGTGCCCTCGTTGCGGATGATGCGAGTGATCATTCGGGTGTCGACGCCGCTGATGGCGGGGATGTCGAGCTCCTCGAAGGTCTCGTTCATGGTCTTGGTGTAGCGGAAGTTGCTGGGTGCATCGCAGCACTCACGCACTACCATACCACCCATCGCGGGGAACTTACTCTCGTAGTCCTCGTCCATAAATCCGTAGTTGCCCATAAGCGGGTAGGTCATTACCACAATCTGGTCGGTGTACGTTGGGTCGGAAACAATCTCCTGATAGCCCACCATAGAGGTGTTGAATACAATCTCGCATACCGCCACGCGGTTCGAGCCGAATCCATAGCCTGGAAACTCCTTGCCGTTCTCAAGTACAAGTTTCTTGGTAAAAGGTTTCATGTACAGTTGCTGTTTTTTATGTTATTTTGTTTTGTTGTCGTATACAATCTCTCCGCGGTGCAATGTCATCACCACGTCGCCCACCATCTCGCGGCCATCGAACATCGAAATCTTACCCATCGAGTAGAACTTTGCGCTATCCACACGCCACTGGCGCTCGGTGTCGAAAAGTACGATGTCGGCGCGGTCGCCTACGTTGAGGCCTCCCTCGATGCGGAATACCTTGCGGGGGTTGATGCTCATAAGCTCTATGAGGCGCCCAAGCGAGATAACGCCCTTGCGAACAAGGTGGGTGTTGAGCGCTGCAAAGGCTGTCTCGAGGCCTACGATGCCCATTGCGCTATCCTTCAAGCCCCTCGACTTCTCCTCGACGCTATGTGGGGCGTGGTCGGTGGCTATCATATCTATAGTGCCATCCTTGATGCCCTCGATAAGTGCTGCGCGGTCTTCGGCAGAGCGTAGCGGGGGATTCATCTTCCAGCGTGCATCCTCCTCGAGGTCCATGTCCGTGAAGATAAGGTAGTGGGGACCTGTCTCGCACGTTACCTTCACGCCACGTGTCTTAGCTTGGCGTACAAGCTCCACGGTCTCCTTTGTAGATATGTGGCATACGTGGTAGCGGCAACCTGTGCGCTCGGCAATCTCTATGTCGCGCTTCACCTGCTCCCACTCGCTTTCTGAGCAGATGCCCTTGTGGCCATGTGTGCGGGCATACTCGCCATCGTGGATGTAGCCACCCTTAAGCAGCTCCTCCACCTCGCAGTGTGCCGCTATCAGCTGGTCGTGCTTCGCTGCCTCGGTCATGGCACTCTCCATCATGCCGTCGACCTGCACACCGCTGCCATCATCCGAGAAGGCGCACACCTTGCCCTTGAGCGCTGCAATGTCAACGAGCTCCTCGCCCCTGCGACCGATGGTTATGGCGGCGTAGGGTAGCACCTCAATCTTGGCGTCACGGTCGATGATGTCCTGCTGCGCCTTGAGACCCTCTAAACTATCGGGCACGGGGTTGAGGTTGGGCATAGAGCAGACGGTAGAGTAGCCGCCGCGTGCTGCTGCCATTGTGCCTGTGGCGATGCGCTCCTTGTAGCCGTAGCCTGGCTCGCGCAGGTGCACGTGAACATCCACAAAGGCGGGGGCTACCATTAGGCCCTCGGCGTCGATGATGCGCTCGTCGCCCTTTGCTTCAATGTGTTCGCTACACTCTGCAATGTGCCCATCGGCAATTGCAATATCTCTTTTGCCCGCTCCTACCACGAAGCCATTTCGGATGATTGTTCTTGTGTTACCCATACTATAAAAAACAAGCGGCCCTAAGAGCCGCTAATATCAATTAAAAACAGTGATTCCCAATGAGTTGAAACGTCGACGACAATTGCCCGCCTGATTACTTTGCAATATGTTATTGGCCTGGTTGTCGAGTGTTCGTTTCATATATATACTAAATTTGCGCAAAGGTAGCGATTTTTCGCTTATCGTGCAATAGTTTTTGCAAATATTTTTTTGTACTTAATTATTGTATATTCACACATCTTCTCATACTGTTGTTGTAGGAAATAGTAATATCGCTATAAATAACAATTACGCGAATAATTACAGGTGCGTGTGGGTGTTAAAAATATTGCCACGAGCCTAACGGCTCTCGCAATGACGCTTTAGTAACAGTAGTAACAGTAGTAACACTGGGGGCCACCCCTGTTACCGTGTTACTTTTGTTACTACGTTGATTATCAGCTGCTTTAGCAGCGTCATTCCGAGGGAGCATAGCGACCGTGGGAATCTCATACCAAAACAACGCAAGAGATTGCCACGAGCCTAATGGCTCTCGCAATGACGCTTTAGTAACAGTAGTAACAGTAGTAACACATGGGCACACCCCTGTTACTTTGTTACTTTTGTTACTACGTTGATTATCAGCTGCTTTAGCAGCGTCATTCCGAGGGAGCATAGCGACCGTGGGAATGTCTCTTAACCACGGATTATCCTCAAAGTATTGTCTTGGTGTGTAGTGGTAAACATACTTATCAAGACGATTACATTTACATAATATATCATTGATATATATATTATCATTGACATATATTATATATTATTATATGTATCAATATATATAGTAAATGTATATTTTCTACCACACCTCAGGAGATACATAGCGAGTACTACGCCCCCTATGTCATCCTGAGCGTAGCGGAGCGTAGTCGAAGGATCTGCCGAGAGCAAAGAGATTCGCACTGATTACCAGATTCTTCACTACGTTCAGAATGACGCTTTAGTAACAAAAGTAACAAAGTAACAGGGGTATACCCACGTGTTACTACTGTTACTAAAACGTCATTGCGAGAGCCG
>JAGATC010000006.1 GCA_017621455.1 Alistipes sp. | reverse complement strand
GTATTAGTCAAGTATGCTACAACAGGTCTTGCTAATCAGTTGTTTGTTAGCAAATATCAACTTTACCTCCCCGATGAGAAGGCTCTGCGTCACGAAGTGCAAAGAATCCTGGAACAAGAATAAGACATTCAATATCTCAAAGTTCGACATCCGAGTCCACAAGATTCGGATGTTTTTTATAACAAAATATGAATTACACAAATTGTTATTACAAAAAGTGTAAATACATTTTATGTAACATAGATAGAGGTGTGTTCATTTTATTTCTGAAGTGCGCTATGGGTGTTGCATTTCGGAAATAAGATGACATCCAATAATTTCATAAATTTAGTAGTATATACTTATTCTATTAATTGCACTACAAGCATAATTAGCCCTTAATCTGATTTCTAAAAGATCGTCCTATGTCAATTATTAAACTATCGTATTCATCTTTTGTCTTTTTATTTGCTCGAATTGTTTTCTGTGCGTCTTCAGAAGAAATGGGTTGATCTATATCCTCTGACTTAATATCAACCAATTTGTACTTACCAAATTTAAATTGTTCAAATTTGGCAATTAAGAGTACTAATTGATTATAGTGGTCTTCTTCAATGAGTAGTAAGTTATCATTTATTGCATTCCGAGTCAGTCTTATTTGCTCACTAAATGAAGGTATTTGCTGTGGGTCGGCTTTCTCCCATAGGGCATCTGCTTGTCTTTTTGTATACAAAAGTACGCGCCATAGATCATTATATAATTCAAACTGTTTTTCAGAGTATCGCATATACCTTGATTTAGCCTTTTCCAGGTCCGTCTTTGTTTGCTCAAGTTCAGTCGCATATTTACCTTTCAATCCCTCCAATTCTTTTTCATGTCTATTATTATAGGAGTCTAGAAGACGATGTGCAAAGAAATCTCCAAAATATTTTGCCAATCCAATAACAACAACACTTGACCCTCCTATGGACACAATAAAAGCTGTAAATAACTTTATATACTCTATCATAGCCATATCTTAAAAAAACAAGTTGTTATACTTCATCCAGTTTTCTAGCTCATTTGGATTGATACTACCAAATAAGAAATTGTTTACAGATAATACACCTACTTTGATGCCTCTTAGATAAATAGATGGAGGGGTTGCTGTATATGGGTTATATGGGCTCAATGATGAATATGGACTGCCATATGTTGAAAATTGATTTTTTATAGATGTGGCAGAAAATTTACTGCCATATATCCCAAAATCGTTCGAGATGGAGTCTGCGATAAACTTATTAAGCGACAATCTCCCCAAGTATTGACCATCATTAGCCACTAAGAATGATTCTCCTCTACCAATCTTATCATTTAGTTCTTTGATATTCATAATAATACATATTATCAATAAGAATGCACAATTTGCTTATATTTCTATTTTAGATAGATTACATATTCCGCTTCTCAGCAATAAATTTCCTTAACAAGAATGCTAAGAAATATGGAAATGTATAGAACTTACCATTGAAGCCAATGTTCTTATACCCCAGCTTGATTCCGTACTTCACATCTGGATACTTATCTTCTTTGAGTAGGTTATTAAGCGATGCTGTTGCACCATCATTTGCCTTCACCTCCACCGGGATAAGCGAGTCTGCATCTCTTACAAAAAAATCCATCTCAAGAGCTGGCTTGTCGCTATGGTAGTAGAAGAGAGAATACCCCTGTTTTACAAGCATATCGCCTACTATGTTTTCATAGATAGCACCCTTGTATGTTCCTAAATTTTTATTTGCCCTAAGATCTTCTTGTGCCTCTTCATCAAGCGACGCTATCAAAAGTCCGGTATCTTTAAAGTATATCTTATACAACTTAGGATCGTAATTACCTTTGAGCGGCAACTCTGGCTGATTCATACAATAGCAAATATTTATAACTCCTGCATCAGCCAACCATTCTACACACCCTATATAATCTCTATTACGGGCATTTCTAGCGATTTTGGTTATTTGGAAACGCTTGTTCTCCTTTGCTAGGAAAGTAGAGATGTGGTTGTACACAGCCTTAACTTTTGCTTTATCCAATCCTTCTACATATTTGGTAATATCCTCCTCGTAGTCTGTGAGCAACTGTTTTTGTATTCCAAGAGTGCCACTAAAATTCTTATTCTTGATATATGTATTTACCACTTCTGGCATACCTCCAATAGTAACATAGTCGCGGAACAAACCCATAAGAACATCCATTTGCAGATCTGTAAGAGGTTTAATCTCCAGCATATGTCGATAAAGTTCCTCTATAAATTCTTCGGAATACCCTTTGGCCCAAAGGAACTCTTCGAAATCCATAGAGTGCATCTCATAGTCCTCTTTATACCCAACGCTATTTGATTCAATCTCTTTGTAATTGATACCCATCAAAGAGCCAGAACAAATAACATCGTATCGTCCGTCAAGCTTAAAGAACTTCAATGAAGTAGCACAATTAGGACAAGCCTGCAACTCATCAAAGAAGAATATTGTATTACCCGGGATAAACTTGAACTCGGGATTGAGCAAGGAGATATTTTTCAAGATGGTATCTACTTCAAAACCACCATTGAATATATCCCTATATTTCTTCTGCTCTACAAAATTTATCTGGATAACACTAGTGTAATTATCTTTGGCGAATTGCTCAATAGAGCGTGTTTTACCAATCTGACGAGCCCCTTTTATGATAAGAGGTTTTCTGTCGGGATTATTTTTCCACGCCATTAAATAGGCATCTACCTTTCTTTTAAGCAGTTTGTCCATGTCTCATATTTGTTTATGGTACTGCAAATATACTAAATTTCACACAATTTACATAATAAAAGGTAAAAATTTCACATTATTCCCATAGTTAAAGGTGCATATTCTCACATTTTTCTCAAATATAGTATAACAATTACTATTCCAAGAGATACAAAAACTCGGTATTTGGGTGTTTGGTGATTCGTCACCTTTTTCCTCTTTTAGTTGCTCAACTCGCTTCAAAAGCTCGTGATATGTTGGCATAGATGACATAGATATTGGTGTTAGCTTGGGATTTTTACACTTTCTGCAATGATTGTGTTGACATCGTTTTAGGTAAAGGTGGTAAAAATGCTCGCAATCGTGCGGGATCTATCAGAAAATCGCACATTCTGCAGGATTCAGCGCACTAAATACCGATTTGCGCTGTATTGTGAATTTACAAGGGGAGATCCAAATATCAAGATAGAACATGTTTTCCCATACTTTCTCGGACAATTTATATATGTAGCCTTATATCAATGTATATGTATTATCCTTTAGACTTTTCAACGTAGTACGAAACCGTACTGATTATAAATGAGTTGCAAATTTTAGACTAAAGTCGGGCAGATAGTTGCACCTTGCTTTTACAGCAAATGCACACTTCTCTGATTTTACGATCGGTGCCCTAATCCAAGTACAAAGATAGTAAGATTTCATAGAAAATCGCGTTAAATAGTGAACCAATAATGGCGTCCTTGTTTGCGGCACTATTGCTCATTGGATAAAATCTGGAAAGTGTAGATGGTATTTCAAAGTGCTATTTTGGTCTTGTTTCGTCACCACAAAAACACAAGTCAAAATGCCACAAAAAAGCAAGATGGAACTAATTGAGTTAATAGAATAAAAAAACAACTCGTGAGCGTACCTCACGAGTTGATAAATTTATAAATTATTAACTAGTATATTATTTAAAAATCCTATATACGAATGAATAAGACCGGTTGTTTAATGTCTCATCTTTAATGGCATTTTTAATGTTAGTTTCGGCTCTTTGTATTGCTAATGACAACTTCTCATCTGCAATTAAATTTTTAACCCATGTAGCGTCCTTTAGATATTCTTCCTTCTTCAATAATTTCTTCATCTTAATTGTAGATATAGGAAAACATTTTTTAATGTGTGGGGCTAAATGAGTTGATACCTTAGAATAGTTCTTTAATAAATCTGTATAATTTTCAAAGTGTAAAAGAAACCAATATTCTATACATGGCATACTTTGGCAAATAATTACTATTTCCTTAGATATCTCGCTTTTGAATTTATCTATAAAATCCTTATGTTTGCTTATTCTTGTTTTGTTTCCATATATTGTATCCCAATCAAATACACAAAATATCTTAGCATCCGGATTGGCGGACAAAATTTCATTAATTCTTCTTGGGAAGGCATTAGTGTAATCTGATTCATCCGCAAAATACTCAGGTTTTAAATTGAACTTGTACTCAGTTAGACTATTTATATGTTTGAAGTACCAACGTTCTGTATTTGATCCACCAGATATGATAAATGGGTGTAATATTCCCATTTCTCTTGTGCCAAACTCTATGTCTGTTTGTGGATGAGGTGTATTCTCAAAATAACGTTGCTCAATAGGAGTTTCTAATTCTCGTGTCTTCATAATTACTTCATAGTTGCACCAAAGCGCTTGTTCCTATATGCCTCCCTAATAGAAGATAGTCTATTTACCCCCCTAAAATCAGTCAGTTTATATATATCCGTAATACCATTCTCTTGCTTTTCGGTAAACCAAATAGAGTCTTTTCTTATTAAATCATCCGTTAGGTCTAACAAACCATCGTCGTGAGTAGCAATTATTATTTGAGATCTTATAGGAGTTTTAAGATACTCGTATAATACTTTTTCTAGTAACTTTGGATGTAAGGAGGTCTCTATTTCATCAATAGGTAGAATGCCATTAATTTTCAATACGGAAAATAAAGCTGCCTCTAATCCAAAAATCCTAATTGTACCCCTAGATTCATCTTTCCCCAAAAAGGAGTATGCTTCTTCTCCATTTTCATTTTTAACGGTATGTTGAAATAATGTTCTAAGTTGCTTCAACGTCTTTTCTTTCTTTATACGCTCCTTCTCTTCTTTGGGGATATCGTCATCTTCAAGAAGAACTTTAATAGTGTCTTCAGATATGTGCTTGTCAACAATATCAGTAGAAATATTGGTTACATTAAAATCTGCCTCTTTAAGAAAAGTTAGTATATGACCAACCAGATTAGAATCTGTGGATATTTTGCGCTGTGCATAATTTGTTAATCCCGTAGACGGTGTTATAGTTTGCATTATATTATTCCTTAACCAGTCTTTTGCTGCATCTATCAATGGTAAACTAACATTCACTTGATTACGTGCAACAAAGAAAGATAGATTCTTCAAGCATTTGACATTGATTTCATCTCGAACTGCATTGCTGACCCCATCTGCATCTTTGTGAGTTGAATTAAAATACACAATCGATTGCCCATTTTTTATAATTCTTTCAAAAAGCATTATTGGCTGAATACTTTTATAGTATGAAAGTTTTTCAAAATGAACAGATTGGCCATCTAGTTTTAACTGATATAGATATTTTACATTTTCTACATAGAATATAATATCAAAACAAGATAAGTTTGTGTTTGATACTTGATCTAGTTTAAATGGAATGACGCCAGTTCCTTCATCTAAATCTTCTGGCTTGTAGCTCCAAAATTGAGATAAGAAACTGAATACACTTAATAAATTAGTTTTCCCAGATGCATTATATCCATACAAAATAGCATACCGGAGCAATCTTGTATTTTCATTGATTTGTATTACCTGGCAATCTTCCGCAAATTTGTCATTTGATGCCTCAAAACTAAATGTTACCTCATCTTTAAAAGATAGAAAGTTTTTTATTTTAATTTCCTGTATCATGTGTTATATGTTTTGCTTGTGCAAATATAGTAAATAAAATCTATTTAATTCTAGTATTTTACAAATATTATGCAAATTAGTGATATAAAACATAGTTAACTGTGCTTTTAATTCAAAAAATCACATCATTTCATGGTATGATATACATTATTGCAAAATATTCACTATCTTTGAGCAGTAAAACGAACTAAAACTGATAAACAAGATAAAAAGCATAAGAAGAATAGTTTAACATACATATTTATGTTATTATATATCAATGTATTGTCTCCCATACTTTCCGAGTAAGAAGGTCTATGTATTTATCTATGAGTGTGGTGTGAGGATATTTAGTGAAAATCGCACAACGCTTTGAGTGTTCAAGACTAACAAGTAACACCGCCTTCACCGCCGGAATCACGAAAGAACTAAAAAATATAAGGAGTCCCACAAGGACTCCCATATTATTTTATTCATTTCGAGATAGTTAGGCGGTTTTCGAAACCCACCACAAATCCCTCAAAAATCACGGTTTTTCACCCGAAAATTCTCCCAAAATTTTTATCACAAATTTAGGGGGGGGATTTTGTGGGTATTGTGGTAATATTTTGTACAATAACTTCATCTATATTCGAAATCTATTCTGCCATATCTTCGAATAATACCCCTTGAATATTACATTTCCTTATTACTATTGGCTCATTATTATGTTTACAAAATGAACTCGTCGAGGCCATATACATTTCTCCTGATTGTATAGCCCTCTTTAAGCCCGTGATTACATCATTAGGATATAGTGATAATATCCCTTCAAGTCCACTTTGAGTGTTCACAATACCATGTTTAATATTACTGCGGACTTCGTCAGATACAGGGTTGCAGAGGTTAATCACTTTATCTATTTCCCACATCTCTGTATCATCTGCCACTCTAAATTCATCATTTGATAATTCATGCAATATCCATATTGCAGATCTATATCCAAAACGTGGAGTATCCTTCTCAGCTTCTATTTTGTAATCATAATGTGAAATTAGATATATAAGAAGGTCCCTTAATAATTTCTTTTGCTCATCGGTGAACGAGTATGTTTTGCGGTAGCTTGTCATAATTATATTGTATTAACCTGTAGCATTCGTTTAAGAATTCGATCAAAATTTACCATCCCCAAAATGTGAATGTAAATTTAGATTCAAAAGGTTTCCATAAAGACTATTGTTTATTTTGAGGAGAGCCGTTTGATGACTTTGCAATTCTGGCTTCGGCTTGTCGATCAGCTCGAACTTGCCGTGGGATATGTAGGTGTAGGCGAGCATTGTTATTCGATCTTCTTAAATTCACGACCTTTTAATTTTTCCTCCAACTGTCCAAATTCAGTCATTTCGTATTTTGAGTATTCTCTCTTGCCATCATACATAATAATACCTCCTTGCTCTGCAATAACACGCTCATTAGTTAAAGAGGTCGGTTCTGTAAGAGAAAAATAATCACATATATACTCACACAAACCATATCCATTAATTTTATCGCCTAATATAGGCACTACATAGTTTGTCATTAGTCTTTGTTCATTAAACAGATCTTTGTTTGTATTGTATATTGTTGAGGTATACATGAGACCCTGATAGGCCATAATATCTTGAATTACACTACCACTTCTTTTGCGAGAACTAATTAGTATAGACATGAGCATCTGTGGAATAGTATATTCCTCGACAAAAGCATATCCTTTATGTTTGGCTCTAAATGAGCAAAGCCAGGGTAAAATGGATGCATATATATACTCGGAGCTAAAGTTCTTAGCATTAAAATGCGGTAAGGTCAAATCAACGAAATGAATTAACTTTTCGTTGCATATACAGGTTATATTAAATTTTTCGATATCAGGCCTATCTAATTCTTCCCAACATGCATATATAGATGCACCTATGTACAAACATGGGTATCCAGAGAGGCTAAACCTTTGGTTACTTACTAAATGCCTTTTGTGATTAGGAATATGCATCATTTCCGTGCGGGAAAATAAATCATGTGTGTCACATTTTCTAGCCCTAAAAGCCATCAGTTCATGGGGATTAATGCGCTTACGTCGTAGATACACATATCGTCTATCAATGTACTCATGAAATATGAACTTTTTAATCTGTAAAATACTATCTTGTATATTTCCCTTCATAAAAGCCTGCACCGATAATACCACTTGATCATAAACTGTATTTATTATTGCAAGATCAATACTGCTTGCCAATGGAGAATTAGCAACTATCTTAAGTAGCAAGTGCTGTTGGTTTCTAATACGATCAATATAATCATCCTCAAGATTGTCTTCGAGATAAAGATGATTGAGCCTATCAATGGTTTCTTCAGTATTTAACATATATTTTAGCTAAAATCAAAATTATCGAATGGGTTAAACTCCTTAGCCGCTCGTTTAGGGAAGCGTGGCTGGGGTATGCCTTGCCGTTCCGCCATAACCTTCTCGACTAAATAATCGGGTAGATTATTGAAAAAGTAGGCACGCTCCTCGTCATTCTGCATTGCGGCACGCTTAAATTTATCCCAAAACTCAGTTTCTTCCATCTGGAATGTTTGATGACCAGTTGAATCTAACTTATATAAAACAACTGTACTCTCTATTTCACGCTGTTCATTTCGTTTTTGAACTGTTCCGCATAACAATCCGGTATTTGCTTCATTGTCAATTTCAACTATTCTTTTGGCAATATCTCGATTACCCCTTATGGCTGCATTACTATTCAAGCTAGTCATTAAATATAATTTGTCTTTGGCTCGTGTTAGAGCAACATATAGACATCTTCTATCCTCTTCAATGTCATCTTCTGTTTCAGCCTTTTGTGATGGAAACATTCCTGGCATTACACCAACGACATAACATATGTCAGCCTCTAATCCTTTAGCAGAGTGTATTGTTGAAATAACAACTTTATCATTGTCTGATTCCGCTGCAATTACATTTGACAATTCCGCAACAGGGTCAAGGATGTATTCTGTAATAAATGAGGATATGTTTTTGGATTGGCGTGCCACTAATTTAAGCGCATCAAAATCCTTTTTTCTTGATTCCCAACTCCATTGCTCTGATTTGTATAGACGAGATAGAGTGTTGTCAAGCCATTTAACTGCAACCGATATTGCATCTTCAGGAGAATGTTCTAACGGAATTAACTCTTCTAATAATTTATATGAAGCATCGTCTTTTAGCCCAGCTAATTTTATAATTCCTACACATTCTTGCAATGTTGAGTATGCAAACATCTTTTCAATAAGCGACGATGCCATAACATCTCCAACTCCCTGCCACAATTTCAAATATCTTACCCATGCTAATTCATCTCTAAAGTTAGCAATAATACGCAATGCCGAGATTACATCTCGAACATGGCGTGTACGCAAAAGAGTGGTTCCACCATAAACAACACACGGAATCTTCTTGCTTATACATGCAGCCTCTACCTTTCTTGTTCCGAGAATAGTTCGAGATAACACCATATGGTTTTTATAATGTAGTCCATCAAGAATATTCTTTTCTATGTTATCGGTTATAAACTCAGCCTCCTCCCATTCATTATTAACAAATTGCATAATAGGCTTGTGCCCACTACCTCGATGAGCAAATAAATGCTTGTTGTAATTGAGCGGAGATTCGTCTAATAACCAATTCGACAAATCAAGAATCTCTTGTGTTGAGCGATAGTTCTCTTCGAGTTTATATACATCTGAATTCGGAACTCTATCGACAAAAGAGTGAATACTCTTAAAATCTGCTCCTCGAAAAGCATAAATACTCTGTGCGTCATCGCCTACGCAGAATAGATGACAATTATCCATAAAAGATTCTAGAAGCATCCATTGCAAAGGGTTGGTATCTTGCATCTCGTCAATTAAGATGTGGTCGTACAACGACGAAACAAAAGTCTTTAACTCTGTATTTTGCTTCAAAATAGAGGCTACTGCCATAAGCATATCATCGTAGTCTATATAACGGCGAGAGCGTTTGTATTCGATATAAGCTCGAATCACAGGCTCTATAAGTTCTTTAACTTTTTTTACTTTTTCATCTACCTGCTCCCCATTTTGCATCGGATATAATTTCATTTTGATAGCTGTTGATAGATTTTGCCTTGTATTTACAGCATATGAATATATATCTGATAAAAGACTGCCCTTTATTTGCTTTTCTCCAACTTCTAATTTCTTCTTGTTGTATAGATTGCCAATCGCAATACTAATTGCAGATTCTCTATCCTCTTCATCAATACAACTATATCCATCTAACCCAAATGCACTACCATAACGAGTTATTAAATCCATACACCAAGAGTGAAAGGTTGAGCCAGAAACTTGTTTTGCTTCAGGCATTTTAGCACCTTCGATTTTTATGCGATTGGCAATTTCTAGTGCGGACTTTTTAGTAAACGACAATATCTTAATTCTTGACGGTTGTACCCCCGTTGAAATTAGATGTAATGCACGAGCGATAATAGTGCGAGTTTTACCTGTACCAGCACCTGCTAACACGAGCAGATGTTTACCATTGTATGTCGCAGCAGCTAATTGCTGTTTATTCAAATTATCTAAATTCATAGCGTTATAGTTTGCAATTCTTTACAAAGTTAATCATTATTTCAATACAAAGAGTAGAGAATCATCAATAATCCTCCTCACAATCATCGTAGTCATCTGACGAATCATAGTCGCGAGTGTTGTCGTGCGAGGATGTGTTCGAGTCATCATCGAACAACTCCTCATAAATCCACGCTGCGAGTTCCTGAGCGAATGGTACAGTCGGATAGATGTGGCGAATATATGGATGCTATCGCTTTGTTACCGATATCATAAATGTTACGGCGACAATGGCGATAGATATGCCGACGACGATGTTGGTGGTAAGTGGCTCACCAAACATCAGCGTACCGACAAGGATGGCGGTAATAGGCTCAAAAACGCCAAGCACCGAGGCCTTTGTTGCACCGATATTGCGCGTTGCGATGGCAAGTGTTGCTGTGGAGACAATAGTAGGCAGCAGTGCCAAGCCTACCAAGTTAAGCCAGTCGCCGCATGTTGTTATGCCCGCTGTGATAGCCGCATCCGAGAAGGCTATTTTGCCCAAGAACACCACAGCGCCAACCATCAGAGCATAGAATGTAAGTAGCGTATTAGAGATGTCGGCAATAGCCTTGCTGCGGTTGATGACAACGATAAATAAAGCATACACTAATGCCGAGCCCACCGATAGTGCCACGCCAATCGGGTCTATCGACTCGCCACCACCGCCTTGCGTCATAATCATCACGCCGCCAAATGTCGCAGCGATAGCCATCCACACGGGCCACGAGGGCACGACACCCAAGAAGACCATAATAACAGCCACAAGCACAGGATAGAGGAATATCAGCGTAGTAGCCAGGCCCGAGGCGATGTAGTTGTATGCCTCAAAAAGGAATAGACTGCTCGATGTAAATAGCATGCCAAGAACGAGCAATACACCCGCCTGCTTTGCGGTAATCTTAAAGCTCTGTTTTGTAAGCAAAAGGAATAGGCCCAAAATCACCACAGCAAAGGCGTATCGAAAGAAGAGTATCGACTCTATGGCAGCGCCCTGATTCATCAGGGGCATGGCAAAGAGCGGATTGAGTCCGTATGTGATGCCGGTAACGATGCCGGCAGGATAGCCTATAATGGCGTTTTTACTTAGTGCTTTCATGGGTAATTTCAGCTTTTGGGCTACAAAGATATAACACAAAAGTATATTTTCAGGTAGTTTTAGGGAGAAATAAGAGAGATTCGACGAGGGTGCTATGCGGTTTGACGCATTGTAGCTACCCTATCTCTTTCTAACCCACCTATAATCACCCTCCTCTACGTCACCGTAAACAACAGAGGCCGCAACACGAGCGTTGCGACCTCCTTAACTGCATAGTGCACCTACTACTCAGCGTCGGTATCGTCTACCGCATTCTCCTCGATGGGTAGGCTCGCCGAGTAGGTGAATATGTTCTTTGCCTCGTTGTAGATGGGGCTGGTTACTCCAAGATAGGACATAACGCTATGGAAGATGTGGTACTGACCCACCAGGTTGAGGGACTTAACCTCGGTATTAGGGTCGGAGTTCCACACGATGAAGGGTATCTCGTACTGCTCACGGGGTGCAACGTCCATCGGTAGGCCATGCATATAGACACCGCCCTCGCCCAGCGACTCACCATGATCCGAGATATAAATCATACAGCAGCGCATATCGGCGGGAAGGCTACGCAGCTCCTCGATAACCGTATAGAGCATATAGTCGGTATAGAGGATGGTGTTATCATAGGCGTTGATAAGCTCCGAGCGGTTAGCCTTAGACATCTCCACCTCGGTACATACCGGTGTGAACTGCTTGAACTGGCTGGGGTATCTCTTGTAGTACTCGGGGCCATGGCTGGTGCTGGTATGGATAATAACCAAGGTCTTATCCTTATCGCTTGAGAGAATCTCCTGGGCAAGGCCAGCAACAAGAGCTCCATCATAGGAACTATCTACACCGTAGCGCTCACCAAGCTCCTCACGCTTATAAACCTTGTCGATATGCAGTGGAGGCTCACCCCAGTTACTTGTGCGCCAGATGACATCCACTCCGTTGCGGAAGAGGTAGTTGGGGAGTATCTCGTAGAGCTCATCTGTAGGCTTATGGTCGATGATGGCCTTAACGCCATCGGTGGTGTAAGTGTAAGCCGACTTAGCATCGAGAACAACGAGTTCATCAACCTGCTCAAGCATAGGATTGGTGCAACGCTTATAGCCGTAGAGCGAGAAGTTGGCGCTACGTGCCGACTCGCCAATAACCAACACCACAACATCGCGTGTGTCGGTGGTAATCTCGGCATCGGGCAGCGGCGTCTCCTCACGATTCATAAGTATCAGCTGGTTGATATATCGCACCGTATTGACGGTATAGCAGTAAGGCATAGCCAAGCCGCCAATGCGTGTGGCGTTATAGTCTATCCAGAGGATGTTCTGCTTGTTGACTAAAAACGTGCCGCACACTATAGCAAGTGTTATGCCCAGCGACGCAAGGAAGCGCCATATCGAGCGATAGTCGATGCGTGTGGCTATGATGTAGATGGCGGGGATTACGCCCAGTATCACGAAGTACAGCACCGCAGAGAACGAGAAGAAGCCCTCGGCCTCCGACAGACGGGTGTTAAAGACATTGCCCATCATCGCCTTGGTAATAAGCACGTTATAGGTGTTGATGAAATATAGGCTTATGGCGTTGCCTATAAACGTGAAGGCTATCAGATACTTACCCACTACGCGGAAGCAGTAGAGCAACAGGTAGTAGAGCAAAAAGTTGAGCACCAACAGCAGTATGAATACGCTTACGCATATAAGGATGCCGTTAAAATCGCCATCAACACCCGATATAATCATCGTAATAAGGGGGATGTTGTAGGCGACGAGCGTAAAGGCGCTGAGCAGTATGGCCAACTTAGCGACATCTATCGGGCGTCGTATTATCTCCCACAGCAGCTTCGTCCACTCCTTGGTTTTAGCATATGCCAAAGCGGCATATTTCGACATTGTAGTGCCTAATTCTTGAAACTTTCCCATCGTCTTAAAACTTTATAAAGTGCTACTCCGAGCAGTGTTACTATCACGAGTAGCGCAAGGTTATACAATATTGTCAGCCAGACATTTACGCTGTAATGCTCCGCATCGAACGGGCTATCCATCTTTGCAGCATCGTATCGCGCAAAGGCGTTGGTATAGATGCGCTCACCATCCGCAAAATATGCCGTGATGCGGGCGTAGCTGTCCTCGTCGGCCATAACATAGCTCGCGCTATCACACCCATAGGCGGTGTGTAGCACACGTTGATTCTGACCTGTAAAGCACACGCTATCAGCAGGCTCGGTGAATGTCACGTATATCTCTCCGCAGCTCTCACCTATGGTACGTATGCGGGGCACGGCGGGGTTCATATCGCGCTTTATGTCCCAATTGCCACCACCATAGTCGGGGGTATAGAGCGAGTAGTATGCTCCGTCGTTGAGCGTAGCCACCACATCCTCATAGCTTTCAGAGGGAGTGTTGAGCATTGTCGAGCGTCGCGCCACAGCATAGCTACAGTCGAGGAAGTGCATGTCGTCGGTATATACCGCAAAGACATAGCGGCCAGCACTCAACGCCCAGTCCCACTCCTCTTGGTTCCTACTGATGATGTTGCTAAGCTCTATAACTCTATAGCCACCAAGGCGCTGCAGCGTCTCCTTATCGAGGCCTTTGGTACGCCCTGGATGGTTCAGCTGCACAAGGTCGGCATCCTTAGCGAGCAGCTCCAACTTGAACTGACGCTGGAAGTCGAAGATGGGGATAATTGGGTCGTAGGACATGACATCGTCGCTGCCGTAGACGTTCATGTGTAGCTTTGCGATGTTGTAGCCATGCTCGTAAATAGCGACATGACCCTCGGTCGGGTGCTCGGTATGCTCGTTATGGTTCGAGAAGTGAACGACATCGTAGCCAAGTTCTCGATAGCGGTCAGTAATCTGCCGAGGTGTAAAGTCGCACTCGTTGAATATGCCCTCAACACGCGAATGGGTATGTAGCGCTGCACGCTTCCACCCTAACGTTGTGTCGACATTGCGGTATGGGTCAAATATGTCGGGGCCACTAAATGGCTGTGGTAGAGCAAAGTCGTACACCAAGCTGGCGCTTGATACAACAACAAGCATCGTCAACACGAGCGTGAGCGACAACAGCACCATAATGCCGATATGTATGCAGCGTGTTGCCACGATTAATGCCCACTTCATCTTATTGCAGTGATGTGTATTAAATTTAAAGCGCGCAAATATACGCAAAATTTAGTAAAGTTGATACATTCGTGCTAAAAACGAATATAGGGAGCTGAGCATAGTTGCTCAACTCCCTATAAATCACTATAAAGGTTCGCTGTGTTATTTGCAGCCTATCTATAAAATAGCTCGTAGAGGTCGAAGTCGCCCTTGAGCTCTATGCGCCACTTACCTGAGCAGATGCTGGTCGCCGGTAGGGCAATAGATGTACGCGACGAGGTAATCTCGCCACTCGAGTACTCGGCAAAGTCGTTATAAATGCGATACTCTACCCTACCATCAAGCTCGCCGAGCATAAGTTCCACATGCGTCTCGCCATTCTTGCTATAGCACGCGCTGGGGATCTCAATGTCGATGCTACCCTCTACCTTTAACGAGGTGAATGGGTTACAGTCCCAGCCATACTCCGACTCCGTAACAGGGTTAATGGCAAACTCACGTATAGCAAGCCAGTTGCGCTTCGTAGATTCGAGCTTACGGATGCCGACATAGCGCGCCTCGAAGGGCTCCCCCCTCCACTCGATGTCGTAGACACCCTGCAAAGGCTCGGTGAGGGCGGTCCAATTCTCGCCATCTGAAGAGTACTCTACAACGCAGTGGTCGAAGTAGTCTACATCATCCTCTGAGTTACGACCCTGTATGATGCGTATCTCGCGTACCTCGCGCACAATACCCATATCGGCACCCACAAAGTCGTCGGTGCGCTGCCCCTGACCCGAGTGGTAGTAGGTCTCGGGGTCGTTGTCGAACATATACTTAGCCTGGGGTGCTGCCAACGAGTTGTAGACGCCCACGGGGGCAAGAGTAGATGCCTTCTGGCCTGTAAGGCTCTCATAGTAAGCCGATGCCATATCGTCCATCATACGCTCATAGAAGGGGTGCAACTTCATCGTGCCGATGCGGTGAGCATCGAAGGCAGCAACCTCCTCCTCGGTCATAAGGTTATCTACGTAGAGGTTCCAGAAGCCCTCGTAGTCGCCCTTGCGGTAGAGCTCGTAGCAATCGAGAGCCTTAAGGCAGCGCTCACCGAGCTTGCCAAACTCCACCAACCAGGGGCGCAACTCCTCAAGGAGTGCCTTATTCTGCATAGCCTCCATCTGGGCAGGCACCTCGACTATGCGCTCCAGCTCCTCGCGAAGCTTAGCTGCCTTGGCGTCGTCATACTCGGCGAATGTGAAGGTCTCGGTCTCCCACGACTCCAAGCGGCGGTAACCGGTCTCGGTGTCGCACGAGTGGATAGCGAAGAGGCGGTAGGCCTCTGCCACCTCGGGTGCTACACACTCAATGGCACGCTCCCAGCTATCGATGGGGTTATATTTATAGGGGCACCACGCATAGTCCGCCGTGCTATACAACGCCAACTTAGATGCCTCGCCGTGCTCCATAGGGTTGCTCACGATACCGCGGGTCTTGGTATCATCCATCGTAGAGGCAAGACCGTAGACGGGACCCTGCATAACGATATGGCGGGCGTAGTCCGTAACGGGGAAGTTCCACCAGAAGAGCGCTGGGCGCTGGATGCGTGACGAGATCCACTCCATCGTCGACTCGGTCATATTGCTACATACGGCATCGCCCGTCCAGAAGACATCGACCGAGGGGTCGAGCTCGTTGCCGTAGATAATCAGGCTACCACGCTCCGTGGGGTTAGCCCAAAGGCGAGTATACTCCGTGGGGCACACGATAAGGGGCTCTACATCGCCCTTCACCTTTACGAACTCATCGTTGAGGATGTTCATCAACTCGGTCTGGTAGTAGGGGTTGGTACCTGCACCCTCAATATCGTCGAAGTGAACAGCAAAGGCACGAACACCGAGCTGATACATAGCATCAAACTTCATTATAAGATTCTGAATATCAGACTCCTCCCACTTAATATCCTTACCTGGGTGGATAGCCCACACGAAGTGCACGCGGTTACGCTTGCAGGCCTCTACAAGCTCACGAATCTCCTCGGCCTCCTCGGCGGGATACATCTCGCGCCAGTAGGGCGACGAGTGGTATGGGTCATCCTTAGGGCCGTAGATGTAGTAGTTCATCTTGAAGCGGCCGTAGAAGTCGATAAGCGAGAGGCGGGTCTCGTGTGACCAAGGCTCGCCATAGAAGCCCTCGACAACGCCACGATACTTCAAATCGGGCCAGTCTTTAACGTACATAGCCGGGAGCTTACCCTCAGCCGAGATGGGGCTCTCGACAATCTGTCGCAAGGTCTGAATGGCATAGAAGGCGCCAGCATCGTCATAAGCATCGATGATGATTTTACCCTCGCTAATCTCGAGAGCATAGGCGCCAGGTGTGTGGGCTAAGACATCATCCACGTCGCTCTCCTCAGTATAGAATCGGATGGTTAGCTTCACACCCTTTTTGTTCTGTGGAAGGAAGCGTAGCTCCTCGGCATAGTTAACAGCCTCACCAATGAGCTTTACGCCCTTATTGAGGTCTACGCCGTCGCACAACATAGGAAAATATTGCTGCGGGAAGGGGCTAATATTGAGGCCACCACGGTCGACACGATGGCCGAGAAGTTTACCAAGGTCTTGCGACTCGCCACGCTGCGACTGCAAATCCTGAGCTGTAGCCGTCGACACCGCGACAAGCGCTGCGATAACCAAGCATAGTTGTTTGAATGTTTTAAACATAGATTAAGTATAGTTTTAGGTTTTATTCTCCAAAGGGCAAAGATAGCATAAATAATAAAAATAACAAAATTAATTATTGCAGTGGTTTTTCTTCGACCCCACCCCGACGCCGAAGCACAAAACGCGTTAAATCGCCTAAAAAGTGGCAATACGGCGATTTTATAGAAAAAGGTAATATCACTGCATCACTTTTTCCGCACAAGATTTGCTTAAATCGAAAATAAGGCGTAAATTTGCGGGTCTATATTTTATATAGAATAGCTTTTTTGCTTGAAAATTAATTACTGAACCAATATAAGTATGACTGAAGAGTTAAACACAACAGGTACGACCGGCGGACGTATTGTCCAGGTCAACCTCGAAGAGCAGATGAAGTCGGCATATATCGACTACTCTATGTCGGTAATCGTGTCGCGAGCACTGCCCGATGTGCGCGATGGCTTGAAGCCCGTACACCGCCGTATTTTATATGATATGTCGGCCGAGCTAAACCTCTACTCAGACAAGCCCACACGTAAGAGTGCGCGTATTGTCGGTGATGTGCTCGGTAAGTTCCACCCACATGGCGATAGCTCTGTGTACGAGGCCATGGTACGTATGGCACAGGATTGGTCGATGCGCTACCCATTGGTTGAGGGACAGGGTAACTTCGGCTCGATGGATGGCGACTCGCCCGCAGCTATGCGTTACACTGAGGCACGCATGCAGAAGATTACAGACGAGGTGATGGCCGACATCGACAAGGAGACAATCGACTGGGGCTTGAACTTCGACGACACGCTTAAGGAGCCTACCGTGCTGCCCACAAAGATTCCATTGTTGTTGGTAAACGGTGCCAGCGGTATCGCCGTAGGTATGGCCACCAACATGGCACCACACAACCTCGGCGAGGTGGTGGATGCCTGCAAGGCATATATCGACAACCCCGAGTGCGAGTGCGAGGAGCTGCTCGACTACGTTAAGGGTCCCGACTTCCCCACAGGTGCCATCATCTATGGCTACGAGGGTGTCAAGGAGGCGTTGCTCACGGGTCGTGGCCGCGTGGTTATGCGCGCAAAGACCGAGATTGAGCATACGGCATCGGGCAGAGAGTGCATCGTAATCACCGAGATTCCATACATGGTGAACAAGGCCGAGATGATTAAGCGCATCGCCGATCTTATCAACGAGAAGAAGATTGAGGGTATCTCGTACATCAACGACGAGTCGGACCGTCAGGGTATGCGTATCGTTATCATCCTCAAGCAGGATGCCGTGGCAAGCGTTGTGCTCAACACGCTCTACAAGAATACCCCCTTGCAGTCGTCGTTTGCGGTGAACAACATCGCACTGGTGAACGGCCGTCCACAGCTGCTCAACCTCAAGGACCTTATCCGCCACTTCGTTGACCACCGTCACGACGTTATCATCCGTCGTTCGCGCTTCGACCTACAGAAAGCCGAGGAGCGTCTACACATCGTCAAGGGCTTGCTTATCGCCCAGGATAACATCGACGAGGTGGTACACATCATCCGCTCGTCGAAGACTGGCGAGGAGGCACGCACACGCCTCCAGGAGCGCTTCGGACTATCGGAACTTCAGACTGCTGCCATCCTCGAGATGCGTCTGCGTCAGCTCACAGGACTACAGCGCGAACAGCTTGAGGCTGAGCACGATGAGCTGGTTAAGACCATCAACTACCTGAATGCCGTATTGGCAAACGTAGATATGCAGATGCAGATTATCAAGGATGAGATGAAGGAGATGAAGGAGAAGTATGGCGACGAGCGCCGCTCGGAGATTGTCTACTCTTCGGAGGAGTTCAACCCCGAGGACTTCTATGCTGATGACGATATGGTCATCACCATCTCGCATATGGGCTACATCAAGCGTACGCCACTGGCTGAGTACCGCACGCAGCACCGTGGTGGCGTGGGTGCCAAGGGTAGCGCAACACGCGATGAGGACTTCATCGAGCACATCTACGTGGCTTCGATGCACAACACCATGATGTTCTTCACCGAGATGGGCCGCTGCTACTGGCTCAAGGTATATCAGATTCCTGAGGGCACACGCGCCTCGAAGGGTCGCGCCATACAGAACGTCATACAGATTGAGCCTGGCGACAAGGTACATGCATACATCAACGTTAAGAAGCTCAACGACAAGGAGTTTGTCGAGAACAACTACCTCGTGATGTGTACCAAGCGCGGTATCATCAAGAAGACAACGTTGGAGGATTATTCACGTCCACGTACTAACGGCGTCAAGGCAATCGTTATTAGAGAGGGAGACCAGTTGTTGGAGGTTAAGCTCACAAGCGGCAATGCCGAGATTATGATTGCGGCACGCGAGGGTCGCGCCATCCGCTTCAACGAGTCTACAGTGCGTCCCATGGGTCGTGTCAGCTCGGGTGTTCGCGCCATATCTATCGACGAGGACAACGAGGTTATCGGCATGATAGCCATCGAGCCCGACTCTAAGGAGGATGTGCTCGTACTCTCGGAGAATGGCTACGGCAAGCGTACCGATCTGGACGAGTATCGCATCACGAACCGTGGTGGTAAGGGCGTCAAGACTATCAACGTTACCGAGAAGACGGGTAAGCTAATCTCTATCCAGGCGGTAACCGACGATAACGACCTTATGATTATCAACCGCTCGGGCTTGACTATTCGCACCTCTGCCGACCAGATTCGCGTTGCGGGACGTGCTACGCAGGGTGTACGCGTAATCAACCTCCGCGAGGGCGACTCTATAGCGTCGGTTACGGCGGTGCCCAAGACCGAGGAGGAGGAGATTGCAGCACTGGAGGGTACTACCGAGGGTGCTGAGACTGCAACAGAGACTGTAGTTGAGGCCACCACAACAGAGAATACAAACGAATAATTACAAATAAACTTCACTGATTATGAAAAAGTTAATGTTTTTCGTAGCTGCGATGCTCGTATTGGCATCGCCCGCTGCAAATGCACAGAAGGTAAACACCGCCGCAGAGCTTAAGAAGCTCGAGAAGGCTGATGCTGCTATTGCCGACGCTAAGAAGGGTACAAAGGCAGCAACATGGGTGGCACACGCTAAGGCTTACACCGACGCCTTCATGGCGCCCACCAAGGATCTTGGTCGTGGTCTTCCCGCACAGGCTGTCCAGATGAACGCTGGCCAGCCCGAGGGTATGGTCGAGGCGGAGCTCGCAGGTATACCCATGGTCGTATTCCAGTATGAGTATGTAGACGTATACTTCAACGCCGCTACGGGCATGGTCGAGGCTTGGAACCAGAAGAAGGCCGTTAAGGAGGGTCTTGCCGAGACCGCTATAGCATCTATGGCTAAGGCCTACGAGATGGACCCCAAGCAGGCATCTAAGATTGCGCCTATTGCCTTGAACCTCGCAAATGCTCTCGCACAGCAGGGCGATGCGTTGAACAACATGAGCCGCACTCCCGAGGCTGCTAATGCCTTTGTTCTCGCATTCGCAGCACAGAGCATCGTGCCCACAACAACGCCTAACTACGACAACCTATACAATGCAGGTATGCTTATGACCATGTATGCTTCAACCCTCCAGGGCGATGAGGCCATGGCTGCATTCAAGGCAGGTGAGGAGATCTTCACCCAGGCTCTCGCCTCGGGATACACCGATACCACTGGTAACATCTTCTACTACCTCTTCCACTGCTACTATGGTCAGAAGGAGGCTAACCGCGACCTCTACCTCGCAAAGGCTAAGGAGGCGTTGCTCACAGGTATCAAGCAGTTCCCCAAGAACAACACCATCCTCGACGGCCTTATGCAGCTATACACTGCTGAGGAGGGCGTAGGTGACCCCGCAGAGCTCGTAACTATGATTGACGCCTCACTCAAGGAGGACCCCACAAACTACGACCTATGGTTTGGCCGTGGCCGCGTATTCAACGCTTTGAAGAACTACGACGAGTGTATCAAGTCGTTTGAGAAGTGCGTAGAGTTGCGTCCAGGTGAGTTCGAGCCACTCTTCTACACTGGCTACTTCGTTATCGAGAAGGCAAATGCTCAGATTGAGGCGTTGAACAACAACCCCAATATAGACTACGAGCAGTATGAGGCTGAGAATGCTAAGATTAACCTCATCTACGCCGAGGCTATTCCTTGGTTGGAGAAGGCCTATGAGGCTAACCCCACAGATGGCGCTACTATCGAGTACCTCAACCAGCTATGCTTCCGTCTCCGCGACATGGATGGTATGATGGATAAGTATAATAAGTATCACGAGTTGTATCTCCAGACAAGATAATCTCTTGTGATAAGGGCCATCTGCGGCCTCTCAATCATTGCCCCAAATGGGAAATACGCCGAGTATGTCCCATCTGGGGCAATTTCTTAATCGAGACCACAGCTAACCCCTTCTGACAAGAAATTCGGTATTGTGGTATCTGGTGGTCTTGTGAACGAGACAGACCACAGGGAGTTTTTGCTCTTTCATCTTTGCTCTCTGCTCTTTCCTCTTTACCAAGGCGGCTCGCACCCTATTTTTGCCGTTTCACCCCCGCGAGTATACCTTATTTAAATAATATTTATTATTTTCGCGTTGTATAAACCAAATGGGAAAATAAACAACAAACTATATGAGGAGAATATTGGGAGTAATCGTGGTGCTTATGCTTGCCATACCCGCCATGGCACAGTCGGGAAAGGTCAAGGCTCGCATCATAGATGGAGAGAGTAAGGAGGGCATCATAGGTGCCATTATGGAGGTGCGCTCGGATGCAACACCCGACAAGAGCCGACACTCTGTTTCGGGTGCTGAGGGTGCTGTGACAGTGACAGGCTTGGCAGCGGGAGACTACACCGTGACCATATCATTTATCGGCTACGGCACACAGACGCACAGCGTGAAGCTCGCCCCAAATGCCGACCTCGGCACCATCGAGCTTATGCCCGAGGCGGTGGCTATCGATGCCGTAGTAAAGGAGGTGCAGGCGCTGCGCACATCGCAGAATGGCGACACCGTAGCATACAACGCCGCAGCATTTAAGGTGGCGGCAGATGCCGACGTGGAGGGACTTCTAAAGAAGATGCCCGGCATCACCATATCTAACGGCTCGGTGGAGGCGCAGGGTGAGCAGGTGAAGAAGATATTTGTCGATGGCAAGGAGTTCTTCGGCGAAGATGTATCCACGGCACTCAACTCGCTTCCCGCACAGGCTGTAGACCGCATCGAGGTATTCAACAAGCTCTCGGACAATGCCGAGTTCTCGGGCATGGACGATGGCGAGGGATACAAGGCTATCAACATCGTAACTCACTCAAACATGCGTCAGGGTGTCTTCGGTAAGGTCTACGGTGGCTACGGTTACCAGCCCGATGTGGATGGCTCACCCGCAGAGTTGGACTTCAATAATCCCGCGATATACACCCCTGAGGTAGCGAACGTAACGTCGCACCACAAGTACAACATCGGCGGTAATATCAACATCTTCCAAGGCTCAAGCCGTGTCTCGGTGATTGGCTTATACAACAACGTCAACCAGCAGAACTTCTCGTTCGAGGACATCATCGGCGTCACTGGCGGTGGCGGCGGCATGGGTGGTGGCCCTGGTCGTGGCGTAGGCCAGTATATGGTACGTCCACAGAGCGGTGTGGCACGCGTAGGCTCTATCGGCGTGCAGTACTCCGACTCGTGGGGCGAGGGCGAGAAGCTCAAGCTTAACGGCTCCTACTTCTTCAACAACACACGCACAAAGAACAAGAGCCTCATCGAGCGCTGGTACGAGACACCATCCCCCGACGACTACCTCATTCAGGAGGGCGAGTCGGAGACGCTGAACTACAACCACCGCGCTAATGTGCGCCTCGACTGGAGCATCAGCCCTAATATGTCGCTCATGTCGCGCACCAACTTCAGCTACCAGGCTAACGACCCCTACAGCCAGCAGTATGGCGAGCAGTGGGGCGAGACATCCGACCTCAAGGGACTCCCCTACGAGGTGCTATACAATGGCTCTACGGGTCAGTCACGCGCACTGCGCTTCTCGGAGTTCTTGCAGTACCGCGTTAAGCTCGGCAAGCCTGGCCGCACAATCACCGTAGATGGCCGCTACTCTATACGTAACACCCCACGCAGCGAGACTAACAGCTTCTCGACGATGTCTACCATCTTAGACCCCGAGAGTGGCATCTATGTTCCAAGCCTCCGCTACGTATCGGCCTTAGCACCCCAGGGTGAGACCGACATCAGCGCCAACTTCACCTACACCGAGCCTGTGGCTAAGAATGCCCAGGTGAGCATGCAGTACCGCTTCGACTACGAGAAGCAGGACATCGAGAAGACGGCATACATCACTGGTCCCGACTTCAATACTACGGGCCATACGCCCGACGCATCTCTCTCGTCGATGACCGACAGCCGCAGCATGGAGCATAGGGTAGGCCCTGGTTTCCGCTGGGCTAAGGAGCGTAACACGTTCATTGCCAACGTATTCTACCAGCACTCTACGCTCGACGGCATGGTCAAGGGCGAGAACGTCAAGCGCGACTTCGACCACGTGACCTACTTCGTGATGGGCAACATAGCGTTCAACCCACAGAATACCATCCGCGTATTTATCAACTCCTACACGTGGAATCCCGATGTACGCAACCTGCAGGATATATACGACGTATCTAACGCGCAGTATATCACTAAGGGTAACCCCAACCTTAAGTCGTCGTACAACCACCGTATCAACTTCCACTACGTGCGCTCGAACATCGAGAAGGGTCGCACCTTCATGTGGATGTTCTCGGGACAGATTACGCAGGACCACATAGGTCAAAAAATCTATTACAACCCCGAAACTATCGTTATCGATGGCGAGGAGTACAACCCATTGCAGTACTCTACCTACGACAACATGAATGGCTCAAGCTCGCTGCGTACGCACATCAGCTACGGCTTCCCCATCACTCCCATCAAGTGTAACCTCAACATCATGGCGGGTGTAAACTGGACACGCACACCCTCGATGATTAACGACGAGCTAAACATCACCAGCAACATGGGCTACGATGCCATGGTGTCGCTCGGCAGCAACATCTCGGAGAATATCGACTTTACCATACAGTGGAACGGCGCGTACAACGATGCACGCCAGTCGTTAGCCATGCGTAACAACCGCAACCAGTACTTCAGCCACACCGCCTCGGGCACATTGAAGTGGGTATTCTGGAAGGGCTTTACGCTCACGGCGGCGGTGAACTACAACCAGTATATCGGCTTCACCAACGACTACAACGAGGACTACCTCATCTGCAACGTCTACCTCGGCAAGAAGCTCTTCAAAAACCAGCAGGGCGAGATTCTCATCGGCGTTAACGACCTGCTTAACGAGAATGCCGCCTTTGCTCGCACAGTGGGTAGCGGCTACACGCAGAACGCCTGGAACAGCGTTGTCGGTCGTTACTTCACCGTGCAGTTCAACTACAACCTACGCTTCTTCGGCAAGCGTGGCTCGCAGAATATCAGCGACTATGCAGGCATGGACGTAACCACCCGTCCTGGAGGCCAAGGCCGCCCACCTATGATGCGCTAAGCGATAGGCATGTAAACGATAAGCGGTAGCAACCTTGGGGTTGCTACCGCTTATCCTATTATTTGTGTTAGCCTAAAGCTCCTCGAGGCGCTTTAAGAGGGGTGTAAAGTCTGAGTGTGCATCGGCGAACTCGTCGTACGAGTGCTCAGAGTGTCCCTCCTCAGGGACGTCCGACACATACTTAACCGCCACAACAGGGATATTGTCGTAGAGCTCCGCCACCTGACAGATGGCCGCTATCTCCATGTCGAAGAGGCCGCAATCGACACCAAAGCGCGCCTTAACCTCGCGGATGATGTCGGCATTGACGAAGGAGTCGCCCGTAAACACGGTCTCAGGGTCGCTGCCACGCAACACTCGTGGGTCGGTAATCTCGGGGCAGAAGCCCTCGGGGATAATGGCATCGTGGTGTATAGCACGCGAGGGCATAACGATGTCGCCCTGCTTGCGGCCAAGTGCCGAGGCAGCAAAGCCCACAACTGCCAACATATCATACTTAACACCCTCAGCCTCAGCCAACGTAAGGGCACGCGCCACACCCGCCGAAGAGAGCGCCTTGCCAATGCCTACCTCCTTAAGGTCGTAGCTGTGACGTAGGTCTGTTGCCTTATCCAAGGCGTAGCGCATGGCGCGGTATTCGCGCGATGTGGGGGCACAAATCAATACTCTCATCGCTACCACCACTTTTCGTAAACACTCGCAATACCCAACTCGGCAGCCTCATCTGCGGTAAAAAGGGTGCGCATATACTCCGCCATAGCAGCGTTTGTAGAGTCGATGGCGTACAAGCCAGGGTTGCCGCACTGAATCTCATTCAAGCCCACAACGTCCGATGCCGACTTTAGAGGAAAGACCTCTTTGTATACCTTTGCCAAGGCCTGGCGAATATCCTCAGCCTCGACACTCTGCATAGTAGAGAGGTAGAAGCCAGTCTTGCAACCCATGGGGCAGAACGACACGATAGCGGAGCCAATCTTCTCGTCGAGGCGTAGGTAGTAGGCCATAAGGTGCTCGATGGTGTGCACCTCACCCGAGCCAAGGGGTGCGTGAGCCATAGGGGCACGGAAACGCAAATCCCACGAGCGCACCTGATACTCATCGTTGATGGTATAAACCGAGCGGAGGTAGAGACCCGCATCGAGCGTGCGATGGTCCACATCGAACGATGAAACAATATTTTTCTTCATAGTATTAATTTTAGACATTATCTTTGCGCAAAGATACGAATTTTTCCACCAAAAGTGTATCTTTGCAATTAAATATGGTATCTATGCAAGAGTATCCCGCTACAAATTCTTCGGCTAAGCGCATTGTATTCCTGGATTATCTGCGTGCTGTGGCTTGCTTTATGGTCATCTTGGTGCACTGCATCGAGCCATTCTATCTTGGTGGCGAGGGCACATATATCGCCTCGTATAGCGATGCCTGCTGGGTGGCATTCGTAAATTCGTTTTTGCGCGTGGCGGTACCTCTCTTTGTGATGACATCGAGCTATCTGCTAATGCCCCTTACTACCGACACCGAGACATTCTATCGTCATCGTTTTCAGCGTGTTGTAATCCCATTTATTGTATGGTCGATAGCATACGCCTTTATACCTATGTGGGGCACGGGTGGCGAGGTTGCCATAAGCGATAACCTTGCACAGCTCAGCGTTAACCTTATGTGGCACAGCGGACATCTATGGTATGTCTATATGATTATTGGCATCTACCTCTTTATGCCAATCCTATCGCCTTGGTTAGAGCGTGTAACGAAGCGTGGCGAGGAGGCATTTATCCTTGTTTGGCTCTTCACTACTGCCATACCCTTCTTCCGTGAGCTTGCCCTCAATGTGCGTGGCACAGCCGAGGTGTGGGGCGAGGCGAGCTGGAACGAGTTCGGCCTGTTCTACTACTTTAGTGGCTTTATAGGCTTTGTGGTAGCGGCGCACTACATCCGCAAATATGTCGATTGGGGCGCTAAGAAGACCCTTATGGTTGCACTTCCGATGATTGTAGCGGGCTATCTTGCCACAGCGCTACCATTCTACTTGCAACTACCTGATAGCTACCCTATTAACGAGAGTATTGATTTGGCAGTTAAGTTAGAGCTTAGTTGGGACTTTACGAATACGGGGGCTGCGCTTATGACACTGGGCCTATTCCTGCTTTTCAAGCTTATCAAGCGCCCCTGCAAGGTATATCCGCTATTCTACGAACTATCGCGCCTAAGCTACGGCGTCTACCTTTTACACATGTTCGTTTTGGTGGCCGTATTCGACATCGTCAAGGGCTGGGAGATTGGCACACCGCTAACGATGTTTGTGTCGGCACTGCTAACCTATGTCGGCTCATTCGTTGTCGCCAAACTTTTATCACTGCTCCCAAAGAGCAAATATATCGTTGGATAGTATGAAATTTCGCACCGAAGTAGATATTAAGCCCTGGAGCGAGCCTATAGGCTACGATAGCCACATCGTGTGCCTCGGTTCATGCTTCGCCCAGAACATCGCACGCTGCCTTGAGCGCAGCAAATTCCGCGTTGTAGAGTCGCCCACAGGCATCCTCTTCAACCCCTCGTCCATAGCCCGCTCTATGGAGATGATGGCTAATGGCACAGTAGACAGGGCATCACTTATAGAGACTGATGGCAGGTACCTTAGCTACGACTTCCACTCCTCATTATCGGGTAGCAGCCCCGAGGAGGCAACGACAATGATGCAGGAGGCGTTACGCATAGGACGTAAGGCAATCCAGGAGAGCGACCTTGTGATAGTCACGCTCGGCACAGCGTGGGCATACACGCTTATCGAGAGGGGCAACGTGGTAGCAAACTGCCATAAGCAGCCCGCCGCGCTCTTTGAACGAAAGCTACTCACAATCAACGAGATAACCGACGCCTTGGAGCACATCGTGGAGCATGCGCCACGTAGGGTGCTACTCACCATAAGTCCCGTGCGACATATTGGCGAGGGCGTGGAGGATAACTCGCTAAGCAAGGCACTCCTACGCGTGGCCGTAAACGAGATAGTCTCGAAACACCGCGACCGTGTGGCCTACTTCCCCGCCTACGAGATTATGATGGACGACCTGCGCGACTACCGCTTCTACGATAGCGACATGGTTCACCCCTCGGAGCTTGCCATAGGCTACATCACCGATAAGTTCTTCGACGCCGCGCTATCTAAGGAGGCTAAAACCCTGAAACAGAGAGTTGATAAGATAGTTCAAGCCACGGAGCATCGCCCCTTTAATCCTACCTCGGAGGCCTATCGCCGTTTCGTGGAGCAGCAGCTCGCAGCTATATCAGCCATCGAGGGCGTAGATTTGAGTAAAGAAAAATCATATTTCGAGAGCGCTTTACAAATAAATTTGTAAATTTGCGGGATATTTATCGAGATATGAGAGCTACAATACTTACACTACTCGCAATACTCGTCATGCCCATGGCGGGCATAAGGGCTGAGGCACAAGTAAATAGGCCACGACTCGTCGTCAACATCATTGTTGGCTCGATGCGTGCCACAGACCTTGAGCGCTATGGTGATAACTTCCAGGAGCAGGGTTTTAGGCGCCTTATTAGTGGCGGTGCATACTTTACCGATGCCGAGTATGACTACTCGCTTACAACCACCGCAGCAGGTCTTGCCACCTTTGCCACAGGAGCACAGCCCTCGGTGCACGGTGTTGTGGGCGACAGCTGGTGGGACCACGTCACTGGCGCACGCGTGGAGCTCGTGGCCGATGCTAAGTCTCACCCCGTGCCCTTTAGCACAGGGTCGATAAGCTGCTCACCACATCGTCTGCAAGCACCAACACTCGGCGATATGGTCGTTGATGCCGACCCACGCAGCAAGCAGGTTACCATCGCCGTAGACCCCCAGAGAGCCATCGTGCTCAATGGTAAGCGTGGCGTGGCATACTGGGTGGAGAGAAACAAGACGCACTGGACCACATCTGCGGCATACCTCCACCAGCTACCCAAATGGGTGGCAAACTACAACAGCGCAAATAGCAATAGTTTCTACGCCATCAGCCGCTGGACACCCGTGGGCAATATCGCCAACTACCACAATGAAGAGGTTGCCGTTGTCGAGGACATCATGGATAAGCCCACCAAGCTGCTTAGCGACATCAACCTACACCTTGCCGACTCAGCCTACGGACACATGTGCTACACCCCCGCAGGCAACACCATGCTCTTGGAGTTTGCCGCGCAGGCTATCGCTCAGGAGTCGCTCGGACGTGACGAGGCTACAGATGTGCTGAATATCTACCTTGACCCTGCGCGCTACATCGCCGAGGTCTATGGTCCCGAGTCTATCGAGTATGAGGATATGCTTTATCGTCTCGATAACGCCCTCGCTGAGTTCCTCACCTACCTCTACGCCCAGGTGGATAGCCCCGAGAGTGTGGTTGTGGTGCTAAGCTCAGACCATGGCACCTCACCCTCGTATAACCCTCAGGAGGGGCTGGAGCGTGAGCGCTTCAACCACCGACAGATGGAGGTCATCGTAAATGCCTTTCTCGGTGCGCGCTACGGCTCGGACAACTACGTTACAGGCTTCGCAAATAATGCTCTCTACCTCAACCATGAGCTTCTGAACTCGAAGAGGCTATCTATAGCTACTATTCAGGAGGAGGTGGCAACATTCTTGTTGCAGATGCGTGGCGTATCTACGGTACTCTCCGCCTCGGCACTGCGCAACACCAGCTTTGGTGCTGGCCGACAGCGACTTATGCAGCAGTCGTTCCACGCCACCCGCTCGGGCGACGTTGTCATAGATTTCATGCCTGGCTGGATGGTCGAGAGCACCGACTACCGCTCAACCTCACACGCAGGCTACCGCTACGACCGCAGCGTGCCCCTTATCATCTATGGCGGAGGTGTCGCAGCTCAGCGCATCGAGCGCACGGTAAGCATCGAGGAGGTTGCCCCCACCATTGCCCACCTTGTTGGCGTAGATGCTCCATGGGCATCATCTGCCCGTCCTATGACCGAAATAGATAATTAAAACACTGATATAGAAATGAATAACGACGCAATACAGAATGCTATTATCGAGGAGTTCTCGATGTTCGACGACTGGCTCGACAAGTACGACTACCTTATAAGCCTTGCCGACTCACTCCCCATAATTGATGAGTCGAAGCGCACCGAGCGCTACCTTATTGACGGTTGCCAGTCGCGCGTGTGGGTCAGTGCCGAGTTGGTTGATGGTAAGATGCACTACACGGCAGATAGCGACGCCATCATCACCAAGGGCATCATCGCCCTGCTTGTAAGGGTTATGAATGGCCGCACCCCCGCCGAGGCTGCACACCTCGACCTCTACTTTGTGGATGCCATAGGCCTTGGCGAGAACCTCTCGCCTACGCGCAGCAACGGCCTTAGAGCCATGATACAGCAGATGAAGCTCGACGCACTAATTCTTTCACGAAACGAATAAACTTAAAGATACGCATGACTCCCGAAGAGATACTATCGGTTGAGAAGAACATCGTTCTCACACTCAAGAATATTTACGACCCCGAGATTCCGGTTAACATCTACGACCTCGGCCTTATCTACGAGATAAACTTCGAGCCCTCGGGCACTGCCGAGATTATCATGACGCTCACGGCACCCAACTGCCCTATGGCCGACATGCTCCTTGCCGACATCCACCGCGAGGTCTCTAAGGTGCAGGGCGTGGAGAAGGTGAATATCACCCTTACGTTCGAGCCCCAGTGGGACAAGTCGATGATGACCGATGAGGCACTCATCGAGCTTAACTTGCTGTAATATAGCCCATCGCCATGAGTTGCACTATGGATGAGTATGGCGCTATGATTATGCGACTTAGCGACCATGAGCGCGAGCTACTCTACCGCAACCTCGCCATCGAGCGTTTGGAGCGTAAGCGTGGTGATATTGAGGCTCTGGATAGCGACTGGCCTCAGCGCGTCTATATCCTGCTTATGCGCTACCTTGTTGGCGCTCCGAATAGGGAGGCTGCTATCTCTTTGGCGCGCACCATACCTTATAATATAGTTATGCGCGAGTGCGGCACGCTTAAGGGTGTCGAGGCCCTCGTTATCGGTGCCTCGGGACTCCTCGAGAGCTTAGGCGATGACGACTACACACGCATGCTACGCCAGGAGTTCGCCCATCTCCAGGCTAAGTACTCCATTACGCCGATGAGGGCGACGGAGTGGCAGACCCAGCGTATCTACCCTAATAACCACCCGCTGCTACGCTTGGCGCAGGCCGTGTCTGTTATACGCAGTGGCGCTATCTCGATGTCGAATATCGTTGCGTGTGGCACTACGCGCGACCTACAGCAGATGTTTGGCGCCCCTGCCTCGGACTATTGGACGCAGCTTATTGGTGGCAATACCCCCTTGGCGCCACGCATTGGTGCCATGCGCCGCAACATCCTTGGCATCAACTTCGTTGCTCCCATCATCTACGCCTACGGTTGTAGTCAGGGCGAACAATACAAGGAGACGTATAGTAAGCGTAGTCTTTCGCTCCTTACTACCCTACCTGCTGAGGATAACCGCTATATGGCCGAGTGGGCATCACGTGGCATCACGCCTAACAATGCCCTTGAGTCACAAGCACTTCTGCAGCTCAGCACGGAGAGTCAGTGATAGGCATGTGTGATAAAAATATAAAAAAGTTGCGCTAAAAATTTGCAGATTAAAAACTTTTGACTACTTTTGTGCACTCTTTCATAGGAGTAGGGTTTAAATGCTGTTGTAGCTCAGTGGTAGAGCACTTCCTTGGTAAGGAAGAGGTCACGAGTTCAAGCCTCGTCAACAGCTCAAAGCGGCAAAGGTCACCTTCTGGTGGCCTTTGTTGTTTTGTAGGTGTACGAGATTGGCTCGTGACCTCTAAAGCCCTCCTTTTCAAAGGAGGGTTTGGGTGGATTGTAGATATAACCCTGTGGGTGCTACAGCACCCACGAGTTCAAGCCTCGTCAACAGCTCACGAAAAGCAAGCATTACCTTTAGGTGACGCTTGTTTTTTGTATGTAGGAGAGATTGGCTCGTGACCTCTAAAGCCCTCCTTATCAAAGGAGGGTTTGGGTGGATTGTAAATATAACCCTGTGGGTGCTGCAGCATATATAGGTGAGTTTGACACATATCCTTTTTAAGACTATAATCCGAACTCTTTTTTGATACGTTGTACGGTACTTACTGACACACCGCATAACTTCGCTGTGTTGCGTATAGATTGCCCCTTTTTGAGGTGTTTGATGACGTTTGAATACTCGTCAGTCTTCTGCTCCTTGGACTTGATAGAACCGACTTTACGTCCCATTTTGACGCCCTTTGCCTTGGCAAGTTCTCTACCGCTGTTGAGACGGTATTTGATGTTGTCTCGCTCAATCTCGGCAAATGATGAGAGTACCGCTGTAATCATCTTGGCAATAGGGTTCGGTTGTCCGTCCTCGTTGAGGGTGCTGAGCGGTAGGTTCTGAATATAGACGTTAACTCCCGCCTTTGTCAGTTCATCAAGAGTATCCACGACTATCTTGGTAGAACGTCCGAGACGACTGATTTCCGATACGCAGAGGGTATGCACCTTGTTGGTAATGCAGTATTCGATACACTCCGTCAGAACGGGTCGGTTCTCCTTTGCTCCGCTCATCTTTTCCTCGAACACCGACACTAACTCCATTTCGTTTATGGCGATGTACTTCTTCAAGTCTGCTACCTGTCTTTCGGTTGTCTGTCTGTCTCCAGTTGAGGATACTCGGGCGTATATAACTGCTGTATTCATACTGAAAATGTCTATGATTAACTTCTCAACAAAGGTCGTGAATTTATTTTGTATATTCAAATAAATCTTTGATAAATATGAATACAATATATGTGTTAAAAAAGTGTATTCAAATTGATTTTTCTGAATACACTTTATTTTTGAATACGTTAGTTAAATTCGAATTTATAGATGAGTGTCTCGATGAATTTACTTCTTTCTCTTGTTACGCCAAATCTCAAATATTGTAAACAGTATAGCGAAACCGAATGCTCCTGCGATATACACTATGATATGATTTACTGTCATCATTTCGCTAATGGGAACACCTGTAAGCAGGTCGATGACAACTTCTACGATGGCCCATACGATGAATGCGGCTATAGCAAAGCTGATAGTCTCTTTCTGTAATGCTTTCATAAACTTAAAATTCCGATTTATGGATGCAAAGATATATAATCCGATTGTAAAAAACAATATATCAGTATTTTCTCCACCTTGGTAATAGAGTGATTTCGTGAATTGTTTTAGTGAATTTGCCGAATAAGACTATCAATGTCAGCGACTTGATTAACCTTAAACGGGGTGGTTTCTGTGTCAGAGGATAGGCATAGGACAGTTCGTTACGAAAATTTTGCTTATCTTTGTGCCTATGGAAGCAAATTTAACTAATATAGACGGTAAGTCCAAATTTAAGGATGTGTCAATCGCACCCGCACACACGAGTTCAAGCCTCGCGGGCAGTTCAAAGCGGCAAAGGTCACCTTCGGGTGGCCTTTGTTGTTTTGTAGATGTGCGGGATTGGCTCGTGACCTCAAAGCCCTCCTAATAGACCATGTATAAGCTACATATAGGCACAAGCAAATGGGGCTACCCACAGTGGATAGCCCCATTCATTGTATCAGTGTCGGCAGATTAGCGGCGACTCATATACTGCTTGATAACACCGCGCTTCGAGCCACGTATAAACTCAATCAGCTTATTGCGCTCAGGTGTCTCTGCAACCTCGGCCTCGGCCTTGTCGCAACCCGCCAAGTAGTTAAGCTCGCTCTGGAACAAGATGCGGCAGGTGTTGTGGATAGACTCAATCTGCTCGGCAGTAAAGCCACGGCGCGAAAGACCCACCTTGTTGATACCTGCATAGTGCGTCTCGCCATTTGTTGCGATGATAAAGGGAGGAACATCCTGCGTTACGAGCGCACCACCCTGAATCATTGCGTGGTCGCCGATATGAATCCACTGGTGGAGTGCTGCGTGGCCACCGATAACTACCCAGTCGCCAACCTCAACCTCGCCAGCCAACGATACACGATTTGCGATAACGCAGTGGCTACCAACAACATCGTCGTGAGCAACATGCACATAGGCCATAAGCAGGTTGTGGTCGCCAACAACAGTTGTGCCACGCGATGCTGTACCTCGCGCGATGGTTACGCACTCGCGAATATCGTTGTAGTCGCCAATAACGGCAGTTGTCTGCTCACCGGCAAACTTCAAATCCTGTGGCAGACAAGCGATGCAAGCACCAGGGTGCACCTTGTTGCCCTTGCCCAAGCGTGCACCATTATAGATGCAGGCGTGGGGTCCAATCCAGCAATCGTCGCCAATGACTACATCGCCCTCGACATAGGCAAATGGCTCGATAGTTACGTTGTTACCGATCTTTGCATCGGGATGTACGTAAGCCAAATTACTAATCATAAAAAGTCTCTATTTGTTTGTATCCTAATATTCTCAACGTTAGCGGTTCTTGGCAATCTGGGCGGTGAGCACAGCCTCGCAAGCGAGTGTACCACCGGTAAATGCCTTACACTCAGCGGTGCAGATACCACGGCGCATATCCGTAATATGGCACTCAAGCTGCAAGGTATCGCCGGGAACAACCTTCTTCTTCCACTTTACGCCATCGGCCTTGAGGAAGTAGGTAGAATATGACTCAGGGTCATCAACCTTGCTCAACACCAAGATACCGCAGCACTGCGCCAAAGCCTCTATAATAAGCACACCGGGCATTACGGGCTCCTCGGGGAAGTGACCCACGAAGAAGGGCTCGTTCATCGACACCTGCTTGATACCGCCGATAGCATTCTCCTCCATGTGGAAGACGCGGTCAACGAGCAAGAAGGGAGGACGATGGGGCAAGGTAGCCTTAATCTTGTTAATATCCATCAAAGGCTGCTCTTTAGAGCTATACTTGAACGAGGGGCGGTCGCCACTACGACGGATAGTGCGCGAAAGCTCCTTCATAAACTCCGTATTAGCGAAGTGGCCGGGGCGGGTAGCCCATACACGGCCCTTGATACGCATACCGAGCAGAGCGAAGTCGCCGAGCAGGTCGAGAAGCTTGTGGCGAGCAAGCTCGTTGTTGGCACGCAACTGCTGGTTGTTCAGATAACCACCCGTAATGCGAATATCATCCTTGCCAAAAATCTTTTTGAGGTGCTCAAGCTGGTCATCCGACACGGCATTCTCCACAACGACGATAGCGTTGTCCAAGTCGCCACCCTTGATAAGGTTCATCTTCATCAGAGGCTCCAACTCGTGGAGGAAGACGAAGGTACGGCACATCGCAATCTTCTCAGTGTAGTTATCCGAGGGGTTGTATACAGCATACTGGTTGCCCACAACCTTTGAGTTGTAGTCCACATGTACCGATACTGAGAACTCGTCATCGGGATAGAGCACTATAGCTACGCCCTTTTCTGGGAGCGTATATACCTGCTTCTCGTTCACCTCATAGTAGCGACGCTCAGCCGTCTGCTCTACGGTACCCACCTCTGTGATGCGTGCAGCATACTCCTTAGCCGAGCCATCCATGATGGGAGTCTCGGGGGCATTGATATCGATAGAGGCGTTGTCTACGCCAAGAGTCCAAAGTGCTGAGAGTATATGCTCGATGGTGCTAACTTTGGCAGCACCCTTCTCGATGGTTGTACCGCGCGAGGTGTCCGTAACATACTCACAAAGAGCGGGAACCTCGGGGGCACCCTCAACATCGACACGACGGAACGTGATGCCATGGTTATCCTCGGCGGGATTTACTGTCATTGTAACCTGCAATCCTGTGTGCAGACCCTTACCCTCGAACGAAATTGACGAGGCAAGAGTTCGTTGTTTGGTTGCCATAATTCTATATAATTTTAATTCTTGATTAACGTTAGTTACCTTGGGGATGCACTGGAATCGCGCAGTTGCAACAAACGTTAATTTCAATAATAATGGCACAAATATACTAAAAAATTTAAAAAAAATTACTACTTTTGCTCAGAAATGTAAATAGTATGACGAATAGACCTGAGAACATAACCCCTAAGGCTCAGCACAAACGACCTCAGCGACCACCACAGAGGGTACGTCGCAGAAGACATATCGACCTAGGTGATACGCGCTCTGAGGGCTTTGGCGAGTGGTTGTATAGCCACCGTATAGGCCTTATTGTCGTCATCGTATGCTTCCTTATCGGAGGCACCTTCATCGCCACAGCACGCGTCGACGTGGAGATTAAACCCATAGAGTACATCATTGAATTTGTGGACGAGGAGCCCACACTCGAGGACATCGAACGTGCTAAGCAGGAGCGCGACCGACTACAAGCAGAGATAGACCAGCGCTTAGCTGCGGCACAGCGTGTGCAGAACCTACAGTCGAACGATGCTGCCGAGGCGGGAGGCTCACCACAAGAGATGCAGTACGACAGCGAGACCCAAGAGATGATGGATAAGGTGGCCTCGGACATGGCTACAAACCGCGGCGAGTATGAGAGCGGCATGCGTAAGGTCGAGGGCATCGGCAAGGGTGGCACGGGCACTGGCTCGGGAGGCAAGCAGGGTGATGGCAAGGATAGCAAGTTCTCGGGTGCTGTAACCGTGGCATACGACATACACTACGAGGCGGGTGGCAAGAAGGTTGCACGCCATGCTCGTGGCAAGCTGTACGCACCGGCATATAGGGCTAAGGGTGGCGGCCAGGTGGTTGTTGAGGTTAAAATCGACCGCGACGGCAAGGTGATTAGTGCCGTGGTGCGCTCGTCTACAAACTCCGAGCTTAATAGCTATGCACGCAACGCTGCACTACATGTCGACACCCACTTTAATATTGACCCCAGCGCTCCGAATCCTAACATCGGAACCATAACCTATACCTATGTAGCTCAGTGATAAACGTTAGAGACATACGCCTAATGTCGCTCTTCATCGTGACATTCGTGACACTCCTTACTACGGAGTGCCGTGCTGCTGTTGTAGCTAACGATTCGAGTATCACCACCACGACAACTACCACTACCAGCAGCAGTGCCATCATCACCGAGTGTGACCACAACACTGTTGCCATAGCTACGAACAACTCTACGCCGCAGACCATTACACCTGCGGTGCGCATCATACAGAGCGTATCGCACAACGCCGAGCGCACTTCAACCCACCATAAGGCGTCGACATCCATCGACGGCACAACCACAGCTACGCGTTACGGATTGTATAACCATAAAATATTGTTTGTCTCCATAGCCCGCTATCACTACGTGTGCCGACTGCGGAGATTGATTATTTAGCCGTTCTATACTCTTTTTTTGACGCAATCCTCTACCCGAGGGCCGATAACATTAAAGTATAAACGACTAGATATAAACATATTATGATTAGACAAGAGATTTGCGAGGCACTCTATGCCTTGCCTAATGGTGTTGTGCAGCCACGACGCCGTTCTGTAGCGATGCCCATAGTTATTGCTTTAGTGGGTGCAGCACTTTTGGCTGCTTACTTTGTCATGCTCGACGGCACTGCTGGAGCATTGAACATGTCGCTTATTGTGGCGGGTGGCACCTTGGTGCTCTACGGTTTGGTTGCAACCGTTGTGCGCATTGCAAGCAACGACACCGTACCTTACCACACTCCCACAAAGAGCTATATGAGTTACCGCGAGCGTCTCTACGCACATGAGAGTGGTGCTAAGCTTAAGGAGGCGGTTGCGGCAGGCGACCTAAAGCGCATCGAGGAGATAGAGACCTCGAACATATCGGCACTGACACTTGGCGAGTGTCGCACGAAGGATGGTTCAATTGTAGCATTGGCACTATACGAATACACCAACTACGAGGACCGTCTCTCGGGCGAGGTGACGATCATCCAACGCTAAGCACCACAACAAGTGGACAAGAAGGGTCGTAGCTCGCAACAAGATTAGACATTAAATTTAGGTTATATAGGTATGTTGAACGAAAACTTTCTGCTTGTAGGAGCTCTCTTGCTCTTTGTCGCCGTACTTGCTGGTAAGGCGGCATACCGACTCGGTGCCCCCGCACTGTTGCTGTTTCTTGGCGTGGGCATGGTATTTGGTTACAACGACTTCATCTCTTTCGATTCGGCTGTGTTTGCGGAGTTCATCGGCATGATAGCACTCTGCATCATACTCTTCTCGGGAGGTATGGATACAAAGTTTTCTGAGATACGACCCGTCATAGCACCTGGCGTGGTGATGGCCACGCTGGGTGTTACCCTTACAGCGCTTATCGTGGGTAGCTTCATCTACCTCTTAGCGCCATTCGTCGATATAAAAATATCCTACACCTTAGCTCTGCTGCTTGCCGCAACGATGTCATCAACCGACTCGGCAAGCGTATTCTCCATTCTACGTACCAAGAAGCAGGGCTTGCGTCAAAACCTGCGCCCACTACTCGAGCTTGAGAGTGGTAGTAACGACCCCATGGCGTACATCCTTGTTGTCATGCTTGTGGGCATACTCACGGGCACAGGCGAGGTAAACTGGTTTGAGGCGATAGGCACCTTCTTTGTGCAGATGGTTGTTGGTGCAGCCTTGGGCTACGGCTTTGGTCGCGCTACGGTGTGGGTGATGAACCGCATCAACATCCGCAGCAACCCCTCGCTATACTCGGTATTGCTGTTGGCCTGTGCCTTTTTCACCTTCTCATTTACAACAATGGCATACGGCAATGGCTACCTTGCCGTGTACATCGCAGGTCTTGTTGTGGGCAACTTCCGCATCGTCTACCGCAATATGCTCGGCACCTTCTTCGACTCCTTCACATGGCTCTTGCAGATTGTGCTCTTCCTTGCCTTGGGTCTCTTCGTGGATATAGACGAGTTGCTCAACCCCGACGTCTTCCTTATGGCCATCGCCGTGGGCTTCTTTATGATACTCGTGGCACGCCCCATCTCCACCTTTATATGTATGGCGCCCTTTAGGTCGTTCTCGTTTAAGGCACGCACCTACGCCTCGTGGGTGGGTCTGCGTGGCGCTGTGCCCATCATCTTCGCCATCTACCCCATCACACACGATGTCGCCAATGCTGACTACATCTTCAATGTGGTCTTTCTTGTGACCATCATATCTCTTGTGGTGCAGGGCACGACCGTTAGTAGCATGGCCAACTGGTTAGGACTATCCTATGCCGAGCCTCAGCAGACCTTCAAGCTCACCGTCCCCGACCATATACGTAGCGAGTTCTCGGAGATTGAGGTTAACGCCTCTATGCTTAAGGGTGGTGACACGCTTAAGGATATACGCCTTCCGGGACACACCCTGGTGGTTATGGTCTACCGCAACGAGAAGTACTTTGTGCCTAAGGGACTTACGCAGCTACTTCCAGGTGATAAGCTCTTAGTAGTCTCGGACAACAACGACGAGCTACTTCAGAAGGTCAAGGATATGGGCATTGACAACATCATCAAGATGTAAATTACTAAGCAATAATAAAAATAGCCAGCGGACATCGCTGGCTATTACTTTATGCATGAATAAGGGGTCTACTCGCGCTTAACAAACCTATCGACTACGGCAGCACAGGCAGCATCACCCGTGATGTTAAGCGTGGTGCGAATCATATCGAAGAGACGGTCGAGGGCGTAGAAGAGAGGTAGGCCCTCAAGAGGGATACCCGCAGCCACCAATACCGCAGCGGCCAAGAGCGTAGGACCAGGAACACCCGCCTGACCAATAGCTCCAAGGGCGCAAACAATGGTGATAGACACATACTCAGCCATGCCGAGGTCGATGCCATAGAGCTGCGCGAAGAAGGTGGCAAGCAGAGCGTAGTAGATGGCATTACCCGACATATTGATAGTGGCACCAAGAGGCAATACAAAGCCCGAGGTCTGCTTCGATACACCCATTCTATCGCACGCCTCCATATTTACGGGCAGCGTGGCGAGGGACGAGGCTGTCGAGAACGACACAATCTGCGGCTTCACCATCTCGCGGAAGTAGTCCTTAAGTTTCACGCGCGAGAAGAGAGCAATAGTTAGCGGATATAGGCCTAAGCCAATGATACCCACAGCGATAAGGTCCAACCACAGCACGTTAGACACCTGCACAAGCAGGCTGAAGCCAAACGTTCCCGTAGCGTCGGCAATAAGGCCAAAGACACCAAACGGCGCTACGTACATAACCTTGCCGATGCACCAGATAAGTGCCTCAAGGATGGTATTTAGGCCATTGGTTAGCTTGCGGCGCTTATCGTCAGCAAGTGCCGAGATACCGAAGCCGAAGAAGAGACCAAAGATGATGATTTGCAGGATGTCACCCTTCGTTAGCGCCTCGATGGGGTTGGCAGGAATCATGCCGATAAGCGTATCCCAGAATCCCATAGGTGGCTGTAGAGTGGTGTTAGCGATAGGCTGAGTGATGATGGTTGTACCATCCTCGAGCTCCGCGGCAACAACCACAGCATAGCTGGTGCCACTATCGAGCTCGTCCATCGTAATGGTCGTGGGATATGTTAGGTCGATATTCTCACCTATGGCAAGCACCTCGTTAGCCTGAGGGGCATCCTCCGCCTCGGGATATGCCATCCAACGCGCAGAGGCGACACCTTCTGCCTCGATGGCGAACTCGAGCGTTGTCTCGCTGCTATTACCCGCAGTGAGGTCGATATAGCTATCTCCAGCGACATACTCACGCTCGTTGCTTGAGAAGGTATCCGAATCGACACTTGTACCAGGCTGGAACATTACGCTTAGCACCAGTGCCACGACGATGGCTATAACGGTGGTAACCATCATGTAGGCGATGCTAAGGCCTCCGATAAGTCCCGCCGACTTCGTTTCGCCAAGGGCTGCAGCACCCGAGATGATAGATACCAGCACAAGGGGCACCACCAGCATCTTGATAAGCTGGATAAATAGGTCGCCAAGAGGCTTAAACACCGCCGCCTCGGGACCCATGAAGATGCCGACAACGATACCTACAATCATGGCGATGATAATCCACACACCCAGATTCTTGAGTAATTTGTTCATATAAGCATTCGTTTTGTTGTAACTCTATCGCAATATCTTCTACAAAGATAGCACTTTAAGCCATATATGCAAAACATATAGCAAAAATTGTAGACTTTCACTATTTTTTGTACCTTTGATGCAAAATCCTACCGCTATGACACGAAAGAAGATTGTTGTATTTACAGGCGCGGGCGTGAGCGCCGATAGTGGCATCGCTACGTTCCGCGATGCCGATGGTCTTTGGGCAAACTACCGTATCGAGGAGGTATGCACCCCCGAAGCTCTCCGACATAACCGCGCCAAGGTGATTGAGTTCTACAACCTGCGCCGCAAGGAGTCACTCACAAAGAGCCCTAACGAGGGTCACCGCGCCATAGCCTCAATGGAGGAGTGGGCAGACGTTGTGGTAATCACACAGAACGTCGACAACCTACACGAGCAGGCGGGATCGAAGCGTGTCGTACACCTCCATGGCGAGCTGATGAAGCTACGCTCGGAGCGCAACCCCGACCTTATCTACGACATTAACGAGGGCTGGGAGCAGGAGCTCGACGCGCGTGGCGAGGATGGAGCATTGCTACGCCCACATATCGTCTTCTTTGGCGAGTCGGTACCCATGTTCGACCCCGCATGTAAGATTGTATCTAAGGCCGACATCCTTATCGTCGTGGGCACATCGTTGGCGGTCTACCCCGCTGCCGCACTGGTATACTACGTGCGCGATAAGCAGGTGCCTATCTACCTCGTCGACCCGGGCAATCCCGACACCTCGAACATACGCAACCCACTCACCCACATTAAGGAGCGTGGCGCCATAGGCGTGCCACAGCTCATAGCACAGCTTAAGGATGAGCTTACTAAGGAGGGTTAGGGAGCGTGCCGAAGCGCTCTACGAGTTTTGCAGCAAGGAGGGCTACAACACCGAGGTGGCCCTCTTTGTCGACCTTGCGCGCCACTCTGGACGCAGGCGCTTTGTGGTGTGGGACTTTCAGCGTAACACCCCTATTCTCACCGCGCCCGTAAGCCATGGCAGCGGCTGCGAGCTATCGCACGTGCGCTCGGCATACGCCCGCTTCTCAAACGAGGATGGCTCACACCTCTCGTCGTTAGGTCGCGCCCTAATCGCTGAACGCTACGAGGGTCGCTACGGCATCGCCTACCGTCTCGATGGCCTCGATGCCACAAACAGCAACCTACGCCCACGCTGCGTGGTGCTCCACGGCTGGGAGCATACAACCTCCTACCCTATCTGGCCACGTGCCACGGTGGGTAGCTTCGGTTGCCCCGTGCTATCGTGCGAAGTCATGGCCAAGGTGGACGACATTCTTAATTCCCGCACGGGAGTCATTTTAGAGCTATTCCGCTAATATTATGGTATGATGTTTGGAATTTCATAGGGCATAACCACTAAAACATGTTGCCTTATGAAACGAATACTATTATCCGCACTTGCCATGGGTGTTATCCTTATGGCGGGATATGCCTTTATTAATGCCGAGAGCGACACCTCTCCCGAGCGTAAAGCGCAGCAGGAGGCACGACAGCAACGTAGAGCCGAGCGACTGGCCGCCTATGAGCGACATATCGACTCAATAGTGCTCTCGCACAACTTTAGGTTTGTACCACAAACCATGCAGCAGCTCCCTGCAGGCATGATGCGCAACCTACAGAATCCGAACTATGAGATTATCGTGTGGGATAATGCTGTGGATGTATGCATCCCGTTCCTCAAGGGCTACACACCACCCTACTACCCCGTCATCTTCAACTATGTTCTGCCCAATGTGATGGGCTACACCGCCGAGCAGACTAACAATGGCTGGCAGGTTACGTTCGAGAGCACCATGTTCTCCACGACAAACTACACGTTCACCTTTGAGATATACTCGCACTATGGAGGCGCCATGCTCACCATATCATCGCCATTCTATAATAGCGTGCAGTATACGGGTAACGTGATGGGAATATAGCGAGACTTCACGGAGGGCATAGTGCGTTGGCGCTAACCCCCTCTAAACATCCCCTGCATTTATAAGAAGAGGCTGAATAAAAGCGCGTTTTGCAAGTCTAAAACTACGCTTTTATTCAGCCTCTTTGACTGATGTTTATATGTAGGCCTCTTATAGCAATAAATCGGCTGATTTATCACTACAACTCCACCCTAACAATATCTCTCTAATAGCCATACGTCGCTTGCCTGCCAGCTGCATCTCATCGACATAGACCCAGCCATCGGCTGCGGCAATGGCGAGGTAGCTCTTGCCGTCGCTGCGCATAGTACCAGGAGTAACTCCATGGTTAGCAAGCTCATAGTGTGTGACAAATATCTTAGCTGAGGCTATTTCAGCGCCATCCTTAAAGATAGGAGTCCATGCTGCGGGGTAAGGCGATAGGCCTCGCACAAGGTTATGGATGTTTTCGGCAGGGCGTCGCCAGTCGATGCGACCATCCTCCTTGAAGATTTTGGGTGCTGAGCGCAACGTTGCCTCGTCGATGTGCATCTGCTCGGTGGTGGTATAGTTACCCTCGGCAAGCTTCTCTACGGTGCGAATAACGAGGTGTGAGCCAATCTCCATTAGTCGGTCGTAGAGCGTGCCAATATTATCCTCTGGGGCAATCACGGTGCGTTCCTGTTCGATGATGGCACCCTTATCTATCTCGTGGTTAAGCAAGAAGGTAGTTACACCCGTCTCATTGTCGCCATTGATTATCGCCCAGTTGATAGGTGCTGCGCCACGATACTCCGGAAGAAGCGAGGCGTGGAGGTTGAACGTTCCAAGGCGTGGCATTGCCCACACCACCTCCGGAAGCATACGAAAGGCTATGACGATGCCGAGGTCGGGGTTAAGTGCCTCAAGCTCACGCAGGAAGGCCTCATCACGGAGTTTCTCTGGCTGCAAGATAGGCAGACCCAGCTCCTGCGCCGTAAGCTTCACATCGCTCTGGTGCACCTTCTGTCCGCGACCCGCTGGCTTATCAGGGGTGGTTACCACAGCGACAATGTTATACCCCTCAGCCACCAGGCGCTTTAGCGAGGTTGAGGCAAACTCGGGGGTACCCATAAATACTATTCTTAAGCTCTTAGCATCCATATTTTAGACGATTAGCTATACATACTGCTATGCTACTACTATTTGTTGTGTTTTTTGTCACGCTTGAACCAGCCACGCACACGCTTAGCCATGCGACGTAGACGGACATCGTACCAGTCGGTATCGAGCAGCGACGAGTCGTTTGTGGCCTTGACCGTGAGGTATATAGCCACAAGCATGAATATCGGTATCGGCAGCCACATGCCGTAGAGAGCATCCCACGTACCCTCCTTTGCCATCTTCTCTCCCCAAATGCTTATGACATAGAAGATTACGAAGAAGATAACCGAGATTACTGCGGGCAATCCTAAGCCTCCCTTACGTATGATAGCACCCAGGGGCGCACCAATCATAAAGAAGATGATAATCGACACTGGCAGCGTTAGCTTACGATGCCACTCGTTTAGCGAGAGGTAGTACTGCGTAAGTGGAATCTTTGACGACTGCTCATCGAAGCTATAGCTACCCTGCGCCGAGCGAGCACTGCTGTAGGCATTTTGGTAGACCTTTGCACGCTCACGTATCGAGAGGTCGGCGATGGAGTCGTAGAAGTCGATAGGCCTGAATGCCGAGCGGTCGATGTCGATACTATCATTGGGGAAGATGGTCGTATCGCGGGCAAATACCTGTCGCTTAACCAACGGCGTGAGACTCATCATGTTATAATACTCTATTTGCAGTTGCAGCGAGTCCATAAGCTCCTCCAAACCCACCATATTGCGTGTTCTCGACTCGGTAAACTCCCTCGACATATCACCCTCGGGACGCCCCACCTTCTCGATGGGGAAGGTACCATCCTGACGCGAGAACTCGTGGATACGCATGCTGTTTTTATCGTACCACTGGCCGCTACGCGTATGCTCGTAGGTGCGACCATCGTTGAGTGTGACGTATAGGTAGGATTTATCCTCCGACATGCGTATATATCCCGACTCCGCCACGGTTGTGGTCATGTCGCCATTTTCGTCACGCGTATCGAAGATAAGCACGTCGGTGAGCTGCTGTGTTTTATCGTCCTGGTGTCCCACGCGTATGCTCATATCTGGCAGACCGTTAAAGAACATACCATCCTGGAACTTAAGCTCTTGGCGCTGCTCACGAATGTCAAACATAATGTCATACATACGTTGGTTCGCAGCCGGGACGATGTTGTTCGTGAGGTAGAAGCTAAATACCGAGATGAGTCCCACAATAATAATCAGCGGCCTAAGGATACGCATGATGGACATTCCTGACGACTTCATAGCCAGAAGCTCATAGTTCTCACCTAAGTTACCCAGAGCCATGATTGACGATAGCAGCAGCGCCAATGGTAGACCCAACGGCACCATATTCGCCGTGGCACATACCACAAGCTCGGCAATGGTTAAGAAGTCGAGACCCTTACCCGTAAGCTCATCGATGTAGCGCCATACGAAGTTCATCATAAGGATAAAGAGCACGATGAAGAAGGTCGCAGCCAGAGGTCCCATATATGCCTTAATAACAAGACGATAGACGCGAACCATAAGCATCGAGACTATGACCAGCGCGATGGCGATCCAGAGAGGTACGGTAACCATACCCCACGACATATCCACAAGGTCGTATATCTTAGCCGCCGCCAGATGGGTGAACAACCCGAGCAGAGGCAGCGCAAGCAGCGAGAGTATGGTGCTAATACTATTTTTCATAGACTTAATAGGGTCACTTATTAGTTATGTTGCAGGCGTCGTCGTGCAGCATCTATCAGCTTGACGAGGAGCAATACAACGAAGAGTAAAAATATTATGCAGCTACCCGTGGGGATACCTCCACCTGAAGGTAGTACCACCTCGTAGCTCATCACAAAGCCCGCGATGTTACACAACAGCGCCGTAAGCACCGCAAGTAGCGTTATCCATCTAAAATCCTTGGAGAGGGTGTTTGCCACCACCGTGGGTATTGTCACCAAGGACATAAGCAGCACTATGCCCATCACCTTTATCGAGAGGACAATGGTCACAGCCACCACCACCGACATGACGTAGGCGACAACCGTTGTAGGCACACCCTGACTACGTGCATACTCCTCATCGAAGGTCATATACATAATCTTGCGGCCATAGAGCATAGCTCCCACAACCACCATGACCATAAGCAGCGCAAGCCACTTGATGTCGGCACCATCCACCAATGAGATACTACCAAACAGATAGCTCGGCAACTCCACGGCATAGCCTGGTGTCAACGACATAAAGAGCGCACCGAGCGCCATTCCTACCGACCAGATGATGCCTATGGCAGAGTCCTCGCGTATGTTTCCACGACGTGAGGCAAACTCCACACCCACCGAGGCTACCGAGGCAAAGAGCAGCGCCCCAAGCAGAGGATTAAAGCCAGCATATAGCGCCACGCCTAAGCCACCAAACGAGGCGTGCGTGATACCTCCACTAAGGAAGACCATGCGTCGTGCCACGACATAGCTACCCACAATGCCACACGTTATAGCCGAGAGGATGCAGACTATAAAGGCATCACTAAGATGCTCATACGTTGCTATGTCCTGAAATACGCTATACATACTACTACACTACCTACTACCTTACCCGCTACACTACCTACTACCTTACCCGCTACGCTACCCAATACGCACTACATACCTATTATATAAGCGTGCAAATTTACTTTTTTTTCGCGTAACAACGAAATCTTTTTTCACTTTCTCTCAACTTTTTGTAACTTCGCCCGTCGAAAGTGCCCTAAATAGGTGGCTCGACGAGTAGAATTGTGACTAAAAAAAGGATAAGATAGATGCAGAAGAGGGTAAGTTTTCACACATTGGGCTGCAAACTCAATTTTTCGGAGTCGTCGACTTTAGCCCGCGAGTTTGAGCGCGGCGGCTACTGCCGTGTCGAGGCCTCTGAGCCCACCGATGTGGCGGTAATAAACAGCTGTTCGGTGACCGAGCATGCCGACAAGAAATGCCGTAATATCATACGCAAGATTCACCGTCGCAACCCCAATGCCATCATCGCCGTAACGGGGTGCTACGCACAGCTTAAGCCCGAGGCTATTGCCGAGATTGAGGGCGTGGATATTGTGCTGAGTAACAACGACAAAGGAGACCTTTTCCGCCGTGTTGACGAGCTTAAAGAGAGAGGCAAGGCCGAGGTCTATAGTTGCTCTGTTGAGAACCTCACACGCTTCTTTGCGGCCTACTCTTCGGGCGACCGCACACGCTCATTCCTTAAGGTACAAGATGGCTGCGACTATAAGTGCGCCTATTGCACCATTCACTATGCTCGTGGCTCGAGCCGCAACATCCCCATCGCCGACATTATCAAGGAGGCTAAGGAGATTGCCGCAGCTGGACAGAAGGAGATTGTTATCACCGGCGTGAACACTGGTGATTTTGGTCGCACCACAGGGGAGCGTTTTATCGACCTTTTGCGCGAGTTGGACAAGGTCGAGGGCATCGAACGTTATCGCATCTCGAGCATCGAACCCAACCTCATAACTGACGAGATTATAGAGTTTTGCGCCGCATCAAAGAAGTTTGTTCCACACTTTCATATCCCACTGCAGAGCGGCTCGACACGCATCCTTGGACTTATGCGTCGCCGCTACACCGCGGAGCGCTATCGCGAACGTATCACCAAGATTCGCGAGCTTATGCCCGACTCGTTCCTCGGCGTAGATGTCATCGTAGGCTTCCCTGGCGAGGGCGAGCAGGAGTTTATGGAGACCTATCACCTCTTGGAGGAGGTGGGCGCCTCGTTCCTACACATCTTCCCCTTCTCGGAGCGTCCAGGCACCCCCGCTGTCAGCATGCCTAACAAGGTGCAGTCGCGCATATCTACCGAGCGTGTAGAGCGCTTAGAGGAGCTCTCAGCAAAGCTAAATAGGAGATTCGCAGAGCGCTTCCTTGGCCAAACCCGCGAGGTGCTATTCGAGAGCACCAACCACAACGGTATAATGTACGGATATACTGACAATTACCTACGTGTAGCCGCGCCGTACGATGCCTCTAAGGTTAATACTATCTGCCCCGTTAGGCTCGATGCCATCGACACTAATGGCGACATCAGCGCCACAATCGTCGAGTAATGTTTGGAAAATTGATACAAAAGTATTACTTTTGTTGGGTTAAACATTTAAGTTATTTAGCACTGTGATTAAACTACTCAAAAGTATATTTTCAATTACCTCCATATCGCGACGTATGAGGGTCGCTTTTATGTGTCTGTTATTGCTGCTCTTCTTCTCGGGTGCGATGTCACTCTTGGAGCTTGAGCGCGTCAGCCAGGATACGGAGGCCATCCTCATGGCAAGCAAGGAGAATACGGAGCTTGCAGGCAACATGCTTAAGGCCCTCAACGCGCAGAACGACGCCATGATTGCCTTGGCCGTGTCGAGCGGCAAGTTCACCGAGATTCAGCGCCATAGCGCGCGCTGCGAGGAGTCTATGCGCCAGCTCACCCTCTCCACCACCACCGCACAGCGTAAGATGAAGTCTACCGACACGCCTATGGCTGCCGACACGCTGGTTATGTGTGCCGAGCGTGTAAACGAGGCCGTACGCCAATATATCAATGGCGACGTACACCGCCAGATAGCCGCGGAGCTTAACGACTCAACACGCGTAGCCTCAACAACACACGACTGGTACATAAACAAATACAAGCCCGAGTATGAGCGCACGGTGGAGTATATCACAAAGTATATGACGGGTGCTCACAACTCACTCGGCCCCGAGGTTAACAACCTTAGCCACACGGCACGTCGCGCCGTAACCCCCGTATTCATATCGTTGATTGTGATGATTGTCATCGTCATCATGTTCTACTTCTTTATGACACACTACTTTGTGCGACCAATTCTGCGCATCAATCGCAGCTTGGGAGACTACCTCACATATAAGAAGCCCTTCGACGGTGAGATACCTTGTCGCGATGAGATTGCTACGCTCCGCGACCGCATAGCACAACTAATTGCAAAGTTTACGAAGTAATCAACCCTTTACAATCCATATAGGCATCACCCATTATGCGAGTTCATGTTGTCATACGATATATAGGCATGGTCATGCAGTTCATCGCTGCATTCATGTTCCTATCTGCCGTGGTGTCGATGCTTAATGAGAGCGATTCTGCGCTATACCCGCTGCTTTTGTCGTCGTTCCTCACCTCGTTGCTGGGACTCTTTCCCTTGATTTTCTCGCAGAAGGCCGAGGATATCAAAATCAAGGAGGGCTATGCAATCGTTGTGGGCTCGTGGCTTGTAGCGTCCGTTGTGGGCATGTTCCCCTATTTAATTTGGGGTGGTGAGTTCTCGGTTATCAATGCATGGTTTGAGAGCGTCTCGGGCTTTACTACCACTGGTGCGTCGATACTTAACGACATAGAGTTTCTGCCACGAGGTCTACTCTTCTGGCGTGCTGCCTCGGCATGGATTGGTGGTGTGGGCGTAGTTATGTTTGCCTTGGTTATCCTGCCGTCGATGGGACGTAGCCGCCACATGCTCTCAAATGTGGAGATCTCCACCATTGCCAAGGATAACTTCCACTACCGCTCGAGGGTAATCATCCGCATCCTGGCATTTGTTTACGTCGGTCTTACACTCATAACCACTATATCGCTTAAGCTGGCGGGCATGACCTGGTTCGACTCCGTAACTCAGGCGATGTCAGCATGTAGCACCTGTGGCTTTAGCACAAAGAATGCATCGATTGGTTTCTGGGACAGTCCAACCATCGAGCTAATACTCATTATAGCCATGACACTCTCGGCGATACACTTCGGCATACTATATGCCTCGGTTACGGGACGTAAGAACAATATTTTCCGCTCGGAGGTCGTTCGCACGTTTATAGGCATGATGGCAATATTTTCGATAGTGATATCGATAAGTTTGCTGCATAATGGCATCTACGACACTTGGTTCGAGTCGATACGCCACTCAACATTCCAGGTTGTCACCATAACCACGACATCGGGTTTTGCCACTGCCGATACAAACACCTGGACGCCCTTAGCCATAATGCTGCTAATATTCTCGTCGGTGGTGTGTGGCTGTGCAGGCTCTACCTCGGGTGGACTTAAGGTTGACCGCATGCTTATAGCAGCGAAGGTTATACGCAACCGCATGCAGGTGCAGTTGCATCCCAATGCCATCATCCGCGTAAAGGTAGATGGCAAGGTGCAGGAGGAGGGTGTACTCAACTTGGTGATGACCTTTATCGTCGCCTACATCATGGTAGCGCTTATAGGCACCATAGTCTACACCATCTTTGGACTCGACCTCGTAACCTCACTCACGGCCACCATCGCCTGTGTGAGCAACGTAGGCCCTGGATTTGGTGAGGTAGGCTCGTTGGATAACTTTGCCGACCTACCCGCCGTACTGAAACTTAACTCGACGCTACTAATGCTCATCGGTCGTTTGGAGATTTTCGGCATCATACAGCTGCTCTTCATCCGCTCGTGGCGTTAACACTATAACTGAATATGAAAAAGAGTATATACGCATTCCTACTTTTAGTTGCCAGCACCTTCACTGTGGTGGCTATGGCGCAACTACAGGAGCCTGAAAACGACATACGTCAAAGTACCGAGTACATAGCTTTGCACGAGACGGAAAAACGTCTCGCCTTTAGCGAGGACTCGGTGCGTTTGGTGGCGACAGACATACGCAACCAATTCAAGAGCTACACCGACAGTCTGCGTAACGAGGGTCTGGAGCCTACCGAGGAGGAGCTTAGCCGCTATACCGACCGTATCTTGGAGTTGGAGCAGGAGGCCTTCGATCTTCTCACCGAGCGTGGCGACATTATTGCACGCATCAACGCCATGGACCAGGAGTGGGTAATGTCGCAGATGAACTCATCACAGCCAATCGTCGATGAGACATTAGCCCAAACCGATACGCTATTCGAGAATAGTGATTTAGAGAGTGTTACACCCGCGTCGCGCAATCTTGTGGAGAACATCTGCATTAAGGATGCGCTTAGCGGAGAGGATTATGCTGAGCTTCTTGCAGCACACACCGAGGATGCTGAGATGGATGCACTTATTGCAGAGTATACCAACATCTACAACCGCATGGCCGATACTGCCGAGCAATACCTCGCAACAGATAGCGAGGCCGAGGCCGAGGAGCTATTTACGCAGTATCACACCCTCGTAGACCTTGCCGAAAGCGTGGCAAACAAGATTGATAGCCGATGGAACCATATCCTCGACACCAAGTACTTCGCCTACGGCTATATCCTCGAGCGCGACCACCACTACGAGCTACTCGACAGCTCGTCTATGGAGTTTACCACTATGCGCCGTGAGTGTGCTCGCGAGGCTGGCTACTATGCCTCGGATGCCGTCATGCACTACGCTATGGGCCGTCCAACGTTGCGTAAGTTCGAGTATGACTTTGCCAAGACCATGGGTCTCGAGATGGCAGCAGACTCTATCGCTACGGTAAGTCGCGAGGCACAGGAGGTGGAGTATCGCTTCGAGCCTATTACCCTTGAGCGCCGTCTCTTTATCGACTACCAGCCCATCACCATTGGCCGCACCAACTACTACCGCGAGTCTAACCCAATACCTGAGCTTAAGGTATACGAGCGCGGTGTAATATACCGCATACTCTTGGGCGAATTCCGCAACAAGCAGCCTATGACCCTATTTAAGGGTGTGCAGCCGCTATACATCACCCGCAACGATGAGGGTCACTACCTATATTACGCTGGCGGTTTTGCCACACGTCTCGAGGCTGATGAGGCGCAGCTCTTCCTCAAGGAGAAGGGATTCAAGTCGCCCGAGATATGTCGTTGGCAGGATGGCACCATGACCAACCTTACAGTTGCGGCAACCGATAGCGATGGCGACGCAGAGATTCCCATGGTCGGCAAGCGCTATATGGTCAAGATTGGCGTTGAGAGCATCGACGACACGCTAAACACCGTGCTTACTACAGAGGCTCCAGGCAAGCGAATATCGAAGACAAGCAGCGGCTTCACCGTGGGTACGTTCGACAGCCGCGACGAGGCCGAGATGCTTAAGACAACTCTCACGGAGGGTGGCGAGACATCTGTAGAGGTAATAGAGATTGAGTTAAATTAATTCGACTAACACTGAGTCGAGAGTAAAGCAGAATAGATATAGACTATGTTTAAGAGAATATCGTATATTTGGGCTGTAGTGGCCATCATTGCATCAGCCGTTATCACATCATGTAGCCGCGAGGAGACCAATAGTCTTGTTGTACCCTCGCATAGTATTCTTGTTGCAGCGCCTGGCGACACTGGCTCTACAACATTCGATAGCCGTAACATCAGCTCGCTTGTACCCGTTACCATACCCAAGGGCTGGGTTGTCAACAGCGTCGATATGTATAACTCAACCATCACCGTTACGGCACCATCGTCGTTCGATAACGAGGAGGTGGAGAGTGGCACGATGACTCTTAACGGCTACACCCCAACGGGCGATATTAATACCGTAAGCGTATACCTCGCCATAGTATCCGACGAGGTGGACTACACCGACAAGCACGCCAACTGCTATATCGCCACCGAGCCTGATACCCGCTACATATTCGATGCAACACGTGGCGGTAATGGCGATATTAAGCTAAATACAGAGCGTATAGAGCTACTATGGCAGACCTCTTCGGAGCTTATCAAGTACCTCGATATGCGCGATGGCAAGGTTGTTTTCTATCTTGAGAGTGCCGTCACCACCGACGACGAGGAGACAGACAAGGTGGTGCCTGGCAATGCCCTTATTGGCGCATACGACGCCTCGGGTAAGCTTATATGGAGCTGGCATATCTGGGTGACGAACAACGACCCTACAGCCGCAGACAACACCTTCGAGATGGCGGGTTACACGGTTATGAACCACAACCTCGGTGCCGACACCAATAGTGATGGCGACACAAACGACAGCGCTATCTTCCGCTCGTATGGCCTTTACTATCAGTGGGGACGTATGACGCCCATTGTAGGCCCCAACGACTGGAACTTTGCGGCAAACTACGACAAGCGTTTGTTCGACTTCAATGGATTAGACCTATCTCTCGAGTATGTCGAGAGCAAGGTGGGTGGCAGCATAGAGTGGAGCATCAAGAATCCCGTGTCGATGATTATCGGCAACCCCGACAACGCCTACGACTGGCTTAACTCTGGCCACGACGACACGCTATGGAGCGGCACGACAAAGAGCGATTACGATCCCTGTCCTGCGGGCTGGCAGCTTCCCGCAAGCGACCTATATGCCAACCTTACCATCGCCGCTGTAGACGATGATATGGCATGGCAGGAGGCACAACCTATGTATGGATGGAACCTCGTAGACACAGAGACTAACGAGGAGCACTTCTTCTCGGCAGCAGGTCGTCGCAACTACCTCGATGGTCGTCTCGACAACATGAATACGAACTTAGAGCTACCCGTACCCTGGAGCGGCTACTACTGGACAGCGACAACTGATGGCGACGATGCCAAGGCACTATACTTCAACCTTAATACCAATACCCGCACCTGGAACGGCATAGATACCGAGCATAAGATGCACCGTGCCAATGCCCTACCAGTGCGTTGCGTGAAGGTTAAGTAGCTAATAGCCGAGGTGAGCAAACTGGTGGCGGCGGATGATGTTCTGAAGGCGGTCAAACGATATTAGGCCACACTCGCGCCAGAGTAGTTCGCCGCGTGCAAAGAGCGTCAAGGTGGGTAGCGCCACGATATTGTAACGACGTACAAGGTCGAAGCTTGAGGGCGAGGTGGTGTCGATACGAACAAGAGAGACTATATCGCTCATCGAAAGTGCCACCCTATCAAGCACAGGGTCGATAGCGCCACAAGCGCCACACCACGTGGCATAAAAGTCTATGAGAACAAGTCGCTCCGAGGCGATGAGGTTATCAAAATCGTGACTATTCATAGCATCTTATATTATATAAGGTAAAAAATATGAGACTCCCGTCAGTGATGATGGGAGTCTCAAATTCTATACCGTTAATATTCCGTGCTTAGAATAGTGCCTTGGGGAGCTCTGCTATATTTGATATAAATACCACCTCAATGCCCTTAGGACGCTTCACACTCTTTTCGACAAAGCTCGATACCACGATGCGCTTAAAGCCCAAGCGTGCCGCCTCGGCTATACGCTGCTCGGTGCGGGGCGCGGGGCGCACCTCACCCGAGAGACCTATCTCACCTGCCGAGCAAACACCCTCCATAAGTGGTCGATCGTAGTATGACGAGACTATGGCGCCCACAACAGCGAGGTCCATACCCGTGTCGGCAATTTTAAAGCCACCAGCAAAGTTAAGAAAGACATCCTTCTGAAACATCTTCATGCCCACGCGCTTCTCCAATACCGCTAAAAGCATATTCAGGCGTCGCTGGTCGAAGCCCGTAGTTGAGCGCTGAGGCGTACCATAGGCAGCACCACTAACCAGTGCTTGCACCTCGATAAGGTAGGGTCTAAGACCATCCACCGCAGCACCTACGGCAGTGCCCGCCAGGGGCTCATCGTAGTGCGTGAGAAGTATCTCCGAGGGGTTAGCCACCTCTCTAAGTCCTGTATCGCGCATCTCAAATACTCCAATCTCGTACGTTGCACCAAAGCGGTTCTTGATGCCACGCAAGATACGGTAGGTGTGGTTGCCATCGCCCTCGAACTGTAGTACTACGTCTACTATATGCTCCAAAATCTTAGGACCTGCAATCGAGCCATCCTTCGTGATATGTCCGATGATGAATATGGTAATACCTAGTGTCTTAGCCACCTTAAGCAATGTCGAGGCACACTCGCGAATCTGCGTAACGCTACCAGCCGACGACTCCACAAGGTCTGACGACATCGTCTGTATGGAGTCGATAATGACCACATCGGGGCGTAACTCCTCAATCTGAGTAACGATATTCTCCAACAGTGTCTCGGTGAATACGGTGCACTCTTGGTTATGTATACCGAGGCGCGAGGCACGCATCTTAATCTGCTCGGCCGACTCCTCACCCGAGACATAGAGCGTACGCAATCCGTTATCCGTGAGGGCGAGCTGTAGCGAGAGGGTCGACTTACCGATACCTGGCTCACCACCGAGCAGTATCAACGAGCCGGGCACCATGCCACCGCCAAGCACACGATTAACCTCGGCATTGCCCACATCCACACGCACCGTAGCATGCTCCTCAATATCCTGCACCTTGCGAGGCTCGACACGTGGGGCGGACGTCATACGTGCCGAAGAGCCTGACTCCTTAGCCACGACATGCTCCGAGATTGTATTCCATTCGCCACACGAGGGGCACTTACCCAACCACTTGGGAGTCTCGTAGCCACACGACGTGCAGAAGAACGCTCGCTTTAACTTTGCCATCGCTCGATGTTATTTAAAGAGATTTTACTTAAAGAGATTTAATATATCGTTACCATTTGCGTACACCAGAAGTAACAATAGCAGGATAAATCCAATGGTCTGCGCTATCTCCATAAACCTCTCTCCAGGCTTGCGGCGTGTGATAATCTCCCAAAGGGCGAAGAGCACATGGCCACCATCGAGCACAGGGATAGGCAACAAGTTCATCACGGCAAGAATGACCGAAAGCAATGCTGTAATGCTCCAGAATGCTGGCCAGTGCCATGTATCGGGGAATACGCTACCGATAGAGATAAATCCTCCGACCTCGCTATATAGCTCCGTATCAGGATTAACCATCATTACAAGCTGATCCCAGTATGACTTAATCTCCTGGCCACAACGCATCACACCTGCGGGGATAGACTCCCAGAAACCATACTCTCGTGAACGGTTCGGGATAACGTGCACAGTAACACCCATACGAGCCTCCTCATCAACTGGTACTACTAGCTGCAGCGTGTCTGCCTCGTTACGTACGACAGTTACCTGAGCATCGCTATTGGCAATATTTTGAAGTGCTATCACGCCATCGACATAGTCACGTACTTCGTTATCATTTATAGCAATAACCCTATCACCACTTACAAGGCCAGCCTCACTAGCTCCATCGCTTACGCTATCCAACACAAATGGGTTGTTCATTCTAAAAAAGTAGGCACCCGCACAACCTGCATTATAGTACTGCACCGTAGCCTCACTCTCGTTGCGCAACTTAACCAAATCGGCGAGTGTTAGGTCGATATCCACCTCAACGCCATTACGCAAAACGGTCACCGTATGGTCACTATCAGTAACTATAAGCGTAGACGATGCATCAGCAATATTCTCAACTCTCTCGCCATCGATGGCTACAAACTTGTCACCATCCTCAAAACCGAGCTCCTTAGCTGTGTCGTTAAACACATAGCCGTATTCAGCATCATCGTTATGATAATAGCCCTCACCCCATGTAAAGAGTATACCCGCGTAGATAACAATAGCCGCCACGACATTCATAAACACACCGGCAATCATCACGATAAGGCGCTGCCATGCTGGCTTTGCACGCAACTCATCAGGCTCGGGTTGCATGGTGCGCTGCTGCTCCTGCAGGCTCTTAATCTCCGCCTCGAGCGCCGCAATCTTCTCGCGACAAGCCTCCTTCTCAGCCTCCAAAGTACACTTCTTTAGCTCCGACTTAGCCTTTTTAAGCTCATCCTTGGCACGCGCCTCAGCATCGAAGAGCTTCTCGCGGCTATCATAGATAGATACATAGCCACCCAGCGGCAACCAACCGATACCAAACTCCACGTTGCCTATCTTACGCTTATAGAGCGAAAACCATGGGTTGAAGAATAGGTAGAACTTATCGACACGTATGCCAAACATACGCGCTGCAAGGAAGTGACCCAACTCGTGGATGGTCACCAACAACGACAGAGCAAAAACGAACTGCAATGCCTGAACTAATACTGTACTCATCTTTTATCTTTTTTTATTATTATCAATATAAAATAGCACCTATCGTGTTGATAGGTAGCGTTCTGCCAACATATGCGCCTCGGCATTCGACGCCGTATAGTCATCCAACGTGGGGTGCGCCACAAAGGTGGCATTATCCAGTGCGTAGCGTATAGCGCCAACAATATCGAGATAGCCACACTTACCTTTGAGGAATGCCGCCACAGCCACCTCATTCGAGCCATTCATCACACATGCTGCCGTGCCGCCACGACGCAAGCAGTCGTAGGCTATATCCAGCGCAGGGTACTTTACCCTGTCGGGTGCTGCAAATGTAAGCGTTGGGTGGTCGAGAATCGAGAACTGCTCCATAGGCTCTCGTGCACGGTCGGGATATAGTAGAGCATAGCTAATGGGCGTGTGCATATCTGCCGAGCCGAGCTGCGCCTTAACCGAGCCGTCGGTAAACTCAACCATCGAGTGAACGATAGACTGCGGATGGATAACAACCTTGATACGCTCGGGCTCAACGTCGAACAACCAACGCGCCTCGATAACCTCAAAACCTTTGTTTACAAGCGTGGCCGAGTCGATAGTAATCTTTGCACCCATAGACCACTGCGGATGCCTCAACGCCTCGGCGGCCGTTACCGCAGAGAGCGCCTCGATGGGGAGGTCTCGTAGAGCACCACCACTGCAGGTAATGATAAGGTTACGCACACTCTCTCTACGTTCACACTCCAAGCACTGCATTATTGCCGAGTGCTCCGAGTCGATGGGCATGATGCGTACACCACGCTCCTTAGCACGCGACATAATAATATCACCACCCACAACCAGTGTCTCCTTATTTGCCAAGGCGATACGCTTACCTGCTTCGATGGCTGCGTATGTAGGGTGCAGGCCCGAGTAGCCCACAAGCGAGTTGACGATGGTGTCGCAGTGTTCATCGCGGGCGATGTCTAAGATGGCATCACTACCAGCCAACACCTCTATATTCGTACCCTTAAGGGTATCCTTCAAGGCTGTATAATGACGCTCGTCGCCAATAACCACACGCTCCACGCCGAACTCACGCGCCTGCATGGCAAGCTCCTCCCAGCGGCTATGCGCCACAAGGGCCGTAACGCTAAAGCGCTCAGGATTGCGCCTAACGATATCGAGCGTCTGCACTCCTATCGAGCCTGTTGAGCCAAGTATGCTTAGTCTCTCCATAACTTAGAATAGGATATATCGTTCGGGGTCTACAGCCGTGCCATCGCGCCATAGCTCAAAACCGAGCTCTGCGGACTGCACATCATCGCTCTCAGCCTCGGGGTCAGACAGACGACCTATGACCATGCCTGAGGTAACATGCTGCCCCTTACGTACCAAGGCCTCGCCCAGTTGTTTATATACCGAGACGTAGCCTCCAGCATGCTGTATGGTTATCACGTTTAGGCCATCAGCACCGCGCTGCACGCCGACGATGGTACCATTCTCTATGGCAAGCACCGAGTCGTCGCCACCGAGACTCATGATGGCCATATCGTAGCTCGACTCAGGAGCATCGAAGTTGCGCGTAACACGGCCACGCATCGGGGCATTGAACATCGCCGCCTCGGTCTTTAGAGGCTTAGTGTTCGCGAGCGAATAGTCGCTATCGGTGCTCTCCAATGCGCGACGCAACAATGAGTCGGCACGCGTGGGCATAATGGTTGACTTATCGTAACGTATGGTGTCGGTCATTACTGTAGAGTGCAACGTGGGGGTATTGCCGCTAAGTATGGAGGTGACAACCTCGTTATACTTAAGCGAGTCGGCCATGGTGCGCTCCATCTGGTCGATGCGCATGATATTCTCGGTGAGTTCATCGGTCATACGCTCCGACTTTGTGCGATAGCCAGGGAAGATGTCAAGGATGTCGGTATAGGCGAATAGCGCAGCAATAATTGTTGCTATTACCACAAACAGCACCACTACCACAGAGCCAAACGCCAACGGAGATATGTTTATCTTCCAATACGACCTACCTGTCTCGCGATTACGCATCGAGAGTTGTCGTTTCTTGGTGAGATTATTCCAGAACTGCTGAATCATACTATATATGCAATATTATAACGTGCAAAGATAACGAAATTCGTGGGATACTTGGTATTTTGCGCACAAAACTTTGTTGTTTGCGAGAACTTTTTTTACCTTTGTACTATAAAACGAACGTAAAATAACAAGATATTATGGTAAAACCTACACTTTTAGTATTGGCTGCGGGTATGGGCTCGCGCTATGGTTCGCTTAAGCAGATGGATGGCGTAGGCCCCAACGGCGAGGCGATTATCGACTACTCGGTATACGACGCTATTCGCGCGGGCTTCGGCAAGGTGGTATTCGTCATTCGCCACTCTTTCGAGGCTGATTTCAAGGAGGTATTCAACGCCGAGCGCTTCGGTGGCAGAATCGCCGTGGAGTATGTATTCCAGGAGCTCGACTACCTCCCCGAGGGCTTCACTCTTCCCGAGGGTCGCGTTAAGCCATGGGGTACGAACCACGCCGTAATGATGGCGGCAAATGTCATCAACGAGCCATTCGCTGTAATCAATGCCGACGACTTCTATGGTCGCAGTGCATACGTTACTATCTGTGACTATCTCAAGGAGTTAGCTACATCCGAAGGTCGTTACTGCATGGTGGGCTACCAGGTATCTAAGACGCTATCGGAGAATGGCACTGTATCGCGTGGCGTATGCACCGTGGACGATGAGGGCAACCTCCGCGGTATGGTTGAGCGCACGCAGATTGAGCGCGTCAATGGCACCATCCTCTTCCACGATGGTGGCGCCGACGAGCCATTGGCGGAGGACACCCCCGTGTCGATGAATCTCTTTGGCTTTACGCCCGACTACTTCCGCCACTCTGAGGCCTTCTTCAAGGAGTTCCTTGCAGCAAATATCGAGAACATCAAGTCGGAGTTCTTCATTCCGCTTATGGTGAATAAGGTTATCAACGAGGGCACCGCTACTATGCGCGTGCTTAAGACCACATCCGACTGGTTTGGCGTAACCTACAAGGAGGATAAACCCATGCTAATGGCTAAGATTGAGGAGCTTATCACCAAGGGTGAGTATCCACGTAACCTCTGGGAGTAACGTATGACAGATATTCAAAATAGCTACGAAGCGACAAAGGTCGGCTACGACGTGATAGTGATTGGCGCTGGTGCTGCGGGCCTTATGGCTGCGGGCACGGCTGCCGCAGGCGGACGCTCGGTACTCCTGCTCGAAAAGATGGAGAAGGCCGGTCGCAAGATACGCATCACGGGTAAGGGTCGTTGCAACCTAACAAACGCGCGCCCTGCGGAGGAGTTCTTGGAGAAGGTGCGTACCAACCAGGAGTTCTTCTCGGTGGCATTTGCCGAGTTCAACAACCGCGCGACAATCAAGTTCTTCGAGCGCATAGGCGTGAAGCTCGAAACGGAGCGTGGCGAGCGCGTCTTTCCCAAAAGTGGCAAGGCGTGGGATATAGCCAACGCACTGGTCGACTACTGCGTGGATAAGGGCGTAAAGATTGTGTATAAGACGCAAGTTACTGGCATCGAGACGCTTGGTGGTAGGGTTACAGGCGTACGCTACCGCAATGCCCGAGGCTTCGAACGTAGGGAGGAGGCGGCACACGTAATCATCGCTACGGGCGGCGTGAGCTACCCCACTACTGGCTCTACGGGTGATGGCTACGACTTCGCCGCATCGGTGGGTCACGCCATCGAGCCTGTACGTCCATCGCTGACGCCACTCGTAACATCACACCCACAGCGCGAATACCTCAACGGCCTACTTCTAAAGAACGTAGGCGCGAAGCTATACATCGACAACGAACTGGTTCAGGAGGAGTTCGGCGAGTTGGGATTCTCGGAGCGCGGCATCGAGGGTGCTGTGGCACTACGCATGAGCCGCGATGCTGTGGATGCCATCATCGACGAGAAGCGTGTCAAGATTGTCGTAGACCTTAAGCCGGCGCTCGACGAGGAGACACTCATAGCACGCATCAACCGTGAAATCAGCGAGATGCAGTCGTCGGAATTCTTCTCGGAGCTACTACGCAAGCTCGTACCCAAGCAGTTGGTGGTGCCATTGGCTAAGGAGGTGGACTTCCACTCGAAGACCTACGTAGGCAAGCTCACCGACCAGGAGAAGCTACGCTTAGTGAAGATATTGAAGGGCATGGTATTCCCCATTACGGACTATGCACCATTCCAATATGCCATTGTAACGGCAGGTGGCGTGGCGTGCGACGAGGTGAATAAGTATACTATGGAGTCACTCAAGGTCAAGGGGTTATACTTCGCAGGTGAGGTGTTAGACATCGACGCCAACACTGGTGGCTACAACATGCAGATAGCCTTCTCTACAGGTCGCCTTGCAGGACAGCTAAAAAAGTAGCGACAGATGAAACGCTCGGGACGAACACTCAAACAACGCCTCTACGGCTTGAAGCACCTGCCGACACAGCTGCGTCGTGCGCGCTTCTTTCGTGGTCATGGCGTGCACTCGCCCTACGTCTACGACATTGTACGTAAGGTGTTTATGCAGCGAGAGTTAGTCTCCAAGCGCCACGACCTCTACGATGCACTTATGGCCTTAGATATAGCCAAGCGCCGCTGCACGCAGCTGCAAAACCTTGTGGAGCACTGCGGCTACGAGAGCTGGACGATAGATGCCATGGAGGAGCGCGATTTTGTGGTGTGCACACTCGACACCACCTACGAGCACCTGCGCGCCTATGCTCAGTTTGCGCAAGAGAGGGGCATAACGCTCTGCATTATGTCGCCATACAATAACGCCAACCGCTGGGCTGTGTGTCGTGAGATTATTGAGGGGCACCCCTCGACGACGGTGGACAACCGCGCATATCTGCTTGTCTTCAACAACCACCTCCCCAAGCAGCGATTTATATTATAGCTAACATATCGCAGATCATGAAGATATACACTAAGACGGGAGACGCTGGCACCACATCACTTATAGGTGGTGAGCGCGTTACGAAGTGTGACCTACGTGTCGAGGCCTACGGCACGGTGGATGAGCTAACAGCATTTGTGGCACTCTTGTGCGACACGCTCTCGGAGGATGAGCGCACCGCGACACTTGTTGGCGAGCTTCAGCGCATAGAGTCGCAGCTGATGACCGTTGCCGCCCTCTTCGCCGTTGGCAAGGGTGGTGAGGGCAAGGTTGCCCCCATCGCTGAGGAGCGCATCACCGAAATGGAGAATGCTATCGACCGCATGCAGGCGGAGATTCCCGCCATCACTAAGTTTACCATACCAGGCGGCCACCGCGCAGTGTCGCTATGCCACGTATGTCGTACAGTATGCCGCAGAGCTGAGCGCTCGGCACTAAGAGCAGCAGCTGAGCCCACAACAGTTATCGACAGCTCGGCCCTCAGGTATCTAAATCGCCTCTCGGACTATCTCTACACACTTGGACGCGTGGTTACGGAGCGTCTGAAGGTGACCGAAACGTTGTGGATACCATAGTGCAATTTGATTGACTTTCAAAGTTTTTCGTGCATATATATTGCATATATAAAATTATTTTATACATTTGCACGCTAAAACGACAATAAGGGTCGTTTACGGAGGTAGAAAATTTAGAATAAATGTAATAAAATAACGTAGACTATGTATTGGACATTAGAGCTTGCATCGAAATTGGAGGATGCTCCATGGCCCGCAACAAAAGAGGAGCTTATCGACTATGCAGTACGTTCAGGCGCACCGCTCGAGGTATTAGAAAACCTCCAGGAGATAGAGGACGAGGGTGATATCTACGAGTCTATCGAGGATATCTGGCCCGACTACCCCTCAAAGGACGACTTCTTCTTCGATGAGGAGGAGTATTAGACAAGAATATCGGTATAAACTACTGATTATCAAAAAGAGAAACAAGAAAATAAACTTGTTTCTCTCTTTTTTATTTCTATCATTACCACTCCGTAACCCTTGTTCTACACTATCTGCGGTGGGGTTGGAAAAATTTTCTTGTTTATTTTCTGATTCTTTTGTGAATCCTATTACAAATTAAAAATAAATCACTACCTTTGTGTAGATGTAAACCTATGCTGACACGACTATGGCAAAACTTATCTCCGCAGACTTAACAAATAATACAAAACTTATCTCCGCAGACTTAACAAATAATAAACTTTGTATCTTTGAATACACTACTACTGATGGGCAAATGCTATCATTTAAGGAAGATGCGTTTGATGCAAAAATAGTGTCACACACCTACACAAATATAGGTAAGGTTATCTTCGATAAACCTATTACCAGGATTGGAGAGCGTGCATTCTATAATTGCACCAGCCTTACAAGTGTGACTATTCCCGATAGCGTAACGACGATTGGACGTGCGGCATTCTATAAATGCGACAGCCTTACAAAAGTGACTATTCCTGATAGCGTAACGACGATTGGAGAGCGGGTATTCTGGGATTGCAACAGTCTTACAAGTGTGACTATTGGAAAAAGCGTAACGACGATTGGAAATAGTGCATTCAATGGTTGCTACAACCTAAGAAGAGTGACTATCCCCGATAGCGTAACGACGATTGGAAGTTCTGCATTCAGTGATTGCAGCAGCCTTACAAGTGTGACTATTCCTGATAGCGTAACGACGATTGGAAATAGTGCATTTAGTGGTTGCAGCAGCCTAACAAGTGTGACTATCCCCGATAGCGTAACAACGATTGGAAAGGATGCATTCTTTGATTGCAAAAGCCTTACAAGTGTGACTATCCCCGATAGCGTAACGACGATTGGAGAGGGGGCATTCTATTTTTGCGAAAGCCTTACAAGTGTGACTATCCCCGATAGCGTAACGACGATTGGAGAGAGGGCATTCTGGGGTTGCAACAGTCTTACAAGTGTGACTATTCCTGATAGCGTAACGACGATTGGAAATTATACATTCCGAAATTGCGAAAGCCTTACAAGTGTGACTATCCCCGGTAGCGTAACGACGATTGGAGAGGGTGCATTCTTTTATTGCGACAGCCTTACAAGTGTGACTATTGGAAAAAGCGTTAGTGAGATAGGCAAGGAAGCATTTAAGGGTTGTAATATAGACACAATAGTATGTTATCCTAAAATACCACCAAAGATTAACGACTCATTCGGAAAATTTGAAAATCTGATTGTTCCAACAGGTTGCGAGGAGGCGTATGCTAACTCTGATTGGGGACAGTATCTCGAGTAAGTCGCAATATAACAAGTAAAAGAGATAATATACAACCAAATAAACTTGTATATAAACTTGTACGACACAAAATAGACACTAATACTCAACGACTTACAAGCTCCGAATACTCCTTTGACGAGGAGGAGTATTAATATTGTAGAGGATAGTAATACAAAAAGGCAGGTTATAGATTTTATAACCTGCCTTTTTTGTGCATATTGGGATGAGGGGGGGGCAACACTAAACCAGAAAAAGAGCGTCTGCTATGTTACCGTTTATATTCCACTTACTAAGAGCAGACCACACTCCTTTCTGCCAATTGGGTATCAGTTGCACTCTCTATAGGGTAACGCGTCTTGAGCATGTTGGTATGCAATTCATCGACACGCTACTTCCTCCAAAAAATCCCATAACTTTATCTGTTTTGCACCCTTTAAATGGGCAATTAACAGCATTTTGTTATAATTAACTCTGCAGATGCTGCCTTATCAAAACAAATTACTTGTACTCTACTACAATAGATGCAATGTTAGAGTGCGAGTTACCTGCTGCTGTCCATACGATGCGAGATGTGCACTCACCAGTCCAAACGGCCTCTGTAACAGAGGCAAATGTCTGGGTGGTATAGCCATCATACTCCTTGGCCTTGAGGTCAACGAGGTAGCCTACAGGAGCAGTGAGGGTCACCTTGGTGATGGTCTTGTCATTCTGCGCCTCGATGCGGAGTTCGTTAGATGTAGTGCGACCGATGTAGATACAGTCGCGACCGTCGGCGCTATCGGTACGCCAAGAGCCGGTAGATGAGATAAGCAAGTCACCCTCGTAGATAGTACCTACAGAGCTACCGCTCGCTGCACCCTCGATTGGGAACGCAATCTCTACACTCTTAGTCTCGCCAGCAGGGGCAGCCTCAACGGTAACTGATGCTGTGCCAGCCTCCGAGGCAGTGTTAATGGTAGCATCGGCGGGGTTGGCAACAACTGTAACCTCATAAGTACCAGCAGCAACACCCTCGAAAGTAGCGGTTGTGGTATCAACTGTGGTAGTAGCCTCGCCGCAAGTTACGGTGTAGTTAGCAGCACCAGCTACAGCCTCCCAAGTTACGGTAACAACGTCACCTGAAGCAGTAGCAGTAACTACTGGAGTGGTAAGAGGTGTTGTCGCGGGCTCCTCGCCACCCTCGTCGCTCGACTCGCCATCGATGTAGTAGATGTAATAGTAATATGTACTTGTACTACCGGCAAAGTTAAACTTTGAGCCATAGTAGTTGTTTAGGTAACGGTAGGCCGTATCGCTATAATATGCATAAGCTGTCACTGCACTGCTCGAGTTAATAGAGATGGTCCATGAAGACTCACGATCCTTAGAATCCTTGTAATTTAGAGCTGATGACCAATTTTCTGAATCATATGAACCATACAAGTATCCCTTATTTATATCCTTAAGAGCAAATGTGCCAGCTGTTGCGCCACTCTCCACATCAAGAATTGCAGCATCTGCAGGAAGACCCTCTGCCGAGATTTCCAAACCTGCACCCACAGTTACAGATTGTGTAAACTTAAGCGCAGTGCCATCAGCTGTTGTCGATAGTAGCTTAGCACTCGATGACTCTGTATTCTTAGTACATAGAAGAATCTGGTCGCCTGCGTTAAGCTCGTTGATATCGGTAAGGAGTTTGTATGCTTTAGGCTTCTCCTGACGCTGAAGGTCGTTGACGGTGAAGATAGCGACGTCGCCACGCTCAAACGTAAGGGTCTTGTCGGTGAGGTCTACGCTCTTGGTGTAGGTGTACTTGTCGGTAACGACTGTCACGGTGAAGTCGGTGCCGCTAAGGTCGGTAGGCACGGTGGTCATCCATACCACATCCTCGCCCGTAGCAACCCAGTTCTCGCGGGTGATGGTAATCTCCTCGTAGTTGTTGTACCACTTGGCATTCTCTACGGTAGCGGCCTCGTGTACCTTAAACTCAACAGCACCTGCAGGCTTTGCCGAAGAGTAGAAGGTAACCTTCTCGATGGTCTCACCAGCGCCGATGCCCTTGAGGGTCATCTTCGCAAAGGCTACCATACGCGCAAATGTAAACTTAACGCTCTCGGGAGTGCCCTCAATAGTAACAGGCTCCTTAGATACAAGGATGTCGGTAGCGGGGTCGTAGCTATCAGCCGTAGGAGTCTGCATCTGGGGCACAGTGAGCGAGATAGACGACGTTGTCGACTTGTAGGCGTAGGGATAGAAGGCGCCGAGAGTGTACGATGTAGCACCATCGGTAGTAGTGAAGTCGGCGGTGAAGAGTATGCGACCCTCTGCGTCGATGGTGTAGTCGGTGTGTGTGGCTGTCTGACGACGCGACGATGAGTTGTCGTCGGCATAGTAGATGATGTTGAGCTGCTCGTCGGCTGCAGCCCACTCGATGTTATCGCCATCGTAGTAGGTACGTGTCTCACCGCCGAGGTCGGCAACAACCTCGATGGTGGTCTTCTGCTCGGCTACTACGTTCTGTGAATCCTCCTTTGTGCAGCTCTGTGCTACGATTGCCAATAGTGAGGCAATAAATAATACCTTTTTCATAATGTGCTGCATAGATTAAAATTCACCAAAATCGTTCTCATCGGGGTTTTCGCCAGGCAAGCCCCAGTCGTTCGAGGCCTCGAAGCCAGCCTCTACCTCAACGTAGACAATCTCTGCGCTGGGTGCTTCATAAGAAAGTTTCTTCTCCATAAGTATGCTGCTTGTTTATCGATTACTTATACTGGATTACGTCGTGGTTGTCGAGCTTAAGGTCGACAACAGACTGACCCTCCGATAGGTACAACACCTCAAGGGGATTACCCTGCAAGTAGAGAGCATCGAGCTTTGTGTTATTGCTGCAATCCATCTCGGTGAGCTGGCAGTCGTTAGCAACGAGCGACTCGAGCAGAGTCATGTTAGATACCTCAAGCTCGGTAATCTGCGTATTAGCGCACTCCATATCGGTCATCAGTGTGCAGGTGTTAGCCTTAATTGAGGTGTAGTTGTTACCACCGCAGTGCAAGAAGTAGAGGTCATTGAGGCCATTTACGTCGAGCTCACCTGTGAGGTAGTTGCTGCTACAATCAATCTTCTTGAGCTTGGTGCAGCCCTCGATGTTAAGCTCCGTGAGGAGGTTGCGCTGGCAGGTGAGTGCCAAAAGCTCAGGGTTCTTGCTGCAGTCGAGCGTTGCGAGGTTATTGGCATAGCACTCGAGCATCTCGAGCTTAGGAAGACCCGTAACGTCGAGGCTTGTGATGCTATTCTCGTAGCAACCAAGGGTATACAACTCTGGGAGACCTGTTAGGTCGAGCGACATAATCTGGTTAGAGCCGATAGCCGCAATCTGCAACTTGGGGCAGTTCGAGAACTTTGCCTCCTTAAGGTCGTTGAGACGAAGGTCGAGGTAGATCATCTCGGGGAAGCCCGTAACGTCAATCTCCTTGAGCGAGTTGTTATAAGCCTGCAAGAACATAAGGTTGTCGCAGCCAGTAACGTAGAGCTTATTGAGGCGGTTTGAGTAGGCATACAACCACTTCAACGACTTACAGCCCGACACATCAATCGTGGTGATAAGGTTATACGAGCAGTCTACATACTCCAACTTCTCGAGGCCACTAAGGTCGAGCTCGGTGATATTGTTGCAGTCGCAGTCGAGGTTTACAAGGTTTACGAACGACTTGATACCCTTGAGCGAGGTGATAGGCTCACGCTCCTCCTCGTCGCTCATCGTGAGCGTAAGGTCGGTGATGCGCGCTGCCTCCTCGGCTGAGAGCTTGCCGTCGCCGTCAAAGTCGAAGCTCGAGAGGATAATCTCCTCGAACACGGGGCACTCGAACATTGATGCACCACCAGCACCCGTAGTATTTGCCGCCTGCTCCACTACGACGCTCTTCTCTACGCGTGTAGAGCCCGTAGTAGCCACGATAAGGATGGTACCCTTGCGCACCTCATCTGAAGTGTTCTCCGAAGCGAGCATCGTGAGGGTGTTCTCGTGACGACGGATGTTGAGCCACGATGTAGCATTCACAAAGTTCCACTCCTTAGCGTCGGTGGTAACCTCGAGTGTTGCCTCCTCGCCAAGAGCAGATATTTGAATAGTCTCTGGTGACACACTGAGGGTAATCGCCACATCGTCGCCACCCTTGTTTATCTCGCCACCTTTCTCACACGCCGTGGCAAGCATAGCAAGCACAACGGCAAAAACTGATATAAATTTCTTAGCCATGATTCATTAAATTAGTATGCTCTAACACAACGTACATTGTATCCATTAGCCCAAGCTGAGCCTGCGCCAGCATTGTAGTATGGGTCGTTAAATGTGAAGCAGTAAGCGGTCTCGGCAACCTCAAGCTCCGAGCTCCAAATCTTGATATAGCCAGTGTCGTTCTGCACGCTCATAATAGCACCGCCATCAGATGGGTGTGCGCTACGGTAGCCAGCCAATGGGAACCATACGCTCTGACCGTCGGCAGCGCTATACTCGAAGCCCTCATACTGAGTGAATACGCAACTTGTCGACACGAGCGATACCCACATAGCCTTGCGAGGCACCTGGTAGCCTACGGGACATGGGTCGTAGTTGCTCTTCTGGAAGGGTCGCCAGAGGCTCTTATCTGCATCGTAGATGATGTTGCTCCACTCGCTGCTATCAAAGTTATCCTTCTTTACCCAGTCGGCCTTGCTGGCATTAGGATCGCCATTGAGGAAGGTCATAGGGTGTGCCGTAGCGTAGGCGATAGAGCCATTCTCGGTGGTAGTGTTAGCCATAGTCCACTTAGCCTCAGCGTATGCAGGGTTGCAAACGGTGAGCAAAGAGCTATTCTCGAAAGGCTCAACAACATTCATCCAGCCACCATTCTGAGTGTCGCGTGCGCGCTCCTCAGCCTTGTCGCCGATGAATGGGTCCTTACGACCCCACTGGTAGTAGAGACCAAATGTCTCGTAGCCGTCGGCACGATTAGCCGATGTAGCACCGAGGTTACGGTCCATGCAGTAGTAGCCATCGGTCTGGCCACCGCTCTGTGGGATAGCATTGTTCTGGAAGTCGATAACGGCAGGCATATCGGTAATCCAGATGTGCCATGACCAGAGGATAGCACCCGAGGTGTCGAAGGCAGCCAAGAGAGCGTTACCCTCCTTGCCAGTAGCCGTGAAGGTTACAAGACCATCGGCATAGTTGATATCCGAGATAAGAGCATTGCCACTCTCACCCTCTACGGCCGATACCCACAACCAGTCAACCTTAGCGATGCCGTTTACTGGAGTGTTATCCACAAGGCGAGTCTTAAACGAGTACTCACCAGCATCGTGAATCATGTAGCAGTTAGCGTAGCCGAGCTTCGAGAGGTCGTTGCCATCATTCTGGTGGCTCTCCCATGTGATAGACTCATACTCGCATACGGTGTTGCGCTCTACGGTGCAGCCATCAAGCTCGATAGAGTAGGTCTGACCTGTGGTAGCCTCAAGCGTAAGAGTGAGACCCTCGGTATACTCCGTAGCAGGAACGACAAAGCGGAGTGTTAGGCCACCAACAAGGCTTGCACCTGCAGTGCCACAGTCGAAGATTACATCCTTCGAGGCGTCGTTACCAAGCGAGAAGCGAGGAGTGTCGGTAGACATGTCTACAACACCTGAGCCCGAAAGGCGACGGTTGTTCTTGCCCGAAAGTGTAGCCTTGCGGAGGTTGTGCTCGCCCTGAACGTCGATAGTGATAACACCTGCCAAGTAGTTAAACTCAAGGTTGTTAGTAGTAGACTTAGCCACAGCGGGGTTGATTGCCGCATACTGAGCATTTACACCCTGTGTTGTAGGCAAAGATACACGCATGGTAGTGCCGCTAACGCCATTTACCGATGTAGATGATGTTGAAGCGATATATAGCTCTGCCGTAGCTACGGGACCAAACTCACCCTTCTCAGCATCAGCCACCTGCACGGGTGTGCCGTTAACGTAGAGTACTGACGAAGAATTCCAAGCGTGTGCCGCACCAAAGGCATCAGCCTCCATGGTTGCAGTTACGTAGGTAGGAGGCACAGCGTCCGGCTCATAAGCGATGTTAACCTCTGTTGTCTCGCCACGAAGAATCTCAGTAGCCGAAATCTCTACGCCACTCATAATCTCGTCGTCGGCGCCATAGAGTGTTACGACAAAGCCAGAGTATGTGGCAGCAGGTAGTGCTACAGCAATCTCAGCAGGTAGTGCAACACCCTCGCCAGCATCGTAGGTAACCGAGCGTGAGCCACTATCCGAGAGCTTTAGCTTGGGGCTACCAGCAAAGTTAAGATCAATGGTGCCCTCGCCAGCAAGCGCCGCGTCGAGTGAGCTTACGGTAGCCTTCTTAATGGTGCCGTTACCCTCGATGTTGAGTACCAACTCGCCCATCACGTTCTTGAAAACGAGGTTGGGGGTATTAGCCGAAGCAACCATGGGCTGCATCTTAGAGAGGTTGGCACCCTGCATAGCTGGGAGCTCCAACGCCAGTGTAGTGCCCTCGATAGAGCCACTACCGAAGTCGTAGGCTGCGTAGTAGTTCTCAGCCTCTGCAACGTTGTCAATCTTAATGGTTGAAGAGCCTCCCTCCGACGCTGTAAATGTCGCGCCATTGATTACAAGCTCATCACCTGCGTTCCACTGGCGACCATTCTCCAAAGTCGCATAGATGGTAACGTTCTTACCCGTAGGTTCCTCAACCTGGGGGTTCTCGCATGACACAACCACGCTACCGATAGCCGTGATTGCAGCAACGAAAAATAGTAATCTGTTTCTCATGGTTAATAATTATTTGGTTTTGTAATAGTTTTTCTGCCTTTAGGCAGCAAAGATAAATATAAATTTGGAACGAGCAATAAAAAGTGACAAAAAAATAGAGTTAATTCAACCAAAAGAACAACGATTTATTTTCGATACACATGACACAAGATAGCGCCCATACATGACATTTTGTCAGTCACCGAGAGATGGCACGCAGTTTGTCGTAGTCCCCAACTCGGAAATTGCGCCACAATATAGATTGCAACAATAATTTAAAACTACGAATATGAAAAACGGTAAAATTGGGGTAACAACAGAGAATATCTTCCCCGTAATCAAGAAGTTCCTCTACTCGGACCACGAGATTTTCCTCCGCGAGTTGGTATCAAACGCTGTGGATGCTACACAGAAGCTTAAGACCCTATCATCAAAGGGTGAGACCTCGGGAGAACTTGGCGACCTAACCATCCATATTGCTGTGGATGAGGCAAATAAGACCCTTACTATCACCGACCGTGGTATCGGCATGACTATGGACGAGGTCGACCGCTACATCAACCAGATAGCCTTCTCTGGTGCTGAAGAGTTTATGGCGAAGTACAAAGACCAGGCAATCATCGGACACTTCGGCCTCGGCTTCTACTCGTCGTTTATGGTGGCAGACAAGGTGGAGATCTTCACACAGTCGTACCGCACCGATGCTAAGAGCGTACACTGGAGCTGCAACGGCTCGCCAGAGTTCGAGATGGAGGAGCTTGCAGAGCAGCGCGACCGTGGCACAACCATCGTCTTGCACATCTCGGAGGATTGTGCCGAGTATGCTCAAAAAGGCGAAATTAACAAACTCCTTCGCAAATATTGCCACTTCCTACCCATTGCCATCGCTTTTGGCAAGAAGCAGGAGTGGAAGGATGGCAAATATGTTGACACCGAGGAGGATAACATCATCAACGACACCACCCCACTATGGACACGTAAGCCCTCGGAGATAACTGCCGAAGATTACAAAAACTTCTATGCCGACCTATACCCCGGAAGCGAGGAGCCACTATTCTATATTCACTTGAATATCGACTATCCATTTAACCTCACGGGCATACTCTATTTCCCGAAGATTCGCCACAACTTCGAGATACAGAAGAACAAGATTCAGCTCTACTCAAACCAGGTATTCGTAACAGACGAGGTTACGGGCATCGTACCCGAGTATCTAACTCTGCTTCACGGTGTTATCGACTCTCCAGACATTCCTCTTAATGTGTCACGCAGCTACCTTCAGAGCGACTCTAACGTAAAGAAGATTTCGGGATACATCACACGCAAAGTTGCCGACCGTTTGCAGGAGCTATTTAACACCATGCGTGAGGACTACGAGGCGAAGTGGGACGATCTGAAAATCTTCATCCAGTATGGTATCCTTACAGATGAAAAGTTTGCCGAAAAGGCCACAAACTTCATCCTCTGGAAGAGCATCGAGGGTAAGTACTATACACCAACAGAGTATGTCGACAAGATTCGCGAGGCACAGACCGACAAGGATGGCTTCACCATCGTGCTCTATGTCGACGACGTGGAGGGCAAAAATGCCTTTGTGGAGGCCGCCAAGGCTAAGGGCTACGACATCCTCGAGATGAACGGTCAGCTCGACAGCCACTACGTGCAGTACTACGAGTCGAAGAACGAGAAGATACGCTTCGTACGTGTTGACAGCGACGTTGTGGAGAATCTTATCCGCAAGGAGGAGCGCGAGGCGATGTCACTATCGACAGAGCAGCAGGATGTTATGCGCCCCGTATTTGAGAGCCAGATGCCAACCGACGAGAAGATTCACTACCACGTATCGTTCGAGGCTATGTCGAAGGATGCTGCTCCCGTGGTTATCACCCAGAATGAGTTTATGCGCCGCATGAAGGATATGGCAGCGACAAGCGGTGGCGAGATGAGCCGCTTCTACGGCCAGATGCCCGATAGCTACACCATCACCGTGAACGGCAACCACCCCATCGTTCTCGACATTCTCGGCGAGGTTGAGAAGGAGTATGGCGACAAGCTGCGCACCATGGCCAAGAAACTCACCGCTGCCGAGCAGGAGGAGAGCCGCTTCGAGGAGACCATTAAGGGCAAGAAGGAGGATGAACTCACACCAGAGGAGCGCGAGATGCGTGAGACGCTATCGACACGCATTGCCGAGCTACGCACTGAGCGTGACAGCCGCCTCGAAGAGATTGGTCGCAACAACCGTAAGGTGCGCCAGATTATCGACCTTGCACTACTATCGAACGGCATGCTTAAGGGCAAGAGCCTCACCGACTTTATCCAGCGAAGCATCTCGCTGATTGAGTAATATTTCATTAGTGTTTTGCGTTAAGTAGCGAGGAGTTGGCAACAGAACCAATGTTGTCTTGAACTCCTCGCTACTATTTTTTTGTTTTTTCGGGCAAATATTACTATATTTGCGGGTTAATTATCGCATAATTGAAAAACGACACTATATGAACCAATTTAAGTTGCTCAATAACATATTTGGATGGGTGGTGTTTGTCGTTGTGGCAATCACCTATCTAATGACCATGGAGCCAAGCACAAGTCTATGGGACTGTAGCGAGTTTATTGCCACCTCATACAAGCTCGAAGTGGGTCACCCTCCTGGAGCGCCCCTATTCATGCTGTTGGCAAGAATAGCCTCACTCCTTGCGCCCACACCAGAGGATGTGCCCATGATGATTAACGGCATGAACTGTATAGCCTCGGCGTTTTGCATCATGTTCCTATTCTGGACAATCACCCATCTTGTGCGACGCATCGTACACCACGATGGTGAGGATATGCCACCGTTTAAGTCGATTCTTATCCTTGGTGCGGGTGTCATAGGCGCATTGTCGTATGCCTACACCGACACCTTCTGGTTCTCGGCCGTGGAGGGTGAGGTATACGCCCTATCGTCGATGTTTACAGCGATGGTCGTATGGCTCATGCTCAAGTGGGAGGAGAATGCCGACAGCCCCACATCTATGCGTTGGATAATACTCATCGCCTACCTGATGGGCCTCTCGATTGGTGTCCACATCCTCAACCTGCTCACCATCCCCGCGCTGGTGATGATATGGTTCTTCCGTCGCGTGAAGTACGACAACGTTAAGTCGTATACGCTCAAGATGGTCGGCGCACTATTGGGCTCGTTCCTCATCTTGGGAGCAATCAACGGCATCATCATCCCCTACACCGTGGCTATGGGTGCTGCGGTGGATACGTTTGCGGTAAATACCCTCGGCATGCCCACAAACTCGGGTATGATTATCTTCGTCGTTCTGGTATTTGCGGCACTTGCAGCGCTGATATGGTTTACGCACAGTCGCCGCTACCGCATACTTAACGGCATGGCCATTGCCGTAACGGTGATACTCATAGGCTTCGGCTCGTATGCCGCCGTGGCTATTCGCGCTAACGCCAACCCTCCGATGAACTCTAACAACCCCTCAAATCCCCATGCGTTGCTAAGTCTACTTAACCGTGACCAGTATGGTAACCGTCCATTGTTGTTCGGTCCCTACTACTCGGCAGCGCCACTCCCCATGGTTACTCACAACCCTGACGTCACCTCCGACGACCTATATATCCCCACGGGCGACTTTGAGGGTAAGACCATGACCTGGCTAAACCCAGAGACGGGCAAGTATGAGAAGCGAGTGATATTCGACGACTACATCTACCCCGACGAGGCAATCCACTTTATGCCCCGTATGTGGTGGCACAGCCGCGCCAAGCAGTACGAAGCAGAGTGGGTAGCCACCGAGAATGGCCACCCCACGGTAAAAGTAGATGCCGAGAATGGCAGCTGGTACGAGCCTACATGGGGCGAGGATAAAACCTACTTCCTCGACTACCAAATGGGCGACATGTTCGTGCGCTACTTTATGTGGAACTTTGTTGGTCGACAGGACGATATACAGCTCACGACCGATGGCGAGAATGGCATCTACCTACATGGTGGCTGGCTCTCGGGCATCGACTTTATCGACGAGTATTTCACTGGCCCCACCGAGAATCTCCCCAGCGAGATGGCAAACAACCGCGCACGAAACACCTACTTCTTCCTACCGCTGTTGTTAGGTATTCTCGGCTTTATCTACCAGGCAGGAAGCAACTGGCGCGACTTTATCATAGTGTCGCTGCTCTTCGTAATGATGGGTATCGCCCTCGTTGTCTACTTTAACACCGCTCCTGGCGAGCCTCGCGAGCGTGACTACGTATACGCTGGTGCCTTCTACGCCTTCTGTATATGGATTGGCTTGGGCGCCGCAGCCATAGCACACCTGCTAAGCTCGTTGGTAGCAACCAAGAGCCATAGAGTGCAGACAGCCATGGTAGCTACAGGTCTAATCCTTGCATCGAGCGTACCCACGGTGCTTGCTGCCGAGAACTGGGACGACCACGACCGTTCAGGCCGCTACTACGCCCACAACCTTGGCATGAACTACCTAAATACCGCACCCGAGAATGCCATCCTACTAAACTTTGGCGATAACGACACCTTCCCCATCTGGTACTGCCAGGAGGTCGAGGGCATACGTCCCGATGTGCGCGTTATGAACACCTCATATCTTGGTGGAGAGTGGTATATCGACGAGATGAAGCTCGCGGCAAATGATGCCGATGGCGTGCCATTCACCATACCTGCTGATAAGTACTCGTTTGTCAACGACTACGTCATTGTGGCAGAGCCTATCGACCTACTCTTAGGCGACGCCAACATTACGATGCGTGCTAACGCACGACGTATTCTCAACGACGAGCTCTACTCTATCTACATGCCCGACACGGGACAGCGTGAGCAGTTCACCTTCGATGAGCTTTACAGCCTTGAGGAGCAGGCTCAGGAGCTATTCTTCAAATACGACAGCGACAAGTTCTACGCCTACCTCACAGGCGAGAGAGAGGTGGCACCAGAGGATGTTAACGCCTTCAACGAGTTCCAGTTTGCACTGCTTGTACTCGAGGAGATTGATGCTAACAGAACCTACGCGACAGATGCTCAGACGATGAGTAGCTACATGTCGAAGTACACCAAGATGAGCAATGCCAGCATCTACCTTACGGATGCGATACGTCTGTTTAACCACGATGGCAACCCGCTATTGCTCATCATCAACAACGGCATTATGCGCATCGTGGAGAACGCCGAGGAGATACCCCTCGACGAGCGTGCTGCCGACTTTGAGATTATGGGACGCCTGAACACCAAGGCTGACAGTCCTATCGATGGCATCGAGAGCGACTATATCATCGCGGCGAAGGAGTATATCATCCCCGTGGATAAGGATGCTGCCATCGCTGCAGGCATCGTCGATGAGGCTGAGCGCGACCGCATGGTGGAGGAGGTAAGATTGAGCGTACCGAACAGCTATCTCACTAAGGACTACCTTATGATGCTCGACCTATTGGCACACTTCGACTGGAAGCGACCAATATCGTTCACACAGCCATATATCATGCGCGACTATGGCATCTCACAGTATGCCCGATATGACGGCTTCTGCTATACGTTCGTGCCCATAAAGACCGAGAACCGCGATGGTAACGCAGGCTACCTTAACCATGAGAAGCTATACCCGCTATTCATGGGCGAGGAGGTCGAGGGCTCATTGCAGAAGCCTCTACAGTTTGGCAACATCGCCGATGAGAGCGTCTATGCCGACTACTTCACACGCTTCAATCTCTCGGCGACACGTATTCGCGAGGGCTTTACGCGCGTGGCTCGTGGCTTTGTTGGCGACGCCAGTCGCGCCATCAACAGCATAGAGTCGAGCTACACGAATAGCGAGATTCTCGCCATAGCCGACGAGGCTATAGCCGACCTAAACAGAGCTGAGGCTCTACTCGACCGTGGCTTAGAGTTGTTGCCTAACAAGCAGATTGACTACACCTTCGAGAATACCCGTCCGTACGTCTACACCTACTACGAGATAGCGCTACTACGCATGACTCTAACACTCAACGAGTATGAGATTGCCATAGCCCTCCTCAACGAGGTGTTGGACACAAATGCTGAGCCTCAGGTGGCATCATTGAGTGACGATATTGCGCTCATGGATGAGTATGCCCGCATCTACGGAGAGCTAACCTCAACAGCGGCGCACCGTGGCATCACCGCCGAGAATAATGCCATGTATCGCGAGGCTGTAGCACATGGCTCTAACGCAGCCCTTCTCTACGATACAAACGAGGAGGCATTCACCAAGGGTGACAACCTCGCAGCAGAGTTTATAGCAAAGCGCGGTGAGTGGGCTAAGTACTACTTGCAGTTTGGCAACATCGAGAGCTTCTCTGTGGCTATTAACCGAGAGCTCAACTACGCTATGATGGATATTATCGATGTACTGAACGACACCTGCACCATGGCGGGCAGCTACGAGTGGGTGGCCAACACCCCCACCTTCCAGTTCGATAGCCTTGTAACGAACTACATCAACGCTGTCGACCGCCTGACACCTCGCTCGGTGAACGACCCTCAGTTCCTACTTATGGAGTCGCACATCTTTAATATCTACCAGATATACTACTACTTCGACTATCTCACCGATGCGGAGTATCACAACGCCATCGTTAAGTTCCTCAAGCGCCCTGAGGTGCAGGCTCTAATCGAGACCTACGCCCATGAATACGGCTTAGAGGTGATTGCAATAGTGTAAGAATAACAGATAAACAACAATACTATGGAAAAGATTCTCTTGTACAATACGCTCACACGTCGCAAGGAGACGTTCGAGCCTATCCATCCCGAGCGCGTGGGCATGTATGTCTGCGGCCCTACAGTCTATGGCGATCCACACCTCGGTCACGCCCGCCCCGCCGTTACGTTCGACCTTATGTTCCGCTACTTTGAGTCGCTTGGCTACAAGGTGCGCTACGTGCGTAACATCACCGACGTAGGTCACCTCGAGCAGGATGCCGACGATGGCGAAGATAAGATTGCAAAGAAGGCACGCCTCGAGCAGCTTGAGCCTATGGAGATTGCCCACTACTACACCGAGCGCTACCACGACGCTATGCGCGAGCTTGGCGTAAAGTCACCCTCTATCGAGCCTCATGCCTCGGGACATATCATCGAGCAGATTGAGATGGTAAAGCGCATCCTTGAGGCGGGCTACGCCTACGAGTCGAATGGCTCTATCTACTTTGATGTGGAGAAGTATAACCGCGACTACCACTATGGTCGCCTCTCGGGTCGTAACCTCGACGACATCGTGACCAACACCCGCGAGCTCGACGGCCAAAGCGATAAGCACCACTCCTACGACTTCGCCCTATGGAAGAAGGCTGCCCCCGAGCATATCATGCGCTGGCCCTCACCATGGAGCGATGGCTTCCCTGGCTGGCATATGGAGTGTACGGCGATGAGCACCAAGTATCTCGGTGAGCAGTTCGACATCCACGGCGGCGGCATGGACCTTATGTTCCCCCACCACGAGTGCGAGATTGCGCAGTCGACAGCAGCCATGGGTAAGGACTCAGCACGCTACTGGGTGCATAACAACATGATTACCATTAATGGCCAGAAGATGGGTAAGTCGCTTGGCAACTTTATCACCTTGGAGCAGCTCTTCACAGGCTCGCACCCCATCCTCGCACAGGCATACACGCCCATGACCATCCGTTTCTTCGTGCTTCAGGCCCACTACCGCTCTACGCTCGACTTCTCGAACGAGGCGTTGCAGGCAGCCGAGAAGGGTCTCGACCGCTTGATGAAGGCCGTGGAGACATTGGCAAAGATTAAGCCCGCGGATAAGTCTACCTCGGATGTCAAGGAGTTGGAGCGCCGTTGTGCAGAGGCTATGGCAGACGACCTTAACTCGCCCATGGTTATCTCTGCCCTCTTCGACTGGGTGCGTATTATCAACCAGGCAGCCGAGGGTCAGCAGTCTTTCACAGCTGAGGACCTTGAGCAGTTGAAGGCAACGGTTAACCGCTACGTATTCGACATCCTCGGCCTACGTAACGAGAAGGCAGCCGAGGCTGGTGGCAAGGATATGGTATCGCCCCTTGTTGAGATGCTTCTAAACATGCGTATGGAGGCTAAGGCAGCGAAGGATTGGGCTACATCGGATAAGATTCGTGACAACTTGACCGCCATCGGTATTCGCGTAAAGGACCGTAAGGACGGCTTTGACTGGGAAATCGAGTAATTTTCCGTGATAAGGGCGCATCTGCGGCATTGGGCTTGTCCGACAAATGCTCACATACGCTTTGTATGCTCCGCTTTGTCGGACTGCAACCCACTACCACATCTGCAACCCTTCTAACGAAAAATGGTATAACGACATAAGGATGCTTCAGGTAGAACAGATAAACGAACTAAAGGCACGTGTGGCGAAGCTCTCTACATCGATTGATGTCGAGCAGCGCCGCATCGACCTTCAGAACGAGCAGGAGCGCACCGAGGAGCCCAACTTCTGGGATAACCCCGACGAGGCACGCAAGCAGCTCAAAAAGGTCGCCGACATCAAGACCGTAATCGACGACTACGAGGCTGCCCAGCGCACGGTTGCCGACCTCGACCTTGTTCCCGACTTTGTGGCCGAAGGTGTTCTCTCGGAGGCCGAGGCCGACTCACAGTATGCCACAGCTGTGGAGATAGTTGAGAAACTCGAGTTGAAGCAGATGCTCTCGGGCAAGGAGGATAAATTAGGCGCCATTATGGATATCAACGCCGGAGCGGGTGGCACCGAGGCTCTCGACTGGGCGCAGATGCTCATGCGCATGTATACGCGCTGGGGCGAGGCTCACGGCTATACAGTAAAGGTGGCCAACTACCAGGCGGGTGACGAGGTGGGCGTTAAGTCGTGCACCTTGGAGTTTGAGGGCGAATATGCATATGGCTACCTACGTAGCGAGAGTGGCGTGCATCGCATGGTGCGCCTCTCGCCTTTCAATGCCAACAACAAGCGCCAGACAACCTTCGCGTCGGTATTTATCTCACCTGCGGTGGACGACACCATCGAGATAAACATATCGCCTGCGGACTACGAGTGGGACACCTTCCGCTCGAGTGGTGCGGGAGGCCAGAATGTGAATAAGGTGGAGACGGCAGTGCGTCTGCGCTACCACGGCAAGGATGCCGACACGGGAGAGCCCGTTGAGTTCCTTATCGAGAATATGGAGACCCGCTCGCAGCTTATGAACCGCGAGAATGCTATGCGCATCCTGCGCTCGAAGCTCTATCAGCGAGAGTTAGATAAGCGCATGGCGACACAGCAGGCGTTGGAGGCGACAAAGAAGCGCATAGAGTGGGGTTCGCAGATACGTAGCTACGTCTTTGACGATAGGCGCGTTAAGGATCACCGCACAGGTTACCAGACATCAAACGTCGACGCCGTGATGGATGGTGACTTGGATGGATTTATTAAAGAGTACTTACTTCAATACTAATGCAGAAGATAACCTACATACTTACCACCGTCGTGATGCTTCTATCATTCTCGGTTGGTTGTCGCGCGGCGGAGCATAAGCCCAAGGATGCCTCAACCGTGGAGCGTGAGGTGCTGGTTGGTGCCACCGATACAGCTGCCTATATGCCCCTACTGCGCGATAAGCGTGTGACGGTGTTGGCTAACCACACCGCCATGTTCTCCGACGAGGAGCATATTGTGGATATGATGCACCGCGAGGGTATCAATATCGTGGGCATCTTCGCCCCCGAGCACGGCTTTCGTGGCGCAGTGGAGGCGGGACTGCAAGTAGAGAATGGCGTTGACCCCAAAACGGGCATACAGATACTCTCGCTCTACAACGGCAATACCAAGCGTCCCTCGGATGAGACCATGCGCTCGTTCGATGTGCTGGTCATAGATATGCAGGATGTGGGACTGAGGTTCTATACCTATTATATATCTATGCTCCGCATGGTGGATGCTTGTGCCGACTTCGGATGCGAGGTGATTGTCTTGGATAGACCCAACCCAAATGGTCACTACGTGGATGGGCCAATCCTCGACATGAAGTATAAATCGGGCGTAGGCTGGTTGCCTATTCCCGTAGTGCATGGTCTTACCATGGGCGAGATTGCCACGATGGCCATAGGCGAGGGGTGGGCAAAGAGTGCTAAGCTCACAGTGGTTAAGTGTCGCAACTACGACCACCAGACCCACTACGAACTCCCAATAGCGCCATCGCCCAACCTGCCCACGCAACACTCCATCTACCTCTACCCCACCACCTGCCTCTTTGAGGGCACGGTTATGAGCATGGGGCGAGGCACGGAGGCACCGTTCGAGATATTTGGTCACCCCGAGCTTACGGGCTACGACTTTGAGTTTACCCCTATGCCCAATGCTGGCTCGGCAACACCTCCGCACAAGGGCAAGAGATGCTACGGCATGGATCTGCGCACGCTATCAAACGAGGAAATTTGGCGTGAGGGCATCGACCTAAGTTATGTGGTAGATGCCTACCATAACCTCTCGATGGGTGAGGCGTTCTTTACCCCGATGTTCGAGAAGCTTATTGGCGTAGCGTGGGTGCGCGAGATGATTATAGCGGGCGAGAGTGCCGAGGCAATCGAGGCTCGCTGGGCAGAGGATGTCGAGGGATTTAAGAGACTTAGGCAGAAGTATTTGCTATATGCAGAATAGTGCAAAATAGAGCGTTTATTATTATATTGGGTCTTCACGAGTGTGGGGGCCCAATTTTTTACCAATTTCACAAAACGCTAACTATTTGACTATCATGCATTTACCCCCCCCGCAAATTCTCACAATTCGCTATTGTTTATTCGAAAAATAGTTGCTAACTTTGTGAAAGACAGAAGATATTGGTGATGGTCTTAGCGGGGTTCAGACTACTCATTAATAGAGAAACAAGCAGATAGAACCTCTTACTAAAACTTTTAAGCTATGAGACGTTTATGGTTAGTGATGCTTATGCTCGCAGTTGTGGGCATTACATCGTCGTGTGAGAAAGAGCCAGCACTCAACAATGAGGCGCCCGAGCACAACACGAACGCAGAAGTTAGTAACTCTCCCGACAAGCAGTTAGAGACACTGCTCGTTGGTCGATGGGGGCAAGAATTCGATCAAGGATATTATGGAACCGATGAGGTTGTGTTCCGTTTCTACGACACGGGAAAGGGCTATCGCACCAGCGATTCATATTCCGAGAATGGTTCTTATAGAGGCTACGCACGTGGCGCATTTGAGTATTGGGTTGAAGATGGCATACTCTACATGAAGTATGGCAACTATGAACCAGGCAAACTTCAGGTCATTCACAAGGGAGATAGCATCGTGTTAACTCCATTAGAGGGTGACGATACAACTCCCGTGGAGCTTATGAAACAGGAGGATGCCGATTACCGTTTCTGGGGAAGCTGGTATATTCAGTACAAAAAGGGAGACTACTACTACGACGACAACATTAAGTTTGTAACATCTACAGATTGCTGTACATATTACAGCAAGTACGACAATCCACTGGGTCGACCTATTGAGGGTCCAACCAGAAGTATATGGTACAAATATAAGTTTGATAACAATACCTTATATTTGTATCACGTCGAGGCTGGCAAGAATGCCTCTCCAGCAAGCACAATGCAGTACAGATTGGAGGGCACAAAACTCTATCTTAACGGTAGCGCAACCGGTGGTGAGTGGTGGTGCTACTCTAACTTCTACGAGGAGAATGGTCTGGAGTTTAGGCCATAGCACATAATGCTCTTTTTTTTACAACGAGGTCGACTACTGCCGACCTCGTTGTCGCTTATTATGGGTGTGGCTACGAAGAATTAATAACGACACAGGGCTTACGTTTGCTTTTTAGAATAAAAATAACTAACTTCGCGAATTAAATCGCGAACTAACGAAAATAGATATGGGATTTTTTGACTTATTTAAGAAAAAGAAGGATGTAAAACCTGAGGTTGAGAACGTGACCATTACCCCCGAGGTAGCCGAAAAGCAAGCCGAAGAGGAGCGCAAAGAGGTCGAGGAGGAGCGCAAGGAGCTTGAGGCGGGCTTGGAGAAGACCAAGGAGGGATTCTTCGGTAAGCTAAAGCGCGCCATTGCGGGACGCACAACGGTGGATGCCGACGTCCTGGACGACCTCGAGGAGGTGCTTATCACCTCGGACGTAGGTGTAGATACCACCGTGAAGATTATCGAGCGCATCGAGGCACGCGTGGCACGCGACAAGTACCTCAATACCGAGGAGTTGCAGTATATCCTGCGCGATGAGATAGCGCAGCTTATGGAGGAGTCGCACCGCTCGACCGAGGATTTCGGCATTGAGGTCAAGGAGGGCATGCCCTATGTGCTTATGGTCGTGGGCGTTAACGGCGCGGGTAAGACTACAACTATAGGTAAGCTCGCAGCACAGCTCACGAAGGCTGGCCGCAAGGTATACATCGGTGCTGCCGACACGTTCCGTGCTGCCGCTATCGACCAGCTCGCCGTATGGGCCGACCGTGCAGGGGCTACGATGATTCGCCAAGAGATGGGCTCCGACCCTGCATCTGTAGCATACGACACACTGCGCTCAGCGGTGGCTAATGGCGCTGATGTGGTGCTTATCGACACTGCGGGACGTCTGCACAACAAGGTGGGCCTAATGAAGGAGCTCACGAAGATTCGCAACGTGATGTCAAAGGTTATACCCGACGCGCCACACGAGGTGATGCTCGTCTTGGATGGCTCGACAGGCCAGAACGCCTTTGAGCAGGCTAAGCAGTTCACCGAGGCTACGCAGGTGACTTCGCTCACCATCACCAAGCTCGATGGCACGGCTAAGGGTGGCGTGGTTATCGGCATTAGCGATAAGTTCCACATTCCCGTGCGTTATATCGGTATCGGCGAGGGCATCGACCAGCTTAAGATGTTCGACCGCAAGGAGTTTGTACGCGCCATGTTTGGCGATGCTAAAAACTAAGTAAGATGAAGAAAATCAACATTATAACCCTCGGATGCTCGAAGAATACGGTAGACTCGGAGCACCTCGCAGCACAGCTCACGGAGTATGGCTACGAGATAGTGTTCGACAGCGACCGCACCAATGCCGATGTCGTTGTAATCAACACCTGTGGCTTTATTGGCGACGCGAAGCAGGAGTCGATAGATACCATTCTGCGTGCCGCACAGCTCAAGGAGGCGGGCAAGATTGAGGAGCTCTTCGTTGTGGGCTGCCTCTCGCAGCGCTATGCCGATGAGCTACGCCCCGAATTGCCCGAGGTGGATGACTTCTTCGGTGTGAACGACTGGGCGGGCATCGTTGAGCGCTTAGGCGCGAAGTGGCGCGAGGAGAACACGACAAAGCGTGAGCTATCTACACCTTCGCACTACGCCTACCTCAAGATTTCGGAGGGTTGTAACTGGATGTGTGGCTACTGTGCCATTCCGCTTATTCGTGGTCGTCACAAGTCAGTGCCCATGGAGGAGTTGATAGCTGAGGCCGAGGCACTTGTTGCGGGCGGTGTGCGCGAAATTATGGTCATAGCACAGGACACTACCTACTACGGCGTTGACATCTACGGTGAGCGTAAGTTAGCCGAGCTACTGGAGCGCCTATGCCGTATCGAGAAGTTGGAGTGGGTGCGTCTGCACTATGCCTACCCCACCGACTTCCCCGATGAGGTTATCGAGGTGATGGCTCGCGAGAAGAAGATTTGTCGCTACCTCGACATTCCCTTCCAGCATATCTCGGACAATCAGCTCACAGCGATGAAGCGCCGCCACACTAAGGCCGAGGCACAGGCTCTTATCGCCAAGCTACGCGCTGCAATCCCCGATATTGCGCTACGTACCACGTTACTTGTTGGCTACCCAGGTGAAACAGAGGAGGACTTCTCGGAGTTGATGGAGTTTGTGCGTGACACGAAGTTCGACCGCTTGGGTGTCTTCCCCTACTCGGAGGAGGAGGGCACATACTCTGCCACACGTCTCAAGGACGATGTACCTGAGGAGGTTAAGCACGACCGTGTAGACCGCATCATGCGCCTGCAAGAGGGTGTGTCACTGGAGAATAACGCTCGCCGCATAGGCCAGACCATGCGTGTGATTATCGACCGTAAGGAGGGAGACTTCTACATTGGTCGCTCGGAGTACGACTCGCCCGAGGTAGACCAGGAGCTTATTATCGACAGCCATGGCAAGCGCCTAATGAGGGGTCGATTCTACAACGTGGAGGTCACCGACTGCGAGGATTACGACCTCTACGCAGAAATTGTGGGGTAACAGGCCACAAAAAATTGAATGTGTCACGCTGATAGTTTTTTAGCTAAAAATTTGGGAATTAGCTAAAAATTTACTATCTTTGGGCATTAATAGCTACTTTGCATTGCAAAATTATGGCCGAGAGAGAGATCATAAAGCGACTACGCGACGAGGTGGAGAGGCTTATTGCCGACCATAGTCGTATTGCTGCCGAGTGCCGCTCATTAACAAAAGAGCGCGATAGGTTGCAGGGAGAGAAGCGTCGCTTAGAGGAGAAAGTTCGCGATCTCGACACACGCCTTAAGAGCGCTGAGCTCAGCGCCGTTATGCGCGGTGATGGAGGCAATGTGGAGCGAGCACGACAGCGCGTCAACAGTTTATTGCGGGAGGTTGAGCGCTGCATAGCCGCAGTAAAACACGAAGAGGAAAATAACTAAGAACGATGGCAGAAGGAAAGATTAAGATAAACATATCGATAGCCGGTAAGAGCTACCCTATGACCATCGATCAAGCAAATGAGGAGCTATACCGCGTCGCAGCTAAGCGCCTGAACGAGAAGATTACGGAGTATTCAAAGATTCCTAAGTTCGACATGCAGGACCGCATAGCTATGGCAGCCCTACGCTACTCGATACTCTCACTCACCACCGAGCACAGCTCGGCACTGGGAAACGAAGATGTCGAGGAGCTACACGCCATCGAGGAGCGCATACGTAACTACGTTGGAAATAAGCGCTAACATACGTTACGACAAAAGCTCAAAAAGCGAGAGTGATTAGGCTCGATATTTGCAAACAATAGAGGTGGGTGGATACAGTACCCTAAAGTGTATCAGCGTTCTTGACATATACAATCTATCCCGCATAGATTCCTTAAAAGATTTGCGATCTGTACAACTAATATTACATTGGGACAACTCTCGAGTAGAGCTACAAAACAAGGCCTCAACCCCTCGGGGTGTGGTGCATAAGTGCCACCAGTGGACTGTTGCGTGCCTCGGAGCCCCACCTATGACTTATCTCAGGATTCGTCAAACAAGTTAAGGAGTCTCTGCGGTTTTTTTTGTTAATACTTTAAAACTAATATATTATATAACACTTAATTACAACTATGGAACCAATAATTTTAGCAGTCGTCGGTTTAGTGGCAGGTGCTTTGGTTGGAGGCCTCTCGGCCTACTTCATAGCTAAGTCACGTGCCAAGGCTATCGTTGCGAAGGCCGAGGCAGATGGCGAAATGATAAAGAAGGAGAAGATGTTGCAGGCGAAGGAGAAGTTCATCCAGCTTAAGAGCGACCACGATCGCCAGGTGAATGAGCGCAACCAGAAGCTACAGCAGAGTGAGCAGCGCGCCAAGCAGATTGAGCAGAACCTCCAGCACAAGGAGCGTGAGTTAGACAAGAAGTCTTCGGAGTATGACAAGCGCAAGGAGCAGCTCGACGCACAGTTCCAGAGCGTTGAGAGTCGCAAGGAGGAGTTGGCATCTGTAATCAAGGAGCAGAACACACGCCTTGAGCAGATATCGGGCATGAGCTCTGAGGAGGCGAAGAATGTGCTCATCGAGAATATGAAGAACGAGGCAAAGGCTGATGCCGCAGCATACATCGCCGAGACCATCGAGGAGGCGAAGCTCTCAGCTACGAAGGAGGCGAAGCGTATCGTGGTTGCCTCTATTCAGCGCGTGGCTACCGAGACCGCTATCGAAAATGCCGTTACGGTATTCAACATCGAGTCGGACGAGGTTAAGGGACGCATCATCGGCCGCGAGGGTCGTAATATCCGCGCCTTGGAGGCAGCTACGGGCATCGAGATCATCGTTGACGACACCCCCGAGGCTATCATTCTCTCGGGCTTCGACCCCGTACGCCGCGAGATTGCACGCCTTGCACTCCACCAGCTTGTTACCGACGGTCGTATCCACCCCGCACGTATCGAGGAGGTTGTGGCTAAGGTTAAGAAGCAGATCGAGGAGGAGATTATCGAGGTAGGTAAGCGCACCACCATCGACCTCGGTATCCACGGTCTACACCCCGAGCTTATACGTCTTATCGGTAAGATGAAGTATCGTTCATCGTATGGTCAGAACCTCTTGCAGCACGCACGCGAGACAGCAAACCTCGCAGGCATCATGGCTGCGGAGCTCGGCCTTAATCCTAAGGCAGCACGCCGCGCAGGTCTTCTGCACGATATAGGCAAGGTGCCCGACGACGAGCCCGAATTGCCACACGCAATCATCGGTATGAAGCTCGCCGAGAAGTATAAGGAGAAGCCCGACGTATGCAACGCCATCGGTGCTCACCACGACGAGACAGAGATGACATCGCTTATCGCGCCTATCATCCAGGTGTGCGACGCTATCTCAGGTGCTCGCCCAGGTGCTCGCCGCGAGGTTGTTGAGTCGTACATCAAGCGTTTGAAGGAGATGGAGGGCATCGCCCTATCGTACCCAGGCGTTGTTAAGACCTACGCTATTCAGGCGGGTCGTGAGCTTCGCGTAATCGTTGGCGCCGACAAGCTCTCAGACCAGGAGTCGGAGGCATTGTCGCACGACATTGCTAAGAAGATTCAGGACGAGATGACATATCCTGGACAGGTCAAGATTACCGTTATCCGCGAGACCCGTTCTGTATCTTACGCCAAGTAACATTTCTTGTGATAAGGGGTCATCTTCGACCTGTCACAAATAAGTGAGTGCCTCGGGCTGTACTAACGTACTACTCCGAGGCACTCACTCCATTTAGTCGTAGCCTACTGCAAAAGCTCAAATTTCGCCTGTATCGTGTGGCTAATTGTGCTCTCGGCAAACTCAATAGGCTCAGGCTCCACATAATAGGCCTCTTCTACGGCGCTATCCATACTATAGCCACGTGCCTTCATCGCGCTATTTACGTTGAAGTATACATCGCCATTGCTGTTATAGTCATGAATATAGGTGCACGCGCCTATCTCTTGGTCGATAGCCCCGGCCAGTACCTCGGCATTACGCTTAGCATCGCGAATAGCTTCACGACGCAGCTCCTCGCGGATGGCGTCAAGATTGGTGCAGGTGGCACTCTTGAGCGACACGCTATGTAGGTTAAGCTCTTCGAGCACCATAAAGGCACGCGACAAATCCTCGGCACCACGCACTACAAGCTCATAGCTGCGTGTAGCAAGCGCACCACGACGCTTATAGGAGCTGTAGTTGTTCTTTAGGCGCAGTGCCTCATCCGTATCGAAGCCCTCAGACTTGAGCCTCTTAATCATATCGCGCTCCTGCTCATCAAGCGATATGCGACCCTTTGAATCTGTCTCGCTAATAGTAATCGCCAGTGTGAATTTGTCGGGCGTAACCTTACGCTCGGCATAGCCGTTTACAATTACCTCATTTCTCTCTGGCTCGTGTGCCGACACGCCAAAGGCTACAATAAGAGCCACGGCGCTAAGAATTAATCGTTTCATATTATAGAGAATTTAGGGATTTCTACTTCTTAAACGTAAAACGCCGATGTCGATATATTTATTTTGACTATTGCAAAAATATTGCTACCTTTGTTTGTTGAAGATATCACAACGCTATGACCCAACAAGAGTTTATCGAACGCTACCACTACGACGCTACTCGCGACCTATTAGGCAAGGGCGGCTTCGGCCGTGTCTACCGTGCCTACGATAGAGAGGAACACGAGTATGTAGCCATCAAGATGCAGAGTGTCGACCCAGACCACCCCGAGCTACGCCTACGCAATGAGTTCGAGAAGGTACAGCAGTACCGTCACCGCTACATTGCCCGCTATAAGGAGTGCTACACATTCTCATCTATCGACGGTGAGAAGGACGTGGCTATTATGAAGTACTACAAAGATGGCAGCCTCGATGCCCTAATTAAGAGCAAGAAACTCAACCTCGAGATACGCTTTGTGATGCTTCGCCAGATACTCGAGGGCATAGCTTTCCTGCACTCTCACGGCATTATCCACCGCGACCTCAAACCACAGAATATCCTTATTGCGGAGTATGACGGCACCTACGAGCCGCTTATTACCGACTTTGGCATTTCGAAACAGCTCGCTGATGGCGAGAGTTCTGCCGTGAGCAACTCTATACTTGGCGGCACCTACTCCTACGCCTCGCCCGAGCAGCTTAAGGAGACGACAATACGTAAGAATACCGACCTTTGGAGCTTTGGCATTATCGCCTACCAGATGCTTACGGGTGCGCTACCATTCAATTGTGGCACATTCTCGCCCACAAGCCAGGAGGGACGCCAGGAGCAGTTCCGCCAGATGACCTCAGGTGTACTCCCTGAGGCTTTGAGTAACATCCCCGAGCCATGGCAGACGCTTATACGCGAGTGCTTGGTTGTGGATAACACCCAGCGCCTTACCCATGTCGTGGACTGCATGGCTATACTCAACAACCAACCCGAAGATATTACGGTAGACGAGTCCACCATTGTCGAGACCCCAGTGGAGGTTGAGGTTGTTGATGAGCCAGTCAAGGAGGAGGAGGTTAAGCCCCGAATTGACACACCCAAACATAAGGAGCAGCCAAAGTCTAATATCCCAACAGAACCAGCCCCGAAGAACAGTAAGTGGTGGCTATGGTTGCTACTGCTCCTTATTGCTGTTGGTGGCGCTGTGGGCTTGGGCTATATGATGTCTGGTGGCGACGAGCCAGAACCTATTCAAACAAGTTCCACCGCATCTTCCACTATCAATATAGGAGGTCATTATGCTGTAGACTTAGGTTTAAGCGTTAAGTGGGCGACGTGCAATGTAGGAGCGACCAGCCCCGAGAAATGTGGCAACTACTTTCCTTGGGGCGAGACTACCATAAAGAGGAACTATACTGAGGCTAACTGTAAGACCTATGACAAGAGTATAGGCGATATAGGCGGCGATAGTCGCTATGATGCTGCCACGTCCAATTGGGGTAGTGGGTGGCGCCTACCCACAGAGGAAGAGTTTGAAGAACTCATCAATGGATGCACTTGGACATGGACAAAGCTCAATGGCGTCAATGGTTACGAGGTAAAGAGTAAAAAGAATGGCAACAGCATTTTTCTCCCCGCTGCTGGCTGTTACGTTGATGATACTTCTTATTCCCCGGGCTCCTACGGCTTCTACTGGAGTTCTACGCCTGATGATACCTACGGCGCGTACAGTCTCTACTTCAATAGTGGCGACCACGACACGGGTTGGTGCCGCCGCGACTCTGGCCTAAGTGTGCGCCCAGTGGCAGAATAGTAGCGTAGCGCATTCAATTTATTTCTGCTGGGCATAAACAAGCCCAGCAGTAAAGAATAGAAAGAGTGATTACCACTTGATGAAATCAGCAATAATCTCCTCGCGTCAAAACGCGAGGAGATTTTTTTATACCTCTTCAAACAACCTCGTCATTGCGAGGGCTTTGCCCGTGGCAATCTTGCCTCCTTTCACGCTGCCCCCCCGAGTCCCTACCCCTATGCGGGTATTATTTTTAATACCCGTGAACGTGGGAGTGTTTGTCATCCTGAGCGCAGCGCAGCGGAGTCGAAGGAACTGGCGAGAGCAAAGATACTATCACACCGATTACCAGATTCTTCGCTATGCTCAGAATGACAACGTGGGTGTACGGAATGACAAAGAGGGAATGACATAAACCGTCATTCCGAGGAGGGGCAAGTAATAAGGTTTGGAAACATGATGAAGTCTCCCTGTCCCGACGTGGGAATCTACCGCTGTATAAGGGCGGTGGAGAGCATAATTGATACTGACTACGCCCCCCCTCCGAGTCCCCACCCCTATGCGGGTATTATTTTTAATACCCGCATTGTATGAGCGTGGCAGCATGATGTTGTGGGTATACTTTTGTATACCCGCATAGTGTGGAGTATCGGGATGTGTTGCGGGAACGTCATCCCGAGGAGCGAAGCGACGTGGGGAGCTCATTAGATTGCCACGGGCAAAGCCCTCGCAATGACGCGTTTATATAAGTGTACCCCACCATCGACGCGGGTATTAAAAATAATACCCGCGCCCATCCACTGCGCCCCACCGCGCCCCACACCCATCCACCGCGTTCCACCGTAATGTGGGTAGGTAAAAACCTACCCGTGAACATAGGGGTGACGTGTGTTCGTCACTCCGAGCATTCCCTGTCATCCTGAGCACAGCGCAGCGGAGTCGAAGGATCTGGCAAGAGCAAAGATACTATCATCCCGATTACCAGATTCTTCGCTACGCTCAGAATGACAACGTGGGTGTGCGGAATGACAACGTGGGTGTGCGGAATGGCAGCGACAATGCGGGCAGGGAGAGAACAGAGAATGGTTAGTGACAACGCGCCTAACGTACTCCGCCCTCCCTGAATCCTCCCTGAATCCTCCCTGAAACCTCCCTACCCCTCCCTGAATCCTCTTTGCACATAAAGCAACTACCGCAGGAAGTACCAAACGTACATCCTGCGGTAGTTAGCTTTCTGGAATATGCCGCAGATTGCGGCTTTTCACAAGAAATTAAAGAGCGTTTACGTGCAATGCAAGCGAGCTCTTCAAGTTACCAGCCTTGTTCTTGTGGATAATGTTGTGCTTAGCAAGCTTATCCAACATTGCGCTTACCTTTGGAAGCAATGCCTCAGCAGCGCTGCGCTCGGTAGTCTGACGCAAAGCCTTAACTGCATTACGAGCAGTCTTGTGGTAAAGACGGTTGTGTGCACGCTTTGTTACGGTCTGACGAATTCTCTTCTTTGATGACTTGTGGTTTGCCATAGTTTTACTTGTTTTTATTTTTTACTTTTTATGTTTCTATTGTTTTGCCGTCACAATATTTCGAGTGTCTGTCGGCCCACACTACTTACGACCGTAGTCGCTGTCGGATAGGCAGTTAGCCCGCTCCTAAAACAAAACTTAAACCGCACGCACCGCACCGTAGTGCGACACGCCAAGTGCAGCCCGTAGGAGAGTCGAACTCCTCTTTCAAGAATGAAAATCTTGCGTCCTAACCGATAGACGAACGGGCCAATCCACTAACAGCCACATGTAAGTGAGCAATTTAGCGGTGCGAAGGTACGCAAAAATTTCCATTTGACAAAGGAATTTCCTAAAAAATTCCCAAAAGCGACATTTTACCACTCGAAATCACCGACATCACACCTCTATCGCTTGAAGCGTATCGAGCGTGTTGCGGCATCGAAAGCAACATGACGGCTATCGAACAGACGCTCTATATTTCCCGAGGCAATCATCTCATCTGTAGGCATATAGTACAATTGGGGATTGTCTACGAGAGCGATATTATCTGCCAGTGTAAGGGCTATATCAAGTTCGTGTGTGGAGAATATCACACACTTGCCCTCGTCGTGCGCAAGGCGACTAAGCAGCGTGCACAGCTCATAGCGATTGGGCATATCGAGGTACGACGTGGGCTCGTCGAGGAGTATCGCGGGAGTCTCCTGCGCCAAGGCACGTGCTATCATCACCCTCTGGCACTCACCATCCGACAGCGTCTCGACATAACGCTCGGCAAGATGCTCGACACCAGCCACCTGCAGTGAGCGCTCCACTACCTCATGGTCGTGCGACCTAAGGCGACCGCTCCAGTCGGTATGTGGCGAGCGACCAACGGCAACCAAGTCGTAGGCAGTCATCGCCTCAACCTGCACACGTTCGGTGTTTACAAAGGCCATCATACGAGCAAGCTCGGCACTACGTAACTCTTTAGTACTTACGCCATTAATAGTTATCACACCACCCTGAAGATCACCCAACGATGCGATGGCACGTAGCAGTGTACTCTTTCCTGCGCCATTACGACCCAGGAGTGCTGTCATCTCTCCGCACTCGAAGCGTGCCGAGGCGTTGGCCACAAGCGTACGCGAGCCAAACGAGAGGGTTATGTCACGAAGCTCTATCATTGGCGGTTACGATTACGAAGTACAACGAATATGATAATGGGTATGCCAAGCAGCGCCGTGAGTGTATTGACTGGCAGCATAACGCTATAGCGCGCGATGATGTCGCTCACAAGAGCGCAGAGCAACATAGCCACAGCACCCCAAAGCATTGCCGCGGGCATAAGCACACGATGGTCCGACGTGCGGAAGGTCATGCGCGCAAGGTGAGGCATGGCGAGGCCTATAAATCCGATAGGTCCACAATATGCCGTGACGGTACCAGCCAAAAGCGTGGTAGAGATGAAGATAATCGTACGCGAGAGGCCCACGCGCAGACCCATAGTGCGTGCGTTATGCTCACCCAACAGCAACATATTGAGTGGCTTAGCAGCGACAAGTGCCAAGAGCAAACCCGTGGCTACGACTGGGACAAAGATATATAGCTGGTCGGTGGTGACATTCGAGATTGAGCCCATTGTCCACACCACAAAGGCCTTCAATGACTCATCCGTGCCCATATACTGCAAGATGCCAACGAGGGATGATATTGCCGAGCCAAGCATCATGCCGAGGATTAGTATCACACCTATGTTCTTTATACGGCGCGAGAGCACCATAACGAGCAGAAGTATCGCCGCAGAGCCTATCCACGCCATGCCCGTTAGACCTATATCGAAGAGCCACGATGCCTCCGTAGCAAGCATGGGCATAGCCAACGTAAAGAGTGCCACGCCAAAGCTCGCTCCCGAGTTGATACCCAGCACATAGGGGCCTGCCAGTGGGTTTCTAAAGAGAGTCTGCATAAGCAGTCCACTCGCCGAGAGCGCCATGCCCGCAACAATGGCCACAATGACCTTAGGCATGCGTAGCTTATAGATGATGGTGGCATATTCATCACTCACATCACCCCACAGCGACGAGACAATCTCACCCACGGGTATCGGCTGCGGGCCGATAAGCATATCGGCAATGGCGAGGCCTACGAAGGCTACGCCAAGAAGCACAAATAGCGTCGTGTGAAGTATATGTCGCTGCGACTGATTCATCTGTTACTCAAGCTGTTGATGATAGTATAGTTTGCCGTCACCACCCGCAATGATTGTTGCTAAGTCCTCCAACACTACATCTGGTCGAACAATGGCCGACTCCCAGAAGTCGCTACCCCCTGCCGTCGTGCGACGTTTATTGTTATTATATACCTCACCGCTCTCGACAACGGGCGTCGTAGCGAAGTGGGGCGCCATGCGTCGCAACTCATCGAGCGTTGAGCACTGACCTACGTTTAACCATATATCAGCCTTAGATACAAGCAAGTAGGCCTCCTCCAGGCTTATAGCTTTCGAGCCTCCCGTGGGGTTCTCACCCTTATATATATACTCGCCGCCGGCATCCTCAACGAGCTGTACCATATAGCTATCATCCGAAGGCATATACCAAACATCCTGGTAAGGTAGGTTAAACATCACCTTAGGTGCCGAGGCAGTACACTGAACACTGTTTTTGGTATCTATATAACGTTGTTCTATCTCCGTAAATCGCTCTATACCAAGCTCTCTGCATCCCATAATCTCCGCTACTGCCACAAGCCACTCGGCCTTACCCAAAGGAGACTCCTCGGTGTAATCGCCAAGATAGAGGTATGGTATCTCAAGGTCGCGCAGCTTGGCAGTCACAGCACCATTCTCCGCCGTGACACCATACATAAGCACCACATCGGGGCGGAGCATAACCAGCGTCTCATAGTTTAGGTTGCTATCGTAGCCCACATCCTCGACCTTGGGGTTTGAAGCAACCGTCTCATTCATAACGAATTGCTTACCAGATACACCCACCACAGCATCAACTGCATCTATGGCATCGAGCATGGCGATATAGCTTGTCGACATGCACACCACCCTGCGAGCGGGGCCCACAATATATTCACCCTCGTAGCCCTCGGCAGCATCCTCACTGGCGAAGATTGCGAGCGTCTGCTCCTTGATTGCATCGCCCTGCCAAGGGCGTGTAACGCGCACAAGAGTGTTACCCCTGTCGTCAGCATCGATGGTAAAACCCGAGGCATACTGTGGGGTATAAACTCTATTAGCAAAGCTCTCTGCTCCGCGCTTCTCACCGCCACTACAACCTACGAACAATGAGCCTATTAGAGCAACTGCAAATATTTTGAGCAGGCATTTCATGCTACAAAGTTACATTTTTTTTGAGATAAACTTGCATTATTAGAAAATTTATTATTATCTTTGCACCGCAAAACCAGTTCGGGATGTAGCTCAGCCCGGTTAGAGTACACGTCTGGGGGGCGTGTTGTCGCAAGTTCGAATCTTGTCATCCCGACCAATTTGAGCAGGTAGCGTAACGAAAGTTACGCTACTTTTGTTTTGTAGCTATCCGTTAGGTGCAAGCACCACGATAGCCTCAAAACAAAAGGAGTCGCCTTGCGCCTCTACCTGCTCCAGTTCTGGATGGTAAGTATTCTCTAAGGGCAAGTTGCGCGGATAGAATCGCGATTTATTGCTCGCCTTCGGCTGCGCTTTTTTTTCAGCGGTATCCGCGCTACGGCTTTAACCGCATCGCGGTTAGCCGTTCGAATCTTGTCATCCCGACAAAGCTGAGTAAGCAGTGGTCCTCAATCGAAAGATTGGGGACTTTTTGCGTTGTATAGCTTGATGCTTGCATCAGTGGCTATACGGCGCAGAAAGTGACGATTTATCGTTAGACCACTGCTTACGAATGCTTTGTGCAGGCCATTAAGGGTGTGCACAAGATGGGCGTTAAGCGACTTTAGCTCCCAGCTAAAGTCGTAGCCAATCTTGTCATCCCGCTTAAACCTCAATCGAAAGATTGGGGACTTTTTGCGATGTATAGCTTGATGCTTGCATCAGTGGCTATACGGCGCAGAAATTTACGACCAAGCCTAAATTCTTCAATGCCGTTAAAAAAAATGGCCAAATAATGCCATTTCAAAATAATTTGCATTATATTTGCGTTTTGATTTACGAAGAATTAGTAGACCTTACGATGGATGTCGTTATAACATACGTAAATGGCTTAGATCCCTTGTGGCAGAAAGACTACGAGAAAGCTACAAACATACCCATTCTCGAGAAGCGCTTTAGGGACTGGGGCACATTGCGTTACCTGCTACGTGGTATCGAGGTAAACATGCCGTTTGTGCGCAATGTATACCTTGTGGTGGCACGCGAGAGTCAGGTGCCCGAGTGGGTAAACCGCGACACGGTAAATATCGTACTGCACAAGGAGATTATCCCCGAGGAGTTTTTGCCTACATTCAACTGCAACCCCATCGAGCTGCATATTCATCGCATCAAGGGTCTTGAAGAGCAATACGTCTACTTCAACGACGACGTCTTCCCGCTTCAGCCCTGCAAGCCCACAGACTTCTTCGTAGATGGCAAGGGACAACTCGGCATGAGTCATCACCTCTTCGCCTTCGACATGTTTAAGAAGATATGTCGCAACTCCGACAGAGTGGCACGCAAAGCGCTCGGACTCAAGCCTTCGTTAGCATTCCTACGTCCTCAGCACGTATGTACGCCCATGATTAAGAGCGAATGTGAGGAGCTATACAGATTAGCAGAGGATGATATACGCGCCTCTATAACCACCACGCGCAAGGCCAGCAACATCTCGCAGTATGTCTTTTTGAACTATATGTATCTGAAAGGGAAGCTCGAGAATCACCGCCTCTCGAAGCGTCATTTCTCGCTCGGCATAACATCCATAGAGAAGCTGCGACGCTTTATAACAAATCCCGATAAGAGATTCACATGCACAAACGATGTGCAGCTAAGCCATGAACGTTTCGAGGAGCTGCGCACGGTCCTAATTGAGTCATTCGAGCAGCTATTACCCAATAAAAGCAAGTACGAAAATGAGCTTTAAGGTAGACGCCGTAATCACATGGGTGGATGGTGACGACCCACGCCATCGTGCCAAGCGCGAGAAGTATGGCGACACCAAGAGTCTCAATCGCGACGACATTGCCGGTAACACACGCTACCGCAGCATTGGCGAGATACTCTACTGCATCGCCTCACTCAACCGCTACGCCCCTTGGCTCAACAAGATATATATCGTGACCGACGAGCAAGACCCTCAGGCCATGGACTTTATCGCGAAGCACTTCCCCGAGGGACATATACCCATGGAGATTGTCGACCACAAGGTCATCTTCCGCGGATACGAGGAGCATCTGCCCACGTTCAACTCCATATCTATAGAGTCGATGACATGGCGCATACCTGGCCTTGCGGAGCACTACATAGAGTTCAACGACGACCTTATTCTTGCTGCCCCAACACGCCCCGAGGACTTCTTCCCCGAAGAGGGCAAGGTGGTATGCTACGGCAACAAGCGACCCTCGCTCTTTGTACGTCTCAGTCGCATGCTCAAGTATCGCGCAGATGGCGTTAAGAAGGTGTCGTTCAAGGAGTCTATGATAAACGCTGCGGATGTGTGCGGCAATCGTCACAGCTTCATAATGCTCTACCACACGCCTAAGGCTCTGCTACGCAGCACCTACGAGCGATTCTTCGACGAGCACCCCGACCTCTTGTTGCGCAACATAACACACCGTTTCCGCCACGCCACGCAGTATAACCCCGAGGAGGTGCTATACATCTTGCTCAGCCACGAGGGTCGATGTGTGATGCGCAATGCCAATAGAGAGCTATTCTACTTTATGGCAAAGCAGGACATGGGCTACATACGCCGTAAGCTCAACCGTTTCACCGCCGAGAGTGGCAAGAAGTTCGGTTGCTTCAACTCCCTCGACCTGGCACCAAAGGAGGGTCAAGAGTTAGTAACAGAGTGGATTGAGCGACGCATAAAGCTTCGCTAATAGCTCATCATATAGTGACACTACTACCCTAACAAGCCGTATGAAGATAGATGCCGTAATCACATGGGTCGATGGCGATGACCCACGTCACCGTGCCAAGCGCGAGAAGTATGGCAACACCAAGAGTCTCAACCGCGACGATGTGGCTGGCAGCACACGCTTTAGCAGCCTGGGCGAAATATTCTACTGCGTAGCCTCACTCAACCGCTACGCCCCTTGGCTCAACAAGATATATATTGTGACCGACGAGCAAGATCCCATGGTTGGCGACTTCATCGCGAAGCACTTTCCCGAGGGGCATATACCCATGGAGATTGTCGACCACAAGGTTATCTTCCGCGGATATGAGGAGCATCTGCCCACGTTCAACTCCATATCTATCGAGTCGATGACGTGGCGCATACCTGGCCTTGCGGAGCACTACATAGAGTTCAACGACGACCTTATTCTTGCTGCCCCCACACGCCCCGAGGACTTCTTCCCCGAAGAGGGTAAGGTGGTATGCTACGGCAAGCGCTACAGCTCGCTATATGTCACCCTCAGCCACCTATTGCGCCGTCATAGTGATGGCTCGAAGCAGGTATCGTTCCGCCAGACGATGCGCAATGCTGCGGAGCTACTCGGCGAGCACAAAAACTTCATCAAAATATACCACACACCCAAGGCACTAATTAGGAGCACCTATGAGCGTTACTTTGCCCAACACCCCGAGCACCTTAGCACCAACATCAAACACCGCTTCCGCGAGCCTTCACAGTATAACGTCGAGGAGCTACAATATCTTCTCCTCAACCGCGAAGGTCGTGTGGTTATGCGCGAAGCCTACGACGAGTTACTATACCTTAAGCCTAAGCGCGACAGTAGGTATATCGCCAAGAAGCTCGAGGAGTTCGACCGTAAGGCGACACATAAGTTCGGCTGCTTCAACTCCCTCGACCTGATGACAGACGAAGGTAGAGAGCTGACAACAGAGTGGATCGAGCGACGAATCAACATCGTAACAAAATAAAAAACAAACATTTATACAAATATAATAGGCCGTATGAAGAAGCTATACCTATCACTCATTGCTATAGTAGCATGTTGCACAACCATGCTGTTTATTTCGTGCGAGAACAACACCCATTCGGTAGAGACTCCCGATGAGAATACAGAGACTCCCGACTATGGCTTCGATAACTATATAGCATTCAATGGCGAGGCTACGGAGCTTAAGTCGATGTGCTACATAGTGAACGACACTGGCGATATGGGTATTCAGTACGCTATGGCTATGACCAACGCTGAAGGTGTAACCCGCTTCGACGACATCATCGAAGAGGATGAGTATCTCTTCCTCTCGCTCGATCAGCAGACGCTTATGTCTGCCATTAACGATAACGAGGGCAAGGTGGATGTGATGACCATCGCCCCCGAGAACGTTGTCTACATGTTTGTTGCCAAGATGGGAGAGATGGACTTCATAGATAACACCTACAATCGACTCCATATCACAAAGGGTGAGCTTACCCTAAACATGGGACAGGAGGAGGTTATATCCGTATCGGCATACTTCGAGACGGTGAACAACGATAAGATAGAGCTTGCTGCCACACTACCCTACTACGAGGAGGAACCTATCGTTACCGACACCTTCTTCCGCTACACATGGGGCGACATATCTGTGGATAGCCATGTAGGCTCAGCTTACGCCGAGGAGAGAGCAGAGGGCGTAATCTACACCATCTGCAAGGATGCCATCAAGACATACGTCTACTACGAAGACACCCCCTTCCTAAAGGTGGAGGTTGCGGGCAAAACCTTGAATGATAACTTCACAATAGATGTCGCCACATACGAGGGCGAGTTTAGCATCTGGGCATGCGACCCCATCAAGGGCATGGACCTCAGAGTATCGAACGATAATCGCACCAACCGTACCGGTGTTATTGAGGTTAAGGGTGGCGTATTAAGCTGCACCAACCTGTGTTACAACGACGTGACCGTCAACATCAACTTCAACGAGACATACCGCTCTGTAAATGAGTGCGTTGAGATAGTCTATGATGAGCGCACCGAGCTCTTTACACCTCGCTCTGTTATCCTGTATAACAACCCCGCAGAGGATAGCTACCAAATATACGTGTCGAGAGAGGCTAACATCACCACACTCCAGGGCATGCGAAACCCCGATCTTGTTGTCACCTACCCTAAGGAGGGCTGGGAGAAGTGGCTCATGAATGGTAACTTTGTATCGGGCAGCTCCTACCCCGACATGAGCATCAAACTTGGTCGCGCGACATACGTTAAGGGTGAGGGCGAGTGTATCGGCATGAATTGCCAGATTCCCGCATACGACCCATCATGGATTTGCCTTAACATCAACCTATACACCGAAAAGGGTGGCGCCGCCCTCTACTACAGCGGGACATTCACTCTTATCGAGGAGTAGCCCCTATGACTCGCATAATCGCTGCATTCGACTCATTCAAAGGGTCGCTCACCTCACGCGAGGCGGGCGAGGCATTTCGTCGCGGCGTACTTAGTGTGATGTCTGAGGCCGATGTAAGGGTGCTATCTATAGCCGATGGTGGCGAGGGTATGGCCGAGGCCATATACAACAGCATAGGCGGCAAGATGGTAACCGTCACGGCATCTGACCCCGTGGGCAGAGCGATAGAGGCGAGCTATCTTATTACTTCGGATGACACCACGGCCGTTGTGGCCATGTCGGCAGCAAGTGGCCTCACACTGCTAAACTCCGAAGAACGTAATCCGTTAATAACCAGCACGTACGGGACTGGTGAATTGATACTCGATGCCGCACGCCGCGGATGTAAGCATATAGTCGTGGGACTTGGTGGCAGCGGCACGAACGATGGCGGCAGCGGCATGCTACGCGCCATGGGCTATCGTTTCTACGATGCCGAGAACCGCGAGCTAACCACCACAATAGATATTTTAGAGCGTGTCGACCACATCGCAACTGAGGCACGTTCTGAGCTCCTCAATGGTCTGCGTCTTACGGCTGCCGTAGATGTAGATAATCCACTCTATGGCGAGAGTGGTGCAGCCCATGTATTTGCATGTCAGAAGGGAGCAGATAACGCTATGATTGAGCGACTTGACACCGCACTACGCCACTATGCCGAAGCCACCGACAGGGAGGGCGCTATGGTAGCGGGTGCAGGTGCTGCGGGAGGCGTAGGCTATGCGCTACATAGTGTGCTTGAGGCGGAGATACGCTCGGGCATAGATGTGGTACTCACGCTTATCGACTTCGACAACGTAGCACGCGATGCCGATATTATAGCTACTGGAGAGGGTGCGTTGGATAGTCAGACGCTGCATGGCAAAGCGCCCATGGGAGTGCTAAGGCACGCTAAGCGACTCGGCATACCCGTCATAGCCATAGGAGGCAAAGTGTCTAATAGTGAGAAACTTATCAAGGCGGGATTTAGCGCTGTGCATGCCATAACGCCCGAGGGTCAGCCTCTTGAGGAGGCTATGCAACATGAGGTTGCCACAAAGAACATGGAACGTCTTGCAGCTGAGCTATTTAAGCTATAGTAGCGCCACAATGCGCTCTAACCATACTCTGTCTACCTCGTCGAATGCGGCGAGCTTGCGACTGTCGATGTCTAACACCGCAACAATCTGATTATCACACCATACGGGCACAACAATCTCACTTCGCGAAAGCGAACTGCAGGCGATATGTCCTGGGAACTTCTCCACATCCTCCACAACAATGGTCTCTCCACGCTCCCACGCCGTGCCACACACACCACGTCCATACTTAATACGTGAGCAAGCTAATGGCCCCTGGAACGGGCCCAACACCAACTCATCACCCACAACGCGATAGAACCCCGTCCATAGGGGCTCTATCGTTGTGTGTATCATGGCTGCGATGTTTGCCATGTTTGCAATTGCATCGCTCTCCCCATCAACGAGGGCCTGTGCCTGGCGATAGAGAAGCTCGTAACGCTCCTCCTTGCTCGCTGATGCGGGGACATTAAAATCGTGCATAGGGCTATGCCTCAACAGATTAAATATCGTTATTCAACTGAGGAATGTCGGTCGAGGTCTCGCGCTCACCCAAAAGGTGCTCCGAGAAGTAGTCGGCCATACGCCAGAAGAAGTACTCGTTCATATCACCAAAGCCGTGACGCTGGCCAGGCAACAAGAGCATGTCGAAGCGCTTATTCGAGCGAATGAGGGCGTTAACCACACGGAGGGTGTTACCTGGGTGTACGTTCTCGTCGATGTCGCCATGAACAAGCAACAAGTTACCCTTTAGGCGGTCGGCAATCTCGTGATTAGCCGAGATGTGGTAGTTGAATACTATCTCACCACCCTCTTCTACCTCGCTGATGCCGTGGTGCTTCTCACTCCACCAGCGGTTGTAGATGTTATTGTCGTGGTTACCTGCGCATGACACCGCAACATCGAAGAAGTCGGGGTACATAAGGATGGCTGCGGTAGACATAAAGCCACCACCCGAGTGACCATGGATACCTACGCGTGTGATGTCAATATAAGAGTGCTGGGCAGCGAGCTGCTGAGCAGCAACCACCTTATCCTTAAGACCGTAGTCGCGCAGGTTACCGTAGCCATAGTTGTGATACCACTTCGAGCGGTCGGGGTGACCACCACGGTTACCTACGGTGATTACGATGAAGCCGAGCTGAGCCAGACGGTCGGTACGTACCAATGGATGATACCACGACTGCTCCACAGCCTCGGTCTGAGGGCCTGGGTAGACGTACTCAATAATAGGATACTTCTTGTTGGGATCGAAGTCGTAGGGCTTGTACATCACGCCGTGAAGGTCCGTAATGCCATCTGCAGCCTTAACAACGAAGGGTTCGGGATACTGGTAGCCAATAGCGAAGAGAGGCTCGAGGTCTACGGTCTCAAGAGTCATCACCTTGCGACCATCTGTGGTGTAGAGCTCCGAAACGGGGGCAGCGTCGACACGCGAGTAGGTTGTGGTGAAGTAACGGCGGTCGTCAGAGAGCGAGAAGGTGCCATTGAAATCCTTAGGGTCGAGCTGCTTAAGGCCTGTACCATCGTAGTTTACACGGAAGAGGTGCAGATAATAAGGATTCTCATCCTTGTTGTAGCCCGTAGCGGTGAAGTAGATTACACGCTTCGCATCATCGGCGCCAAGCACGTTAGACACGTGCCACTCGCCCTTGGTAATCTGGTTGATAAGCTCACCATCAGCCGTGTAGCGGTAGAGGTGTGCCCAGCCAGTGCGCTCCGACCACTGGATAATCTCGCTGTTGTTACTGATGAGCGTTGGCATCTGCCACTCGATAGATGTGTTCATCTCCTCGACGATAAGGTCCTTAGCCGTAGCTGTAGCGACATCTACCACGCAGAGATCGGCACGCTGGATGTCGCGACTCTGGCGGATAACATAGAATTTGTCGTTATCGCCCTGCCATACCACGCGATTAGGCTTATCGTAGCGGTCGGCATTCATCGCAGGGCGGTTGCAGATAAAGAGCATTTGCTCCTTATACTTGGTCATATCCACCTCGCGGCGCTCCATAGTCTCCGCGTTGAAGAGCTCCAACCAGAAATGAGGGCTCTCCTCACCAGGCATCTGATACTTATACGAGAAGAGCTCGGGGCGCTCCTTAAGCACGTTGATTACCCAGAAATCCTTAAGCATAGAGGTGTTGCTGCGCACCGTAGCGAAGTGCTTCGAGTCGGGCGACCACTGCAAGAATACGCGGTAGCGCTCATCGGGCTTAATCTGCTCGATGCAGTCCTCAAACCAGTGGTATGCAGTAGCATCGGTAGCGTCGGTAGTGATCTGATGCTCAACGATGGTTGAGTCCTTGGGGTCGCGTGCGAGCTTCTCCACATCCTCAGTGGTCATGTACCAGAGATTGTAGTTCTTCTCATAGACTGCGATGCGGCCATCGGGCGATACGTTTGCCCACTCGGGGTATCTCACATCGCGCTCCTCTATGCGCTCGAGGCTCTTTGAGGCGATGTCCCACTTGAAGTGGAAGACAAGTCTATTACCCTCGTCATCCTTGGGTGCGTAGTCGTTATTCTCGACCATAACGTCTGCTGGAGCGATGTCGAAAAGAACATATTTATCCTCCTTAAGCTCCATGGCTCTGATGGGTAGGTGCTGAGCATCGAAGGGGTAGTTGGTGTCGAGCGTAACCTTCTCGGCTAACTCGGCCATAGACCATAGCTCGGTACGCTTACCCGATGCAGGGTCAACGATGTAGTAGTTGGTACCATCTACGGTAGTCCATGAGTACCAGAACTTTGTGGAGTTCTCAAACCAGTTGGGGTGCACCATGGTCTGTGGCACCAGGCGACGCACCTTGGTGGGTGAGAATCTCTCAGCGAGCTCGTAGTTTGGTTTCACGGCCTCAGGCTCAGTGGCTTGGGCGGGGGCTGCGAGGGCAATTGTTGCCGCTGCAACCATAAGCATTGTCAGTCTCTTAATCATATTATTAAAGTTTTAATTTCCAATCGCTCTTTAGAGTATACAAAGATAGTAAAAAAAGAGAAAAGAGCAAAGATGAAAGATAACTCATTTATTTTTATTACCTTTGCAGATATAAACCATTCATATAGTATGAGAACGTTACATATACTAACCACCTTACTTATCACACTATTTGCCACCAATGCTACAATGGCGCAGGATGACAGGCGCTACGATGAGGGCGTGAGCCGTGAGCTTGCCGAGTGGCGCAAGGCTACGATAGATAGCGTCCACTATCGTCTACACTTCGACCTTGTAGCGAATCGTGGCAGAGCTACCCTATCATTCAATCTTGCTGCACCTGAGGAGGTTATCATCGATTTCCGCAATACCGACCTCGTAGTAAACGTATCGGCAGCCCATCGCCTTCATAACGAGCATATTATCATCGCTAAGGAGGCAACCCGCGCGGGAGAGAACAGCGTAGAGATAATCTTCAAGGTAGACAATCAGTCGCTCAACCGCCGCGACGATTTCCTCTACACGCTACTTGTCCCCGACCGAGCACGCACGCTCTTCCCATCGTTCGACCAGCCCGACATAAAGGCGATACACCAGCTCTCACTAACCATACCTGCCGAGTGGGTGGCGGTATCGAACACCTCGGTGCGCTCCGTAATAGATAATGGAGAGACTAAGACCATACTCTTCGACCCCACCGAGCCACTAAGCACCTATCTCTTCTCGTTCGTGGCGGGTAAACTATACTCCACCACCTATGACGATGGCAATCACCGCTTTACGGCATACTACCGCGAGACAGACCCTAAACGCTTGGCACAGCTCGACGATATATTTAAGGAGGTGGCAGCCTCGCTGGAGTGGTTGGAGGAGTACACAGGTATAGATTATCCCTTTGCGAAGTACGACTTCGTGATGTTGCCCGGCTTCCAGTATGGTGGTATGGAGCATACGGGGGCTACGCTCTATAACGATGCACAGATGTTCCTCGGCGAGAATGCCACATTGGAGGAGCGCCTACGCCGTACACAGCTTATCGCCCACGAGACGGCGCATATGTGGTTTGGCGACTATGTGACAATGCGCTGGTTCGACGATGTATGGTGCAAGGAGGTATTTGCCAACTACTTCGCAGCGCGTATGGCCGAGCCACTATACCCCACGGTAAACCACCAACTTAACCGCCTAAAGACATACACACAGGCGGCATATAACGAGGACCGCACCCTCGGAGCTACGCCCATAAGCCAGAGTCTCGACAACCTACGTAACGCAGGACTGATATATGGCCAGACAATCTACAACAAGGCGCCTATCGTAATGGATAAGATTGTGGAGCTAATGGGTGAGGAGGCATTCCGCCGAGGTATGCAGGAGTATCTCACCACATACGCCTATGGCAACGCCTCGTGGGACGAGATTATAGCCATCCTCGACAGGCATACAGATGCTGACCTCAAGACATTTAGCCGCCTATGGGTAAAACGACCACGAATGCCAAACATAATCAGCTTTAACGGCTTGGTGGCAAACCTAGGCAATAACCGCACACAAAGCTTCGACTGCTTAGCAATATACGAGGATGATACAAAGAAGGTGGTGGATGTAACTATTGACATCGCCAATCCCTACGCAATAGAGGATGCCGAACTCATCATTCCAAATATCGATGGTCGTGGATACGGATTTTTCCTACTTGACCGTAAGCAGAGGGAGTGGATGATGGAGAATATGACAACGATAGATGATGACCTTATGCGCGAGTCGTTAGTCATAATGCTCAACGAGTGCTACGAGCTGAGCGAGTTTTTCAAACATAAGCTATCATCGCGCCGTTGGCTCGACTTCCTGCTTGGCTACATCCCCTCGGAGCGCAACTTCCTCGTAGGCTCGACACTCGGTGGCTTTATCGCGCAGCCAATGCTCGATGTGGGCACAGCCAAGGATGAAGAGAGATTACTTTACATAGCTAATACTCACAGTGATAGGTCGTTGGCTCGCAACCTTAAGCTAACACTTGCACGCACTATGCGCTCCGAGCGTATCATCGAGCACTACTACGATAAGTGGCTAAACCTTAGCGATGCTGAGCTTAACGAGAGCGACTATATGACGATAGCCTACGAGCTGGCGGTGCGTCTTCCCGAACGATACGACTTTATACTATCGACACAGCTTGAGCGCATAACAAACCCCGACCGCCGTGCACAGTTCGCGTTTATCATTCGCGGTGCTCACCCCGACCAGGCGGTGCGTGACGAGCTATTTGCATCGCTGATGGAGCCCGCAAACCGCCGCCCCGAGCCTTGGACAGCATCGCTATTAGCGCTTCTAAACCACCATACGCGCCAGGCAGATGCCGTCGAGTATATCTACCCCGCACTCGAGGAGCTACAAGAGGTGCAACGCACGGGCGACATCTTCTTCCCGCGCAACTGGGTGGGCAGCCTCCTTGCGGGACACAGCAGCAAGAGGGCACTACGAGAGGTTAATCGTTTCCTCAAGGATAACCCCGACTACCCCGTACTACTTTGGAAAAAGATTAGGCAGGCCACGTGGCATCTACATCGCGCCTACCCCACCAGGCGATAAAAAGATAGTGGCTAACCCACTCGGATTAGCCACTACCTATTTATAGTTCAATCAATTACAGCGTCTTGAGGTATGCCGATACGTTGTCGTAGATGCGCTTCTCAACATCGTCAGACTCTGCACGCACGAACTTCTCGCCCGTAACTGCCTCATATAGCTCGATATAGCGCTCCGTGATACCATTTACCACCTCCTTGGTCATCTCGGGCACCTGCTGACCCTCCTGACCCTGGAAGCCATTCTCCATAAGCCACTCACGCACAAACTCCTTAGATAGCTGCTTCTGCTTCTCGCCCTTAGCCTGACGCTCCTCGTAGCCATCCATGTAGAAGTAACGCGATGAGTCGGGTGTATGAATCTCATCCATAAGGTATATGGTGCCGTTCTTCTTGCCGAACTCATACTTCGTGTCTACAAGGATAAGGCCCATCTTGGCAGCAATCTCCGTACCGCGCTTAAAGATAGCGCGTGTGTATGCCTCAAGCTGCTCATACTCCTCACGCGATACAAGGCCCTGGGCGATGATCTCCTCCTTCGAAATATCCTCGTCGTGACCCTCATCGGCCTTAGTTGTGGGGGTAATGATAGGCTCGGGGAAGCGCTGATTCTCAACCATGCCGTCGGGCATAGCCACGCCGCAAATCTCGCGCTTGCCTGCCTTATACTCTCTCCAAGCATGACCCGAGAGGTAGCCACGGATGACCATCTCCACCTTGTATGGCTCGCAGCGGTGACCTACGGTAACCATAGGGTCGGGAACGGCAATCTTCCAGTTGGGCAGAATGTCGGCAGTAGCGTCGAGGAACTTAGCAGCAATCTGGTTAAGCACCTGACCCTTGAATGGGATACCCTTGGGTAGTACCACATCGAATGCCGAGATACGGTCCGACACCACCATTACGAGGTAGTCGTCGTTGATGTTGTAGACGTCACGCACCTTACCTACATAGTGACCCTTCTGGCCCTCGAACTGAAAATCGTTCTTAACAATAGCTTTCATAGTATGTATGTTTTTAGATTTTTTCGTTTCTAATCTACAAAGATAACACGTTTTAGCCAAAAATGCAAATTCCGATTATCGGTTGGCACTATCTATGCTTCAGGCACAGGAAACATCTATCTATTATGAGACAACTGTACACTATTATGTCAGCAATTATCCTTATGGCAACATCGTGCCACGCACAGCGTATCGACACCTCTACCGTTAGCAACTTCGACACCGAGCGATATATGGGTCGCTGGTACGAGATTGCACGCTACGACCACCGCTTCGAGCGTAACTTAGAGCGCTGCGAGGCCACCTACACGCTGCAACCTAATGGCAAAATTACGGTGCGTAATAGCGGCGTAAACTCTAAGACGGGGCTTCTCAAGGTCTCGGACGGCAAGGCTAAGGCGGGTAAGCGCCCTGGACAGCTGCGCGTGTCGTTCTTCTTGTTCTTCTACTCCGACTATAACATCATGGCCATAGGTCCCGACTACGACTGGGTGCTGGTCGGCAGTAGTTCGCCGAAGTATCTGTGGATACTATCGCGCACACCGCAACTACCCGATGCCACTATCGAGCACATCCTTACGCTTGCCCGCAACCGCGGCTACGACACCGACAAACTAATCTGGGTAAAGCAGTGAGGGTCAAAAGAGCAAAGATGAAAGAGTAAAGAGTCATGACTTCGCTAACTAAGTCATTCTGAGCATAGCGAAGAATCTGATAATCGGGACATTAACAGTGTCATCTTGAGCGTAGCGAAAGATCTCGAGGTTTCATCGGTGGTTGAAGGCTGTGCTCTCCGGGAGATTTTTCACTACGTTCAGAATGACAGAGAGTGCGAGACAAAAGCCCCACTCCGATGTGGGTATACTTTTATATACCCGCAAACAAAGGGTCGCAGAGACACGAGCCCGTCACCCCGAGGAGCGAAGCGACGTGGGGATCTCTTTAGATTGCCACGGGCAAAGCCCTCGCAATGACGCAGTTGATCGAGTAACTCCCCTCTCCGATGCGGGTATTAAAAATAATACCCGCAAACACTGCGGGCGAAAAAATTCCCTGAAAATATTTGGTTTATTTTGTAAACTTGTTTATATTTGCACCAGAAAACTTAATAAGCCAAAAACTATGGAGGAGAGAATTAAACAGCTACCAGCCAAGGCGCAGCTTCAGCGCCGATGTCTGCACACCGCGCTAACTTGTGCGATTATACTACTTGTCAACTACCTCGCCACGCCAGGCTTGAACTGGGGATTATGGGCGACGTTGGGTCTTGCTGCAGGCCTGCTATACGACGTCATCGACTACGCCGTGGTGAAGCGCAACACTAAAGAGGAGGAGTAGCCATGAGAGAGCAGCAAATTGACGAGCATCGTAGCCTTGAGATTATATCGAAGATGATTGCCGACACCTCGGCGCATATCGACAACGAGAGTGGCAAATACTTCCTACTATGGGGCTACACCACCGTAATAGTCTCACTTTTTGAGTACGTGGCGCAACTTCTACACCTACCCATGCATCTATGCTTATGGGCATGGTGGCTAATACCCATTGTTGGTGGCATTGGCACCCTCATCCTCAACCGCCGTGCAGGTGTGGCGCGCCCCAAGTCGTATGTAGACCGCAGCATAAGTGCCGTATGGATGGTCTTTGGCCTCTCGTTTGGCATGGCCTTTATTGCGGCACTCGTATATGGCGCAAACATACTCTTTCTCACCGCTATGCTTATGGGCATGGGTACGGTGATAACGGGCAAGATATGTCAACACAGGGTGCTTACCGTAGCGGGAATAGCTGGCATGGTACTCTCGCTGCTTATCCCCGCAGGGCATCTTCTATTGCGCGAGTATGCGACGGCGCTACGTGAGAGTGGAATTACACACGTGGAGGCTATTTATTACATAGAATTGGTTATCTTTGCAGTTGTGTTCTTGGTGATGATGGTCATACCGGGACATATACTATACAACCGCGCAAGACATGCTTAAGCCACTCAACCCACTGCTTCACTCCGAGCTACGCCTCGCCATAGTATCGATACTCGTAGGTGTCGAGGAGGCTGACTTTGTCTATATCCGCAAGGAGACAGGGGCGACGGCAGGTAACCTCAGCGTGCAGATAGACAAGCTGCAAAAGGCGGGATATATCGACGTAGATAAGGGCTTTAGGGGTAAGATGCCGCGCACCACGTGCCGCCTAACCGAAGTGGGGCGCAAGGCATTTAGCGACTATGTCGAGACACTACGAGAGTATATCGAGCCAAGATAAGGGCTGGCCTCAATATTTTGAGCCAGCCCCTTGCCATTTACTCTATTCGTATTTTAAGTTTCCTATCTCTCCTATATATACTCCACGCCAGATAAGGTAGTCCTCTTCGGCGAGCAATTCGAAGGAGAGCTCCACATAGTCATCATCGAGTTCGACGATGCTCATCTTACCGCCCTTTATCGCTATATCGCCCTCAGTTGCAGAGCTGAAGCTCAACGATGATTTATCAATATAGGCTCCTTGTGCCTCGTCGGCATCCAAGATGTAGTAGACACCATCTACAAGGTTATCTGCATAAACTTCGAACGAGAGCGAGTATGGGCCACTAAACTCGAAGAGGTAGCGACCACTCTCTGGCTCGGTAAGTGTGATGCCCTGTAGAGCAAACCTGCGGTCGAAGTTCATCATTGGGATATAACCGCTATACTCAAACTTTATCTCGCGGCCAAGCTCATCGACGATGTCTACGACAAAGACGTAGTCACAATCGTTGTTAATCGAGATATTCATGGTGCCACTTGCCAACATACCGAAGTAACCGTTGGCAATAAACCAAGAGTTGTTTGCATCGATATCACCAGCAACGAAGCCTCCGTCACCACCCTTTACCGTATACTGGCCAGGCATCAGATACTCCTTCTCGGGGTTACGCAGATATGTCTCGGCAACAAATGTCACCTTCTCATCCTCGGTATGGAAGATTATCGTAGCACGCTTGCCATCCTCGCTCTCGCGGATTACAGGGAAGCCAATCACCATATTAGATATGTCGCAGAAAGGCATATTGCCAACAAAGTCACGTATAAGGAGTGTGTAATGAACATCGCCCGCATATAGTTCTACGTCGATATGGTAGTAATCCTCATATCCAGGGTCGGAAGTTCTAACCCACGCCTCAATCTTATCGAAATAGATGGGCTCATCGCCATTCGTGAAGCTGAGGAACGACCTCTTAGCATCGATGTTGGCATTTACGCCACCCTCTGTTGAGTACTCTCCCTCGGGAAGCATCTCGCTACCCTCGGCAGTAAACACAAGCGTGAGCTCATACTCTGGCTCCACATCCGTAAAGAAGAGTGCGAAATCGCTATCGGCATACTCCTCGTCGAGCAGGCGGCGCACAAACGAGAAGTCGAGGGCCACCTCATTGTGGTATTTAGACTTGGTGCTAACAATCTCATAGTCGATGGCAACACTCTCGCCATTCCTTGCAGCCACCGCAATAAGATATGTAGTGTCGCTCTCAAGGTTATTTGCCTTAACTACATAATCGGCATTTACCTGCGATAGCTGACCCGACTCCAACACCTTCTCGGCATCGCACATACCCTCTGAGGCCTCGGTGACAAGCCATCGCACCTCAGTGGCATCGGTCGAGCTGATGGTAAACGATATTGAAGATAGATCCGTCTGCTCGACTTCAACCTTCACGCTGAGTCCTGTCTGTCCCTCTTCGGGGGATTGCTCGCAACCTACCGATAGGATAGCACCTCCCACAAGTAGCGTGCACATTGCATAGAATAACTTTCTCATAGCTCTACAATTTATTGGTTCATATTTAATCTGTATGTTGCTCTATTGTATTGACAAATAATCGCCTACAAATTTACCCCCCCCGTGAATTTTCCAAATTTTTGGCAAGAAAATTCACGAGGAGGGGTATTTTTTCCCATTTTGGCACTACAGGCTCTCCTGCTTAAGGTTGTAGACAGTATGCCAGTTGCCGAACTTGTCGTAGGGTCGGCAGCCTCTCCGACCGTCGTGGTAATCCTCGGCAATCTTTACGTCGATACGATACCGCTTTGTTGCACCAGTGCGGTTGGCATCGAAGAGGAACATCTGACTCTCATAGGTTTGATCTTCGGACTCCGCACCCGTAACACCATCCTCAACAATGCGATACCTATAGTGTTTCGGCATCACGCCAGGCTCAAAACGTGTGGTGTGACTCCACTCCCACTCCACGAGTTTTAGTCGAAGCGTATCGCCCTCTGGTGCTATATCGAGGCTCGTAGTAGGAGAGGGATATGCCTCATAATAGGCCGTTCCCATACAAGACGTAGCAAACAGAGCCACGGCCATACATATCAGCAAAATAGAAAATCTCTTCATAGCATCAAGTGTTATTCCTGCACGTAGGCACTACCCCAGCAGTTTCTAAACAAGCAATCCTCGGCACGTAGCAAGAGTTTGCCTGTCTCTTGGTCAACGGTCTCAAAGTAGAACTTAGCATCGATAACCGAAGCGCCATCGTAGACAAAGGGGTTGTTGCTCTCGGGATTTGAGCCAAGCGCGGCAAACTCAATCCAACCATAGGTAGAGAGGAAATCCCACTGCCTAATATCCTTGTCGTTGTAGTTCACCAGCCATAGCTCCATAAAGCTATCATCCAATACGTACCCATCGAGCTTTCTACCGGCCACATCGCCGAAATGGTATTTGGTGTTAAGCTTAAACGGCACCCCTTCGGTCTGGTTAAGATAGATATCTACCGTGCAGTAGGTGTTATCAGCAAACTCGGCATATCTTCCCTCCAAGGAGAATCTAAAAGCATCGTTGGGTGTAGACGATAGCTCAAACCAATCGCTCGGCGTGGGGTCAAAGGAGGACTTAACATCCTGGCTCTCGCCATAGAAACGCAGATAATCCAACTCGGGCTCTGTGGTTGTTAGGAAGAGTTCAAAGGGGTGTACCGTACGCTTCTCGCGTCGCTCCTCAACCCTATCGCCCCACTTCTTAAAAGGTGATAGCAGTATCTGCTCGCACGACGAGAGAGGTAGGGCCAAAGCCAACACAGCGACTGATATAACTAATCGTCTCATAATTTGCAGTTTGTTACTGATTTACCGATGATGGTCTTACGTTAATCTCAGCAATATCGGAGTAGTGTCCTACACTGCGGTCGCTTCCTGCATAGACCACTACGCACACCTCATATATGGTGTCCGACTCGGGGTTGTCGACTATAAATCTTGCCTCGAAGCCACCCTCCTCAGTTTTAGCCATATCACGGGACATCCACTCCTCGCTACCCTTTTTGCGATAGCATAGCTTAACGGCCTCGTCGTATCTGCGATATTCGGGGTTATAATCCTCCGACGCCACGCCATCGTAGAAGATATCCACCTTGTCAACCTTTGCAGTAATGCGGCTGTCGCCCACATTCTCTACACCATCCAGTTCATCAAATATCTCAAGTGAGAGCAGAGGCGTTGAGAAGTCAACCTCTATCTCTGCGTTAGATGTGGTAAAGTCACCCATCATCACTACATCGTCATACACAGGCTCCTCAGGGATGAGACTCTGCTCGGGCAATACTCTTATGGAGTACTGGTACATTGTTGAATAGGCAAGGTAGTCATGACCCTGAGCCGGCAGCTCCATAACCAATCGCCCATCGACAATATCCTCGGCATCGTACTCCACCTTTACACGCTCTTCATTATTGTATCCATATCTACGATACGCAAACTCAATGCTTCGTAGTGGATGAGGCTCACCATCGGCAGTATAGCTCATATTGTCAAGGGTTATCGTTGCGAACAGGCCACGAGGCTCTATATTAAGGTCGTAGTCAAATTCACACTTTGGGTCCCTCTTGGCTGTTCCGAACGTAAAATCCTCACTCGCAGCCGAGTAGTCGTAGCGTTCATCCTCGATATAGATGCGTGCTGCATACTCGGTCATTGGGGCGAGCTTATAGAGCTTGAACACCACCAAGCCGTTACGTATGCCATACTCGCTCTCGAACTGCTCCTCGCCTACCATCTCGCCCATGCGTGCCTCGTAGCCGAGCTTGATTTTCGCCTTGGGGTTATCGTAGCCGTCAACGGTCATACGAGGCATGGTGGCAAGAATAGTCACGTTGGTCTCATCGACCTCAATCTCTACCACCTCGCCAAAGTAGTCTTTAATAACAGTGTCATCGACGTTATTAGTAATATCCTTTTCCTTATCGCACGATGTCAATGCCAGCGCCGCCATAAGGCATAGCAGAAAGTTTCTCATAGCCCAGCCTATCGGTTAAGAGTGCACACAAAAGCCTCGGGGACATAGCTATCCGAAACGAGCATGCCGCTTAGCGTAGCCCTAATAGAGTAACCCTCCTCGTCGCTACAGTCGAGTGTCATAGCGCAGGTGTCGCCCTCCTGAGTGAATGTCACCGAGCCACTATGAATGGCTGCATACCACTGTCCCAGCTCTCCATCCACGGTGTCGAAGTACCACGAGCCCCACATACCGTAGGCATCGTACGTACCTATATTTAATGTACCATCCTCCACGCTATACGTTCCAGAGATTGAGGTGCTACCCTCCTCCAACGCTATCTCGAGCATAAACATCGCGCCATCGCCTGCGCCCTCATCGCTGTAGTTCTCCATAACAAACAGATATGCACCCACCGCGCCAGTCTCAGCTACGAACATTGCATTGTCGCCCTCGATAGTAACATCGTTTATAAGCGTTGTAGAGCGAATTACGTCGCCACCCTCATTCGTAGAGTCTATCTTTGCGAACTTACCCGAGAATGTAACGTAGTGCGTCTTACCCTCAATAACGGCTGTTAGCTCGGCACGGTTCTTCTCAACAACGAGCGTAGCCTCACTAAAGCTGACACCCTCCTCGTCGGTAATAAAGTTACCCTCTGCGTCAACCATAATCAAGCCACATACTGTGCCGTCTATGGTCCACTCAGCACAGCTCTCCGTCGTATCAAAAGTGTATGTACCTGCGGGAAGCTCGCCATCTTCGGTGACAGGAGCATATAGGTCGAGGCAGTAGTATGAGCCCTCGCTGAGCGACCCTCCGCCAAGATCCATCTGAAACTCGTTCTCGGCGATGATGACCGAGTAGTTATCCACGCCTGGGGTAAACTCATCGCCCCAATACTCCACCAAGAGGTATTTCGCCTCCAAGCTCACATCGTAGCTGTCGGGAGTAGGTGGGTCGACCTTATCGCCATTACTCTTTTCGCACGCCACAAACATTAGAGGTAGCGCCAATAGTAGATAGAAAAAATTTTTCGTTCTCATAGTACTTCTGTTTTATTATTTATATCTATTTTCTCGTCCTTTCGTAATGCAAAGTTAGCCTATAGTGGTGCCACGACCAAATTTTTCGGCTGAAAGTTTTTCCGCGTTCGCCCCAAAACTATACTGATAATCAACATGTTACAAACTATTAAATAACAAGTTTTTCATCTTATTGATTATCAGCAAGTTACACAAACAACACGCAAATACACGACGTTAATCACTGATTTACAGTTAATTACACCAATAATCTATTTCCTTTACAGCGTAAATATGTAGAAAAAAAAGTGGACCCCGCAAATGGGGCCCACCATACTACTTATTTATAATGTCATCGAGGCTCTGTTCTGGAGTCGGAGCGAGAGCTATAATAGGCTATTCCATAGTCTGGTAAAATCTGCGTAGCTCAAATAGCCATCGATATAGCTTGATACATCGGTCGGGGTAAACTTACACCTTAGCATCTCGGTATCATAGCCGAAGTCGAGGACAAAACCCGCAACACCACGCAATACAACATCGCCCGTAGTGGCATCGAAGTAGTGAACAACACTCTCATAGCTTTTATCGCCGCGCTCCATCTTAAGAGTGTTGCTCTCGGCATCGTAGCTCCATACACCCGTCTCGTACCATCCCTTACAGCCAGCAGCCACCAAAGCATCGTAATTGTCGTTAGCCTTGACAACGGCAGTGCGGCATACGTAGCCTCCATCATCCGTAGCAATCATATCGCCCAAGCACGATACCACATCGAACATCTCGGTATAGGCCTGAGTACCCCAGTTCCAAGCGTCTAAGTCGTCGTTAGTCATGAATCTATCTGCGCAAGTAAGACTCTGCGACAAGAGCATATCCACGAACTTAGCATCGTCTATATCCTCGGGCTGCTGCTGCTCCATAAGTGCTATGCACTCGCGCATCTTATCCATCACACCATCGGGCATATACTTACCCTCAAACGACATCACCGTGTTGCGATACTCATTAATAATAGCTGCATACTCCTCATACGAGAGGCTATAGCCCTCCATGCATCCCTCGCGGTCATCCTTGAAGTTGAAGCAGTAGAGCTCCATAGGTGTCTCACGACTGTAGTCGCAAACGTTCTCCTTATCGAGATACAACCACATAGGATAGACATAACCCTCGAGTACGGCACACTCACCATCGAAGTAGAGCACCTTGGCAGCATAGGAGTCATCCTCGCTTGTATAGAGCATGTCGTTCTCGGCATCGTAGCGCCACTTCTCCCTTTTTGACCAGCCCTTGTGGCCCAAAGAGTGGATGTACTCGTGCGCCTCACCGTGGAAGGCGCAACTGGGCGAAACAGGCACAGCCAACGTACCATCGTTGTAGAGTACCAGGTCGAATATCATCTGGCCACCACACCAGTCGCTTGCGTCCGACCAAAAAGCTGGCTCCTCACCGTTTTTGCAACGTATATACATAAAACGCAGATTACATTCGAAGACCTTGGTCTGAAGTAGCTCTACAAAGAGCTGGTCATCAATAGCGCCATTTTGGTCACCCACCATCTTAAGCACATCCACCATATCGCCACGGGAATTGGGGTCCTCTGGCAGAGTTGCTCCCTTATATTTAGTAGTGGTATAGGCATCGTCTCCCCTGCCAACTTCAATGCCGGGCACCTTCTTAATGGGTCGAAGGTCGCTCGGCACGGTCTCACATGCCACAAGGGTCATAAGCGCGAGAGCTGCTAAAAAAAGAATTGAACGTCTCATAGTCGTAAAATTTATAGGTTGCACTTTTTTCGCAATTTTTGATTTTTCCTATTGCAAAGTTACAATACAACCAGAGCTACGACCAAATTTTTCGAGCGAAAGTTTTTCCGCGGAGGGGTATAAACCACGCTGATTATCAATAAGTTACAAGTTGTAAAATAACGAGTTTTTCATCCTGCTGATAATCAGATAGTTACATCGCTGCAAATAATAAATTTATATACGGCTGATTTTTAAGCAGTTATAACAATGCATCAAATAAATCCTCGATTAAGCGATAGCGGGACTTAGCGCAGGCGATGTTTTTCGAAGTGCGGGGTAACGACGCGTCGGAAGAAGAGCAAAGCGACAAGAATCAGCACCGCGCCGAGCATATAGCAGTACGAATAGCCATACTCTGCAATGGAGCCACCGATAAGCATACCGCCACCAATGCCGACATCCCAGCCGGTGAGGTAGGTGGCATTTGCTGTGGCGCGACGCGAGTTGGGCGCAAGGTTAATAAAGAGGGTGTTATATGCTGGGAACATCGTGCCATAGCCGTAGCCAAAGAGGAAGGCGGTAACAAAATAGACGACGTGAGCAAGTGTTGAGCTATACGATGCCGCAGTAGAGAGCAGCGCCTCGCCCACACCTCCCATGAATGCGATGGCGATACCGACCAATATAGTCTCCGTAACAAAGCCCTTATCGACGCGCTTACCCGAGTGTAGGCGCGAGGTGATAAGTCCCGCAGCCATAACCGTGAAGAAGAGACCCGAGTTATGCGTGATGCCCACCTCGGCAGCATACAGGGCCATATAGCTTGTCGTCATACCGTAGGGAATGGCCAAGAGGAAGAAGGCGACACATGCTCGTATGCCCTCCTTAAGGAAGAAACGGTCGGCCGAGAGCTTAAACTCGCCACCCTCAATAGGCTGCTTCTTAGGTGCGCGCACCGTAGCACCGAGCACAAGTCCAATAAAACCTGTAACGAGCGAGGTGGCAAAGAGCAGTGTGTAGTCGCCCGTACTTATAACGAAGAGTCCCGCCATAGGGCCAAATGCCATAGCGAGGTTATTCGTAACGCCATAGTAACCAAGGCCTTCGCCACGGCGCGACGAGGGCATAACATCGATTACGAGCGTATTACCTGCCGTGGTTAGCATACCAAACGAGAAGCCGTGGAATATGCGCAGGAGGATAAACAGTGCCAACGACTCTGTGATGGAGAAGTAGCCGAGGAACGAGAGCACAAAGACCGTATAGGCGATGATATATACCTTTTTACGCGGAAGCGCATCGGCTACAAAGCCCGCCATGGGTCTAACACTCAACACCGCAACAACATAGCACGACAAAACCACACCCACCAATGCCTGACCTATACCGAACGTATCTTTTAAGTAGAGAGGCAGTGTGGGCACAAGAATAAAGAACGAGAATGACATCAGAAATGACGCCAAACAGACAGCGACATAGTCACGCGTCCAAAGTCTATCCTTAGTTGACACAGCTTGCATAACACTCCACATTATTAATCTCCCACAAAATTACAAAAAAAGGGCTATAGTTGTCCTCAGTTATATAAAAAAGAGTAGGTAGCTAATAAAAATGTGGCGCAACAATCCTAACACTCGATTGTTACGCCACATATTTAAATGGCAGAAGGCCTACTCACCTTACTGTTCGTCACGATTAACCATTATTTCGCTACCAAGCACAGCACCACCCGTCTCAACCCTGACATTCATATACTCATTATCGAGAGCCTCTTTCTCCTCCTCGCTCATACCCTCATACCATATAGCCATCTCCTCAACGAGCTCCTTAACCTCCTTGGCATCGCCCTCGCGAGCAGCCTCGGCGATATCCTCAAGCTGCACCTCAGCCTTCTCCTTATCAGTGCGGCATGCAACAACACATAGTGCAACGGCTGCAAAAACAAACAATCTCTTCATATTGGGTCACATTTTATAATTTTCGTTCTACCTATATAATATATACTACTCCCTATTCTCTGCCACCCAGTTTGTGAGCTCCACAAAATCTGCTACCGACAACTGCTCAGCACGCATCGTGAAAAACTTATGCTCACGGCCACCAAAGTTGCCAAACGCCGCCTTGAGTGAGTTGCGAAGCATCTTACGACGCTGAGCAAACGACGCCTTAACGACCTTTATGAATAGCGCCTCGTCGCAATCCAACTTCTCGACATCGTTACGCACCAGGCGCACAACGGCACTCTTAACCTTTGGAGGCGGGTTAAACACCTTCTCACCCACGGTGAAGAGGTAGTCTATATCGTACCACGCCTGTAGCAGAACGCTGAGTATGCCATACTCCTTCGAGCCTGGAGGCTCCGCCAAGCGCACAGCCACCTCCTTCTGAATCATACCAACGCACTCGGGCACTATATCGCGGTTTTCGAGCACCTTGAAGAATATCTGCGACGAGATATTATAGGGGAAGTTGCCTATAATCTTAAGTCTCTCGCCGTACGCCTCGCGTAGATCCATCCTAAGGAAGTCACCCTCGGTCAAGCGTGGCGCGAACTCGGGATAGTGGGCGTGGAGATACTCCACCGACTCGCCATCAATCTCGGCACCATACGTGACAATATCGTCACGCTCCAACAGAAACTGCGTGAGCACGCCCATACCGCAACCCACCTCCAACACCTTATCAGGCGCCTCGGTAGTGCCGCCCGATAGCGACGAGGCTATCTTGCGGGCAATGTTCAAATCTGTCAAGAAGTGCTGTCCAAGAGCCTTTTTTGCGCGTACCTCTGCCATTAGTTTGCTACCTCCGATATAAACTTAATACGTACCAAGCGAATCTCCTCCTCGCTATACTCCGAGCCCAGCTCCTCGATAGCGTCGTCCAACGAGTCGCTCTCGGCATCCTCCTTGAAGTAGAGATATATGTCTTCGACCTTATCCTCATCCATGATGGTATTCAGGTAGTACTGAATATCGAGGCGCGTACCCGAGTTGACGATAGCCTCAATCTCGGTAAGCAGCTCATCCATATCGAGGTTCTTAGCACGTGCAATATCCTCGAAGTCCATCTTACGGTCGATAGACTGGATGATGAAAATTTTGTTGCTCGACTTGTTGGCAACGCCCTTTACGACCATATCCTGCGGACGAAGAATCTCCTTCTCGTCGACATAGGCCTTAATGAGCTTTACAAACTCTGCACCGAACTTCTGAGCCTTACCAGCACCTACACCCTGGATTGTCTGCAACTCCTCGATGGTGATGGGGTACTGGATAGACATATCCTCAAGCGATGGATCCTGGAAGATTACATACGGAGGCAAATCGTTCTGCTTTGCCACCTTACGACGCAAGTCCTTAAGCATGGCGTATAGCTCCTCATCGGCAGCGCCACCACCCTTGATTGGGCCTGAAGGCTCGTTCTCCTCCTCGGCATCGTAGTCGTGGTCGATGGTAATAGTTACCGACGTGGGCTTCTTAATATACTCCTCGCCACGTGCATTTATAGATATAAGTCCGTAGTTCTCGATATTCTTGTCGATAAGGCCCATAATCAAGCCCTGGCGCACTACCGCATTCCAGAAACGAGCATCCTTATCCTCGCCTGCGCCAAACATCTCAAGTTTGTTGTGGCTATAGCTCTTAATCATGGCCGTAACCTTACCCATAAGCACTGCCACAAGGTGGTCTACCTTGAACTTGTCGCCAATAGCCTTCAATGTCTCGAGTGCCAACTGCAGCTCCTCCTTAGCCTCTACCTTGGGCTTAGGCTTGCAGCAGTTGTCGCAGTTGCCGCAATTATCCTCGGGATAGGTCTCGCCAAAGTAGTGCAAAAGCGACTTACGGCGACACATCGAGCTCTCGGCATACGACACAGTCTCCAAGAGTAGCAGCTTGCCAATCTCCTGCTCGGAAACGGGCTTGCCCTGCATAAACTTCTCGAGCTTCTGAATATCCTTATAGCTGTAGAACGTCAGACAGTGACCCTCGCCACCATCACGGCCTGCACGGCCTGTCTCCTGATAGTAGCCCTCCAACGACTTGGGGATATCGTAGTGGATAACGTAGCGCACATCCGGCTTGTCGATACCCATACCGAAGGCTATGGTCGCCACGATGACATCGACCCTCTCATGCAGGAAGGCGTCTTGGTTGTCGGCACGCGTTTGTGCATCCATGCCCGCATGATAGGCGCGAGCCTTGATGCCATTTGCAAGAAGCAACTCGGCCAACTCCTCCACCTTCTTACGGCTAAGGCAGTAGATAATACCGCTCTTACCCTCATTCTGCTTGATGAAGCGTATGATGTCATGGTCGACGTTGAGCTTAGGGCGCAACTCGTAATATAAGTTCGGGCGGTTGAACGACGAACGGAATACCGTAGCATCGGTCATACCGAGGTTCTTCTGTATATCCATCTGCACCTTGGGCGTAGCCGTCGCTGTAAGGGCAATCAGCGGAGCCTGGCCAATATCGTTGATGATGGGACGAATACGACGGTACTCAGGGCGGAAGTCGTGACCCCACTCCGAGATACAGTGTGCCTCATCGATGGCATAGAACGAAATCTTTATCTTGCGCAAAAAGGCGATATTATCCTCCTTAGTTAACGACTCGGGGGCAAAATATAGTAGTTTGGTACGTCCGTCGAGTACGTCCTGTCGCACCTGTGCTATCGCCGACTTGTTGAGTGACGAGTTCAGAAAGTGCGCAATACCCGACTCCGTAGAGAAGGTACGCATGGCATCGACCTGATTCTTCATCAGGGCGATAAGGGGCGATATGACGATGGCGACACCGTCCATGATAAGGGCAGGCAACTGGTAGCACAGCGACTTTCCACCTCCTGTGGGCATAAGCACGAAGGTGTCCTTACCTGAAAGCACATTCTGAATGACTGCCTCCTGGTTACCCTTGAACGATGAGAATCCAAAATACTCGCGTAATTTATCGTGTAATAATACGCTTTGTTCGGTATCCATAATTTTTATCTAAAAAAATTTACCCAAATATAATATATTTTTTTGAAAAATAGTGATAACTTTGCAAAAAAGTTACAAAAAAAATGCAATAGGCCAATGAGACTATTCACAAGCGAACTGGTAAAATCCTATAAATCACGCACCGTCGTGAATCATGTCACCATTGACGTCAACCAAGGAGAGATTGTCGGTCTGCTCGGTCCTAACGGCGCCGGTAAGACAACCACCTTCTATATGATTGTGGGACTAATCAAACCCAACGAGGGCAGAATATTCCTCGAAGACAACGATGGCAAGATTACCGACATCACCAAGCTCCCCGTATATCGTCGCGCTCAGATGGGCGTGGGATACCTCGCACAGGAGGCATCGGTTTTTCGCCGCTTAACGGTGGAGGATAATCTGCGTGCCGTGCTGGAGATGACCGACTACTCTCGCAAATATCAGCGTGAGCGTGTCGAGCAGCTCATCGAGGAGTTTCGCTTGCAGAAGGTGCGCAAGAGCTATGGTAACCAGCTTTCGGGTGGTGAGCGCCGCCGTACGGAGATTGCCCGCGCCGTGGCTATCAACCCTTCGTTCATCCTCTTAGATGAACCATTTGCAGGTGTTGACCCCATTGCCGTAGAGGATATTCAGAATATTGTGGGCACGCTTAAGGATAAGAACATTGGTGTCATCATCACCGACCATAACGTCGACGAGACCCTGGCCATTACCGACCGTACATACCTTCTCTACGAGGGTAAGATTCTAAAGACAGGTACGGCTGAGGACCTCGCAAACGACGAGATGGTACGTAAGGTATACCTGGGTAGCAACTTCGAGCTTCGTACCTCGCCACAAATGCGCCGCCAGATGCGTGAGCGTGAGGAGGCTGAGCGTGAAGCAGCACTGCGCGAGATGGGCGTACACACCGACGACAACGAGAGCGACCTATTGTAAAAGGCTTTAGACGTAAGCAGAATTTATGGATGATAGTAGTATCCCGTTAGGGAATAGATTAAGCGGTGAGGTAACACCGCCATGCTCAAAGAGTTATGCACAGCGTGCGTTGGCAGCAGCCCTGCTTGTTTCGGGACGCACCACGCTTCGTGGCATTGAACTGTGTCGCGACACACGTTCGGCAATCGAGGCCATTCGCAACCTCGGTGCACGTGTCACCATCGAAGACGACAACACCCTTATTATTGACGGTGGCCTCAACCCCACGGTGGATAGGCTAAATGTTGGAGAGTCGGGCTTAGCGGCACGCCTCTTTACGCCCATTGCCTCGCTCGTAGGCAAACCCATGGTCATCGACGGCGAGGGCACATTGAAGCATCGCCCGATGTCGATGATGGTGGAGCCGTTGCGCGACCTCGGCGTAGCTGTGCGCGATGGTGGAGGACATCTACCTATCGAGGTCTGTGGCCCCATGAAGGGCGGCAAGGTGGTGGTCGACGGCAGCATATCGTCGCAATTTATCACAGGTCTACTCATAGCCCTACCATTAGCAAAGGAGGATACTACGCTTGTAGTAAACGATGCTGTATCTACACCATACATAGATATGACGCTCGACACATTGGAGCGCTTTGGTGTGGAGATAATGCACAACGAGGGCGACTACACCGAGTTTTACATTGAAGGAAATCAGGAGTTTACACCCGTAGACTACACTATTGAGAGCGATTGGAGTGCCGCGGCATTCCTTATGGTTGCCGCAGCCATTGCGGGCGAAGTTACCATACGCAACATATCTACCCTATCGCGCCAGGCCGACACGGCAGTTTGTCGAGCACTCGAGCGTGCCGGAGCATCAATCATTATTGAGGAGAATGCCATCACCGTGGCTCACCGACCATTAGAGGCATTCACCTTTGATGCTACACACTCTCCCGACCTCTTTCCCGCTCTTGTGGCACTCGCTGCCGCTGCCGAGGGAGTCTCTACGATATACGGCATAGAGCGACTCCGTGGCAAGGAGAGCGACCGCGCAGAGGTACTCAAGGAGGAGTACGACAAACTTGGCATCGCCATCGAGCTCGACTACGACAAGAATGTTATGCACGTTGTGGGCGGCATGCCCCACGCCGCAGAGGTCGACTCGCACGACGACCATCGCATAGCCATGTCGCTGGCAATAACGGCACTACGCATCGAGGAGGAGGTTGCGATACGCAATCGCGAGTGTGTAGCCAAGAGCTATCCCTCGTTCTTCGAAGATATGAACATGCTAAAAGGAGAGCACGGCCGTGAATAACACGTTTGGCAACATACTGAAAATAACCATATTTGGCGCTTCGCATGCCGAGGAGGTGGGCGTAATCATCGAGGGTGTGCCCGCGGGCATTAAGCTCGACGAGAGCCTATTTACCACCGACCTCGACCGTCGCCGCCCAAAGCTAAAGGGTGAAACCCCACGTCGCGAGGACGATGCGCCACACATCGAGGGTATAGATGCCAATGGCTGCACCTGCGGAGAGCCAATACGTATAAGCTTCAAAAACAAGAATATACGCAGCTACGACTACGACCATCTGCGTCGTCAGCCACGCCCCTCGCATGCCGACTTAGTGCAGCTTAGAAAATATGGCGACAACTACGATATTTCGGGTGGTGGCATAGCCTCTGGACGTATGACCGTAGCCCTTGTAGCCGCGGGAGTAGTTGCCAAACAGATACTCGATGGCGTTACATTCAACACCCAATTGGTGGAGGTTGGAGGCGTAAGCGACAAACGCCAATTTGACGATATTATTAAGGCCGCTGCAGCAGAAGGCAACTCCGTAGGTGGTGTTGTTGAGTGCACGATTTCGGGCATTAAGGAGCCACTGGGAGAGCCCTTCTTCGACTCCGTGGAGAGCGTTATGGCACACCTACTCTTCTCCATTCCCGCGGTTAAGGGCGTGGAGTTTGGTGATGGCTTTGCCGGGGCACGTAAGCGAGGCTCGGCGCGTAACGATGCCATTGTCGACGCCTCAGGTGCAACGCTCTCGAACAACGAGGGCGGCATCAACGGAGGCATAGCCAATGGTAACGATATTGTTGTACGCGTGGCTATTAAGCCTACGCCAAGCATATCTATAGTTCAGCACACCTACGACTTCAAGCATGGCTTCTCGCCACTATTAATCGGTGGCCGTCACGACAGTTGCATAGCACGTCGCGCGCAGGTCGTTGTCGAGGCGATGGCTGCCGTAGCTCTTGCCGACCTTAAACTCCAACTATAGGATGGCCACGCGCAGAGAGATATATAACCACCTCACACATACCGCCATGGAGTGTTACCCCGAGGTGGAGGCACGCCAGATTGCCGAGATGATAGTGACCTCGTTGGGAGGCATTTCGCGCAACGACCTTATCATAGAGCCAAACCAGCCACTCGAAATAGCCGACTTAGAGAGTATTTGCAGCGACATACGTCGTTGGCGCCCAGTGCAATACATCATAGGCCGTGCGGAATTTGCCGACATGGAGCTACACGTGCGCGAAGGGGTGCTTATCCCCCGTCCCGAGACCGAAGAGTTGGTAGAGTGGATAGCAAACGAGGCGCCACATGGTGCGAAGATTATGGACGTATGCACCGGTAGCGGATGTATCGCCTTGGCACTTAGACGTGCTGTTGCAGATAGTGAGGTTTGGGGGTTGGATATATCCCCCGAGGCACTTGCCATCGCTCGCGAAAACGGAGCTATCTACGCACCTGACGTACGCTTTATTGAGGGCGATGCCCTTGGCAACTTCGATAGCAACGTTGCTTGCAAGAGCTTTGATATTGTAGTATCCAATCCGCCATATATCCCAGATAGCGATAAGGCTCTTATGCGCAAGAACGTAACTGATTATGAGCCAGATATGGCACTATTTGTCGAGGATAGCGACCCCCTTATCTTCTACCGCTCAATAGCCCGCACGGCACGTAAGATACTCAAGCCCAGCGGCCGCATATACTTCGAGATATACGAGTTGTTGGCAGACGAAATGGCTGAGATGATGGAGCGCGAGGGCTACACTGATATAATTGTTAAAGAGGACTTTAGAGGTAAACAGAGAATGTTATGCGCAGTCGTAAAGTGATACGTGGGGAGTTCGATAGCGAGATGACGCCTGCACCACGCGAGCGTAAGACAAAGACGGCAAAGCAGGCACTGCAGTCACTTGAGAGGCTGTGCGCACGTAGCGAGAAGAGTACGGGCGATGCGATGCGTCTTATGCGCACATGGGGTGTTCCAGAGGCTGAGCGACAAGGAGTCCTCGACGCGCTAACTTCGGCACGCTACATAGACAATCGCCGCTATGCCGAGGCGTACACCCGCGAGAAGAGCCAGCTATCGGGCTGGGGCGAGCGTAAGATTGCCCTCAAGCTACGCGAGAAGGGGATTGAGCGGGAGACTATTAACGCTGTGCTTGCACCACTAAGGGAGGATGAGACTAAGGCTGAGCGTCTTCAGACAAAGCTCGAGCGCAAGCTGCACAGCGTAAAGGCGGCAAACGACTACGAGCTACGTGGCAAGCTGCTGCGATACGCACTAAGTTTAGGCTACGAATACGACACCGCCATGGAGTGCATCGACAGAATTGTGGAGCGCTGAGGTAAATAAATATGGGAGTTTAGGTGCGACAAATGAATAATTGTTATTATCTTTGTCGCGCTTAACGTTTATATACATAGGTAAGCGCTAACAGTAAGCTGAATAATCAAATAACAAATAGATAAATATGGCAGTTGAACTTAAAGATTTGACCAAGAGCGACGAGAACTACTCGCAGTGGTACAACGATTTGGTTATCAAGGCGGGCCTTGCTGAAAACTCAGCAGTGCGCGGATGTATGGTAATCAAGCCCTATGGCTATGCCATTTGGGAGAAGATGCGCGATGTCCTTGATCGCATGTTCAAGGAGACAGGCCACGAGAATGCCTACTTCCCACTCTTTATTCCCAAGTCGTTCTTCTCGCGTGAGGCAAGCCACGTTGAGGGCTTCGCTAAGGAGTGCGCCGTGGTTACGCACTACCGTCTCAAGAATGATGAGGAGGGCAAGGGCGTTGTCGTAGACCCCGCAGCGCGATTGGAGGAGGAGCTTATCGTGCGCCCTACGTCGGAGACAATCATCTGGAATACTTACAAGAACTGGATTACCTCATACCGCGATCTGCCCATCTTATGCAACCAGTGGGCTAATGTCGTACGTTGGGAGATGCGTACCCGCCTCTTCTTGCGTACCGCCGAGTTCCTCTGGCAGGAGGGTCACACCGCACACGCCACAGCCGAGGAGGCTATGGAGGAGACAGAGCGTATGATTAACGTCTACAAGACCTTTGCCGAGGAGTGGATGGGCGTGCCCGTCATCGTGGGTCACAAGTCACCTAACGAGCGCTTTGCAGGTGCTGTCGACACGCTTACTATCGAGGCGTTGATGCAGGATGGCAAGGCTCTTCAGAGCGGCACTTCACACTTCCTTGGTCAGAACTTCGCCAAGGCATTCGACGTGCAGTACACCAATAAGGAGGGCAAGCAGGAGTACGTGTGGGCAACATCGTGGGGTGTATCTACACGCCTTATGGGTGCTCTTATCATGGCTCACTCGGACAACAATGGTCTTGTGCTTCCTCCAAAGTTGGCGCCTATCCAGGTTGTTATGGTGCCTATCTACAAGGGTGAGGAGCAGCGCTTGCAGGTTGTAGCGCGCCTCGAGGAGATGGCTAAGGAGCTTCGCTCTAAGGGCGTATCTGTCAAGGTTGATGGCCGCGACAACGTACGTTCGGGCTTCAAGTTCGCTGAGTATGAGTTGAAGGGAGTGCCTGTGCGCTTGGCACTCGGCCCTCGCGATATGGAGAATGGCACTATCGAGCTTGCTCGCCGCGACACGCTATCAAAGGAGATTGTTAAGCAGGAGGGTCTCACGGAGCGCATCGTGGCGTTGCTCGACGAGATTCAGCAAAATATCTTCCAGAAGGCTCTCGACTACCGTAACTCTATGATTACCAAGGTTGATACCTGGGAGGAGTTCCAGGAGGTGCTTAACAACAAGGGTGGCTTTATCTCGGCACACTGGGATGGCACTCCCGAGACCGAGCAGGCTATCAAGGAGGCTACGAAGGCCACCATCCGCTGCATCCCTATGGATGTAGTTGAGGAGGAGGGCACGTGCGTATTCTCGGGCAAGCCCTCGAAGTTCCGCGTACTCTTCGCTAAGTCATACTAATAGTAGCGAGCATATATCGCAAGAAAGACCGCAACGCATGTTGCGGTCTATTTTTATATACGGATAACAGGTAACGGTGATTTTCGCGCCATCAACGAAAAAAAGGCGAGGTTACCCCCACCTTGAATGTTTTCACAACGGAAAAATCCTTATTGTGATTTGCTTTTAAATTTGTATTGCAAATGTACGTAATAATTGGCAATATTGCAAACTTTTGAGTATATTTGTGATATCCTTTTAAATTTGCCTCATTATGAAACGCGTATTAGGTTTGGATCTTGGCTCAACAAGCATAGGTTGGGCTGTTATAGAAGAGCATAGCGAGGAGATAATTGACGATAAAACGCCATTATCAAAAGATACAATCTTAGGCCTCGGCAGTAGAATTATCCCACTTAACCCCGACGAGAGCACACAGTTCTCTAAAGGTCAGGCTCTTACAAAGAATGCTGATAGAACTACCAAGCGAACACAGCGCAAGGGCTACGACCGCTATCAGTTGCGCCGCAGTTTGTTATTGGACAAGTTGAGTAGTCTGGGAATGTATAGCGGCACCACACTAAAGTGTAGCAAACTTGAACTATGGGGTTTGCGTGCAAAGGCCGTAAACGAGCAGATATCATTACTGGAACTTGGCCGTGTACTATGTCATATCAACCAGAAACGAGGCTACCGCACAGCAAAATCAGATTTCGGTGACAAGAAAACAGGCGACTATGTTGCTCAAGTAGTTGAGCGTTATCGTGAGCTAACCGAACGAGGCTTGACTATTGGCCAATTGATGCACGAAAATCTAAAAGCAAATGAGGCATATCGTTGCAAGGAGCGCATCTATCCCCGAGTTGCCTACGTAGAGGAGTACGACAAGATTATGGCTTGTCAGCATACATTCTACCCCGAGGTACTAACCAGTGATGTCATCGCACATATACGTGATTATATCATCTTCCATCAGCGTCCCCTCAAGTCGTGCAAGCATCTTGTTGGCAAGTGTGAGTTGGAGAGCCACTATGTCAAGCGAGGCGACCGCATCATTAACTGCGGACCAAAGGTTGCACCTCGCAGTTCGCCGCTGTTCCAGGTATGTAAGATTTGGGAGAGCATCAACAATCTTAATATTAAAAATAAGGTAAACGACACCCTATACTTAAGTTTAGAGCAGAAGCAAGCAATCTTCACCACCCTTAACACCTCCGAAAAGCTCAAAGCTACACAGTTGGCAAAGATTATTGGCGTCAAGCCTAAAGACTGGCTTATTGGCAAGGCTGTTGGCAATGGACTACAAGGCAATACTACATACTGTGCCATCGATAAAGCTCTCAAGAATTGCGATGGTTGTGAAGAGTTGCTCCGTTTTGATTTGAGCGTTGTGGATGGCCACAAGGTTAATACCGAGACTGGCGAGGTGACAAAGGAGATTGATGCCTCCGTTGAGCAACAACCGCTATATCGTTTATGGCATACACTATACTCCATCTCCGATATTGACGAGTTACGTTCAGTTTTGCGCAATAAGTTTACGATTGAAGATGAGGCTGTTATTGAGGCTTTATGTCAGATAGACTTTGTTAAGAGCGGCTACAGTAACAAATCGTCGCGCGCTATGCGCAGGATACTACCCTACTTGATGGATGGTATGCAATACTATGATGCCAAGATTGCCGCTGGCTACGACGACACCTCTCTCACCAAGGAGCAGAACAACGCACGAGAATTAGTCGATAAATTGGAACCCATACAAAAGGGCGAGTTGCGCCAGCCTGTTGTAGAAAAGATTCTTAATCAGCTTGTTAATCTGGTTAATGCTCTGATGTCGGAGTATGGTCGCTTCGATGAGATTCGCGTGGAGTTGGCACGCGAGCTGAAGCAGAATCGCGAAGAGAGAGAATCAGCGACAAAAGCAATGAATAGTAACCAAAGAGAGAACGACGACATTGCCAAGCGTATTCAAGATGAGTATGGGCTCTACCCTACGCGCTCACGCATTCAGAAATATAAGATGTGGGATGAGTCGGAACACGTATGTATGTATTGTGGCACTACGGTCAACGTAAACGAATTCCTAAACGGCTTTGGCGTAGAAGTTGAGCACATCATCCCTCGCTCGGTACTTTTCGACGACAGTTTCTCGAATAAGGTATGTTCGTGCCGAAAGTGCAATAAGGAGAAGGACAACCGTACAGCCTACGACTTTATGATGAGTCGAGGAGAGGGGGACCTTAATGCCTATATCGAGCGAGTTAACGATTTGGCTGAACGCAAAAAGATTTCGCACACCAAGCGTAACAAACTCCTGATGAAGGCTTCGGATATTCCTACCGACTTTATTGAACGACAGCTGCGTGAGAGCCAATATATCGCCAAGAAGGCCAAGGAGCTATTGCAATCGGTATGCTATAATGTCTATTCAACAAGTGGCTCTATTACAGACTTCATCCGCCACCTATGGGGATGGGATGAAGTTCTGCACTCACTGAACTTTGAGCGCTACAAGGCTGCAGGTCTTACTGAAGTTGTCGAGCGCGAGATTGATGGCCAAAAGACCTCGGTTGAACGTATCGTAGGTTGGTCGAAGCGTATGGATCATCGCCATCACGCCATCGATGCACTCACTATCGCTTGCACCAAGCAGAGTTATATTCAGCGTATCAACAACCTTAACTCGCTAAAGGATGTCGCTTTCCAATCGTTTGCCGATGGTAAGCAGGGAAGCGCTACACAACAGAGACTCACACGCCTCGAACGTTATATTACGATACAGCCCCACTTTTCGACGGCCGAGGTTACCAAGGCTGTCGAGCAGATTGCAGTATCGTTTAAGAGTGGTAAGCGAGCTGCAAGTGTTGGTAAACGATATATTCGTAAGGGAGGTAAGCGCATTTGTGTTCAGCGCGGCGTAATTATACCACGTGGCGCATTGAGTGAGGAGAGCGTATACGGTCGAATCCGCAATAGCGAGAGCAGTAAGCAGGAGTATGTCATTAAATATAAGGTAGGATCTATAGCCTTAAAGGATGTCGACTATGTAGTAGATAGACGCATCCGCGAAATTCTCCGCAACCGTTTGGAACAGCATGGAGGCAAACCTGAAAAAGCATTTGCGGAACCAGTATTAGACCATCAAGGCCGCGAGATACGCAGTGTTAGATGTTACACAGGTTTAAGTGCAACCGTTCCATTACATTATAACGATCGTGGCGAGGCTATATCGTTTGTCAAGCCTGGCAACAATCACCACGTTGCCATCTACGAGGATGAGAGAGGTAAACTACAGGAGCATATCGTCACCTTCTGGCACGCTGTTGAACGTAAGAAGTATGGCCTACCCACCATTATTACCGATGTCGCAAAGGCTTGGGAGTGTGTAACCGATGCTATGCCCGAGGCATTCCAAGAGCAGCTGCCAAAGTCGGCAAAGTGGCGTTTTAAGTTCTCTATGCAACAGAACGAGATGTTTATTCTCGGAATGAATGAGGAACTATATCAGGAAGCTATGCGTAACGAAAACTATGCGTTGCTTAGTAAGTATCTATACAGAGTGCAGAAGATGACTAAAGGTGACTATTTCTTTAGGCATCATCTGGAGACCACGGTGAACGATGACTCAGCTGAAGCAAAGCTGATGGGGAAATTAAAGCGTCTTAGTTTAAAATCGCTATGCGAAAATAATCCTCATAAAGTTCACGTTGGCATAACTGGCAAAATGACAGAGTTATGATTAAGCGCACACTATATTTCGGTAATCCTGCCTACTTATCAGTAAGACTATCGCAATTGGAAATTCGCTTGCCTGAAGTGGAGAAAAACACAACACTATCCACCAATTTCAAAGAGTCATCCGTAAAACGAATTCCAATTGAGGATATTGGAGTAGTTGTGCTTGATAATAGGCAAATAACCATTACTCAAGGCGCATTGGGGGCTTTGCTTGATAATAATGTGGCTATAATAAGTTGTGACGAGCAGCGTATGCCATCAGGGCTGATGCTCCCTCTTGCTGGCAACACTACACAGTCGGAGCGTTTCCGTCATCAGATTGAGGCATCGCTGCCGCTAAAGAAACAGCTGTGGCAGCAAACCATACAAGCAAAGATTATCAACCAATCCGCCGTACTATATATCCAGAGAGGGATGGAGTGCGGTAATATGGAGGCTTGGGCGAAACAGGTCAAAAGTGGAGATACAGATAATCTCGAAGGTAGGGCGGCGGCATTTTATTGGCAAAATCTCTTTGGCAACATCAAGGGATTCCATAGAGATCGAGATGGTGTAGCACCCAATAATCTGCTGAATTATGGGTATGCAATACTGCGAGCCGTGGTAGCACGTTCACTGGTAGGTAGTGGGCTTCTGCCAACGTTGGGCATACATCACCACAACCGCTACAATGCCTACTGCCTCGCAGATGATATTATGGAGCCATATCGACCCTATGTAGATAGGCTTGTTGCTGAGATTGTCGGTAGCGGGGCTAACATAACGGAGCTGACGCCGGAGCTAAAGAGTAAGTTACTCTCTATTCCCATTCTTGACGTGGTAATAAATGGACGTCGTAGCCCATTAATGATTGGCGTCGGCATGACTACAGCATCGCTATACAGATGTTATAGTGGGGAGATTCGTAAGATTGCTTATCCAATTATGGAATGATAGACCGATTTAGCGAATACCAAGTAATGTGGATATTTGTCTTTTTTGACCTACCAACCGAGACAAAGGCGGAGCGTAAGAGATATGCTGAATTTCGCAAACAACTCCTACGCGACGGATTCACTATGTTTCAGTTTTCTATCTATCTGCGACATTGTCCAAGCCGCGAAAATGCAGATGTTCACATTAAGCGCGTCAAACAACTTTTGCCCAAAGATGGTTATGTAGGCATCCTGACTGTAACCGACAAACAATTTGGTCAAATGGAACTATTTCGCGGATGCCAACGCGTTAAGCAAGATCAGCCTGTGCAACAACTCGAGATGTTTTGATAATAGAAAAAGGATTTGCCCCATCTCGGAGCAAATCCTTTTATCAAACACCGTGATTTTTAATTTCTAATTACCCTTGTAACATCATCTAATCCAGCGTATTGCACGAATCGTGATGTGTTTGATATGTCAAAGATACAAATTTAAAAGCAAATCACAACCATTTGCTTTCATTTTGTAGTATAACCCTCGATGTGTTTGATATGTCAAAGATACAAATTTAAAAGCAAATCACAACAATATGGTTAGGCGGTGCAAGAAATAAACGATGTGTTTGATATGTCAAAGATACAAATTTAAAAGCAAATCACAACTTCAAGGCAGAGCGCGCACAGCGTGACGTAGATGTGTTTGATATGTCAAAGATACAAATTTAAAAGCAAATCACAACTATGATGTTATTTTTATTACCTAATTTCTGATGTGTTTGATATGTCAAAGATACAAATTTAAAAGCAAATCACAACGCATCAAAAGGTCTACAGTTTAGGAACACGATGTGTTTGATATGTCAAAGATACAAATTTAAAAGCAAATCACAACATGATGGCCATTGCTT